>NZ_JAKZKT010000001.1 GCF_022808645.1 Bacillus litorisediminis
AGGCCGAACACCTTCGTCATAAACAAGAAGTAAAAGAAATATATGCACGTCGAAAAGAATCCATTGAACGAGTCTTTGCGGATGCAAAAGAAAAGCATGGTATGCGATGGACTACTTTAAGAGGCCTTAAAAAATTGTCCATGCAGGCGATGCTTACGTTTGCTGCCATAAATCTTAAAAAATTAGCCAACTGGACTTGGGTAAGTCCAAAAATGGCATAAAGAATAAGAATAATAGACAAATCACACTCATTTCTAAGATGGATTCTGAGAAAAATTCTTAAAATCATAAAGGCATTTGGGAATAAAAACATTCCCAAATGCCTTTTGTCTTCAATCTGAACAGGCGATTACCGCCTGTTTTCTTCTCGAACTATTTAATTTTCAAATCTTTTAAAGACTAGTGTAGCATTATGGCCGCCAAATCCAAGCGAGTTGCTTAAGGCTGCTTTAATATCGGCCTTTCTGGCTTGGTTTGGAACGTAATCCAGGTCACAATCAGGATCTGGTGTTTCGTAATTAATGGTCGGCGGTAAAATACCGTGCTTAATAGCCAATACGCTAAAAATAGCTTCAATTCCGCCGGCTGCTCCTAACAGGTGCCCCGTCATAGATTTTGTTGAGCTAACCGGGAGCTTATAGGCATAATCGCCAAATACTTCTTTTATAGCCATTGTTTCAAATTTATCATTGTAATCTGTGCTCGTTCCGTGAGCATTTACGTACCCGATATCTTCCGGTGCTAATCCGCTATCTTGAATCGCTATTTTCATTGCCCGTGCTCCGCCTTCTCCTCCTGGAGATGGGGCTGTGATGTGGTAGGCATCTCCTGTTGCACCATACCCAACTACTTCTGCGTAAATTTGCGCACCTCGATTTAATGCATGTTCTAATTCTTCCAAAACGACAATTCCTGCGCCTTCTCCGATTACAAATCCATCCCTATTTTTATCAAATGGACGGCTTGCTGTTTTTGGATCAGGATTAGTGGATAGAGCAGTATTAGCACAAAATCCTGCAAGAGCCATTCTTGTGATAGGCGCTTCAGTGCCTCCTGAAATTATGGCATCTGCATCGCCACGCTGAATCGCTTTAAAAGCATCTCCGATTGAGTTCGTACCTGTAGCACATGCGGTTACTGTACAAGAGTTTATACCCTTTGCACCCAGGATTATCGAAACTTGGCCGGCTGCCATATCTGGGATCATCATTGGAATTAAGAATGGACTTACACGTCTTGGTCCCCGATTTAACAAAGTTTCAAATTGAGTTTCCCATGTTTCCATTCCGCCGATACCGGAACCAATCCAGACTCCAATCCGTTCTGCATTTTCTTCTGTAATTTTTAATCCGGAATCTTCAACCGCCATCAAAGAGGCTGCCACTGCATATTGGGCAAATTTGTCCATTTTTCGTGCTTCTTTTTTGTGAACATACTTTTCCGGATCAAAATCTTTAATTTCCGCTGCTACCTTTGCAGGATAATCGTCCGGATTTACCCGCGTTAATGGGCCTACTCCCGATTTGCCTTCAATCAGGGCACTCCAAGTAGATGACGCGTCACTGCCCAGTGGAGTTACTGCACCTACTCCTGTTATAACGACTCTTTTTTTCGGCATCGTCATACTTGCCACTCCTTTTTTAGATTTAACTTATGAATGACATACAATTCGAACATTGCATTTATCTTCCCCATCTTAAGGCAATAGCCCCCCAAGTGAGGCCGCCTCCAAAACCAACTAATACGATGACATCACCGTCTTTGATTTGTCCATTTTCTGCCGCTTCAGATATTGAAATTGGAATCGATGCAGAGGATGTATTCCCGTACGATCTTACGGTAGTTGACATTTTTTCAAGCGGTAAGCCTAATCTTTCCCGTGCAGATTCCATAATTCTCATGTTAGCTTGATGAGGAATTAAAAAGTCAACGTCCTCTCGCTTTAAACCTGCTTTTTCTATTACATTAACACAGGATTCACCCATTTGTCTTACTGCAAATTTAAATACTTCTCTGCCACTCATTTGAATATATTGATCCTGGTATAAGTACTTGCCTCCAGAGCCATCAGCCCCCAATTCAAAGGAAAGAATTCCTTTCTCTTCTGAGACTGGTCCCATTACTACGGCTCCTGCTCCATCTCCAAATAATACCGCTGTGTTCCGGTCTTCCCAATCAACTATTTTCGAAAGTTTTTCTACACCAACTACTAAGACATGCTTATAAGCGCCGGATTCAATGAACTGAGCTGCTGTTACCATCCCATACATAAAGCCGGAGCAAGCTGCACTTAAATCCATGGCTGCAGCCTTTTTGGCACCAAGCTTCTCCTGAAGGATACACGCTACAGAAGGAAAGGGCATATCTGGAGTGACTGTTGCCACTAAAATCAGATCAATATCCTCTCCCGCCACCTCAGCATGCTCAAGTGCTTTTTTCGCTGCTTCAAATCCCATATCGGAAGTATCCATATCATCAGATGCGATTCTCCGCTCCTCTATTCCTGTTCTAGTACGGATCCATTCATCTGATGTGTCCATTCGTTTTTCTAAATCAAAATTTGTAACAACTTTTTCTGGCACAAAATGCCCGACACCTAATACGCCTGCTTTCAAGGATTTCATCCCCTAACTTTATAATGTCTCTCTATGAATTCGTGTTAGCAAAAATATTATAGGTTAATAATATGACTTGGTACTAATTTTAATCAAAAAAGTAAAATTTCGCAACTCATTTCTTATTTTCAAAATAGAGACAACCGTCTATACGCCCCTATATTTTTCCACATACATTACTAAAGAAAAAAGATGCAGGGAGGGATGGACATGGAGAAAAGCCGATATCAGGAGATGGATGAACGTTTTTCTAGGTTCATGTTTGGCGCTCAAAGAAACCGCAGAGATAGTGAATCAATTGATGAAAAAGAAGAAATAGATGAAATGGAAGAAATTTTCAAACCAGAATCTAATCAATCATCCTCGTCAGAAATCCCTTACTTGGAACTAATGGAAAATATCGACCGGCTTATGACTTCCTTATCTACTTTTAAGCCATTAGTTAAAAAAGTAACGCCTCTACTTGAAAAATTTCTCGTTAAAAAAGGGTAATCAATAAAGAGAGCTACTTTCATAGAAGGCAGCTCTCCTTACTTTTTAATTATACATGAAACGTATTTTTATGCTGAGAATCTATACGTTGAATCCATTCCTTGTGTTTCTCCTTAACACTTTCTGTTCCTGGAACCTCAACTTCCTTCATTGTTTCCAAGTCATCCCGTGACCACACTGACAATTTCCCTGACCATTTGTACTCTTTTTGCAAAATGTAATCAATAAAGCCCGTAAATCCTCCATTACTTTTTAGGAAGGTACTTTCAAAGGACGGAAACAACTTTTTCACGACAAATGCAGCTGCTGTTTCACTGGATAAAATATAATCAAAATTGCTCTTAGGTACCTCTGCCACTTCTTTATTCCGATATACATGTACAAACAGATCCTTCTCGGGCTGTCTCATCCCATACAGAGGAGGTAACGCTATATAAACCGGATTGGAAACAATAGCACTAACCTTCTTTTGAAATGCCGTAAAACGATCTAGTTGAATCGATGTAGACGTATATTCTGCCGGCTGAAATATAATTGTCTGGTCTATTTTACTCAAGTCCAAATTTAATTGAATATGCTCTATAATTTCATCGTAATGTTGGTCCTCTAAAAACTGATGATCATAATGGGAGAAAAAGAGAAAAGACTTTTGTTCCTTTTTATCTATCGTCTGATCTAATGTTTGGTTAGTACCCTTCCATTCGATAAAGTTTGCATTTCTGCCAACCATCATGGCGAGCTCCTCATCATCTTCCTGAAAGGGATAAGGTATCCCTGTAACTTGATAACCCTCGTTTAAAAACTGCTGGCATAATTCAAAAGCAAAAAAATGATAGACTCCGTAAATAAAGATCTGATCCATTCCGGTCCCCCCTATTGCTAACAGTCTATGAATGTTCACCTTTTTATATGTGTAAGGTTCGAGACAAGAAGGGTTCGCTATATTTCCTCAAAATTTTTAAAAGTCCGCAGTATGAATGAAGATATGACATTTCTTCTTTCCGGCAAAATGTAATGGATCATGGTCTGGGTCTGCTTCTTTTTACGCTGTTCAACGAGCTCTTCCATTAATCTCTTTTTGGAGTATGTCCGATTTCCATCCATCACGAAAAAAATGGATAAGACTTGAGGGAATGTCCAATGCCTTATCGACTCTTCCGTTTGAAACTGCAGCCGGTCTTCTGCACCGAGGTTGGCCACTTTCACTTCGTGCAAAAATTTTTTATAAAAGAATAATTGCTCTTTTTCTTCATCCATTTTTTCTTTAAGAGAAAAATATGGATTGATAAGGGAAACCGTTCGAATATTTCCCTCTAAGTTTTTAACCAATTCAGGAATTAAAAGGGCACCCATTCCTTCTGCAATGATGTGTATCCTTTCATTTAAAATTTCGTGTCTTATCACATAATGATAAAGGCTTTCAGCCAATTCTCCGGCTTTTTCACTGCCCCAATGATTGCCATACAAATTAGAATAAAAAACAGTGTAGCCTGCCTCAAGCAAAGCCTTTAACCAAATGTTTCTGCCCATATGCTGAAGCCAAAAGCTATTTTTTTCCTCAACAAAATGACCCTCACCACCGAAAATTAAGACACCAAATCCGTTTGGTTTCTCTGGGTAATGGATCACATTCCATTCCGTATCCAATTGAAAAAAACGCTGCTTCACCATAGAGATGACCCCTCTTTAAAATAGATACTCTTAACATAGCTATGCAAGAACTTAGCAAAAGGATAGAGACGTATGCCTAATAATCAAGAAAACGTTCACGAAATGTAAACAAAATTTCTTTTAATACTTTTGGTCCGTGTGGTAACATATAAAAAGGAATAGGATGAAAAGTAGGTGACATTAGATGCAATATATTTGGACAATCATTTGGTCATTTCTATTGGGATTAATGATTTCTTATGTAATCCCTTCTATGACAGGTGATGTATTTCACCTTGAACTAGGATTAATCCTTGGAACTATTTTCTCTGCGTTTGTTATATTAATTACTGCATTAATGCCTGAAGGGGAAAACCAAGAAGACCCCTCTCATTAATGATAAGAAAACCACCGAGTTTGGTGGTTTTCTTATTTTAGGCAGAAATAGTGAGAGGGTTTCATTATTTCTGTGGATGCACGGTTATTTCACCCGAACTTAATGAAACAATTGCTTGATCGCCTTCACGTATAGAACCCGCAATCATTTCTATCGCCAGTCTGTTTTCTACCTCTCGCTGAATATATCTTTTCAATGGTCTGGCACCAAACTTAGGATCCCACGCATTTCTGGCAATAAAGGATTTAGCCTCATCCTCAACTGCAAGGGAGATCCCTTGTTCTTTTAATCTTTTTTCGAGGTCTGTAATGAATTTTTCAACAATTTGCATAATTAAAGCGTCATTGAGTGCATTAAAAAGAATGATTTCATCGACTCGATTTAAAAATTCGGGCCGGAAGAAAGATTGAAGGATTGGCAAAATATCCGTTTCATTTACGGCCTCAGATTTCTGTTTTTCGAAAATTAGATCAGAACCGATATTGGACGTCATAATTACAATGGCGTTTCTTCCGTCAACCGTCCTTCCCTGGGAATCAGTAATCCGTCCATCGTCTAGAAGCTGCAGGAGTATATTAAATACTTCTGGATGAGCCTTTTCCACTTCATCTAATAAAACAACAGAATATGGCTGCCGTCTTAAAGCCTCCGTTAACTGACCGCCTTCTTCATACCCGA
Organism: Bacillus litorisediminis; assembly: GCF_022808645.1. Classification (GTDB taxonomy): domain Bacteria; phylum Bacillota; class Bacilli; order Bacillales; family JC228; genus Bacillus_BF; species Bacillus_BF litorisediminis. Next base: position 5,833 of record NZ_JAKZKT010000001.1, read on the forward strand.
CATATCCCGGAGGTGCACCGACTAATCTGGAGACTGCATGCTTTTCCATATATTCGCTCATATCAATCCGAATCATTTGTTCCTCGCTGTCAAATAAAGCTTCAGCCAAAGCTTTTGCAAGCTCTGTCTTTCCTACCCCAGTTGGTCCTAAAAACAGAAAAGATCCTATCGGTCTTTTAGGATCTTTTAATCCAGACCTTGACCGTAAAATTGCATTTGCGACCAATTCAATAGCATGATCTTGCCCAATCACTCTCTGTTTTAATGTATCTTGTAGGCGTAACAGTTTTTCCCGCTCTCCTTCTACAAGCTTTGTAATCGGAATACCTGTCCATCGCGAAATAATTTGCGCGATTTCTTCCTCTGTTACCTCTTCTCTTAACAGCTTTTTTTCTTCAACTGCTTCTGATTGACCCTTTTCTAGTTGTTCCAGTGCTTTTTCAAGGGCGGGAATTCTCCCATGGCGTAATTCTGCCGCCCGATTTAAATCATACTGGTCCTCAGCATCTTCTAATTCCCTTCTTAACTCTTCCAGTTCTTTTCGTTTATCTCGAATCAGCTGAAGCTGGCTTTTTTCAATATCCCATTTTTCTTTCATTGAAGCTGCCATTTTTCTCTGTTCTTCAAGTTCTTTCCTTAGTTCCTCTAATCGTTTTAGGCTAACTTCATCTTTTTCTTTCAAAAGAGCTGCCTCTTCAATTTCTAATTGCATTACTTTTCTTGTCACTTGGTCCAATTCTGAAGGCATGGAATCAATTTCTGTGCGAATCATGGCACAAGCCTCATCGACTAAATCAATGGCCTTATCCGGCAAAAATCGATCTGTAATATATCGGTTCGATAAGACTGCAGCCGATACAAGAGCTCGGTCATGAATTTTTACGCCATGGTGTACCTCATACCTTTCTTTTAAACCGCGCAAAATCGAAATCGTATCCTCAACATCAGGTTCTTGAACGAGCACCTGCTGGAATCGCCGCTCTAATGCAGGATCTTTTTCAATATACTTTCTGTACTCATCTAATGTGGTAGCCCCAATACAATGCAATTCACCGCGGGCGAGCATTGGTTTTAGCATGTTGCCTGCGTCCATTGCACCTTCTGTTTTACCTGCTCCAACAATGGTATGTATTTCATCAATAAAAAGAAGAATCTGTCCATCACATTTTTTAATTTCCTGAAGAACCGCTTTTAAACGCTCTTCAAATTCACCCCTAAATTTAGCTCCGGCAATCAGTGAACTCATATCTAATGAAAAGATAGTTTTATCCTTTAAGGCTTCAGGAACATCTTTTTTGACAATCCGCTGCGCTAGTCCTTCTACGATTGCCGTTTTCCCTACACCTGGTTCACCAATTAACACAGGATTATTTTTTGTTTTTCGTGAGAGAATGCGAATCACATTCCTGATTTCTTCATCTCTGCCAATAACGGGATCTAACCGTCCTTCTTTGACTTCTTCTACTAGATTCCTTCCATATTTTTTTAAAGACTGATATTGGTCTTCTGGATTTTGCGTTATCACCCTATGACTCCCCCTTATTTGGCGAATGGCAGCTTCAGTCTTATCCACTGTTAAGCCAGCGTTTTCGAGAATCGTTTTTACCTGATGATTCGGTAACGAATAAATGGCCAGACAAATATGTTCCACCGAGAGATATTGATCTTCCCACTGACGCTGAAGCTCTTCACCTTCCTTTAATAAATTATTTACTGGATAACTGATGGATAATTGATGCGCATCATAATTTATGTTAGAGCCTGTTACTACAGGAAACTTTTCTAATGCCGCAAGCAGCTCCTGCTGGATAAAGTGGACGGAAGTAGCATTATGTTCCAGGATCTCAGGCAATAATCCGGCCGGGTCCTGGGACAACGCGTAAAAAATATGCTCGGGTTCGATGGCAGGGTGGTTCTTCGATTTAACTATTTCAGCTGCTGCGCGGAAGGCATCTTGCAGCTTATAGGTCATTTTTTCAAAAAGCATGATGCTATTTCACCTCCAACTGAAACAAATTCCTCCATTTACTTTTCCTACTTAAAAAGAGCCATTCCAATCGGATGGAAGGCTCAGGTTGTTATATTCTTATACGAATTTTAATTATGAAAGGTTTCTTTTATTTAAATTTACTTTTATATGTCCATTTCCGATTATCGTTTGTTGTTTCAGGGAAAGTGTCCCCTGCATGTAATCTGATCGATTTCGGATGCATTACATTATCTCCGGTTTCGCCAATTTCAACATAAACACCATTGTTTGGCGCTTTTTGTCCCGGTCTGAATTGTCTGCTTTGCCCCATGACAGCTCCTCCTTTGACAAGAGTTATTCTTAGTTTGAACTTTTAGCAAAGGTTTTATGACCTGATTTCCATGGCGGGAATAATTGGTGATTTAGAGCCCTTTTTTTCGCTTTCATCGTAATTCTGGTCAATGAGGCGGTTTGTCTGCCCATTTTTTTACTAACCTAATTTTGGTCATTGAGGCCTAACTACGAAAGAAGGAGCAGGTACAAAACCTCCTCCGTTTTTTAATCGTTATCTAATCCCAAGTGCAATTTTAGCATAGCGAGACATCCTGTCCTTTGTCCAAGGAGGATTCCACACAATATTCACTTGAGTATCCTTTACCTCTGGCAAATCGGCTACAGCGGTTTTAACTTGGTCAACAATGGTGCCTGCAAGCGGACACCCCATAGAAGTCAATGTCATTTCGACTTCTAAAACCCCATTTTCGTCTAATTCAACATTATATACTAAGCCGAGGTTCACGATATCCATACCCAGCTCAGGATCAATCACTTGTTCAAGTGCAGCATAGATACTGTCTTTTAAATCCTGATCCATTTGTCGAACACTCCTTTACCTTTATTCTCTCTGTTTTTTTTATGGTAACAAATCTTTGTTCAAATGAAAAATGTTTAGGTTTTAATCGTAAACTTTATTAATGTGATGAAGGCACAAGCTTGCTTTTAAGATGCTGCTCAAACCATTCTGCTGTTTTTAAAACCCCGAATCTCGAAACTTTATGATCTGCTTGCGGGTCCCGATAAAATTGAAAATGCTCCTGATTCGTATAACGTTTTTTGACCTGTTCAAAAAAGGAATACGCTGATTCAAAAGGAACAATCGGGTCTTTTTCGCCATGCCAAAACATAAGAGGGCGGTTATTTAAAGTATCCGGCTGTTGGCTTAAATCATATTCTTTCAGAATCTCTATCTGAGCATTAATCAATTCATCAGATAATGGAAGTTGAATCCCCATTTTTCGAATGTTTTCTATTTGCATAGCTGCAAACTCAACATATGCGGGATTTCCCATTAAGCTGACGGCAGTCTGAATCCAATCATATTTAGTCAACGCACCAAGGGTTATAATTGCTCCCATTGATGTACCAGCTACCCCGATGGAATTATTTTTAAGCTTATTCTCACCGTTTAAGTACTGGTAAATATCTTTAAGCTCTTCCATTGAATGAATCACTATATTCCAAAACTGGAATGTTATTTCCTGAAATGACTGTTTGTTTGCTCGTTCGCCATGATACAAACAATCCTGCAGGATGACTCTAAATCCCTTCTCCGCTAAATAATAAGCATAGTGCAGATTATGCTCTTTTGCACTATGTATTCCATGGATAAAGATAACGGTTGGCAGCGGATCAGATTTTTGGTTTATAGGAGCGACCTCTAAGATTGGAATATCTTTAACAGTATAATGATCGATATAATACAATGATCTTCAACCTTTCTTAACGATTCTTTAGTAGAACTTTTATATAATTTACCTCATAATACCAATAGGGACTGAATAAAATGATTATCCCACTATCTTTAAAAAAAGTAAAAAAGGAGACGTTATGAAAGACAAACATTTAATTGCATTAGATTTAGATGGAACCTTACTTAGAGACGATAAAACCATCTCTCCTTATACAAAGGACATTATACATAAAGTTAAAGAACAAGGACACCAGGTCATGATTTCAACGGGACGGCCGTTTCGTTCCAGTGAAATGTACTACCATGAACTCGAATTAAATACACCAATTGTTAATTTCAACGGGGCCTTTATTCATCATCCTCTCGACCATACATTCGAAGAAATTCATAGCCCGATGGATCTTGAAGTCGTCAAAGAAATCGTTAGCACCTGTCATACCTATAATTTCCATAATATCATTGCAGAGGTAAAAGATGAGGTTTATATCCATTACCATGACGAAAAATTATTAGAAATATTCTCTCTCGGAAACCCGAAAACAACGTCAGGCGATTTGCGGGAATTTTTAAAACAGGCTCCTACCAGTCTGCTCATCCACGCTGAAGAGGAAGATGTCGACATCATCCGAAAACACTTATCAGATGTACATGCTGAAGTGATTGACCATAGAAAATGGGGAGCACCTTTTCATGTCATTGAGATGGTAAAGTATGGGCTTAACAAAGCAGTCGGAGTTAAAAAAGTCGCTGACTACCTGGGAATTCAAACAGAGCATATTATTGCCTTTGGCGATGAGGACAATGATATAGAAATGCTTGAATTTGCTGGGGTAGGTGTTGCTATGGCCAATGCAATTGATAAAGTCAAGTCTGTTGCAAATGAAATCACCTTATCTAATGAAGAAGATGGAATTGGGAAATTTTTAGAGAAATATCTTTTATAATGCCTTATACTGATAATTCTTTGTCGGTCTCACCACATTTTGCCCTGTTTGAAGAATCGCCTTTTCACTTACACTATAAATGGATCACAAGATAAGATCCAATTCGGTTTCATCAACAGGGGGTTGTTGCTGTGGGGAAAAGAAATCGTTCTAGACGGTTTATCCAGCAAAATAAAACGACTGTTTCGAAGCATGATGAAGTTTTTCCATATCAAACCACCTATGCAGAAGCTGAAGCAAGAAAAATGGCGAATGTTCATTCTTCCGCTCTTGGGGGAATTGAATAGTGGGAAACCGCATTTTTAATGAAGCCTCTAAATGGGTGCATCGGGCTACTGCGGCAAGTAAAGAAACAGGTTCCAAAGACGAAGAATTGATTGCTAAAGCACAAAATGCTCTATCTTCTGCTTACGCCAATTCTACAACGGCCGAAAAGATGCAATTAAGAGATCTTCAAAACCGGTTAGATCAGATCCAATAAATATGCTGCAAAAGGCAGGTCCATTGATAGTTCCATCATGGATCTGCCTCTTTTTTAGACTTCTAACGGGATCACATATGGCAAATACCGAGTATTTTTTGTATAAATCGTTAAAACTAATGTTCCCTTAGTTCCAAGTGGTATCTCGTTATTTGGCACTAAAAAATAAAAATGATCCTGTCTCACCGATATCCTTTTTTCAGGGATCAGTACTCTATGCCCATCATCCAATGTAAAATACAAATCATGGCCATTAGCCTCTACTGTTCCGCTTACAAGAAAACCATCGTAGTTTCTTTGAACAGATATATCTGTTACAGTCGGATTAACCTCTGGAAAAAACACCTGTTTTACAATACTTCTTTGATTATGATCAAGCGGCTTTTTATCTACTGTTTTAGCCAATAATGTCAGCTTTACGACATGTTCTCCCTGCGGAACCTTGCCATTTTCTGCATACTCCCACGTTTCTTTCCACCTTCTTACTTCCTTTGGCTGTAATACCATTCTTTGAATCGCCTGCAAAAAGGACTTATTGGCTGAGTACGTATACACTGTCTCTTTCGTTCTCGGATTTGTTATTTGTATTTCAAAAACCTGGGATGTTGTAAAAATCAGTTCCCGTTTCTGATTACTGCGATTTTGCAAAACGATTTCCATTTCTGTCTGATCTGTGCCTGGTCTTACATGAATGTCTAATGCTAATCCAAATGATGGCTGAATCGCCATTGCCAGCTGAGATGGAATAAAGGAAATGAGTAAACTTGTCATCACCAGATATATTAGCGTCTTTTTCATTCAGATACCTCCAAATGGAGTCTTTTTGATGTTAGTATGTGATTTTTGCGTAAAATCATGTTAATCTCTTCTAAAAAATCCATATACGCCAGTTGTTTCAATAATATTGGTAAAGGCATTGGGGTCCACCGTTTTTATAATCCGTTCTAAGTCATACAATTCATATCTGGTAATCACAATCATCAGCATTTCCCTTGGTTCATTGGAGAAAGCACCTTTCGCCGACAAAGTGGTAATTCCTCTGATTAATTTTTCGTGAATGGTTTTTTTCATTTCATCCGATTTTTTCGTTATAATAAGCGCTGTTAATTTTTGATAACGGGTATGAATTGCATCAATCACCCTGGTTGTCACATAAAGCGTAACCAGTGTATAAAGTGCATATTCCCAGCCAAAAAGAAACCCTGCTGACAGGATAATAATGGAATTTAAGATAAAATAGTAGGTGCCCACCGGCTTATCATTCATCTTAGATAAGACCATTGCAATAATGTCCATTCCGCCGGTAGAAGCCCCAAACTTTAAAGTAAGACCAACTCCAATCGCCACGATTACTCCTCCAAAGACGGCGTTTAGAAGAATATCCTCGGAAAGACTTCGGACTGGCAGGATTTCAAGAAAAAACGAGGACAGCACGACACTGATAAAGCTATATAATGTGAAAGACTTGCCGACTTTTTTCCATCCCAAAATAGTAACTGGGATATTTAATAGAAATAACAGGATACCGGTAGAAATCGTGAATGGAGTAAAGAGATCAGAGATTCTTGAAAGCAATTGCGACAATCCTGTAAATCCGCTGGCATACACATCAGCAGGAATCAGGAAAAAATTCATCGATAATGCATTTAAAAAGGCTCCGAAACAAACGACTATGATTTTTTTTAACTCAGTTAGTATCACAAAATCAAACCCTTCTAAATGTTGCTGAATTTACCAGAATTTCGTAAACTTAAGTGAAAGCTATCATTTTAAAAAAAGAGGTGATAAAATGACTGTTCAAATCATTGCTGATAGCGCATGTGATTTACCGCTTACATACTTACAAGAACATCAGGTAGAGGTATTCCCTCTCAAGGTTCTGCTAAATGATAAAGAATATGATGACCTCTTCGATATCACATACGATCAAATTTATAACGAAATGAGGCAAGGGAGCGTGCCTAAAACAGCACAGGCTTCTCCTTTTAGGATGAAGGAAATCTTCACAAAATATGCTCAAGAAGGAAAATCTGCTGTATATGTTGCCTTTTCCTCAGGTCTTTCAGGCACTTTTCAGACAGCTTATTCCGTTCGTAACGAAGTGAAGGAAGACTATCCTAAAACGGACATTGAAGTGATTGATACGAAATGTGCATCCCTTGGCTATGGACTCGTTGTAAAAAAAGCAATTGAATTAAGTGCCATGGGAAAAACAAAAGATGAGATAGTCTCAGAAGTGGAAAGCTATAGTAAACAAATCAAACACCTCTTTACCGTTGAAAATCTCGAATATTTAGCCCGGGGCGGACGAATTTCCAAAGCTTCAGCCTGGATTGGCGGAATGCTGCAGGTAAAACCTCTTTTACATGTTGAAAACGGAGAGCTTGTTCCATTAGAAAAGGTTAGAGGAAAAGATCGCTGGAAAAAGCGGATGATTCAGTGGATGCAGGAAATAGGCGGGGACTGGGAACACCAAACAGTGGCGATTAGCCATGGAGACGCAGAAGAGACAGCGGAAGAAATGAAAACACTTATTCAATCTGAATTGGGTGTAAAGGACTTTATTATTTATCCGATTGGCGCCACAATTGGGGCACATGCAGGACCGGGAACGATTGCCATCTTTTTTTTGAAAAAGTAACGGGCATACTTTAAAAAGGAACAAACACCCGATTTAATTTTGGACATACTCTGTTTCGCGGTGTAAGGGTGTTTTGCTGAACTTTTTAAAGGAGTGGTCTTACATTGCCTCGCACATCTGATAACGATAAAAAGGCCTTTGATAATCAGGCCAACCACGAAAAGAAAAATGAACTTAGAGAGAAAAACCGCAAGGCTGGAAAGCTTCAGTACTCTAAAAAGACTGATCATTTGTAGATAATGAAATGGATAAGCCGGGCGGCTGGGAGCGCCCGGTTATATTTTTATTGAATAAGGTGCTTGGCGGTGTTGGATGAGGGCAACCCGATAGATTCTATGTCCGATAACGGACGAACGGATAGTTATCGGGGGCATTTAATCCGCTAACAGCTAAATTCCTACCAAATATCGTATTTCCTCCACAGTAAAAAACGGACTCTGAAAATCCTCCTCATGGACCGAAATTGGGTTGACACCCAAAAAACGGGCTTTGATATTCCTCCTCAATAACCAATTTGGGTTGCCTTTGAAAAAAAGCCTTGATATTTCGTCTCAAGACATAAAAAAGGACCGCAATCAGCGATCCTTTCTTAAAACTGCACGATTTGCTTCGAAGTTGCAGACCCAAGCGGCCCGCAAGAGTCACGTTTTACTAAATTGTGCGGAATGATAATCCGTTTAACAGGCTCCTTCGGGTTTTCAATCATTTGAATTAAATTCCTGGCTGATTCAAAGCCTAAATCAAAGATGTTTATGTCAACGGAAGTCAAAGGCGGCCGCGACATTTCCGCGAGCATCACATTGTTAAAGCTTACAACGGATATATCTTGGGGAACACGAATACCAATCTCATTTAAGGTATTGAGAACACCTAATGCCATCAAATCATCTGCTACAACTAAGGCTGTTGGTGGTTCTTCGAGAGAAAGAAGCTCTTTCATGGCTTCCTGCCCGCCTTCCCGAACAAATTCCTCATGCACCACATACTCATTGCGCATTTCGATTCCTACGTCCCGTAAAGCCTTTTCATATCCTAAGACACGATCTACCGTCACAACAAAGTTTAAATTTCCTCCGACAAAAGCAATTCGTTCGTGACCTAAATCAACGAGATGCTTTGTAACATCTTTCGCGGCACGGAAATTGTCATTGTCTACATGAGTTATCTGTTCTACGTGTTTAAATGGTTTTCCAATCACAACAAATGGAAAATTCCTTTCCATCAAATAACCGAGTACCGGGTCCTCAACCTTGGAATATAGGAGAATCACGCCGTCTACACGCCGTCCCTGTACCATTTTAACTACATCGTCATATATTTCTCGTTCTGTTTTTCCAGTTGTCATGTGCAGACTATATTGTTTTTGATGGGCTGCTTCACTTATTCCTCTTAATACAGTTGGAAAGAATGGATTTTGAAACACAAGATCAGTTGAACTAGCTGCCACTAACCCAATGGTTTGTGTGGTTTGACTTGCCAAGCTTCTGGCAATCATGTTGGGGTGATAGCCAAGCTGCTTCATAGCGTCCCTTACTTTTTTCTTTGTCTTTTCACTGATCCGTGAGCTGTTTGCTATGACGCGGGAAACCGTTGATGGAGATACGCCAGCAAGCTTGGCAACGTCTTTGATTGTAACAGTCATTTTAATCCCCCCTTCCAACTTTCATAAAATTAAAGATTAATTTTATAAAAACCTGCCGTTGTCTGATGAAGTTCTTCCTCGTTTACTAGAACCATAGCGTTCTCTGGCAATCCATGAAACTTAAATTGTAGTGTTTCCCACTCAGGCTGATAATGGCCCTGTTTTTGAGCGGTAATCCTTACGGTTTTTTCATCTTGATGAATTAGAATTGAATAATCTACAAAACTTCCATTTTTATAATCAAAGGTTAATCCGTCATCTTCATACATTTTAAATGTATATTCATGGTCTGCCTGATAATAGATGTGGATTGTTCTTTCCAATTCTTTCTCTGCAGTTGACATGCGAACCGGCCCCTGGGCAATAGCGGTACCAGCTAATACAAAGACTGGCATCGTATCTAATGGTGCGTGAATTAGATGCCTTTTACCGCCTGCCAATTTTTCACCAGTCCAGTAATCGTACCAATCTCCTTTTGGCAAATACACTACCCTGTATTCATCCGAAGGTTTCAGGATTGGAGCGACAATGACATTATCACCGATCATAAATTGATCATACAGATTATAGGTGTTTTCATCATCAGGAAATTCCATGACCAACGGTCTCATAATCGGAACACCCGTGTCATGGGCTTCTTTAAAGAGAGTATAAAGCTGTGGAAGCCATTGATAGCGAAGCTGAATATATTTTCGAATGATGGCTTCGTATTTTTCTCCAAATGACCACGGTTCCTGGCGAAGGAAGCCAATCGCACTATGATTTCTGAAGAACGGGGTTAACGCTCCTACCTGTGTCCATCTCGCCAATAGTTCCCCATTAGAATCATGCGCAAAGCCTCCGACATCTGGTCCGGCAAATGGAATACCTGACATCCCTAAATTCATCACCATAGGCAAAGACATTTGCAAATGTTCCCAGAAGCTTCGGTTATCTCCTGTCCAAACTGCAGCATAGCGCTGGACGCCAGAATACCCGGCTCTTGTAAGCAGAAATGGCCGTCTACCATTTAATTTTGATTTTAAACCTTCGTATGTGGCTTTTCCCATTAATAATCCATAGACATTATGAAGCTCGCGGTGCGTCTTTGGATCCCCATCATTTTCATGGATAACCTTTAAATCCATTGTCTTGGTTTCATTGAAGACTGCCGGCTCATTCATGTCATTCCAGATACCTTCAATTCCTAAATCGCTGTAAAATTGGTGGTTGTCCCCCCACCATTTGCGGACTTTTTCGCTGGTAAAATCAGGGAATGCACTATTTCCCGGCCATACTTCACCAAAATAGATGGATCCCTCAATGTATTTGCAGAAGAGATCTTCTCTTACTCCCTGCTGATAAATAGGATACTCCGGATCTTCTTTTACACCTGGATCGACAATAGGTACAACATGAATGCCTGCTTCTTTCAAATCTTGCACCAGCTGCTTTGGATTCGGAAAACGAATCGGGTCAAAAGTAAACACACGGTATCCATCCATATAATGGATATCCAAATGAACGACGTCAAGCGGAATATTCTTTTGCTTGAACGTATTGACCAAGTTACGAACTTCTTCTTCTGTTTCATAGCTATAGCGGGATTGGTGATAACCTAGTGCCCACTTTGGCGGTATAGGACTCTTTCCTGTCAAATGGGTATATTGTTCAAGTACATGTTTGAGGGTTGGTCCAGCAAATACATAATAATTGATAGTTCCCCCTTCACTCGAAAACGAGTAACAATCCTCTTCAGAGCGAAGATCAAAAGTTGTTTTGAACGTATTATCAAAAAAGATCCCATGAGCTCCTGCTTTAGATAAGGTTGTGAAAAATGGAATCGACTCATATAATGAATCAGTTTCCGGGTTATGCGGTGCGTATACATCACTGTTCCACATCACCATTTTTTCTCCCCGTTTATCCAAGAAACCCGTCTTTTCGCCAAATCCGTAAAAATGCTCATCTTCTTTCATATCTTTATAACAAATGATTTCCTTAGTTGCTTTATAGGCCATCCCTTTTTTTGTTTCCTGTACAAGAACTCTGCCATTTTGATCCATAATCGAAATCATAAGCGGCTGTTTTTGAATCGTTACGGTTAGGTCTTGTGAAGAAAGTGTTAAGGTCTCCCCAGTATCATTAGAGCTACATACGACCTGGTCGGCATTTGCTACAATAGCCGGACTATGGCGGAGCTGAGCCTCCCCAAATGGGTTCATTTCAATCCGGACAATATCGTTACGATAAAAAACGATGGCTAGCTCTCCCTGACCTGTTTTCCCGCGAAAAACATTTCCATCAAGCCGATACGATTGTAAAGGACTAACCAATTTGTAACCATGGTCGGTTATTTTTTGTTGAGCGCCGGGATGTATAGCAAAGCTTGTATCCTCTAACATGGCTGTTTCCTCCTAAGTCACGATGCTTTTCTACGTTTTCCTTTTCTCCAAACGTATAGAACAAAACCAATAAATCCTAAATAGACGACTCCTAAGACCGTGATAAACGGAATGTTAAGACCTTTTTCTTCGGAAAGCATATAAATCTCTGACGTTTCCCGGTCTAACGTAATATTAAATTGCCGGTTATCATTGCTGCGAACAATTTCTCCGTTTAGTAAGCCGTGCAGCTCTTGATCCGCTTGTAAATCAGATACATCAATTAAAGCGGTTTTCGTCTCTGATGTATTGTTAATCGCTACTACCGTTATTTCGTCTTCATACATTCTTTTATAAACAGCCATCCCATCTTCTTCAAAAAGAAGTTCCATATCTCCTCTTCGAAGGGAAGGAAATTGACTTCTGATTTCGCTTAATTCTGTTATATACTCGATTAATGCCGGATCTGCACGGAATCTCATCATTTGACGATTGTCTGGGTCATTTCCGCCATTCATAGCAATTTCAGTTCCATAATAAATAATCGGAATCCCTGGAGCTGTATACAAATAGGTTAATGGCAGCTTCCATCTTGTCCCCGGAAACAAATGATTCTGGACAATATCTTGGGTAAACCGCGGATTATCATGGTTATCGATAAAGTTTCCGTTTAAGTAGGGATCCTCATAAAGTGATTTGTTTCGGTCCCACTGCACAAACAACCATTCAAGGGATTGATCATAGTTTGCAAAAGCGTTTCTTAAATGATCAAATAATGGATAATCTACAAACCCATCAATTCCGGTTTCCTGATAGGAGGCAATAAACTGCGGATCCTTCGACCAAACTTCTCCAATCAAATAGAAATCGTCTTTTACACTTTTCACTTCTTTTGTAAATTCAGTCCAAAAACTTTGCGGAACATGTTTGACTGTATCCAGTCTAAACCCATCAATATCTGTTTCTTCAATCCACCATTTTGCTGCATCAATCAGATATTTTTTAACTTCCGGATTTTCTTGAGCCAGATCTGGCAGTTCATAAAGCCAGCCATTTTCTAATTGCTCAGGTGTATCGCCAAGGATTGGCTTCTTTTCATGAAACCACTCTTGCTTTTCTGGATTCTGTACCCAAGGATGCGTAGGCGATACATGATTGACAACAAAATCTACTATAATTTTGATATCCCTTTTATGAGCTTCCTCGACTAATTCTTTAAATTCATCCATTGTCCCAAAATGCTCTTCTGTATTATAAAAGTCTTGAATCCAATATCCGTGGTATCCTTTTTCTGAGTTATCAAATATTGGGGTGAGCCAAATCGCGGTAAACCCCATATCCTTTAAATAATCTAATTTTTCAATGATTCCTTGAAAATCTCCTCCATGATAAGCATAAGGATCCTTCATATTTACTTGAAAGTCATTAGATGTGTCTCCATTATTAAAACGGTCAACCATCAGGAAATAAATCATCTCATCTTGCCACTTTCGATCTTCTGCCTTAATGACTTGGACATTAGCTAGAGGTGAAAGGAGAAGCAACATGAGAAACAGAGCGATTGATTTTTTAAACATGCGCTGTCCCTCCCAAAATTTTTCGGTCTGTTGTTCATTTTACCCTTTCGTTCCCCCAGATGTAAGTCCTGAGATGAGATATCGCTGTAAGAACAAGAATACTAATGCAATTGGTACTGCAATAAGAATCGATCCCGCTGCAAAACGAGTAAAGTTATTAGCAAATTGCTGGTTTATAAAATTAAACAAGCCAAGAGCCAATGTGTAGTTTTCGGAGCTTCTTAAAATAATTCTTGGAAGCAGGAAGTCCACAAATGGCGCCATAAAATTAAACAGTGCTACTACTGCTAAAATCGGTTTTGCCAGCGGTAAAATGATTCGGAAAAAGACTCCAAAGTGCCCGGCGCCATCTATTTTTGCCGCCTCATCAAGCTCTCTCGGAATGGTGTCATAATACCCTTTTACAAGCCATGCGTTAAATGGAATTTGTCCTCCAATATAGACGAGAATAAGTCCCCAAAGGTTATCGTGCAGCCCTAACATGTTAATTAAAATATATAAGGCAACCATCGCCATTAGGGATGGGAACATCTGAAGAAGCAAAAACGCATATAATCCGTATTTTCTTCCTACAAACTGATAACGAGAAAAGGCGTAGGCAATTAAAGCTGTTAGTATAACAGAAGTAAATGAATTAATGATGGCCACAAAAATACTGTTTTTGTACCAAATTAAATAATCGCTATCCTCACTGAAAAATAACCATTTATAATGCTCGAGTGACCATTTTTCAGGAATAATCGATGCAGAATACATGCTCGTCCCTGGATTTAAAGACATGCCAATCGTCCAAAGTAACGGATAGGCAATCACAACTGCAACAATTGCAAGAAAAATATAGATAGCTGCTACCTCGATTTTTGATTTGGTTTTTCGGTTCATCAGATGTTGCCCTCCTCTTTAAAGGATCTGGTTCGTCTGAATTGGTAGAAGGCAAAGAGGCAGACGATTGATCCTAATATCAGAGAAATGACCGCAGCCATATAATACTGGTTCAATTCAAACGTTAAATCATAAACCCAAGATATTAAAATATCAGTTCCGCCCGCATTTTGACCGCGTACAGCCGGTCCTCCCTGGTTAAATAGGAAGATAATATTAAAGTTATTAAAATTCCCGGCATATTGCATGATCAAAAGAGGTGCAGTTGCGTATAACACATGGGGAAGTGTAATTTGCCGGAATTTTTGCCATCTTGTAGCACCATCTACTTCAGCAGCTTCATACCAATCTTTCGAGATACTTTGCAGGACTCCAGTAAACAGCGCAAATACAAACGGGAACCCGAGCCAGGTCTGAATCATAATCAGAGCCACTTTAGCCCAAAACGGATCTTGCATCCATGGAAGTGAGATTCCAAAAAGCGGCTGTAAAATATTATTATTGATCGCACCGAATTCTCCATTAAATAAAGCAGAGAAAATTAAGATGGTAACAAAAGCTGGAACTGCCCAAGGCAAAATTAAAATAGTACGAATTGTTTTTTTAAATTTGATACGCGGGTCATTAACCAATAAAGCTAAGAACAGACCGAGCCCTACCTGCAGGGTAGTGGCCACAACCGTCCAAATAATGGTCCAGGTGAATACGCTAAAAAAAGTATCCCGCCAAATATCTACTGTTACAAGTTTCGTAAAGTTTTCAAATCCTACCCAGTTTAATAGATTCTTAGGAGGTGAATTATTTAAACTGTAATCCGTAAAGGCGAGGGAGACCGTAAATAATAACGGTAATATAACGATAAAAGTCAGCATAACTAGACCCGGTGTAACAAATAGATACGGAAATCCATAGTCCCATGTATGTTTTAACGACTGGTGAAGAGTCGGATTTTTCTGTCCTGATTCAATTGCGATTGCATTTCTTCTGGCATCTAACACGTTTAATACATGAAGCGTAATCGCAAAGGCTAAAATGATGATTGAAATTAATCCATAAATCATTAAGAAAATGGAGTGATCGATTTTGGGGTCAATCCCAAGAGTCCTCAGACCCCATAAACCATAGTTAAGAAATCCACCAAGCGATAAAATAAAGGAAAGCTCTAGAATGATAAATAGGAGGCCCTTTAAATAGCGACGGTTATAGAGTTGTCCCAGTCCTGCAAATAGGATGGAAAGAATCGTAGCAATGACATGTCTTTGCTTAATCCAGGCACCAAAGCTTAGGCTGCTTTCAGCTACACTTTCCTTTCTTTCTATTTTCATTATGAATCCTCCTGAGAATAATATGATGAGACTGACCCACAAGGGGTCAGTGTCTCCCGCAAAATCGTTAACTTGCGGGGTCTGACCCTCATTGCCTGAAGTCAGCCTCATGAAATCATGGCCATTACTGAGCGGCAGCGATATTATCTTTAATTAATTGCACTGCTTCATTTAAAACATCTTCAACTGGTTCACCCTTTGCAATAAATGAAAGTGCATTGTTGATTGGCTCCCAAACTTGAGCCATTTCTGGAGCACTTGGCATTGGCTCGCCGTATTGAGATTGTTCAGCAAAGGCAGCAACCATTTCATTGTTAGTTACTGCATCACTGTTCAGTGCAGCTTCATTCGCAGGCATTTCACCAGCTACTTCATAATAGTGAAGAGAATTTTCTTCATTTGTAATAAATTTCATAAGATCAGTGGCCCACTCTTTATTTTCTGAGTAAGTAGAAAGCATCCATGATTTTACACCCATGAATGATTTGGCATTTTGACCATCAATCGTTGGCAGCGGCGCGGTTCCAAGCTTGTCACCTAGAGCCTCTTGGAATACTGGGATATTCCAAGGACCAGATAGAACCACTGATGCTTTCCCTTCAGTAAATAAACCGCTAATGATATCTGGGTTTACTTCAACTGGAATATAGCCATTTTGGAACCAGGATTGAATCAGTTCCCCGCCTTTAATGGCTCCTTCATTATTTAAACCAATGTCTTCCACGTCATAAGCACCATCTGTTTTATTGAAGACATAGGCACCATAAGTAGCAAAGAATGGATAAGAGAAATAGAAGTTAGCTGCTTCAGCTAAAAAGCCATAGGTTCCGGCGCTTGCATCTGTATGTTCTGCTGCAATCGCATTTAACTCCTCAAGCGTCTCAGGAGCTTTTTCAACTAAATCTTTATTATAGAAAATTCCATATGTTTCAACGACTAAAGGAACACCATAGATTTCCCCATCATAGGTTACAGCGTCAATAGCCGATTGTGTGTAAGTATCAACAGTATCACCTAAATCTATTGGATCAGCATGTCCGGCAGCTACTATACTTCCAATTCTGTCATGAGGCTGGAAGAAGATATCCGGACCGTTACCTGCCGGGCCATCTAAAGCCAATGCTTCTACTTGGTCAAGCATACTAATAGGAGTTACTTCAATTTCAATACCAGTTTCTTCTGTGTATTTGTCAAAAATCGTTTGTAAAGCTTCTTTTTGCTTTTCTTCATCATTTACCCAAATTTTTAATGACTCAGGTTTTTCTGGCATCTCCTCTGCTGCTTGTTCGCCATCGTTTGTTTCAGGCTGATCATTTTCCGATTGTGCGTCTTCACGCGTCGGACCACAGGCAGCCAATACGCCCAAAATGAGCATAAACACCATGAAAAGCGTTAACGCTTTTTTCATTTTGACCCCTCCAAATAATTATAGGATTCTATAAGACTATTGATTGTACAAACGTTTGCACAAATTTCCTTAAAAAAAGAAAAGCAAGCTACTTCAAATTATGTTGTGAAAGCGATTGCACAATCTACTTTCATTATACATGGAAAAATCACTTTGACAACCCTTTTTTTATTTTTTTGTAAACGGTATCTTTATGATAATACTTGATTTTATTATCACATTCTCATAATCTGTTAATATGATTCTGAAAGGGGATTGTTAAAAAAATGCAAATTGAATCCGTTTACCATCGGCCTACCGATAATTATGCATACGTTTGCGCAAATGGGGATTTAAAAATCGTTTTACGAACAAAAAAGAATGATATCCATGAAGTACAATTAATTGCAGGAGACCCTTATGATTGGACTGAAGTTTCGAAGGGACAATGGGAATGGAACAAAGAGACAGCGCCTATGAAGCTTTCCGGAACTGATTCATTATTTGACTATTGGTCAATCACTGTTCGCCCTCCCTTTCACCGGCTCCGCTATGGATTTCTATTAATTAGTCAAACTCAACCGATATTTTATTGTGAAAAAGGGTTCTATGATCATCCGCTTAAAGATAATGGCTATTACTTTTGCTTCCCTTTTGTTCACACGAGCGATGCGACCGATGTTCCGAAGTGGGTGCAAAATACCGTATGGTATCAGATCTTTCCAGAAAGATTTGCCAATGGGAATGCAAACAATGACCCCCAGGGAACACTTGAATGGGCAAGCGCTGAACCATCCCCGACCAACTTTTTTGGCGGAGATCTTGAAGGTGTCATAGAGCATCTTGATTATTTAGAGGACTTAGGTGTGAATGGCCTTTATTTTACACCGATTTTTAAAGCAACCTCTAACCATAAATATGACACTGTTGATTATTTTGAAATCGATCCTCAATTCGGGACAAAAGAAACCTTTAAAAAGCTAATAGACGAATGTCATAAACGGGGTATTCGGGTTATGTTAGATGCCGTCTTTAACCATAGCGGCTATTACTTTCCTCCATTTCAGGATGTTCTAAAGCACGGAGAAGCTTCTATTTATAAGGATTGGTTTCATATTCGCGAGTTCCCGATCGTTCAAGAGCCAAGACCTAATTATGATACATTTGCTTTTACTCCGTTTATGCCAAAATTCAATACGCAAAATCCGGAAGTTAAACAGTACTTACTAGACGTAGGTCGTTATTGGGTGAAAGAATTTGATATTGACGGCTGGAGACTCGACGTGGCCAATGAAGTAGATCACCAATTTTGGAGAGAATTTAGAACCGCTGTAAAAGAAATCAAGCCTGACCTATATATATTAGGAGAAATTTGGCACGATTCGATGCCTTGGCTTCGTGGTGACCAATTTGATTCTGTAATGAACTATCCATTCCAGACCAATGTCTTAGATTTATTTGCCCGTAAAACAATTTCCTCGCGAAAGTTTATGGAAAATATGACATCAGTTCTGTTCCTATATCCGGAAACCATTAATAAAGGTTTATTTAATCTTGTGGGCAGCCATGATACACCGCGTATTTTAACAGAGTGCGGAGAAAATTTGGATGATGTTAAACAAATCTTTACTTTGCTATTAACCTATCCAGGTACACCCTGTATATATTATGGGGATGAGATTGGACTGACTGGCGGGATGGATCCGGGCTGCCGCAAATGCATGCCATGGGATCGAAAACTGCATAATCAAGAGCTATTTAAGCATATTCAATCACTGATATCGCTTAGAAAAAAAGAGCCTTTGCTTGCCAATCAGGGATGTATTAAATGGGAGTACGAGTCAGGACTTATTGGTTTTAGGAAATACAATCAGGAAAAAGAAGTATTAGTATTAATTAATCCCCATGACAGGAAAGTGAATGTGAATTTAAAAAGTAAACTGGTTCGGGCAGCAGAATGGAAGGACCTGCTTGCATCAAAGATCTTACAGAAAGATAGCAGTTCGATTTTCATTGACATTCCGGCAAAACAATTTATTATCATTAGTGTGCAATGAAATTTTGTTAAGCTCGTCGTAAAAGAACAAAATAGATGAGTGCCGACTCAAAGTTAAAAGCCATAAAACCTCACTATCATTCATAAAATGAGAGGGTCCGGTCTTTTAACCCATTATGAGTCGGCTTCTTCTTTTATACTTGTTTGATTAAAGGAGAATACAGATTATGGAATCTGGCAGAAATCAGTTAAAGAATATGTCCTTATTTGCATTAACTTGGCCGATTTTTATTGAAATCTTTTTACACATGCTGATGGGGAATGCTGATACCCTTATGCTTAGCCAGTATTCAGATAATTCCGTTGCTGCAGTTGGTGTAGCTAATCAAATCCTTTATCTTATTATTGTGATGTTCGGTTTTGTAGCAACCGGGACTGTTATCTTGGTCGCTCAATATTTAGGGGCAGAAAGGGAATTAGAGGCTGGCAGTGTCTCGGTCGTTTCCTTATTTGCCAACCTTATTTTCGGAATGATTCTCAGCCTAATTCTGCTTATATTTACATCGCCTATTTTAAAAATGATGGATATCCCGGCTGAGTTAATGGCTGAAGCCAGCTCCTATTTAAAAATAGTCGGCGGTTTTGCCTTCGTTCAAGCCTTGATTATGACTGCAAGCAGCATTCTGCGCAGTTATGGATTTACGAAGGATGCGATGTATATCACGATCGGCATGAATATTCTAAATGTCATCGGAAATTATCTTTTTATTTTCGGACCGTTTGGAATTCCTGTATTAGGTGTCGATGGAGTTGCCATTTCTACCACGGTGAGCCGTCTGGCTGGTTTTATTATCATCATGATTGTTTTAGTTAAAAGAGCGCCAAATTCACTGCCAATCCGAACTATTGTCCGTCCGCTCCAACACTTTAAGGATTTGTTAAAAATCGGGATTCCTTCCGCTGGGGAACAATTATCGTACAACGCCTCTCAAATGGTGATTACCATATTTATTGCATCCCTTGGAACCGAGGATTTAACTACTCGTGTATATACACAAAATATTATGATGTTTATTTTTCTCTTTGCAGTTGCCATCAGCCAGGGCACGCAAATTATCATCGGTCATATGATTGGCGCAGGGAAAATAAGCGAGGCTTACGATAGATGCATAAAAAGTCTTAAGATTGCAATCGTGATTTCACTTGCAATGGCTATCGTTGTTTCCTTTTTCTCAAAACCGCTTTTCTCGATTTTCACTGAAAATTCTTCAATCATATCGCTCGGTTCATTACTAATCTTGATCACTATTATTTTAGAACCGGGTCGGTCGTTTAACCTCGTAGTCATCAATTCATTGCGGGCTGCTGGGGATGTAAAATTTCCAGTGTATATCGGGATTCTTTCGATGTGGGGCGTTAGTGTAACTCTTGCATATCTATTAGGAATTACCTTTGGCATGGGATTAGTCGGAATCTGGATCGCCTATTGTGCGGATGAATGGCTGCGCGGCATTTTAATGCTTTTTAGGTGGAGATCAAGGGTATGGGTGGATAAAGCTTTTGTAAAGGTGAGTGCTTAGTAGACAAATAGTGGAGGCCAGGGCTTTCTGATTTTGTTATTTAGCCCTCGGTTCTGCAGTTCGGTAACAGTTTTCTGAGTCCGATTATCCGCTTCTGTGTTCGGTTACCCTGCTCCTGAGTTCAGTAATCCGCTTCTCAGTTCGGTTACCCTGCTCCTGAGTTCGGTTATCCGTTTCTAAGTGCGGTTATCTTGCTGCCGAGTTCGGTTATCTCGCTCGTGAGTTCAGTTATCTTGTCCTGAGTTCGGTTACCCGCTTCTGAGTTCTGAAAAATCACCTATTCATCTATAAAATCAGCTCAAAATACTATAGATTCAGCTTCAAGCAGGTTCAATTACCCCCGAATTCAGATAAAACAGCTCAATCACCCAATAAACCAACATTAACTTCCGATATCCAGCCCCACACGAAAAAACCTTAGCTACTCGCTAAGGTTTTTTTCAGAATAAGAGAGCTTTCGCCAAACAATTCCTATCAATCACTCACCTGAACCCCATAATCAGTAAACCAAACATGAATTTGACCCAGATGAGCAAGTAACTGCGGACCAGACATCAACTGTCCATACCAGGGAATCGAGAAGGATTTGCCTTCTGACTGAACAAGTTCATTTAATTGATTTACATCAAAAAACTCATATAAAGGAGAATTGGAGTCTTCTAAAATTGTATGGAGCCATTTGGTTACCGCCTTCGTATAAGCAGGGTTATGAGTTTTCGGATACGGGCTCTTTTTGCGATACAAGACTTCATTAGGCAGCAGACCTTCTAGAGCTTTGCGTAAAATTCCTTTCTCCCGGTTACCCGCCATTTTCATCTCCCAAGGAACATTCCAAACATATTCAACAAGTCGATGATCTGCATAAGGAACCCTTACCTCCAAACCGCATCCCATACTCATCCGGTCTTTACGGTCGAGGAGATTAGTCATAAACCAAAGCATGTTGAGATAAAATAACTCCCGTCTTCTTTTATCCTCTCCTGTTTCACCATCTAAAACGGGTGTTTCATCTACGGTTTCTTGATATCTTTGCATCACATAGTCTTCTAGGTTTAGCTTGGAACGCCACTCATCTTTCAGCAAAGCTTGCCTTGCTTCTGTTGATCTCATCCAAGGGAAGCCGCTTCGATTTAAGTCATCCGCCCTGTAAAACCATGGGTAGCCGCCAAAGATCTCATCGGCACATTCTCCCGATAAACTTACAACAAATTCTTTTTTAATCTGTTTACAGAACCATAGCAATGAAGAATCGATGTCAGCCATGCCTGGCAAGTCACGTACATGAACCGATTCAACCAGATAATCAACAAGCTCTTCTTGAGAAATGACGCATCTATGATGAATGGTATTAAATTCTTTCGACATTTTTTCAATCCATGGCCCATCTGCATTAGGCTGAAAATCATTGGCTTTAAAAAATTCGTCATTACCCTCGTAATCTATCGAAAACGTATGGAGCTGCATTCCCTGCTCCCGATAATGATTAGCGGCAACGGCTGTAATGGCACTTGAATCTACTCCGCCTGATAAAAATGTACATAATGGTACATCAGATACAAGCTGTCTCGTCACAGCGTCCTTAAATAAGTATCGGATTTGTTCGGCAGTTTCAGCTAATGACGCTGTATGTCGTTCACTCTTCACATTCCAGTATCTCCAAATCTTTAATCCTTGAGTTGAGAGACTGAGAGCGTGTGCAGGCCTTAATTCCTTAATATCCCGAAAAACACCGTGCCCTGGTGTCCTTGAAGGGCCAAGGCCAAAGATTTCTGACAATCCTTCCCTTGTGACTATTGGCTTAATCGACGGATGAGCTAATAATGCTTTAATTTCCGAACCGAATACGATTCCGCTTCCTACTTCCGCATAAAATAATGGCTTTACCCCTAATCGGTCCCTGGCAATGAATACTTTTTGCTCAGCTTCATCCCAAACAGCAAAAGCAAATATCCCATTTAAAAAATCTACACATTTTTCTTTCCATTCAATATAAGCAGTAAGCAGAACTTCTGTGTCAGAATGTCCTTTAAAAGAATATCCTTTTATGAGTAACTCTTTACGGAGATCTTCTGTGTTATAAAGTTCTCCGTTATAGCAGATGGTATAAGCATTACCTTGATGCAGGATCGTCATCGGCTGCTTACCGCCCTCAGGATCAACAACCACTAACCGTTTATGACCAAATAAAACGTGGGGTCTGACAAAATAATTAGTATCATCTGGTCCTCGTTTTGAAAGAGTCTCAGCCTTATTTTGAACTATCTCAACATGAGAGGATAAGTCCTGTTTGAAATCAATCCAGCCTGTAATACCACACATAATATTTCATCCTTTCTACTCCAGTATTAATAAGGCAGGAAATGCATGCTGTTATTGTATGCTCTAATTGGGCTATTGTTCATTGTCCAAAATTCAGATTGGTTTAAAAGAGACTCGATTCGTCAAAAACGATAGTATACGATTATCTATTCGGTGGTAAAAGTTCCTAACATTTCATTAACCTACTCTTTAGATTTTTACACAACATGGAGGTTGCAGGACATATGGATGTAAGCCGTTATAAAATCTTTGAGCATCAATCCAGATCCTTTTCCGAGGGAACACTTGAATACATTAACGATCAATGGGTATTCTTTGATGATGAAAGCGAAGAGGCTTCATTATTGGAAGATTTTTTGTTCCAAGAAGTTGAGGTTTTTTCTAATCATAGATGGCGTAAAGGTAAGCTGATTGAAACTGATAAAGTAAAACTGTCCAACGAAATTTTTGACCTGCACAGTGCAACAAAAATAAGGATCCGTAAAAATCTGGTGTATTCCCTTGAAAGATTATTGGAGGATCTGCATGAGGATGCGTTTTTACAATTTGTTATGACATTAAACTCTATGGAGTTTTCGATTTATGATTGTATCTATTGCCACAATCACTTATCATTTCTTAAAGAGAAAAAAAATCAAAATGGTGTAAACATGATGATTTTTGATAATGGAGAAGTCATTTGTGCCGTTCAGCATCATTTTGAATACTTCAAAAGGATTAATGACCGCTTCGAATTTACCCTTAGTACAGGAAAAAGAGTCGTGATTGAAAAACTCGCTTAGCAAGAAAAGCTAAAAGCGCCTTGCTCAGCCCCGACAAGCTTAAGACATACCCCCGCAGAATGGGCCAGCCCTCCGGACGGGGATGGCTAGAGATGCGAAGAGCGAGACTGGCTTGCGCTAGACAGTTATCTAAATCGAGAAAAATTACATTTTTCGCCTATAATAAAGCTGAGCCACCCCCCAAGCGGGCTGCTCAGCTTTTTTTACATCGAATCAAATTTGGGCAGTGAGACCTTGCTGGAGTTCCTTTTCAAAAGCTGCATCCGTTAATGGCCGGCTGAAGTAGAAACCCTGGACATAATGACAGTCAAGTTTCTCTAATACCTCAACCTGTTCCTTTGTCTCAACTCCTTCAGCAACCACTTTCATATTTAACCCCTTGCCCATCATAATAACGGCCTGAACTACAGCCAAGTCAATCGTGTTCGTCGAAAGCTGGTCGATAAAGGTCTTATCAATTTTGAGCCGATTTACAGGTAAAGTTTTTAAATAGCTTAAAGAGGAATAGCCTGTTCCAAAATCATCAATTGAAAGATTAATTCCAAGCTGCTGGAGATCCTTCATGACCCTTAAACAATACTGCATATTGCCAATCATAACACTTTCAGTCAGTTCCAAATATAAGTATTCAGGCCGCAAACCCGTCTCCTCAATAACATTGGCAACATCTATAACGAATGCCGGATCCAATAATTGATGAGCGGAAACATTGACCGATATGGTCAAGTTACGATATCCTAACTCATGCCATTTTGCATTTTGCCGGCACGCCTCATTTAAAACCCATTTCCCGATTTCTTTAATTATTCCTATCTCTTCTGCAATCGGGATAAAAACGGCAGGAGGCACGTCACCATATTGAGGGTGATTCCACCTTAATAAAGCTTCACTCCCTGTGAATCTATTTGTCTGTATATCCACAATCGGCTGATAAACAAGGTGAAATTCATTTCGTTCTAATGCTTTCCGTAAATATCTTTCCATTTCAAGACGTTTTTTTGCTTTTTCATTTAACTCATTTGAAAAAAGCACAATTCTATTGCCGCCCATTAATTTGGCACGATTCATCGCTGTATCTGCATTTCGGAACAATGTTTCTGTATCTGTTCCATCTGTTGGATAAATACTGACACCGACACTTGACGTAACAAAATAATCTTGCTGGTCATATACGACTGGCTGCTTAATATTTTCAAAAATATGATAGGCTATTTCATAAAAATCCTGGTTCATTTCGCTTTTTGTGACCAATACTGTAAATTTATCCCCGCCAAATCTCCCCAGAAAAGAGCCTTTTGGCAATGAATTTTGAATCCGATAGGCCAGTTCTTTTAAAATATAATCGCCCGCATGATGGCCAAGACTATCATTAATTAATGAAAAGCTGTCCATATCAATAAACATCACTGCCAGAGACCGCTTTTTCTTAGCCGCCGCTTTGATTTGCTGACTTACCTTTTCCGTAAACAACGTCCGATTGGCCAGGCCCGTCTCCAGATCGTAATGGGCTAAATGGGTAACCTTTTCTTTCACTCGGATTTGCTCAGTTATATCGCGTCCAATTCCATAAATACCAACCATTTCTCCATTAACAATAATGGGGATATTCTTCATATTAAGTGTGTAATATTGTCCCGTTTTGGAAACCACTTCAAGATCATAGAACTGTTCTTTTCCCCGCATCGTCCGATAAAAATGCATTTTGACCTTTGCTGCTTCTTTATCCTGAATAAATTTAATCGCATTCTTGCCAATTAATTCTGATTTGTCATAGCCGAACACTTTTTCTAAAGCCGGATTGACACTGGTGAATCTCCCCTGTAAATCCGTCGAATAAACAATATCGGAATTATGGTCAAACAAAGAACGATAGTATTGCTCGGAAATCTGTATATTATCATGCATTTCCTGGAGATCCCTCGTAGAGGCTTCCATTAATTGAGTAAATGTACTCATCGTATACATTTGATTTGTTCTTATAAATTTTGGCAAAGGGGTTGCCTCTTTTTTGACTTGCTTCGTCTCACTTAATGCTATGTATGTAAGAACATTTCCATCTACACGAATTTTCTCATCAGTATCAACAATCTCTCCGTAAGCAAAAAATCCGATAGAGGGTGCAATTGTTTCAAATACAGCTAATTCATAAGATGTATAATCAGATAAAAACCGTCTTCTCGACATACAAGGAAAAACAAATATTGTTTCAATCGTTTGTCTTGCAAGTTTTCTCAGATTTTTTCCTGTTTGTTCCATAATTTTTTCTGTATCGGCGTATGCAAATGTTAGTTCATCGCCTTCTGAAACATCTTCACTTAATTGGATTGAACCATTATCGCCAATGTTTTGAATAAAAATCGGGTACTTTTCATCGTGATTTTTGATCAAAAAAGGAAATTCTGAACCGGATAAGGGGAGCCTTTCGACAAATTTTCCCCCTAAATACTGACGCAATATCTGTAGCGGCTTTTTATGCTCTAACGCATATACATTCGCTCCGCTTGCCTTTGTAATGACGAAGGGTCTGCCTACCTCTTTCCAGCTGAAATGGTTGCCGGTATATGCAGATAACTGGTTAGAATCTAATACAACTCCGGTAATTCCTTCTGTAATCACTTCATTCCCATCAAATACAAACGAAGTCACATACTTGCCATTATCACCAGCTAGTCCTCCCGCTATCTTTACTTGAGGCGCTGCCTTTTTTAATCCCTCCAAAAAGTAACCTGTAACAATTGCATTCACTGATGAATACAAGATGACGGCTTTTGAATCAATAGAGGTGTATGACGATCCTATCTCTTCACCAAGGAAGCTTGCATTAAACTTTTCTATATTTTTTATACTAAATCCTTTTATTTCTGTTTGATCAAAGACTGTACAGGAAATCAGGATCTCATTCGTAGTATGTTTACCGCAAGCAATTTCTCCATCAGTTGTGCTTCCGATTATAACGGCGGAAGGGAGATGAGTTCGTACAATTTTTCCGACCTGAAGAAGCAGGTCTTGGCGAACTTTCCCGCAAAATAGGTTCACCAGTACATTGGAATAGTCTGGAAGCTCATGCTCGTAAGAAAAGTCAATAAAGGCTTGCTCAGATTGGTAAAGCTGACTTACTGTTTTCACTAAGACGTCACCACCTCTTCACGCGTAAAAGAAAGAATTTACATCATATGTTCTCTTTCCATCCAACCCATATTTGAAGGAATTTTATAAAACACTGTATATATCCATTATCTATATCGGTGGAAACGTCAAACTATTTAAATTTTTATATCAAAAAAGAGGATTGATAGCTAATGATGCTTAAATTTTGGTTTCTCTTTGTAGGTATACCAGCGCCACATCCATTCAACTGGTCCGATTCTAAAGTAGGCAAACCATAGATAGCTGGCGGCTAATTGAAAAAGATATAATCCTATAGCCAGCAAAGTCCCTTCCCAAAGCTCTGCCCTGCCGTACCATCCGAGACCATAGCCGTAGAAAATCAACGTACAAATGATAGATTGGGATAGATAAATCGTAATCGACATTCTGCCGGCCCTTGCAAATGCTGTCAGGACTTTCCCTTTTTTTCTGTTAAAAAGCCCAATGCAAAGAAAGAAATATGCTACTGCCAAGATGGGTCCGCCTATCGAATCTTGCAGAAAAATAAATTCATATCGATATCCAGTAAATAGTGGTATTAGCTTTATAACTAATCCAACTGCTGCGAGAGTACATCCTGTTGTTAGAAAATAACGGGAAGAATGGGTTTCAATCCATCTTCCTTTCGCTAGCCCTGCCCCCAATAAAACCATCGGTAAAATAGAGACTGCTATGATTAAAGGTAATCCGATTCCGTTAAGATTGAGATACATCCATTCTTCTATTCGCATATTGGTAATTTCTATAAAACTTCCGTCCGCATAAATATGAGCAATTTGCTTAGTGTCTATCCCTGGACTCACCTCTTCATCAATCGGTACAAAAACCGATACTATCCAAAAAAGGAAAAATAGGAGAAGGTTCGGAATAAATAATAGCAGGCTGCCGATGGTGATCATTGTTTTTGCTGATCTCTTCAACAAGAATAGCAAACATAAGCCTGTGACCGCATAAGTAATTAATATATCCCCTGTCCAAATCAAAAAGGCATGGATTAAACCCACCCCTAATAGAAAAATAAATCTTCGAAGCAGGGTATGACGCGGATGCAGCTCCAATTGTTTCGATTTCTCCATAATTTTTATGGCACCAAAGCCAAATAAAAGCGAAAAAAGCGGATAAAAACTGGCCGCCACAAAAACTTCTAAAAATAAAAAAAGAGATTGATTAATGTCTCCTTCCCAGTACGTATAGGGATTAACAACCCAAACATAAGGAGAATGAAAAGACATCATATTGATCAATAAAATACCCAAGAGAGAAATCCCCCGGGCCACATCAATTCCAACGATTCTTTCCTTTTCCACAGTATTCATTTTCACTTTCATGTTCCTCCTTCCGCTTCCAATTATGTCCATTATATCGGTTTTCTGCCTCATTTAGAATCGCCTGGAAAATAGGCGTTTGTATCACATCTTCGATCGTTTCTCATACATTAATATCAAAAGCCCGCGAGTGTAAGGGAAGAGGTGTTTTGCGAATGCCTGCCGTTGTTGGAATTGTTCAAGTTAATAGTATCGGGAGCAGTTCTGTTTTTCATATAGGGGATGTTTTTTCAGTTGCACCTCAGTCTGTAACTAAAACGTTCGCTGGAGCAGGTTCTTTTAATACTGGTGACGGGTTATACGTTGTCAATCACTACAGCAACACAAACGCGTATGATCAGGAAGGAATTGATATGCCAATTGCATTTACGTTATAGGATCAATTTTTTTATTTTATGAATAATAGGTGATCGTATGAATTTTTATATTCAGCAATCTATTTATATCCATATACTGCGAGTTGGCAGTGTAACGAACTCATCTGTTTTACAAATCGGCAGCTCAGGATCGATATCGGCAAATGCCTATCTTTATAATACTGGCGGATATGTACTTCCGGCACCAGAAGCTGATGCTGCAGCTGGGCCTGTTACACAGATAACAGGCGAGCAGCCTGGTGTTGAACCTTCACTCGTTCCATTAGGCGCACCAACTCAATAGTTTAAGGAAAGGCGGGATTGCATGTACCAACCCTATTCCTATGCGGATTCATATCGACAAGTGATTGAGAGACACCAGAAAAAAATTCAACAGCTGGAAAAAGAAATTCTCGAACTAAAAAAAATCGTAAAAGAGCTTCGATCACAGCCTTCTTTAAAAATCGACCGCATTGAATATAAATTTGACCAATTAAAAATTGAGACCTTAGAAGGTACATTGAATGTAGGCATTTCGCCACAGGATCTGCAAAATATAGGCGATCTCTCGACTGGACAGCATCCTGTTCCTTCATCGGTCTACGATCCAAAACATGTAATGATTCACGATTTAATTGAGGAAAAATTAAAACAGTATATGGATGAATCGGTTCCGCAAATCATTTACGATACACAGGATCAGCTTGGAATGCAGCCAAATGAGTCTTACCTAGAATTGATTAGCCAGGATATTAAGAATCAATTAAAAACAAGAATCCAGTTTCATATCAGGCAGCTTTCGCACCAAGTAATGGAGAAGGAGCCAATAGAACAAGTGGCGGAAATGGTAGCTGCCCGAATCAAAGGTGAAATACAACAAGGCATCTTCTCATTCCTGTCACGCTTTCAATCTAATGAAAAAGGAGAGAATCCTAATGATGCAATTTAATGTGCTGAATCGTGAATTATCGGTTGGCTCTATTAAAATAGATGCCGTTACGAGTGCTTCTTTAGTGCAGATTGGCGATTCAGAAACGATTCAGCTCGCAGCTACTTTTGATACTCCTCCAGAATCATTGATCATCGGACCTTTTGTGCCGCTTTCACCAGAAGGGTGATCATCGATGTGGAAAAGAATTTCCCATCTTAATTGTTTGTCTTCCAATACGGTCAGCTTTAGTTCCCTTCTCCGCTTAGGGGATACCCATACGATTTCATCACGATCAGATGTATTTGCTGTGCAAAGAGAAGAAGAAATTTTTTTCGGTTATGAAGGACCCTTTGAAAGGCACGAAACCTCTATCTTTACTGAACCAATTCCATTGCCCCCCAAGGGGAATGTTCAAGCTCATTTTTATCAATATAACCCTGGTATTTTCGTCAATAACCTAGATATTACGGCAACATCAGCTTCTTCAATCGTAAAGGTCGGAAATATCGGGAAAGCCTATATGGAATCAAGAGTCAAGCATATTCGCCAATTAAAGCCAAAGGAGAACGATTAATGGGTGAGTCACATAGAATAAAGTGACTATAGAGAGAAGAGGATGTTGGCTATGCCTGCCATAGTAGGACCTGTTCAAGTCTTTTCGGTAAGTGGTGGCGAGGTTCAGTTTGGTGATTCGTTTTATGTCTCGCCTAAAAGCAGTCACAAAACGATTACCGGGTCAGGAACCCATAATACTGGACCTTTTATCATTACCAATAATTTCCTTAGCGCGAGCAACTATATCGATTTAAATGCAATCGATCAGCCTATTACAGGAAATGCATGATGCTTAAATTTGTCACTCGCAGCAAAATAGCCGACAGAGGCTTTCCTCTGTCGGCTTTTAAACGTTACTTATTACTTGTATCGCAGAAATATTAGCTTTGATTCATCTCTTTAATAAATGATATTTGGTGACCCCCATCAAAGAAGTAGAGACATGCTTCAGAAAGTGGCTTAGAGACAATCTTTTCAACCGCTTGCTTGTATAGTTCAATTTGAGTTTTATATCTTGCAATTAATTCAGGTTTTGCCTGTTCAAAACCATTGGGATACTTGCCTGTAATCGTATCGGATTTAAAATCAATTAAAACCAGTCCTTGCTCATCCTCAAATAAACAGTCAATAATCCCTTGAATAAGTACTTTCTCATCAAAATAGTCTTCGGCCGGTACGACAAAACTAAATGGCAGTTCACGATATACCGCAGGAGCCTTAAGCATTCGCGCGCCTACGTTCGATTCAAAAAAGCGGAGGATTTGTTCAGGATTTATGCTCTTCGCTTGTTCTTCGGTAAGCAGCTCCATCGATTTCATTCGGTTTAGCAGTCTATCGATGCTTTCTAAGGAAACTTCCTGCTTCAACGGGACATGCTGCATGACTAAGTGCATAGCCGTCCCTCTTTCAGTGGGTGTCAGCTTCTTTTCTTGCAAAAAGCTTGGACGATCGAACAAAGAGGTACGGCGAAGAGATGGCAGCATCTCTTCCCGATTGACCCATTCACGCTGTCTTTTTAATTCTGAAACAGACATTTTAGAGCGCATGCCTGTTAAAGGTTTAAATGGATATTCCCAAGTCATTTGCTTTAAAATCGCCGCGGCTGTATCTCCGAATTCTCCAGCCTGCTCGCCATTTCGCACAGCTTCCAGCCCATTTTGTCTTTGGTCAGCACCTATGGCATTAGCTAATAAAGAGGGAGCAGATAATATAGTGAATTCAAAACGCGCCGGATGATCAAGAGCCTTATAAGGAGATGACAGCCCCATTTCACTTAGAACTTCCTGAAAATCCCTTGATCTTAACAGTGCTGGCCCAATCCAGTCTAAATAAGTGGAAGCCTTTGACCGGACAAAGTCAGGGAGTAACCAGCCGGAACTGTCTCCAGATAATCTCCATTTTTCTATCGATTTTTCTAGCTTAGAGATGGTCCCTACAAGATATAATTTTTCCTTAGCCCTAGTTAAGGCTACGTATAAAATTCTCATTTCCTCTGATAAAGATTCTAGCCGTTTTTTACGGGCAAACGCTAATTGCGGCAATGATGGATAAGTTAGTCTTTTAATAGGATCCACATATTTCATCGCAATCCCTAAATCCTTATCTAATAGGGTTGATGACTGGACATCCTTCATATTGAAATTTTTATTTAAACCCGCAATAAATACAAAAGGAAATTCTAATCCTTTTGAACGGTGAATAGTCATTAAGCGGACCACGTCATCCTGTTCCCCAATTGAACGGGCTGTTCCCAGATCCTCTCCCCGTTCTTGTAATCTCTCAACAAAACGGAGGAAGCGAAAGAGCCCCCTAAAGGAGGTTGTTTCGTATACTCTCGCCCGGTCAAAGAGAGCTCGCAGATTGGCTTGTCTTTGTTTTCCGCCGGGAAGCCCGCCCACATACTCCAAAAACTTAGTATCTTGATAGATTTGCCAGATTAGCTCTGATAAAGTCCCTCTTCTTGCCAGTACTCTCCAATTTTCAAGATAGTTTATAAATGCCTTCCCTTTTTCCTTCGCTGTAAGATAATCGGGACCATCATCATGAACAAAGGAAGTAAATGCTTCGTAATAGCTTCCCTTTTTATGTGAAATCCTAATTTGCGCCAATTCTTCCTCATTCATCCCCACAATCGGTGAACGCAAAACAGCTGCCAACGGTATATCTTGTTGCGGATTATCGATTATTTTTAAGAGGGATAGCATGACAGCAATCTCAGTTGCCTCAAAATAACCGTCTGAGAGATCGGCATAAACCGGTATCCCTAATTCCTTACATTCATCCATAATGGTCTGGGCCCATGGCATCGACCTCAGTAAAATTACAATATCTCTGAACTGCAGCGGTCGATACGAGCCTATTTTCGCATCATATACCTTTGCGCCGCTATCAATTAAGGAGCGAATCTCTTTCGCGATAAATCTGGCTTCAAGCTGCGATTTTTCAAGTTCTTCTTGGTTTTCTTCCTCCTGATCGGATTCTTCCTGACCATCTTTTTCAATTAAAACAACAGAAACGGGCGTTGGTGAAGGCGGATAAAGGTCATTTACCTTTAGTTCAGCATCCTCTGTATATTCAATATCTCCAACCTTTTCTCCCATTGTTTGCTTAAAAATAAAGTTCGTTCCATGCAGAACCTCTTCCCGGCTTCTGAAATTCTGAGCCAAGTCTATTCTTAAACCGCTTGGGGCATTTTCATCGGGCTGAAAACTGCGATATTTTTCAATAAAGAGCTGAGGTTCCGCCAATCGGAATTTATAAATGGATTGCTTGACATCCCCAACCATGAACAGGTTTCCATTTTCTTCTGAACCCTTTTTGATCAGCTGGATAATCGTTTCTTGAACAAGATTCGTGTCCTGATACTCGTCGACCAGAATTTCCTTAAATTTTTCCTGATAAGCTTTGGCAATATTGGAAGGCTGGTTTCCCTCCATTAAAATTGAGAGCGAAAAATGTTCTAAATCACCAAAGTCAATAAGGGATTTATCCATTTTCACTGCTTGGAATTTCTCATGATAGCGCTGCACTAGCCGTACAACACCTTCAACAATTGGCTTCATCGCCCTAATATCATTCAGATAAGAATCCGGTTTTCTTGAAAAGAACTGTTCCTTAATCTTATCTATTAAGTCTTTTGCTTTCTTTCGCAGCGTATCGGTTTGTTTTAATAAATCCTCATCAAAGTCTGCTTTTTTTACAGAAACCGCTTTTAGGAACCCTTCAGCATGAATGGTTTGATATAAAGGATCCCAGCCTATTTCTGCAGCCTCTCGCAGCCTTTGAATATAGGCAATATCTTGCTCATACGTTTGTATTTTCGGCGCTGGCCCTCCTGGGAGAGAGGCTAAATCAATCGCTTGCTCCAGCATGGCTTTCGCAGCACCGAGTTCCATTGTAATCGAATCCATGATTGTTTTTGTAAAAGGCAGCTGATTGATGTCTGTTTCCGGATCTATATCATACAAATCAATTAAATCTTTGAACCATTGATTAGGGTTTGGATTTGCCCTTGAAAACTCATATAAGTTTCGGATTATAGTTTGCAAGGGAAGATCAGATCGGTCATCGGCAAACACATCGACAAGCTTGTAAAATTCGTTCGCATCCTCCATTGCATAACTTTCTTCTAGCAACTCATCCATCACTTCATCTTGAATTAAAGCCAGTTCACTAGAGTCTGCAATCCTAAAGTTAGGATCTAAATCGAGCAAATAATAATATTTTCGGACTATATCTAAACAGAATGAATGCAAGGTAGAGATCGATGCTTTATTTAGCAACGTTAACTGCTTGCGTAAATGCAGAGAATGCGGGTTCTCTTTAATTGCAGCTTCAAGAGCATTTCCAATTCGGTGTCTCATCTCTGCTGCCGAGGCATTCGTAAAGGTAACCACTAGTAATTGATCGACATTGTATCCGTGTTCCTCATCCATCAGCCTTTGAATAATTCTTTCCACTAGAACAGCGGTTTTTCCTGATCCGGCTGCAGCCGCAACAAGGATATCTTTTCCTGATGCAGAGATGGCTTTCGCCTGATTGACAGTCCACCTTGGTTTATTCATTTACTTCAGCCTCCCTTCTGATCCAATCGATTGCTGTTTCAGCTTTCGCTGGCTGCAGATAGCGAAACGCATTCTCTTGCAAACTACTGTCAAATTGGCATATAGATTTATAGGAACAAAACGCACAAGGAGTCTGGTTCCTTAATTTATAGGGAGCAATGTCAATGCGGCCCTCCACCATTTGATTCCCTGCTTTTTTAAAGGTCTTTCTAACATACCTTCTTAACACATCAAATTCATCTTTAGTTGCAATTTTAGAATATGCATTAAAGCTTCCATCCTTTTTCAGTCCTGCCGAAACAATGGATGACGTCCCGCTCTCCAGGCTTTGATCCATCAGTTTTACAACATCTGGATCTGATAATAATAGACCTAACATTTTATACTGTTTTAATAATTCTGTTTCAATTTGGTCTTCCTCAAGCGGTTCATTGGCTTGCAGAAACGGATTGTGAATATGGAAGTAAAGCACTCCAGCCGGTTCGGCTTTTGCGCCTAGCCAATCTTTAGAATGCGTCACGACTAAATCTAAGTACGTCAGCATTTGCAGAGATAAGCCATAGTAAATATCACTTAATTGGAGTTCCTTTTTGCTCGACTTATAATCTACGACCCTGACATAGGTGCCTCCATTAAAAGATGCCGTATCAACCCGGTCAATTCTTCCAGCCAATTCCATCTTTGTTCCGTCATCTAATGAAAACGTAAGCGGAGGCAGTTTGCCATTTTTTCCAAATCCAATCTCCAGACCAGCAGGAACAAACCGGCTAGCTTTGGCCTGCTTGCTTAAGGCGTATGATGTTTTAGCAATAACTTGCTCTAATTTATGACGAATATAATGATGGCGATTTGAACTGAGCAAAATCTGATTTTGCAGTTTTGGTGCAAGTAGCTCTACCACATCTCTAGATAACTGTTCACAGTCCTTTTTAGATAAGGACGCCCATGACCGGTTACTTGCTTCCAAACGCTCAGCTAACAATTTTAAAGCTCCATGAAAAAGCTCCCCTATATTTGGCGCATCCAGCTTATAAATAGGTCTCGGTTCCAGTCGAAGCCCATGAGAAATAAAATGTGAGAATGGACATGAATTGAATTTTTCCATTCTTGAAACACTTGCCTGGATTACATCCCCGTACAGTTCTTTTGTTATTTTTTTACTCAAGGCCTTTGTTTTATTTTCAAAAAACAAACTAGAGAGTACTTTTGCTGTTGCCGTTTTAAGAGATGGAATCTCCATTAAAGCGTTATATACATCCCACCAAAAATCAGAAATTGGATTACCTTTCTTATAAAGCTGTAACTGACTCGTTAAATGTGATAAAGCTACATCTGGAATAAGAGCAAATTGCTTTTCTTGTTCCCCTGACGGTTCCAGCCCCCAAGTGAGTCTTTCCATAGTCGGGAACAGTTCCTTTAATCGTTTAATCCATGGTGAGGCCAGCAGGCTTTTTCCCTCTTCATCTGCTATCGGATAGCTAATGAATAATTTTTCCATAGGTGTCGTGAAGGCCTTATACGCAATAAAATCCTCATCTAATAAACGCGTTTCACTGCTTGGGGCAAGCGGGATTCCTGCATTTTTCATAAGTAAGCGCTCTTCATCAGCAATAATGCCATCATCTGTCTGCTTTTGCGGAAGCACGCCATCATTCAGTCCAATAATAAAGGCTGCTTTCCCGTGATGGATTCTCGACTGATCGATATTGGCAATCAGGACCTGATCCAGAGATTGCGGAACAATAGAATAGGTAAGAGCATTAAAGCCTGATTCGATGATTTCCGCAAATTGCTTAAGTGAAAGCACTTCATCTCCTAATAGTTCAACTGCCTGATCCAATAAACGGATGACCGCATCCCATACCTGGTCATGCTCTCTTGCCCTTTCCAATTGTCCTGATTCCTCAGCTTCTTGGA
Source organism: Bacillus litorisediminis (assembly GCF_022808645.1). Taxonomy (GTDB): domain Bacteria; phylum Bacillota; class Bacilli; order Bacillales; family JC228; genus Bacillus_BF; species Bacillus_BF litorisediminis. The sequence goes on from NZ_JAKZKT010000001.1 coordinate 41,766, forward strand.
TCCATTTTTCCAGCTTAGCCGGAATCTCTAATTCTTCTAAAAATAAATACAAAGCCTCCGCTTGCTCTCTTACATGACCGGCCCTTTTTAACCGGTAAGCCAAACGGTTTATAGGGGCCGAGACAATGATTCGAAGCTCATTAATTTTTGCTTCCATTCTCTTTTCTTCATCAGTCTGAGGCAGGTCAGTCCATTCTAGCCCTTTGTATCTTCTGTATTTCCAACGGTCCCTGCTTATCCATTGTTTTCCTTTAATACCGTAGGCTAAGCAGTAATTTTCCAAAAGATCTGCATCTGCCCGGAAAGCGGCCGCATCTGCCTCGCGGGGATATAATAATTCCGTTTTAATGGCCCTGAACATGGGCTCGTAACGCCAGTTCTGCTGAATGACTTCCAAAACGGAACGAACTAATTCAATAACGGGATGATGAATCATTTTTCTCTTTTGATCTTTAAAATAAGGAATCTGATACTGTTTAAAAATGGTATCCAACAATTCATCATAAGCGGCTCCGTTACGAACCAGAATAGCAATATCGCGAAAACGATAGTCTTCCTCTCTGACGAGCTTATGAATCGTTTGTGCGATTCCTTCCACTTCTGCCCGCCGATTGGCAGCCTCTGCCATCGTAAGGGCTGTATCCTCTAAAAAAGGAGCAGGAGGCATACTTATAAGTTCTTGCTCCAAATGATTCAGAGAAATATGGGAACGATATTGATTTTCCAGTATTTCATCTTCACAATGCATCCCTGCATCCTTTGCTATTTGATAAAGGGTTGCATACGTTTCTCCAGTCATTCTGAATAAATCGAGTTCATTAGGCAATTCATATCGATACGTACGATCTAGCGTCAAGAGAAAATGAATATGTACCGAACAATTCATAAGGCTTGCAATAACCTCATATTCCTGAGGAGTAAAGCTATAAAATCCGTCTACAAAAACCGTCGCACCGTTGAGAAAATGAGAAACGGGCAATTGTTCCGCTAATAATCGGAGGCTGTCCTCCTGATCCAAATATTTTCCTTCTAATCTCTCTTGAAAAGCTTGAAGTACAAGGGGCAAGTCATTGAGCTTGTCCGAAAGTGTAGATCTTTCTTTTTGGTGCTCTAATTCATTTTGCAGCTGCCGTAATTCTTCAGGCTTCACACAATACCGCTTTAATTCTGTTAACAAATCTCCAAGCTTCTCAATAAACCCGATTTTGTCTCCTTGCGATTGAAATAGACGAAGCTCATTTTTTCGTTCATTTAGAATTTTTCTGATAAGCATGCTAATTCCTGTAGTATCAATCGGAAGCCTGGTTAAACCCCCTGTTTCCTGCAGTACCCGCCAGGCCAGTCTTGAAAAACTGTAAACCTGAGCTCGAATCATGCCCCCTGCAGGGAGACGCTTTGCCAATTCATATTCTATTTGAAAGGTCATTTGATCCGGTACAATTATTAAAATGGGCGGACCTAATGGCCGTTCGTTTAATTCCTTCATGACTTCTTCTAGCATTCTTTCAGTTTTTCCTGAACCCGAACGCCCTAATAAAAACGTGACAGACAAACTCATCCTCTTCCTTTCTCCCTCAAATAGTCCCGTTTCATTAATTCTATCCTTATTTTAACTTACTTTGGATTTGCATTCTATGAAATGAGCATGACCACTTTTAGGAAACAATCTGCCAAAATGGCTGGGCGAGCATATTGTAATCAGAGTAGTGGCAAATTCCAGTTCCAATTGGCGGTGATGACTATGGTTGAATCTAGGAAAATTTTATTTTTTACCGGTGTAATATTAGTGATATGTGGAGTATTTGTGGCTTGTAATATTTATACACTCATTCCGATTTATCAGGATATATCGGAGAGTCTCGATGTTACAACTGAGCAAGTCGTGTTTGGCAGTACTCTCTTTACTTTATTCTACTCATTTGGTCTATTAACCTTTGGGGCATTATCGGATGCATTTGGAAGAAGAAAAATTATCATCTTCGGACTCCTTAGTTCCGCATTCGCGACACTATTAGTCGGACTATCTCCTACGATAGAGAGTCTCTATATTTTTCGAGCTATACAAGGATTTTCGCTTGCAACTTTTGCTCCCGTTACCTTTACGTATTGCTTTGAAACCTTTCCTTCAAGATATCGAACTCTGGTTATCTCTCTAATTAATACGGGATTTTTAGTTGCGGGAATTTTAGGTCAAGTGGCCAGTCAGGCTTTTGCAGATTTTTCTGATTGGCGTGATACTTATTATTTCTTTGCAATCTCATATACAGTGTTATTCATCATGGCTTTCACTAGTTTACCTAAAATTAAAGAGGCATGTAATCGGGGAGAGCTGCTCAAAACCTACAGACGGATTGTTCAAAATAAATCACTGCTTAAATGCTATGGCATCGTGTTTACACTGCTTTTTTCGTTCATCTCTTTTTATGACGGATTAAACCATTATTTCGGAGAGAACCCAAATCAGTTATTCATGCTGAGAGTCATTGGATTATTGGGAGCCATTCTGTCTTTATTCACGGGAAAAATCCTCGATAAATGTGGAGAAATGAAAACCCTATTTCTTGGGTTATATTTAGGATTCAGCAGCCTATTTCTATTGCTGTTTGAATCATCTTTTCTGGCTATCGCTTTCGTTTCGGTTCTATTAGTCTCATCAATCTCTACTCTCGTCCCGACGATGATTACCATAATTGGATCAATAGCCGGAAAAGACCGGGCAAAAGCATTATCGATTTATTCATTTATTTTGCTGACAGGTGCAACAGCTGCTTCGCCGATCGCAATTTGGCTTTCATTTAAATTCATTGTTCTATTATTAATCTTTTTATTTCTTATTAATCTTTTACTGGGAACCTCTCTTTTTCCAAAAACAAAGAGACAAAGCGCCAGGCTCTGATCTTAGATGGACACTTTGTCTTTTTCTCATTCCCGTACTTTTTGAACACCCATTTCCTTGAGACGTTTCTTATCAATTTTCCCTACATGAGTTTTAGGTAATTCAGCTAAAAAGTGATACGACTTTGGAATCTTATATCGCCCTAAAGATTGAGAACAAAAATCGGATATCTCCTTCTCAGTTAGTTGTACACCAGCTTCTATCACAAGAAAGGCCGTTACTTTTTCACCCCAGTACATATCAGGAATGCCAACTACCGCTGCTTCCATTATCGATGGGTGTCTCAGTAAACATTGTTCTACCTCCAATGGATACACATTTTCTCCACCCGTAATAATAAGGTCTTTTTTTCGGCCGACAATATAGTAATAGCCTTCTGCATCTTTCTTTGCCAAATCCCCGGTTGCAATCCACCCGTCCTTTTTTGTGTCACTTGTTGCTTCCGGATTGTTCCAATACATTTCAAAACCATGCTTTCCTTTTACCCATAGTTCACCAATTTCGTTTTCCCCTGCTTCCTTCCCATCATCACTGATAATGACGGCATCATTAAAAAGCATCGGCTTTCCGACGGAGCCCCCTTTCTTATAGGCGATTTCCGGATCAATATAAAAATTATTAGGTCCTGCTTCTGTTAACCCATAGCCCTCTTTAAATAGAATACCTTTTTCTTTAAATGCATCATAAATTTCAGAAGGACAAGGTGCGCCGCCGGAAAGGAATAGCTTCATCGATGAATAGGAATGTTCTGTAAAGACGTCTGAATGAATAAAAGCCTGATACATCGTCGGGACAAATAATACAATCGTACACTGATGTTTTTCTAATAAATGTGAAGCTTTTTCAGGAGAAAATGATTGAGCCAGCACGACCCTTCCACCCATTAAAAGAATCGGAATCGTTAAGGCATTTAGCCCGCCTGTGTGAAACATTGGAAGCACCGTCAATGTTGTATCATCCTTCGTTAAATTCCAGCTTATTATGGTATTTAGAGCGTTCCAAAGAACTGACTGATGGGAAAGAATGACCCCTTTTGGCTTTCCTGTAGTTCCTCCTGTATAGATCATCGCTAGAGCATCCCGCTCATTTAAATCTTCGGGAAGTATAGGGTATTCATTCCCGCCAACCATCAAATCATATTCGTCTGTATTGATGGTCAAAACCGAAAATCCGCTCTGATTCGAAATCATTTTAATAAAATCAAAATGGCAAAATACATAAGCCGGCTGTGAATCATAAAGAATCCATTCAATCTCTTCTTTTGCTAATCGCCAGTTTAATGGTACAAAAATGGCACCTAATTTGATACAAGCAAACAGCAGATCTAAGTAAGACACATGATTGGGAGAAAGAATTGCCAGCCTGTCTCCTTTTTTTACTCCCCTATTTTGCAAAAAATAGGCCAAGCTATTTGAACGCTGGTCTAACTGTTTATACGTATACCTTTGATTGGTTTCCCCATCAATGATAGCGACCTGATTTGGAGAAATTCTTGCTCTGCTCGTTATCCAATTCAATTCCACCTGCATCAAATATCACCTCATTTGTCATCCAGTCCATATGCTTAAAATATCGAAGCGGAGTTACAAAATGGTTACATAAGTGGTGGGTATACTAAGATCTCATCAATAAAAGACAAAATTCGGATGAGGTGCTGGTGAATTGTCCTTCATACGGGGGATGATGGACAAAACTCTCATGAAGAGATGGAGAATCGTCCTTCATACGGGGGATGATGGACAAAACTCTCATGAAGAGATGGTGATATGTCCTTCATAAGGGAGATGATGGACAAAACTCTCATGAAGAGCTGGTGAATTGTCCTTCATTCGGGGGATGATGGACAAAACTCTCATGAAGAGCTGGTGAATTGTCTTTCATAAGAGGCATGATGGACAATTCGCTCATCAAACGCTGGTGTTGTCCTTCATAAGAGGCATGATGGACAGTTCGCTCATCAAACGCTGGTGAATTGTCTTTCATAAGAGGCATGATGGACAATTCGCTCATCAAACGCTTGTGAATTGTCTTTCATAAGAGGCATGATGGACAATTCGCTCATCAAACGCTGGTGAATTGTCTTTCATAAGAGGCATGATGGACAATTCGCGCATCAAACGCTAGTGAAGTGTCCTTCATAAGGGGCATGATAGACAATTCGCGCATCAAACGCTGGTGAATTGTCTTTCATTAATAGAAACTCAAAGAAAAATAACCATGGATTAAACCAAGGAATACTGGTTGTTCCTCTATTCAATGCAATTCGGTCCTTAAGCAACCATATCTAATCCAAAAACAAAGGGTCTGACCCCACAAAATAGCATAAGGTCAGACCCTTTTAAAAATTTATTATCACATCATAATTCCGCCATCAACATGGAGCACCGTTCCATTTACATAATGAGATTCTTCGGAGGCGAGGTAGAGATAGGCATTGGCAATATCTCTCGGTTTTCCGAGCTCCATCACCGGAATCATTTTTTTGAGCGATTCAATTACTTTGTCAGGAACCGTTTCAACCATTCCTGTTTCGATAAATCCAGGTGCGACGGCATTAACCCTGATTCCTTTTCTTCCAAGCTCTTTGGCCCATGTTTTCGTCATACCCACTACTGCAGCTTTACTGGCCGCATAGTTAGTTTGGCCGACATTCCCATAGACTCCTGAAACAGAGGACGTATTAATTATTTTTCCATACCTCTTTTCAGCCATCACAGGAACAACTGCTTGTGTACATAGAAATACACCGGTTAAATTAACATCTAGTACTCTTTGAAAGTCTTCCTCTGTCATTTTAACCAGCATCGCATCCCTTGTAATCCCGGCATTATTTACTAGAATATCAATCGTTCCATATTCCTCAAGGGTACGTTTAACCATCTGCTCTACACTTTCCTTTTTGCTGACATCCACTTGAACGAATAAAGCTTCATAACCCTCGGCTTTTATTGCCTGACAAGCTTTGCTGCCAGCTTCCTCCTGGAAATCAGCCAGCACAACCTTAGCCCCTTCACTCGCAAATACATGTGCCGCTTCTAATCCAATCCCACCCGCAGCACCTGTTATAATAGCAACCCGATCTTGTAATCTCATATCTTACACCCCAACTTTCTGTAAAAACCCTTCTACCGCTGAAAGTAATTGATCTGGATCATCAATTAGAGGGGAATGGCCGCAGCCTTCTAGTTTAAACACCTCTGCCCTTCCGTCAAAATCCTCGATAATCTCATCGGTCATATATTGTAAAACAACCATATCTTCCTCACCATATAAAACTGCCACCGGAATGGTAATATCTTTTACTTGGTTCGAACCCTCGGTTAGACCGTTATGAACAGGACTGATATTAAATGTATTTAAGGCATGATATACCTCTGCTAAGTTTCTTTGTGTAAGCATGTCTTCTAAATACCGGTCATATCGCTCCCGATCCGGCTGATTTTTATGGTAAATAGCGGCATTCCAAACAGCCTCCAGAAATCCTTTGTTTTTTTCGTCATAAGCCTTCTGGATTGGAATGGTTCTTCCTATATCCTGTTTAACATCCTCGAGATTTTTGAATCTATTATTTAAATCCGGCTGTCCGTCATCTCCAACAGCATAAAAAGCATATCCTCTCGTTGATGCTGAAGCGAGAAGGAGCAGCTGTGAAATATATTCCGGATGATCAGCAGCGAGCTGCATGCTGACTGCTCCTCCCATCGACCAGCCCATACAAATAAAATGAGATAAGCCCATATCATCAGCCCATGCTTTTACATCCTCTGAAAAATCACGGATCGATTCAATTGGTTTATGATAGCTTGATTGACCAAATCCGCGAAGATCGACTGCATACACTTTAAACTTAGGATCTAGTCTTTCTATGACAATATCCCAGTGAACGGATGAAGTCATATTTCCATGAATCAAAACAAACGGGATGTTTCCACCTTCTCTTTCCTGATAAGCAATGCGTTCCCCATTTGGCAAAACTGAATACTGTACGACCGTTTTCATCCTATCTCCTCCCATTATTTAACGTTCCCCATTGTACGACTGTTGAAGCCCAAGCGTAGCCAATACCAGCGCTTACCAAAACAATTACGTCACCGTCTTTTATTTTTCCTTCCTGTAACGCAAGTTCTAGAGAGATAATTTGGTCCAATTGTCCGATATGTCCGTAGTCCTCTAAGTAAATCGATTGATTTTCGCTTACATTCAGCTGATTAAGGATATATCGATGGGCAGAACGCTTCATGTGAAGCATCGCAACATAATCAATATCGTTTTCAGTGAATCCTGATTTTTCAACTGATGTACGAATCACCTTCATAAAATTGGATAATGACTTTTCCTCAAGTCTCGATTTCATTCCTTCTGGGTCCGGAACGTCAAGCTTATACAGCTTTTCATCAAATCCTTCATGGAGAGGATTCTTAGTTCCGCCAATCGGCACAATCACATCTTCTGAGAAAGTACCGTCCGTAATAATAGAGCCTTCAAGCAGCAAATTGCGGTCCACCCCTTTTTTTAAAACAATCGCGGCTCCTCCAGCTCCTAAGTTGTACATAAAACGGGTTCTTGGATTTTGATAGTCAATAAAATCCTCATTGCGGTAGCCTCCTGCCAGCAAGGCAGTTTTGATATTCCCTGTAAGCATCAGGCTTTTCGCAACCTGTAATGCCATAACCGTCGTGCCGCAGCGCAGGGCGATATCAAAGGCCCACGCATTTTTCGCACCAATTGCTTCTTGCAGCTTAATCCCTGCTGTCCATAGAGGATACTCTTTGTACTCTTCACCTATATAAATGACAAGATCAATTGATTTCGGATCGATATGTCCCTTTTCCAATGCAAGCTTTGCTGCCTTTATTCCCATTTCACATGTATGGTCATCTGGGCCAGCAACCGGCTTTTTCTTGATTCCCATTTTCTCTTCAACCACATGAAGAGGCAATCCCGATTGCTCGCTAATTTCTTTACTAGTCATAAAAGTATCGGGAAGGTAAACCCCTGTACTGACAATTCCGATTGACACCGTTAACTCCCACCTTTATCATTGGCTAAATCAAGCATTTGACACATACAGTGATAGGCTTCTTCTAAAGATTCTACGATTCTCTCTTCTCCATGCTGAACATGAACTACCTTGATTCGTTTCTTATCTTCATCCACTTTCTGGACTCTGACAATAAAGGAATCTACTATTTTTTCATCCACCTATAACCCTCCTTAAGAAGAAGCCTTATGTTTCACAGATTTTGATATTGATTCGCTGTTTTCTAATTTTGTTAATTTTTTGCGATTCAATAATTTTTTCCAGGCACCGACAATGCCTTGCGGGAAGAAGATTACGACTAATATATAAATAATCCCGAAAATAATAATCCACCGTTCAAAAATCCAATGCACTTTCGCCAATTCCGTAAGCCAATGATGGGTAAATTCGATGATTCCTGAACCGATAATGGCACCAACCAATGTCCCTACTCCGCCAATAATGGTCATCAGTAAGGCGTCCAATGTTATATCCATTGCAAATACACTGGTATTCACATATCTAAGGGAGATTCCATATAAGGAACCGGCAAAAGCAGCGATGACTCCTGCCACAACGCTTACAATAATTTTGTATTGGATCACTTGATAGCCCAATGATTCAATCCGCTGTTCATTTTCGCGAATTCCCTGCAGCACCCTGCCAAGCGGAGATTCAGTAAATCGCCTTAAAAACAGATAGATAACTAGCATAGAAACTAAGCAAATCAGATAGAAAGTTAGTCGCTCTCTTAGGAAATCCGGTACACGAAAGGTGAAGCCGTCGTTTCCAAACGTAACCGTTCTCCATTTTTCGGCTAATACAAGAAGGAGTCCAGAAAGCGCAAGCGTAAGCATCGCATAGAAATGACTTTTTAACCGCAATGTTAACAGACCTACAATATAGCTTACGACCCCTGACAATACGATGGCGGCAAGAATCGATAAGAATAAATATCCATTCGTAGGTTCCAAATGCTTCATAAAAATCCCTGTCATATAAGCACCAATTCCGAAAAACATCGCATGCCCAAAAGAGACGATTCCGGTATAACCAAGCAACAGATCGTAACTCATCGCAAAGGCGGCAAAAATATAAACTTGTGTTAAAAGAATCAGCAAACTTCGAGATTCATAGAAAAATGGCCAACAGAGAAGAACAATCGCTATCAATGCGAAGAACACGATCCCCTGATTTCGTTTTAATACTGCCATGCTCTCACCCCTTCGCTCCAAATAAGCCCTGTGGTCTGAAAACTAATACAAGAGCCATTATAATCATATTGACCGCGAGCGACAGGTCTGGCACAAAGTACGCCATAAATGCCCCAGCTAACCCAACTAAGATGGCAGCTAAAATGGAGCCAGTAAAATTCCCCATTCCGCCAATGACAACCACAATGAAGGCAAGAATGGCATATTCCAAACCCATTTCGGCATGAATCACGCCCGAATATGGCCCTAACAAAACTCCGCCTAGCGCGGCTAATGCAGCGCCCACCATAAACACCCACATAAACACATTCTGAATATTGATTCCCAGTGCTTGAACCATCTCTTTATTCATAACTCCGGCGCGTACGACTAATCCAATTTTGGTTCGCTTTAAGATAAAGCTGATTAAGAAAAAGATGAGCAGACCGACAGCAATGATAAATACGCGGTATTTGATTAAAATAATGCCTCCTACTTCCCAGCTTCCCGCTAACAGACCCGGGGTAGATGCATGAATTTGATTCGGACCCCACACGACCTTGAGGGACTCCGAAAGCACCAGCATAAACCCCAGCGTAATCAAAATCTGCTGAATATGGTTTCCGTAAACCGGTTTAATAATCAATTTTTCAGTAATAAATCCTAGCAATAACCCGCATAATAAAGCTCCTAATATACCGATCAAAAAACTAGAGGTCAAACTGTATATCCAAATTCCGGCATAAGCCCCCCAGGCAAACAATCCTCCATGGGCAAAATTCAATACATCCATTAACCCAAAAATTAAAGTGAGGCCAGCAGCGAGTAAAAATATAAGCATTCCGGTGGCTAACCCATTAATCGTCAGGTTTGCTACAACTGAGAGCGTCTCCATTTATCTACCTCCCTTTATGCAATTCCCAAATACTTTTTGCGCAAATCTTCATCGCACATTAATTGTTCCATTTCACCAGAGTGAACCGTTTTTCCGTCATCCATAATAAAGAACGAATCCCCGATTTGACTGGCCATTAAAAAGTTTTGCTCTACCAGTAAAATCGATGTTTTCTCCTTTATTTGCACGAGAGCCTCCATCACTTTTTCCACTACAATCGGAGCAAGACCCTTACTCGGCTCGTCGATAAGAAGTAAGCGATTATCATTGACAAAAGCCCTGGCAATGGCGAGCATTTGCTTTTGTCCGCCGCTCAAATGGCCGCCTTCTTTTTTCCAGTACGTTTTTAAGTCGGGAAACAAATCGAGGACCCAGTCTACCCTTGCTTTGGTATAATCATCGTTTTTTTGAATTGCAACTTTGATATGTTCCTCTACGGTTAAATAAGGGAAAATTCCCTGATCCTCCGGAACATAGCCAATCCCTTTTTTTGCAATCTGGAACGTTTTTAATCCATTTAATCGATCCCCTGCAAAAGTGATCTCACCTTTAGTAGGCGGATAATACCCCATAATCGTTCGTAAGGCTGTTGTTTTTCCGGCACCATTTCGACCTAATAAAACGGTAATTCCACCTTGTTTCACCTCAAGTTGAACTCCTTGGAGGATGTGATATTGGCCAATATAGGTTTCCACATTTTCTAAACTAAGCAGTGAAGTCATTGTACAGTCCCCCTAAGTACGCTTGCTGCACCGTTTCGTTATCCATAATCTCACGCGGATTTCCATCCGCTAATAAATTCCCATTGTAAAGTACCGCTATTGAATCAGACAAATCCAAAATCATATCCATTTTGTGCTCTATTAACAGAATGGTCTTATCCTCTCTTGCTTTTATCGAGCGGATCACATCTAATATCGCTGGCACTTCTTCCAATGACATCCCTGCCGTTGGTTCATCGAGCAATAATACCTCAGTTCCAAGGGCGAGGAGCATGGCTAACTCAAGCTTTCTCTTCTCACCATGAGCAAGATTCTTTGCCAGCTCCCCTTCCTTTCCCTTTAATAACACGAGCTCAAGCAGTTCCATGGCATCATCTTGAACAGAAACATAAGAAGTAAAATGTCTGAGCATTTGAAATCGGATGCCTGCCTTAGACTGGGAAGCCAATCTGACATTTTCTAATACTGTTAAATTAGGAAAAACATTCGTTAATTGAAAGGAACGTCCAATTCCTTTCCTAGTTCTAAGGGTAGGTGAGAGCTTGGTGATATTCTCTCCATTAAGGAGAACCTGACCTTCTGTTGCTTTTAATTGTCCGCTGATCAGATTAAAAAACGTTGTTTTTCCGGCACCATTTGGACCAATAATAGATTTTAATTCATGCTTTTTTACTTGAAGTGACACTTGATTAACCGCTTTATGCTTTCCAAATTCAATCGAAAGCCCTTTTGTTTCCAAAGCAAAAGTCACGTGTAGAATCCCTCCTAAAATAGTGTCCTAAAGAATCGGGGTCTGACCTGCATGAAGGTCTGACCCCTTGTTCTTTTTTTCTTAATTACGAATTGGAGGAGCCGTTTCTTCTGGACTTAATTCACGAATTAATACAGGAACCGGGTATGGAACTCCTTCCTTCTTCTCTAAGCGAATAGCATAAAGTGTTTGCAGCGCCTGATGATCTTCTGGCCGGAATGTCATAGTTCCTTTTGGTGTTTCAAAGCTCATGCCTTCCATAACATCAATTAATGTATTTCCGTCTGCATCACCTTCTGTTTTCTTAAGAGCTTCTACAATAGCAATCGCTGCACTCATTCCGCCTGGAGTAAATAAGTCCGGAACATCTCCGTTAAAGCGTTTTTTATGCTCTTCAACAAGCCAGTCGTTGACTTCGTTATCTGGCAGTTCATGATAATAAACCGTAAAGCCTTCCATGCCAATCAGTGGTTCCATTGTTGATAAGGCTGCAATATCAGGTGCACCTGTTGAAATTTTGATTCCTTTTTCCTGAAGCTTCATGTCTGCAATTTGTTGCCATGGAGAGTTAGCACCGGCCCAAATAACGAATAAGTAATCTGGATCTGCATCAATAATTTTTTGAATATTGGCTGTGAAATCAGTTGCTGCCGGGTCTGCAAATTCCTCAAGCACGATTTCGGCCCCAAGCTTTTCAGCTGCTTCCTTAAATGCAGCCACTCCATCCCATCCAAATGAATAATCAGGCGCTAATGTAACAATTTTCACACCTTCCCCAGCAATGGCGGCAGCTCCAGCAACGGCATCCTGTGAAGAATTTCGAGCCGTTCTAAAGATATATGGATTGAATTCAGAACCCGTAATACTGTCAGCTACGGCGGGTTCTACAATCATGATTTTTTCATATTCTTCTGCTAATCCGATAACAGCCAGTGTGTCGCCCGAGCTTGAAGAACCAACCAAGAAATCCACTTCATCTTCCTCTAGCAGTTTGGTTGCCTTCTGCACAGCTACTTCCGGTTTTGTTTCTGTATCTTCAATAATGACTTCGATTTTTCTGCCAGCTACTTCGCCGGTTCCATCTGTTGCATAGTCAATTCCTAGTTCAAATCCGCGGGTTGTCTGCGTGCCGTAGGATTCAAGAGCACCTGTCATAGATGCAAGAACACCAATTTTTATCGGTTCCTTTTCCCCCCCCTCTGGAGTATCCGTGTTCGAATTTCCTCCCTGATTTTGAGGTGTAGGTGATTCTTGCGCGGTGTTAGATGCACAAGCACTTGCAATGAAAAGGACAAGAACAAATAAAAATGCTAATTTTGTCAAATGCCATAAAGACTTCACATAAATCCCCCTTTATTTGGTTGAATAACTAAAGCACCTAAGCTTTGTAACAAGAGTAATTGAAAGCAGTTACAAATCGGTTACAAGACTACTACTCGGGAAACTTTATGATTATTTCTCTTTGAAATACTACATACTGTCTGCACCGAGCTGAAGGTTATCTTGCTCGAATATGCTGTGGCAAACAGGTGCACAGGCATGTTTTGAACTAACCGATGTACGTTGCCTTGCCACGAGCTGAAGATTAAAATAAGAGGTAATTTACGGAGTAACGGAATGTGAATCCATTAAATAAGTTTGGCGGATCCTCATTCCGTTATTAGAACAAAAACCTGCACTTCAGGGGTTGAAGCGGATTCTGATTCCGCTATTCGTACAAAATAAATCAAATTTCACAAAAAATAGGCAAATAACGGAACCAGGATCCGAATAAATGCGCCAAACAAGGATTTTTGAATAAATAACGGAATGAGGATCCATTAAATGAGTTTGGCGGATCCTCATTCCGTTATTAGAACCACAACCTGCACTTCAGGGGCTGAAGCGGATTCTGATTCCGCTATTCGTACAAAATCCATCAATTTGACGAAAAAAATCGCAAATAACGGAACCAGGATCCGAATAAATGCGCCAAACAAGGATTTTTGAATAAATAACGGAATGAGGATCCATTAAATAAGTTTGGCGGATCCTCATTCCGTTATTAGAACCAAAACCTGCACTTCAGGGGCTGAAGCGGATTCTGATTCCGCTATTCGCAAAAAATTAATCAAATTTGACTAAAAAATCGCAAATAACGGAACCAGGATCCGAATAAATGCGCCAAACAAGGATTTTTGAATAAATAACGGAATGAGGATCCATTAAATAAGTTTGGCGGATCCTCATTCCGTTATTAGAATCAAAACCTGCACTTCAGGGGCTGAAGCGGATTCTGATTCCGCTATTCGCAAAAAATTAATCAAATTTGACTAAAAAATCGCAAATAACGGAACCAGAATCCGAATAAATGCGCCAACCAAAGATTTTTGAATAAGTGCTTTAATAAGCAAAAAAATCAGTTCGATTGTATGATTTCATACATCTGCTTTGTAGCATCCAGCGGTTCTACTCCAAATTCCATTTTTAAAACATCGACACAGCGTTTATACCATTTCAAAGCTTGCGGTCTATTATTTTTGCGATAATAGCTATACATTAATAACCGGTACGCTTCTTCCCAGGTTCGGTCCTTCTGCAGAATTTGTTCGCAGTAAAAAATTGCCTGATCAAAATCTTCTACTTTTACAAAAAGCTGGGCTAATTTTTCTGCCCCTCGTAAATAAAGTGTCAGCAATCTTTCTCTCTCTTGAATACACCAGTCTTCAAATCGCCGTTCTGGTATATATTCTCCTTTATAAAAGGTAAGACCCCGCTGTAAAAATTCCCTTGCTTTATTTACATCCTTTTCTTCAAGTCCTGCCTGAATCCAATCTTGAAAATAATCAGTATCGACCCAAATCTTGGCTTCTGGATTTAATCCATAGGCTGACCCTTGCCTAATGACATAAAAAGGCTGACTTCTTTTCATCCTTTTTGGTTGAAGTACATTGTTTAAAGCATTCAGAACCACTTTAAAGTCTCTTGAAGCACGTTCTGTATCATAGTCCGGCCATAGATTGGCGACAATTTCATCTTTTTCAATTACTTTGGTTCGATGAGTGATAAAAAGTTCAAACAGCTCCTTCGCTTTTCCCCTTTGCCACTCTTTCTCTTCTACCTCCTGATCTCCGAGGAAAACTTTAAAACTGCCAAGCGTGCGAACCTTTAAGGTATAGCCCGGATGAGAGTCTAAATCCTTATAGCCTAACTCACTTAAAATTTTCGAAACAAACTCCTTATGAATCCCAAGTTTTTGGGCTTCTAAAAGAAGCGGTACGAGCATCTGGGGATCCTTTGGGCCAAACAAGGTTCGAGATAAAAAGACAAATTGATATCCTTTCAGCTCACAAGTTGCAAGGAAGCTCGAAAGTGCCATTTTTAACGAGGCTTTTTGTTCAGTTTCAAAGGCTGCTAAAGCAATCCAGAGCCTGGATATCATTTCTCCAAATTGATCCTGACACTGAATGAAATACGCCAGTGCCTTTTCAAATTGAAAATACGCTTTCTTAAAATCCCGCTCGTAATAGGCACAGATTCCAAGGCCGAGTTGAATCAAAGAACTAAGCCAGACATCCTTCACATTTTCAGTTTCATAAAGAGCTTTCGTTCCCATGTCTCTTGCCCTGTCAAACTCTCCTAAACTTCCATATAACAGACAAAGACCCATATAGGGCTCAGCTTTACCCCTCGAGATATTCATTTGCTCCATCATATCAAGAGCTGTTTCATAACACTGAACCGAAAGTCCAATATCGTAATCTTCTAAAAGCTGTACAGCATGACCCATGCGTATCCAACCGCAAGCCTCAACAAAAGGAGATTTGGATTGAATGCCTAATTGAATTCCAGCCTGTGCTAGCTCCTTTGAACGAAGAGCATTTCCCATCAAACCCTCTATCAGCGATAAAAGGAGAACAGCTTCACGATGAGACTGCGGCAATTTTTTATCAGAACTCTGTTTGGCTGGTTTATGCTCCAATAACTTCTTAGCTTCTGAGAGTCTTCCCGTTCTTAAATAGATTCGTGCCAGAAGCAGATCTTCCTTCTCTTCCTCTTGAATGGCCTTCTCACCCTTGCTATACCACACTTCTGCACGACCGGCCTCTCCTGCATTAATATAATTCTCAGCCATCAGCCAATATAAATTTCGGGAAGAATCTCCTAAAGATTGATTGGTACTTTCTCTTAGCTGAATCGCTTCATTAAGGATTCTCTCTGCCATTCTAGGCTGAATCGTGTCAAGGTATATTTGGGCCCATCCTTCAAGAGCGAGACAAGCATGTTCGAAATCCTTTGTCTGAATCGCCATTTTTTCTGCTTGAGCATAGCATTTTTCTGCAGCAGCATAGCGCGATCGGTAACGCAGAATTTCACCTTCATAGAACCAAAGCTTATAGTACCTGTCTTTCTCCGAATCTGGCAGTTTCTTTAAAAACTCATATAGACTTTCTAATTTACCTTCCTTAAGCATTTGTGAACCATGCTCCTGTAAAATAGCGGCTACGGCAAAATCCTGACCAATCTTATCGTAGATTCGGATTGCCTTCTCATACTCTCCATTCCGTTCATAATAACGGGCACTTCGTTCGTGTAAAATATGATATTGTCTGGGCTGATTCGTATATAGCTGTTCTTGGAGAAATTCACGAAATAATGCATGGTACCTGTATGTTCCTTCACTATCTGCATGGAGAAACAAGCTTTTTTGAGAAAGCTGGCTCAACATTGCTTTAGCACCTGTTAACCCTAGTACCTCTTCACAAAGATCTGCTGAAATTTCATCAAAAACAGCAGTCTGTTCAAGAAATTGCTGAAGCATCGGAGGCTGTTTTGAAAATACCTCTAAAGCTAAATATTGAAATAAATCCTGCAGGGAAGTTTGTGAAGAATGGATTTTTTGTGACTCCATCCGTTCAAATTTTAAATTCTCTGCAATCATACTGACGGCAATAACCCATCCTTCTGTTATCCGATAAATATGGGCAATATCCTCTTCGGCGACATGCAGCTCATGGTAATCGACAAGGAGAAGCTCCACTTCCTCTTGCGATAATTTGAGATCCGTTTCTCCTATATCTAACAGTTGCCCATTTACCTTTAATTTCGTAAGAACCGACCAATTTGGCCGAGTTCGTGTTGAAAGGACTAAATGTAAGGACTCAGGGATATGTTCAATCACAAGTTCAACCCATTTTTGAATAAGATATGAACCTTCTGTATGGTGAAAATCATCCAAAATTAAAATAAGCGGAGTATCTAGCCTATAAATTTCATTGACAAAAATAGAACAAAGCGTAAACAGTTCCTCTTCTCGAATGTACCGATCCATTTCTTGCATATATTCCTTTAAATCCTTGCCAAAGTCGGGAAAAAGGCGTTTAACTGAGTAAATGATGTAATCGATAAAAGGGAGAATATCATCATCATGAGAAGTAATCGTATACCAGGAACAGGCCACTTTTTCATCCCGTACATAAAGAGATAATGCCGTGCTTTTTCCGTATCCGGCTCCTGATGTAAGGATTGTAACCGAATAAGCCGAAATCGCTTTCATTTTCTTGAACAAACTGGCACGTCGAATATAATTAGGCCGAACCTGAGGTGGCATTAACTTCGTTTGTACAATCATCTGATTCATTGTTTTCCCCCTCCTTTTACCAAAAAAATCACTTTTTCACTATTCTATCATAATTCTTTGTCACCCTTCTCATAATATTGCGAATAATCTATCGGAATTGTAAATAAAGAAAATAGGCATAAAAAAACAACCAGCTCTACTTATAAAACTGGTTGTTTCTTTTCGATATTTAAAAACTGGTGTCAACTTCGGACAAAGGCCAATAGCGGAGGTTTACTTCTCCTACAACTTTGTCAATTGGCACAAATCCAAAATGGCGGCTGTCCCAGCTTTCGAGACGATTGTCACCAAGTACAAATAGCATTCCTTCTGGAACCGTTTCAGTTTCCCATAGCTCTGCCAAGTTAAAGTCTCCAGTTAATGGCTGACCAGGAGATACCGTACTGCGATAGTTATTTAAATAAGGTTCCTCGACAGCTTTTCCATTAATATAAAGCTGGTCATTTTCGTATTCAATTCGGTCTCCGGGGAGTCCTATCACACGTTTTACATAATCTTCATCCTCATTCGCATGAAACACGATGACATCAAATCGGTCTATCGAACCAAGTGTATATCCAATCTTATTTACTACTAGTTTATTGCCTTCCTCTAAAGTAGGCATCATCGATTCGCCTTCTACAACGTAACTTGAAAATAAGAAGGTACGTATAAAAACAAAAATCACCAATCCAATCCCTAGCGCTTTTAACCATTCAATGCTTTCTTTTTTTAGTGTTTCCATAACAAGCGTCTCCCTCTTGATCATTCTCTATTACTTTGAATCCATCTCCATATGCTCTTTTTCTACTTTTTTATTTAAACTCATTTCAATTCGTTTTCCAACAATCCAAAGTATGAAAATAACTATAAGCACAATAATCGTTTTTCCAGGGTGGTCCAAAAATGAAGTAATGTCATACCCTACAAAAGTAATGGATATAATCATAACAAACTTACCTGTCATGACCGCTAAGCCGTATTGATGCGGTTTGATCGCTGATAAGCCAGATACGATATTAACTAGGGCCGAAGGTGTAAACGGGAAGCAAAGCATCAAAAATAAAGGGCCAAACCCATGTCTTTCCACCCATTTGGTAAGCTTCTGGACTCTTTTGTTTTGACTGATAAACCGAAAAAACTTCTTTTGTCCAATTTTTCGGAATGCCAAAAATACGACAAAAGCACCTAGACAGGAACCAATCCAAGAGAACAAAAAACCCCAGAAGAATCCAAACGCATTTGCATTCGCCACAACAAATAAGACAAGCGGTAAAAATGGCAGGAAAGCTTCAAGAAAAGGTAAGAAAATACCCATTACGGGTCCCAGCGCCTTATAATTTTGAATCAATTCTTCAATATTTTCCTCAGTAAACCAGCTAGTAAAGTCTTGAAAATCCATGTTGTTCTCCTAACTTTCTCTCTCTATAGGGAATATATGGCAGATAAAGGTCTAATAGTAGTAGTATAGCATATATTACCACGCAAAAGAGTTTCAAAATAGTAACGTTTCTTAAAGCTTTCTCCATGATTGTCCATATACTCCACTATACCCTTTTCTTGGTAAAAACAAACTGTCCGATGACGTAGAAAATGCCAAAAAGCCTTGTCCGTGGACAAGGCTTTTCGGATTAAACATATTCTATAAACCAATCTCGAATGGCTTCTAATCGTTTTAATCGTAAATTTGGTTTTCCGCTTCTGGATAATTCATGGTTTGATTCTGGGAAACGGATAAATTTTGTTGTTTTCTTTTGTCGTTTTAATGCAATAAATAACTGTTCTGCCTGTTCGATCGGACAACGGTAATCCTTCTCGCTGTGGAGAATCAATAAAGGTGTTTCTATTTTGTCAGCATAAGCGAGCGGTGAATGTTTCCATAGTTTTTCAATATCACTTAAATCCGCCTGAATTTGCCATTCAGTAAAGTAGTAGCCGATGTCGCTGACACCATAGAAACTAATCCAGTTAGAAATTGAGCGTTGTGTTACGGCTGCTTTAAAGCGATTGGTATGACCGACAATCCAGTTCGTCATAAACCCGCCATAGCTTCCCCCGGTAACACCAAGACGGTCAGCATCAATAAAATCAAAGGTATCTAAAGCATAATCGACAGCAGCCATTAAATCATTATAATCATTGCCGCCATAATCTCCTCTAACCGCGTTCACAAACTTTTGCCCGTAGCCATGACTTCCTCTCGGGTTAGCGAATAATACAGCATATCCTTGTGCCGTTAATACCTGGAACTCATGGAAGTAGGTGTTAGCATACATAGCGTGTGGACCGCCATGAATCTCTAGTATCATCGGGTATTTTTCGCCTTCCTTAAAACCAAATGGCTTCATAATCCAGCCTTGTACGTCCCAGCCATCAGCTCCTTTAAAAACAAAGGACTCCGCAGGTGAAAGCTCTACTTCCGCCAAAAATTCTTCATTAACAGCTGTAAGCTGTTCCCTTTTCCCAGTTTTTAAGTCTACTAGATAAAGGTCACCAGGGTGAGCAGGATGACTCACAGCCACGACTCCAGTCGTACCTGCTGCATTTACAGTAAATCCATACACATGCTCATTGCCTGGAGTAAGGTCTGTTCTTTCTCCATTTAAAGCATAATGGACGATTTGTGTAGATCCCTGTTGTGAAATTTGTAAAAAGAAGCCTTTTGAATCCTCTGTCCAAATTAGTCCTGGCCCCACAGCACCTTGCTGGAAGTCAGCTGCTACATAGTCTCCAATCGCAACATCCCATTCATCTGTAACACATTTTAAATTATTATGCTCTACGTCATAGAGCCAAACTTTGGATAATGTCGCGTTTTCAAATTCTCTTTCATTTCCCAGAAAGGCAATATATTTGCCATCTGGCGACCAGGAAGCGCCGTAGAACATACCCTTTTTCCCTTCGGTGAGGGGTTTCTTTTCACCTGTCTCAAGGTTGTAAATATATAAATCGAGATTAAATGAAAAATCCTTTTCTTCATCCTGATTGCTGGAAATTAAAAGCTGATTCCCGTCTGGCGACCAATCTTCAGCATCATGACTATGTACGCCCTCTGTTAATTGGGTAATTTCACCGGATTCTAAATCAAGAATCGCTACCTGTCCTTTTTTTCCATCAAGGAACCCGCTGGCATCAGACTTATACTTCATTTCGACAACTTCAAGCGGTTTTAATTCTTTTTCCTTTTCTTCCTTCTTTTTATCTTCTTCTCGCTTCTCATCTAACTTTTCGTCTGGCTTCAGCGCTACCGAAAACGCAATTTTCTTTCCATCTCTTGACCATACTGGCTTGCTTGCTCCATTTTCTAGTTCGGTCAAAGGCTTTGCTTCCCCGCCACCCAGATGAAGCTTATATAGTTGATTTTTACCGCTTCTGTTCGAAACAAAGACTAGCTCATTCCCGGCTGGTGACCAACGCGGAGAGTGATTTCTATGATCGCCAAATGTCCAGGCGACCGAAGTTTTTTGATCCAGGCTGATGAAATACAGGTTAGAGCTATAATCATTTTTCTCTTTTAACATTTCAGTTTGAACATAAACAAGATTTTTTCCGTCTGGCGAAAGTCGCGGGTCTGTCACTGACTTCAGCTTATATAAATCTTCTGGGCGAATGCCGCGTTTTTCTGTCAATTTCCTTCATCCTCTCACATACTCGATGTATTGCACATTATTTATTTCGACAATCAAAATAAATGTCCTGCTCCATTAAAAAAAATTTTGTTATTGATTTAGGGAACAATCATAACAATACTTGCAAACTATCTTGTCTATCATGTATGATATATAAGAACAGATGTTCTCTTGAAGAGGTGGGCTTATGACAAAAATCCCAGACCATGACCGTGACATCATTGAATATGCAATTTATTTACCAATGGTCTTGACCATTTTTGAGAGAGATTTAATGGCTATTAATAAAAGTTCTGTGAAGCTTAAAAAGCCATACCAGGAGCTGCTTGAGAAAAAAATGATCACGGTACAGAAGGATTTGCGCGAAGTAAAAAAGTATTTAAGGCAGCATAACATAAATGTGCAGGAATCAAAGAGAGATGAGTCTTTTACCACATACCTTTTTCTGTACAAAGGATATGAGGAGTATCACAATTATTTTAATCCGAGAATACGCAATAAAGTTCAAGAGCTGATTACGAAGTATTTTCTGGGAGTAAAGGTAGTACCAGACAATAAAGATGGCGGCTCCCTATCTGTTGAATAAGCTATGAATAAAGGGCAGTTCCTCATAAACTTGTCCATTATCGACTTTTGGGGGAATCATAAACCATTTTTTGCTGGGAAGGTCCATTCGCTGAATAAATCGCACCATTAAGAAGGACGTTCTAAATAACTGGCTCCTAAACGCATCGATTGAAGTCGGAATCGTTACAGCCTCATTATTGACGAATCTTACCTCTGTATCATTCTCATTTGTTTCTGAGAACTGTAAGACATGTAGCAGGGAAATCCAAGTGCATTGTTCACGTGATGGGGAATGTGTAGGGAAAAAATAAATAAAATGATAAGGGTCAATAGCAACAGGGGCTTTATGAGTGATGGCCATTAACTGTTTGGTGCCTTCCTTCCTCCCTGGATAACTTGAGCCAAAATACCCACAGCTTTCCTTTATAATCTCAAGCGGTTTTTTTGGAACTATAAAAGAATCGGTTGTTTCCTTTACCATTGAAAAAGTTTTAGATCCATATGTATGCGGGATAATGGCCATTGTGTCCGGCCGGATCTCGTATTCCGTTTTCAATTTTTGACTTTTATTCAAGTTACTTCATCTCCTTTCAATTTGTGACTATCATACCATAAAACTGTAAATTTGTACAAATATTTTCAAAAATTGGTACATTAATTATTTAAATTTTTAGAATTATTAGTTGTTATTTTTTGAAAGGTGCCATATACTAAGAAAAAGAGTTGGAGTGATGTAAAATGACTCAAAGAAAATCGTATTCTGACTCATCTAAAGCCGGTGCCTTAGTACCTATTAAGTCAAATGGCCAATTTGTATTAGACTTGTACATTGAGTCACTCTTCTTCGAGGCATTCCTACAGTTCCATTCGGACAGGCTGATGTCTGAGATAGACGAGGCTCTAGATCAGGGAGACATCGGAACCTTTCATAAAAAAGCAAAGGAATATAAAAAACTCCAAAGTGTTCTCCATTCTTAAAATCTAAATATCCTTCATGCAAAAGGCTGTCTGCCCTGCCGGGTTCTTCCGGTAGACAGACAGCCTTTTGCATTGTTTATTTTTCAGAGTTTCTAAAATCCTCAATCATCATCAGACGTTCCAGCATCGTCGGATGAGAGTAGTAAAACCATTTAATTAATAAAGGAGGCTGCACTTGGCTTAATCCTGCTTTTGTCAGCTTCTGGAAGGTAGACACGGCAGCATCTGGATCTTGCGTCAATTCTAATGCATATTGATCAGCACTCGCTTCTGCATATCGGGAGACGGTATTCGAAATGGGACTTGCTGCAAACAGCATCATGGAAAGCAATGCAAATAATAATGGCAGCGAACTCAGCCGGTTCCATCCCGAGATTTTCAGTGTTTCCTTATATCGTTCTCCCCAACGCTTTATGAGCTTTGACAGAATCCATAATCCAATTAAGGAAAGCCCTATATATCCGGCTAGTCCATAATACAAATGCTTTTTGACATAGTGCGCCATTTCATGTGCCATGATCACTAATATTTCATCCTTGGTAAGCTGCTGTAAGGTCGTATCCCAGAGCACAATTCTTGAGCTTGCCCCAATCCCATTTACATAGGCATTCATCGCATTCGTTTCTTCCGACATATTGACCTGATATACATGCTCTGCCGGAATATCGGCTTGATCGGCCAACTGCAAAATTTCTTTTTCTAACTCTTTATCCTGCAATGATGTAAAGTCATTGTACAGCGGATCTATGACAATCGGCTGAATAAAAACAAAGAAGGTTGCATAGGGCACAAAGAACAACCATGCATAAAACCACCAGCGTTTCGGACTTTTTTTCATCAGCCAATAAATAGCCGCAACGATGATGAATGTGGTGAAAAAGCCTAACCAGAAATCAATCATTTCGTCCTTCATCCAAGCTGAGAATGTTTGGTTGGATATGCCATATTGAACAGAGAACCGATGACTTAAATATTGGAAAGGAAAAATCGCAATAAAGGACAGAACGGATAAATAAAAAACATACACTGCCGACTGGACAGCATGATACTTAGATATTTTTTCGGCTGATTTCTCAAACAGCAAAGAAGCACCTGTCACTAATACTAGCAAATAGAATAACCATTCATAAGGAGTTGAAAGCAGGCTTAACAGATAACGTATTTTTGAATACTCTTCGGATAAAACTAATTCCCGCTCTGTCATGAAGGTCTTAGGATCAGCTACACTGCCTCTTAAGTTTTCTGGAATCGTGGCATCAGCCCAGTAAAATAAATAGGCGTACATCAGCAATCCGAACAAAATGTAAAGAAGAATCCCCCGGACTCCCCATTTTTTAGACATAGGCTGTCCCCCTTTTGTACATGCTCTTTTACCATTGTAAGCGAAAAAATCAAAATTAGACCTATAGGAAAGAATTTCATTTCGGTATTAGATTGGGACTCTGTTTTAATTTGGATATTTTCGTAAAGATTGTTGTTCTCCGTATGATTGTTTTTACTAAAGGGCCTCCGATTCAGACACAATCGACTTAGGATTCCGGAATCCTGTCCGAATACAGCTCTGATTCTGACACGTTAGGCTTAAATATCAACAAAGCTGTCCGAATTCAGCTCTGATTCTGACACTTTGGGCTTAAATATCAACAAATCTGTCCGAATTCAGCTCTGATTCCGACACGTTGGGCTTAAATATCAACAAAGCTGTCCGAATTCAGCTCTGATTCTGACACGTTAGGCTTAAATATCAACAAAGCTGTCCGAATTCAGCTCTGATTCTGACACGTTAGGCTTAAATATCAACAAAGCTGTCCGAATTCAGCTCTGATTCTGACACGTTGGGCTTAAATATCAACAAAGCTGTCCGAATTCAGCTCTGATTCCGACACGTTAGGCTTAAATATCAACAAAGCTGTCCGAATTCAGCTCTGATTCTGACACGTTGGGCTTAAATATCAACAAAGCTGTCCGAATACAGCTCTGATTCTGACACGTTAGGCTTAAATATCAACAAAGCTGTCCGAATACAGCTCTGATTCTGACACAGTTTTCCTCAAATTCATCAAACCAGTCAGAAATCAGCTATGTTTCAGACAAAATGCTTTTAATTTTTTTGTCCCTATTGCAGGTTTTGAGTCGATTGTCTCATTCCTCACATATTTATTACATTTTTACATGTAATTTACAAACTATTAATAGACTACATATAAGATTAAATTTAAAAGCTTATACATAAACAGGAGGAACATATGAGAGGGAAAAGAATGAGAAACAAATTTAAAAAAGGAATGAAAATTTTATTCATTCTAGCAATCTTATTTTCAAATGGAGGTTTTGCAAGTAACTCAAGATTAGCCTATGCAGAGAATCAGCCATCATCTACAGGCAGTAACACACCTGCACAGCCAGAAGAAGAAACAACTACTAATCAGAATTCTGTTGGAACAACGACACTGGAGGAAAAGGCTCCAAATGCATCACAATCAACCAATAATGACTCTGGTCCGAAAGACGGGGAAAATTCTGAGAATAAAATAGTTACAGAGGAGGACAATGGTTCTCCTGTCATTCAGCATACTCCTGTTACAGAAGTAAAGGCTTCAGAAGATGTTGTGATAGCTGCTGAGATTACCAATGCTACCGAATTCAAAGCTACACTTCATTATCAAGCTTCGCCAGATGAAGTATTCCACACCATTCCAATGAATCTAGTAGATGGCTCATCCTATCAGGCTGTCATCCCGAAAGAGCAAATTAAAATAGACTCTCTAAAATACTATATTACAATTAGCCAATCAGATCACGAAATCATCTACCCTGAGGGCGACCCGTTTGAAGTATCCGTTTCTCATGAAGCAAGTATACAGGAAAATGGTGTGCAGGAAGATGGAGTAGATTTTAATAGTCTGCCGCACCTCTTAGTTACGGAACTATCGCCAAACTCAAGCGGATCCGGAACTGATTATTATGAGTATTTTGAGCTGTACAATAATACAAATCAGCCACTGGATTTAACGAATTACTCATTTATCTATCGGTATACAGATACAGGAAATGAATTATCTTTTCAAATCCCGGTGACGACAATTGAACCTCAAGAGACACTTGTATTTTGGTTTAATAATGGAGACAGAACGCACGCAGATTTTAACACAAATTTTGGAACAGCATTATCGGAGGAACAGGTCATTCAATTTAAGGATGTTTTTCCGGGATTCGCTAATGGGGGGAATCGTGCGATTGTCATAAAGGACCCTAGTGGCGCTGAGGTAATTTCAGCCAGTTATCTGTCCGGTGAAACAGATAATGCAGGTGCCGTTGTGGAATACAAATATCCGACAACAGGCACTGAAATGGTCAAGCATCAAGTCTTAACGCCGCCAACACCTGGTACGATTGAAGCCATTCAAGTACCGGAAACGCCAGTAACTTTACCAGACCTCCCAGAGGACGTTGAAGCACCTGTCATTACACATGGACCAATCACAAGCAGTGAGCCTTTGACATCCATCCAGATTGAAGCAACAGTGACAGATAACCTCGCTGTCCGAGCGGTTACTCTTTATTATAAAAAAGAGAGTGATGCTGATTTCACATCGATACCCATGAGTCCTAATGATCAAACATACACAGGAGAAATTCCAAGCTTTCAAGTGTATGAACCTATTGTGTACTATATTCAAGCATCAGACGGTGTAAACTTTACCAGCACAAATGAATATACGATTCAGGTGGTTCAGCCAGAGGTTGATTATACAAGTATTCCTTATTTACTAGTTACAGAGCTTGTACCTGATACCACAAATGTCGGATCAGCTGATGGCTATGAATTTATTGAAATCTATAATAATAGCAATCAAGCAATTAATTTTAAAGATTATAAAATGTATTATAGATATGGAACCGACCCAGGTACAGATGTCGTTTGGCCCTCCGTTCCCGAGGAAGTGGTAATCCCGGCTGGAGAGACGCTCGTGCTTTGGATTATCAATACGCAAAATAGGGAACAAACAGTTGCTGATTTTAATGCAAATTACGGTACCAGCTTAGTTGAAAATGAAGACATTGTTCGAATCTACAGTGACGGTATGGCCAATGGCAGTATGCGCGGGCTTGTGGTTGGAACCAACACGCATAAAGAAATTTCTGTTTCGTATTACAATGATGAACCAAATGTCGATGATACGTATGCAAATAAAGGGATTATCTTCGGGTACCCAACTGATAAATCTACTGTTGGTAAAAAGATTGGCGTCCTAGATGCTACGCCAGGCAGGGTCGAGGGCTTCCAGGTTCCAAGCGAGCCAGTTCATTTAGAGGCAGACACTGTCCCGCCCACCATTGAAAACCTAACCAATCTTACAGAGGTTAATCAAAAGGATAATATTGATATCACAGCTAATGTAACGGACGATCAGGAAGTAAAATCAGTTCGTCTATTTTATAAAGTGGATAACCAAAGCACTTATAAAGAAGCGATTTTACAAGAAAATTACGATGACTTGCTGTACCACCACACCATCTACTCCCCTGATTTAATCGGGAATCAATATGTTGAGTATTATTTTGTGGTATCTGATGGCAGTACAGAGGTCAAAAGCGATACCTATCGGGTAACGATTACGAATGACCTCGATTCCTCTAGTCTTCGATTAAATGTAAAAAGTGATGAAATCCTGCGCGGTGAAAAGGAACTCAAGGCTACATCAGCAACAGATGCTCCAGCAGACATTAAAATGTTCATTGATGGTAAAGAGGTTACAGACGGGTTGTACCAATCGGTAGAGCATACGGCTTACTTTGCTTTTGATGTAAATGGCCTCAATACCTATTTTCAAAACGCCGTGACAATGGGAGAAGAAGTTCTATACCTCATGGATGACGATTGGCTAACTCAGTGGAAAACGTTTAGCATTCCAATTGAACCTGAGCGGCTGGCAGTTGGAGAAACAGTTATTACCGTTCGTTCAGGAAACAAAGCATCTCCGTTTGATTTAGATTCTGCCGAAAATCGAGATGATTATGATTTAAAAAATGTTCGCTTGGTGCTGGCTGATGGCACCATTATCAGGGATCCTGCCTACAGTGACCCGTCTCGAATTCTTAAAATGAATGACGCGAACCCATTTGTTGATTTTACCTTCACGATTACCGAAAAAGAAGCACACTCAAAAACCTATAAGTGGGACACTGCCTCTGTATCCGATGGCAAACATGTAGTGATGGTACAGGATAAAGACGAAGAGGTTAGTACAGAGCTAGTAGTAGACAATACAGCACCGACTGTCAAAACCAGCCTGAAGAACGGAAAGGAATACAAAGGCGCCTTTTCCATTGATGTTGATGTAAAGGATAAGTTATCGGGTGTTGAGAGCTACAAGGTTATGCTAGATGGCAAAGATATTCAAGTGCCTTTTGAAACATCTTCCGCGGAGCTGACTCCTGGAGCACACGAGCTGCTCATCACAGCTTTCGATAAGGCGGGAAATCAACAAGAGACGAGTGTTCAGTTTTCCGTTGCAGATGAAAATCCAAGTGAGCCCGAAGTTGTGTCACCAGCTAATAATTCGATCGTTGACGGTGACCCGAGATTACAGGTAAAGGTTACTGATCCAACAAACGATAAGTTAGATGTTACTTTTTACGAAGGGTATAAGTATGACCTGAATACTGATACAAATGTAAAAGGGTTTAAACATGCAACTGAGTTTGAGCCGCCATTGGAAATGGCTCCTGAAGGAGAACAAGCTTTTACCACTAAGGATATACAGCTTGTCTCTAAGGCAGACGGGAGCTATTTAACTTCAGATTCCGAAACCCAATTCCCTTATCATCGCTTTGATGTTACGGTTGACGAGTCATTAGACGAAAATGATCGCGTCGAACTTTATTGGAAAGGGAATTCGCTTGAGGGCAGAAAAGTATCGATGTATGCATGGAATCACAGTTCCAATCAATGGACATTAATCGACTATAAAATTGCAGGGACTGAGGATTTTCAGCTAAAGGGACTGGTCACTGTTGGTGACTATGTAAAGGATTCAAAAATAAATGTTCTTGTCCAAGACGAGATTCCGAGTACGCC
The DNA here is from genome assembly GCF_022808645.1 of Bacillus litorisediminis. Taxonomy (GTDB): domain Bacteria; phylum Bacillota; class Bacilli; order Bacillales; family JC228; genus Bacillus_BF; species Bacillus_BF litorisediminis. Next base: position 70,098 of record NZ_JAKZKT010000001.1, read on the forward strand.
AGACGATTATGATTACACATTTGTCTGGATGTCGGATACACAATTTTATTCAGAAAGCTTCCCTTATATATATGAGCGACAAACGGAGTGGATTGCTGAAAAACGAGAAGAACTAAAGATTAAATATGTGTTCCACACTGGTGATTTAGTTAATAAATCAAACCAGGAATATCAATGGAAAAATGCGGACACCTTTATGAAAGTGCTGGATGACCACCAGATCCCATATGGCGTGCTTGCAGGGAACCATGATGTGGATCAAGTAAGCAATGACTACACGGAGTACTATAAGTACTTTGGCGAAGATCGTTTTAAGGATAAGCCATATTACGGCGGATCTTATTTAAACAACCGCGGACACTATGATTTAATTTCTGTTGACGGAAATGATTTCATTATGGTTTATCTTGGCTGGGGTGTGACAGATGAAGGGATCCAATGGGTAAATGAAGTGCTTGCGGCACATCCGGATCGAATGGCGATATTGAACTTCCACGAATATTTGCTCGCAACGGGATCTAGACACCCGCTTGGAGAAAAGCTCTACAATGAGATTGTGCTGCCAAATCCGAATGTCATTGCCGTCCTCAGCGGTCATTACCATGAGGCACAAACCCTAGTGGATGAAATCGATGACGACGGTGATGGTGTCGCAGATCGTCAAGTAACACAAATGCTTGCTGATTATCAGGCAGGACCTGAAGGCGGTCAAGGCTATATGAGACTGCTTCATTTCGATCAGGACAATAATCGGATCTTGGTGAATACGTACTCCCCTTACTTAGAGGACTATAATTACTATGATCCAGGGGCATATCCTGGAAAAGATGAATTTGTTATAAATCTTGATCTGGCCCCAACTCAAAAGCGAGTTGCAACCGACTATTTTGCAGTTAATATCTATACAGACCATGTGATTAATACGGATAAAGTAAAAAGCGGGGATATTGCTGAAGCAGTTTGGAACGGATTAGAGAGTAATAAGGCTTATTCATGGTATGTGATTGTCGAAGATAGGTATACAGGGAGAACGATTTCTGATATTTGGACGTTCGTAAAAGGAGAAGAAAACGATGGAACAGACAATAAATAGAAAATAGGCAGTTCTGATTCTGAGTAAGTATTAGAGCAGTATTTATCAGGGCACCCAAGTGTGGGTGTCTTTTTTTAACAACTCTTCGTGTATAATATACATTTTATGAAAAGTATGCATACCGTTGTAAATCACCGCTTTGCCTGTACCCCTTAATAATTTTATTCGTTATAGTATGCAAGAGTTAGTAGTTATTATCAATGATTGTAAACTATTGTTAACTATTGACTTTTTTATTGTGTTTGTCCGTTTGAGGTGGTTCCTCCATCCAACCATGTTTAATCATAATTTTTGCTCCTTCATGAGCATATTCAAAAATATCCTTTAAAAGGATTGACATTTTTGCTGGCAAATCATTTCTCAAACTAAATGCAGTACCAACAGAGTTTCCTCCAATAGAGAAACTACAAAAAAGGCTAACACAATACATCATGATCTTATCAGAAAATGGTGCTAGTGTTGATGTTGTGACATTTCCTCCGGCAGTAGCAGGTATTTGCAAATTGTTTTCTAAAAAGATTTCGTTTAATTCTTTTACAATCCCTTTAGCAAGTTCTCCACCCTTTGTAAAATACTTGCGAACATCGTTATTTTGAGCACATTGAGCAAAGCCGAAAATCATATTCATTCCCATGACATTAGATTCGATGGCGTGGTATATATGAGCAATTTCTACGGTATTTAAAGACCGTTTTCCACTTATCGGATTAAGTCCCCCTAGGTATTTTGTATCTTTTACAAACTCAACTGATTTTTGAACGGAAACATAAGGTGAAGTTTGGAGTAGTCCTTTGATAAGTAAATACTGGGTGCATTTGTCATAACACCTTTGAGTGATAACAGAAAGCTCCCTAAACATTTCAGTAATATCTTTCCGGTAAGCTATTGTTAAATTTAATGCATGCATTCCCATACTTATTTTCTTAATTAATCGTAAGAACATAATGTCAAATCCATTATCATATAGTTTAGGAACATCAATATTTACATCTTCAGAAGTAAATCCAACAGGGACTGGTACTTTCTCTTTTTGAAAAATAGTAACAATTTTATCTGTATAGGGGTTAATTTCATCTGAAATTTCTTTCATAATCTCTTTTGCTTCCCCATCGTCGGCCTTATTTATAAAATAATCTAACATTCTCATTAGCATTGTTTGTTGTTGATAGGTCATCCATAAGATTCCTATTTCAGAAGAACAAATTGAGGGTGTTTTATACAAAGTGATTCCTCCCATTTTTGTGAACTATCTTAGATTTATTTTTAACTAGGAGAAGTTAAATTATTCATAAAAGGTAAAATATCACACCATATTTATCATAATACCAATGCCCGTTTTTGCATTCAGTACACCAACGACTTACCATGTTACGATTTATATCGACAAGCAACTAAAGACTTATGCCAGTCTCGTTAGCTTCTTTTATTACCTGTAGTATAAATACTTTTAAATGTTTTGTTCGTGCCATGATGTCTGCATCATTGGTATATCTAGCAGTATAGAATATATTATTCTTATTGTCCAAGTTCATTTTGGGGCTTATGAGATACAACACTTGTTTTTACTCGTTATATTCAAAAATTACTTAAATTAGAAGCAACGTCAAATGGACAATGTTTGTTTTAGTACAAAGACATTAAAGAGTTAACTAGCACATGGTTTGAGTCTCTTGTTAGTTATATCCTTTTCTATGTTCAAAAGTAGAATTAATAATTAATATTTTCTTTCCAAACCCCTATATATCCTTCTTTAAACCAAGAAGTAAGTTGTACTAAAGCTTGATACCATGCCTCTTCCTTGGTATTATAACCGTTTATTGATGAATTGTATGAACTTGCTAGGTCAGGTCTATGATAATAATGGCTTGTTGTAAAAAAGTACTTTCCTTTAATATTTCGGGTTATACGAATTTTGATTAGTTGATTTTCAACGTTTACTATATATTCTCCAATTACTTCATATACATCAGAAATAATTCCAAAGTGTGAAAAAATATCTTGCATGCTATTCCCTCCATTCTTCATTTATTACAAAGAAATTTTAATTATATTTTCTTAGTAACCATGCCCCTACCATTTGTTACCATCCTATCCCTTATAAGCAGCAGGTGGACGCATCTAAAGGTAGTATTTACTTGAGAATGGTCTTTGGACAAAGGAATAGAAGACTTATGTCCTTTATTTCGTTCGACTCACTTAATAAAAACGGGTACCTAACTCGCTTTGCCTGAGCGTTGACTGCACAAGAAACTGGCATGGCCTCCTCCACCACCTGGTCTTTTCAAAAATGAAAACGCCCTGTTCATCAAACTTGACACCCATACTGTACCAGATAAATCTTGGTGTTACTTTTTAAAGATGCTATATAACCGTTCCATCTGGGTTTCAAATTAGGGTTTTAGCGGTTGGTTTATAAACTTGATTCAGTGTTTTTCCTTCTAGAGATTCATTAACCTTCCTATAATGTTCTTTCTCTAACCACTCCCAAAAGCGTTCATTTAAATCCTTTAAGGAGTGGACATGGTTATCATGTAAAAGTGGATAAAACCTGGCTTGAAGGTTTTATCCATCCTCTCAATATACCTTTTGCCTAGTGTGGAGCTGGTGTATGCATATTGTGGTATTTCATATTGACAAAAATTCCCATTCAGGAATTACATACCCTACTGGGGTTTATTTTTTCAAAATATGGATATTTTTTTGTGAATTTCGATGATTTGATCTTGAACAGCTGGAGATAGAATTACTAATTTCCTCGAACTTCAAGATTCTTTGGTTCTAATGCTTCAAACCCATTTCTACAATATAAATGAACTCCTGTAAAAGGTCTAACATGGTTCTGATGTGTACTGAAAAAAGGATAAAGAAATCTGTTAGAATCGATATTTATACTTAACAAATCAAACACCTAATTCGACTTACTGGAATCTCGATAGTTAAATCCTCTGTGAACTCCAAACCTCCACTAGAACCCGTCCATCCCTATATTTTTTACATAAAAAGATTTTTCTCAAGATCATTATATAATTTAAATACCATCACTCGTTCACCAGTACGAGAGCTTATATCAGTATGAAAGCTCTTCACTTTTTCTCCAGTTATAGTTAATATAATATTTTTAAGAACTTCTATACCTGATTCAACTAATTCCGAACGAGTTTTTTTTATAGTTAAAAGTCCCTCTTTTGTTTCACAAACGGTATATTCAGCTGGTGTTAAAATACCTTGTAAATTCACAATTATCATATCCCGTAATATATCTGTTTTTACAGATACAGACCCGCGCCCAAGAAAGTCTTTTTCCCATTGAGTAATTGCTTTACTTATTTCAGATTCATAAGAACCTTTAGATATTTTCATAAAGTATACATCTCCTATAGAAAAAAATTAGTCTACTACTTCCTTCACTAGCTATGCCAAGAGGGAGACCAAGTTCATCCATTTCCATTCTTGCTTTTTTCCAGAGAGTTTCTATCGCTCTATCTCTTCAGAAAAAGTTCCTAACAGGTCTGTATTAATCTTATTTGGGACTTGCACAGAAACATTTTAAGAATTTTTAAAAGGATAAATCATTGCCTGCTGTTTCCCATGCATTGTAGATAGATCTGCCTTTTCCCCCATGTACGGGTTCATAGAAGTTAACTTCCCCTTCCGTTTCTAAATGAAAGTGTGATCAGGTAAGTTTTGACGCTGTTTTATTAGTAGGAACCTCCACAATTGAGGATTTTCCATCCTTATTATTAACTATTAAACCACAAACTTTAACATAGGATGGTACTAAAGGATGGTGACGAATGATATCAACACTCTTTTCGATACTGTCAATGATATTTTCATTTCCATTTAGCCATTCATCAACCGTACCACCTGAAAATTCAGGCATACAATTTTGAAATAGATATTCTAATGTTTGTATTTTATCTTTCATTGGTACATTAACTGTGGCAGTCCTCTTATCTTTTGTTCCTACAACAAAAATTTCCTCGACATTTTCCTGATAAATAGCAATGATAACAGACCTCATTATATCTCCATAAGGATGTGAGATTAAGGTACCATAGCTTTGTAAAGTCAGCATGTTTTCTGCTCGAATATTAGTCACTTCTTGTAAAATAGGCTTCAACCCGTTTTCAATGTCCGTTAAAAATAATGCTTTTTTATTTTTATTTAAATCCATATCGTACACCCTTTCTTTATTTTTATGAATTTTATAAATGAGTAACAAATTATTGATAAATGTTTATTTTTGCAGTTACCAGTTTTTCCAACGTCCTTCTGGATTAACACTAGCAAGTCGAACCCATCCATTTTGAACTTTTTCTCGAAATGCTGAATCATTATTTAATAACCGTTCTACATATTCGCTAGGTGCCTGTATGACAATCAGCAAACGAAGAGGAGAATGATAAGCCTCGTGATCTGATTGCATAACGGATTGCCAAGGTAGTCCGGCTAATAAGTCACTTGCATTCCCCTGCATAACACCGAGACCTGCTGTAACGGTTTGAGTTGCTTTATTCCCACTACCATAATAATGAGGCGCTACTGTTGAAGCGTAATATTGAAGATTAATCCATTGGGACACCGTTCCTGGTCCTGCAATGATGTTAGCTAGGAGATCACCACTTTCATCCTCTTTCCAATCATAATTATGAAGGAAAACTCTACCTTCCAAGTCACAATCCCGAGTTAGTTCACGTTGTCCGATAATAAACGCGGCATTACGAGCTAATCCCCATTCCGGACGATTCTCACTCCAATCTTCCGCAAATCGGTGTGCCTCTGCCTTCGGATTTTTATGTTTTTTTTGGAAATTCGGTAATTGGGCCAGACGTTCTGTATTTGCATTATGACTCACTTTTGGCATAATAGCTTCGATACGATCAAATGCTTCTTGTGCAGCTTTTGAAAGTTCTGGAACATAAATCCAATGCAATTCATCGACCGTTGTTTTATGTTCAGCGGCTACGAAAACGGTGTCCTTAGGGATTTTAATTCCTTCAGAAGAAAGCTTTTCTCTTACCTCTGGAAAGTTGCATAAAGTAGCTAAAACTCTAGCATTGAATCCACCTGCAGCTCCACCGCAGGCACCACATTCGAGAGCAGCGGCATAAGGATTGTTGGTACTTTTACTACCATGTCCGCATATTACGACTAATGGTGCGAAATTCTTTGTTAATCCCATCATTTTCAGAGCCTGTCGCGCATAATTGACTTTTTCTTCTTCTGAAAAACCAACAGGTAAATCCGCTTCTGGATCATGAACACGATTAAGCGAGAGAGTTGTATTAGGTTTGCGTAACCAAGTCTCACGAAGGTTACGAATTAGACGATCTGTTCCTCTTGGAATAAAACTACGTGCTACCATTTGCAGACTAAGCCAAGGTCCACTTAGCTCAGGCAAAAGTAAACTCGCAAGTACATTCTGTTTCATCGTTTTAAATGTATTGTTTAAAGAATAAACTGCCTGTTTACGTTGTTGATAAGATTTGAGTTCATTTTCATTTGCAGACTCTTTTATTTTGTGTTGAGGCTTTAGTATAACCGGCAAGGAAGAATGGCTATGATTACTCCCGAGTTTACTAGTTGCAATCGGCAAACTAAAGAAACCGGCAATTCCAAACGTTTCGAACGGACCTTCTTTTTCAAGATGACGACGAAAAGGTTCTGATCGTACATCAATGCAGAATGCAAATTGAGCTAATGCAGTTTTTTTATCGTTTGACTCACGTTGTTTAGAAAAAATCTTCTGACTTAATTGATTTGTATATGTTTGTTCCCAAGCTTCTAACCAAAGTTTCCTGCGTAGCTTATCGTCAAAGCTGTAGGCAAATGATAAATATTCGTTTTGTTCAGCGGCTGACATCTGTGACCATTCCTCGATTGTAAGGTCCCCCCAATGGATCCAAGATGCTATAAGGGGAGTAATCGAAACTTTTTTTTCAGTTTGTTGCTTGGCAAACGGTAAGTAAGGCTTTATAAGCGCCCACTCCATGGAAATTCGAACTGCTAAATATTCTGTTAGGAGTGCATGTTCATGGCTCGATTGTCGGGAGCGCCAAAGCATCATCCCTGCCCACCCTGGTAAGGAAAGTAAATGACCTTCAAGATAAGGCTGTATCTCTGATTCAGGTATTTCTAGTACGAATAACGCTTCTTTTAAAGCCATGTGTGCATCTTTTGGCCAACCTTTTAAACTTTCACGTTGCTTTTTACTAAGTGCCGGATCATATTGAATAAGACGCTGCCAGGCACGATAGAAACCTTCCTCACGATTTGGCATTGTCCAACCTGCTTGAGAGTCATCAAGATATAATTTACACCACTTGATGACATGATAATCGAGAATATTGACTAACCTTTGACCATCTTTATTCTCTATATGCGAACTTATTGGTTGCATTGGAAAATTCTCGAAACTATCCGTATTCAGTCCACTAAATTTATCTACCAATATTTCCAATTTGCGTGATGATAAAAGGTTAGAAGGTAATGGATCTAATTTTAGTGCAGCATAACAAAATCGCTCTGCCACGTCCCGTGGGATATTAAAGGAATGTGAATCAAGCCAACGTTGAAGCCCCATTTTCACAAAAGCTTCATCAATCTCACCTTTACTCTTTGCTGAAAGGATCATAGACGCACTAGGATATATATCAATTTCACGAGTATTTTTTAGCCAATCTGCAACCTGGTCAAAAGATTGCTTTTCAAGTCCCATCCATGGATTTCGTGCTGCAAAAGTAGAAATAGGCCATAGTGGTGCAATCACTCGGCTAGCAGATTCAATTAAAACGTTAATATCACTTTCTTGAAAATCCATATCTGTATCTTTCTTTTTTACATTTTCTTTAATTAATACGGATGTTACGCCCATCACTGATGACCTCCTCGTGATAAGTATTGTTTAAGGTAGTTTGGATGACTCTCTACTGCCTTTGGTTTTGCTTCACCTAATCGTACTAACCAAAGATAGAGTACTGCAAAGGAAACAGATGAACGATTACGAGCAACCCACGTACCTAAAGCACTACCAAATAGTAAAAGAGATACGACAATGATGACAACTGAAATGGGAGGTTGAGCCCCTTGAAAAACGGTTGTATGCAACCACTCATAGAAGAGGTTATGAATGATAAAATAAACGATGGCAGCTACTATTAAAAATGATAAGCCAGCAATTCGACCTATTCTCCCCTCTCCCAAAGCTACTAGCTGCGTCCAAGAAACGGACAATGACCACCCTAAGATTAGCGCACTAATCAATTGATACCCCTCCCCAGGAGCCATGAGCCAAAAAGCAAGCCCTACAACCAAAGCTAATGTTCGACCAGCCATAATCAATAAATAGGATGACCGTTCATTAACGCGAGTCGATACTTCGAAACGACGTACAGCCGAACCAGCCTGTAAAAACAGCGTAGCTTTGAACAAACCATGTAAGATAAGATGAATAATGGCTGCAATATACGCACCTAATGCACACTGAATGAGCATAAACCCCATTTGTCCAATCGTGGAGCCTACTAACTGACGTTTATAGTCAACCTGCACTAAACTAATTCCAGATCCAATCAATACAGAAATGCTTGCTAGGATAAGTAACATAATCGAAGCTATATCACCATTAAAAAGAGGTGAAAATCGAGTTAGCATAATCCCACCTGCATTTACTAAACCTGCGTGCATAATCGCAGAAACAGGAGTCGGAGCAACAACAGACTCAATTAACCATCTTTGGAAAGGCCACTGGGCTGCAGGAATTATCACTGCTAATATAATCAATAAATTAATCCCTGTTATCTCCCATGAACCAAGTTGAGCTAAACTATCATTTGTTAGAACTAATGATAACTGCCATTGACCTAAAGCTTGAAAAAGCCAAATGATCGCGAATAACAGAGAAAACCAACTTAACATAAATAATCGACCAGAAACCTTGGCTGCTTCACTAGTTACTTTCCAAGCAAGGTTTAACCTTATAAGTGAGGTTAAACCGAAGAGGGTTGCTCCCCAAAATATAACCATCAAGCGGAGATCATCACTTAACCATGCAATTGAAGCAACGCTTGTAGTGAATGTGAATAGGGTAAAATACTTACGATAATGGCCATCTCCCATTAAGTAACGTACAGAAAAACGCTGAATGATTAAACCAATTGCAAGAACAAAGAAAGCCATTAACCAAGCTAAGGAATCCAAGGACCAAGGACCAGCATTTCCATTCACACTAGAATTAGCAAGAGCCACTAAGGAAACCAAAGGTGGTAAAGCCGAGATACAAATATGAATGCGAACAAAACTCAAGGGTACTCTTGGATGTAAAAACAATAGTCCACTTAGCCCAGAAGCAATAAGCATAATAAAAAATAATGTTAACAATGATGGCAAACTCAGCGAAGCTAACATTTCAAATTCTCCCTTTTTTATGGACATTAACAGACTAAAAATCCTTTTAATTAAGTTGATTTTATTCCTAGATTATTTGCCTCTTTTATTGGTTAAATGTTTTTTCAATAAAAAAAGCCAACAACTTCAGCAATTCAATGATGCATTTAAATCATTGAATTTTGAAAATTGTCGGCTTCACTTCAACTAACTTTATGCAAAGTTTTTTGAAGAGCTACCTATTTATCAGTCATTTGACATTATGTTTTAAATTCCTTCTAAAGAAAACATCATTTTAACTTTCATAAAATAAATTGATTTCGTTACTCTTCCTTTTTTATTTAGGATACTTCTTCATCCAGTCAATATAAAATATTAAAAGAATGCTGAAAGCCTAATTATTTAAAAGGCGAAATAATATTCTGTCGATTATTAAGTTAAGTAAAAGATATGCCAAACTATAAATATTGTCAACAAAAAAGCTCTGAATTTTTCTTGATTACTGACAACACTATGCTGAGGGAGTTCAAAAACTTCAAGGTAAATCCAAGTGTTTCTTCTTGTATAAGTGAAAACCATACGCTGGCGTATAGTTCCGGAAAACTTAAAGCGATGTATTAAAAAAGCCCACTCCTGGTGTTACAATAAATTTCGGTTCGCCAACCAAATTTATGTAACAAGGAGGAACTCTTATGTCATCTGACATAAACAGTTTAGCACATACTAAATGGAATTGTAAGTATCACATAGTCTTTGCACCAAAATATAGAAGACAAATCATATACGGAAAGATAAAACAAGATATTGGACAGATTCTAAGACAGTTATGTGAAAGAAAAGGTGTAGAAATTATTGAAGCAACAGCATGTAAAGATCATATCCATATGCTGGTGAGTATCCCGCCAAAAATAAGTGTTTCATCATTCGTGGGGTATTTAAAAGGTAAAAGTAGCTTAATGATATTTGATAGACATGCACATTTAAAATATCGGTATGGCAACAGAAAATTTTGGTGTAGAGGTTTCTATGTTAGATACAGTAGGGAGAAATAAGAAAGTAATTGAAGAGTGCATTCGAAATCAAATACAAGATGATATAGTCGCAGACCAATTGAGTATGGAAGAATTTATAGATCCGTTTACAGGAGAAGAAACAAAAAGGAAAAACAAAAAGAGATAGGAGAAACCCTTTTAGGGTTAGCCGGAAAAGCAGTACGGTTAGCGAACTATTCAGAGCCCCTTGAAGGGCTGGCCAGCGAAGACTTTTAGCCGCCAAACAAACAATCCGTTTTGAACTACACCCCAATTGTTAGACACACAAGGTGCATTTATATGCCTACATTTAACATAGAGCAAAAGATAGAATCAGTTGTTCGTTATCAACAGGGAACGGAAGAGGTAAAATCTATTGCAAAATCTATAAGAGTCCATCATACAGTCTTATTAAATTGGATTAAACAATATGAACATCATGGTGGAAATGCTTTAAAAAGCCCATACATCCTACACAACACAGTCTAAACCAGACGTACTAAATTATATAAAAGATACAGGGACGTCTATAAGGGAAGCCGCCACTATATTTAACATTGCGACACATGTTTCGAGTTACATGGAGTAGACGCCCTAAAACCAACAAAAAGGGGCGTCCACCAATGAAAAAAGAAACAAACAAATCTCAACCAGTAAAAGGTTCAGAATAGGCGTTACGGGCTGAAATTGTACGTTTACTTATGGAGAATGCCTATCTAAAAAGTTGAGGCTCCATTTCTAGAAAAGGAAAAATTATAGAACAAGACAGAGCGCAAGTAGTTTATGAATTAAGGCATAAATTTAAAGTTATCGATCTTGTAAAGGTCGCTGAAATTGCGCGTAGTACATATTATTATTGGGTAAAACAAATGGATCGTCCAAATAAGTACAACGGAGTCAAAGAGCTCATTCAGGAAATTTTTGATGGACATCAAGGACGATATGGATATCGCCGCATTACGTAGAAATACGTAATCGAGGTTTAAGAATAAACCATAAAACAGTCCGTCCCTTGATGAATGAAATGGGATTAAAATGTGTTGTGCGCACGAAAGTATCGTTCATATCATGGGAAAGTATGTGAAATCGCTCCAAATATTTTGGAGCGTGATTTTAAAGCATCTTAAGCCAAATGAAAAGTGGGTAACGGATGTGACAGAATTCCACTTACATGGAGAGTATTTATATTTATCCCCCCATTCTAGATTTAGATTTAACGAGGAAATCATTGCTTATAACATAGAAAGAGTCCTGTTCCTGCTAGTTTCAAAAATGTTATACAAAGCTTCTGACCGTTTAAAAGAGGGAGACGCCCTCATCCTCCATTCTGATCAAGACTGGCATTATCAAATAAAACACTACCAACATGCTTTAAGAGAACATGGGATTACTCAAAGTATGTAATTGTTTAGATAACGCAGTCATGGAGAATTTCTTTGGCTTATTAAAGTCCGAATTACTCTATTTAAAAGAATTTAAGGGTATGGAGCATTTTAAAGTAGAATTAGAGCTATATTTATTACTATTATCACAAACGGATTAAGGCAAAATTAAAAGGCATGAGTTCGGTTCAATACCGAAATCATGCCCAAGTAGCTGCCTAAATTTCTGTGTCTAAAGTTCATCAGAAATTTGCATCCATTTATTCTTACTTTCGGTTTCATTTAACCATAGACCTAGCTTCGTTTCATAGTCATTACGAATCGTTGTTTAGACAATCAACAAACACAAGAGGGTAACAGCTGTTTAAAGGATGATCTTGCCACTCTTCTAAATCAGGGAGTACTGAATCTGTAATATCGGACACCATTTCATGAGATACAGAGAAGCCATAGATGTCTTCTATCGTGGAAGCTATGTCTCGTTGAGACATTCCTCTTACATACATCGAAATGACCTTATCCTCGATAGAGGATACGTCTCTTTTACGCTTTGGAATCAGCTGCGGTTCAAATGAACCATCACGATCACGGGGGACCGCAATTTCAACTTCTCCTGTCGTCGTTTTCACGAACTTTTTGCCATATCCATTTCTTCTATTGCTTGTTTCTTTTTCTCCCTTGTCATTTGATTCATAGCCCAAATGATGATTCATTTCACCTTTAAGCATCGACTCAAACATAGGGCCAAATATGTCTTTTAATGCTTCTTGCATATCTTCTACAGATTTAGTTTGGTACTGTTCGATAATCTTGTTAGCTAATTCTACGGAGTTCGGATCTCTTTTCAATTTCCTCATTGAAACACTCCATAAGCTATATACTTATTATTCTATCAAATAAAAAACTGTATGAGTAAGGAACCGTACGTATTCCTAACTTACACAGTTTATATTACACTCCCATCACTTCACGGGTGGATATCATTTCAACAAAAACACCCTTTCTCTCAAGTACAATCCTTCACAATCTACTGTTGGTTTGTTGTAAAAATAAGACAACTTAATTTTTATTTTGCAATTCGATTAAACACTTTAAAAACAGATTTCTTTTCCTCTTCCAATAGTTTTATAAACGCTTTGTCCATATTCCCTATTTCTCCGACATTCACAAACACATCAATCAATAGTTCATCTGTCAAGCATTCATTTTCTTTGCCCCCAAATTCATTTGATCAATTGTAGGTATTCTCTAGGAGGAATATTTCGTATAGTGATTTCTTTAAATACGAATTCGATAAAGTCATTTCCTAGTTTCTCCTCAATTGCTTTTCGATAAATCGCCAATAACAAATCATCCTCTACATAAAACCAAAGTATAAAACAATATTTTGCAACCTCCTTTTTTGTCTTTCACAATTATTATCCCCTTGTTTAGGAAAAAATATTTCTTCTACATCATCCTCAGTAAATAGCTTATAGCTTTCACTTACCTTCCACGTAGTAATGTAGTTCAAAAAACTTGAATAAAATAAGGGTATAATTATATCTTTTTTCTAATTAATTTATTACGGTCCATTGTACCTGGCGGTTGTTCAAGCCAATGGTGTTTAATCATGATATCGGCTCCAGTTTTGGCATAAAGCCCAATTTCCAATGAAAGTCGTTCATAATTAATGACTAAATCATTTCGTTGACTGGCGGCAGCTGCTGTAGCGTAATTTCCCGTACCAGTTGCACTTAAAAGTGACATATGAAACATTAATAACTTATCTGAAAATGTTTGAGTAGTCGAATTGCTTACAGCAACATCGGGTAATTTAGGTGTTGGAATATCATTGTCAAGCAGTATTTCAGAAAATATCTTAATGTGTTTATTGGCTATATCTTTTCCGCGCAGCATGTAGTCTTGAATTTCTTTGGTTGGAGAGGTCTGGGCAAAACTCACGGCTAACATAACTCCCATTGCATTGGTTATGACATTCATGTACAAATAAGAGATTTCCACTGCGTTTAATGGTCGTTTGTTCGTAAATGGGTTTAATCCGCTATAATATTGTTTACCTTCCACAAAATCTGTTTTTTTCGGCACTTCCAAATAAGGATGCTTCGCCAGTATTCCTTTCGAAAGAGCAATTTTATTAGTTTGATTAAAAAGTGTAGACGTATCAATTAAACCTTCCGTAAAGAAATTACTGATATCTTCTCTTGTGCTCATAGCAACAAATCCGCTGTATGCCAACATTCCGACTCTAGCCATGTGATTCACATACGTTAGACAGAATATATCAGAAAAAAGCCATGGAGCCTCCATGTTCACGTCATTTTCGGTAAAACCGTTAGGTACAGCATACTGTTCTTGATCAAAAAGGTTTTTCAAAAAATCCAAATGACTTGATGCTAGATTATAGGCATATTCTATAGCAGGTTTTATGTCTGTATCTTTAAGATGCTTAAGCATAAACCCTAAGACACATTTTGACATACTATCATTCATATACGAAGTCCAAAGACTTCCGATTTCGGCCGAAGTTAAATAAATTTTATTTTCATTAACCATATTAGCCTCCAAAAAGAATAAGTTCATTTATATTATTCTTTGCAATTAACTGTTAATTATACTGGCGACTGGTTTTGCTCATAAAACATCAATAAAAAGGTATCAATCCCTTATTGGTTTACCATGCCAGATAATAAAAAAGCGTTTCCTCGTCAATCTATAAAGGTTTACGTTTTACTATTAAAAAATACAATGAAGAAACAGACTTCCTTCTGCACGAACTAATTGAGCCTTGAGAAGAAATTTGGGCATTAAATAAGTTGCCTTAAGTTATATAGTTGCTCCACCCAGTTCAATCCTTGTAGTTGGATCCAACTGTTTTTGACTTAATGCTTGCTGGTCACTCACGTTGAATTCTTTCAAGAGTTTTCATGGAGGAGAAAGTAGCCCACTTCAACCTTTTTTCCATTTGTTTTCATCTCTTCGCTTTTGCTCGTAAGTCAACATCTCCATTAAAATGGCTGTACAGGTTAATTCCTTCGTTTCAGCTTCTTTAATTAACGAAGGTAATTGATTCGCTGTTTCAGCTAAGCGCAAAGCACTTAGAAGACTTTGTAGGCTGCTCTAGTTGGCTCATGATTGACCCTCCAATACAGCGACATACTCATGGACATCCATCGTTTGAGTCTTTGTCTCCATTAAAGATTGGCTACCGGTATGAAGGGACTTTACACTTTTGGCGTTGGTGGTAGTACCTGTAAGTGAAATCGAGCGTTGGCCGTCAAGGTGCTGAATATAATCGGTGAAATCTTTGCACTAAACAGCCTTTCTCGACACAACTTTTTAATGGCTGATCTAAAAGAGTAGGTTCATGTACCTTCATTTGTCTGGATATTACCTTCACTAATCACTTATATACCTTGGCTTTTTTCTTTACGAACTAGTTCTAGAAAATAGTGGGCAAGCTTTACATTACCAAACTGATGGGCAAAGGAGTTGATATACTCTTCAATGCCTTTTGTGCGGCCGCGAGTATGTTGCCGATCCTGAATAAGCTTTCCTTCTCCTTGATAAATAAGCTGCTTCGCCCTTACAGGACCTTCAGCTGACTCTCGAATGATTAGCTGAACTTCTAATGTTTCCTATACATATACTTGAGTATGCTTATCAAACGTTCCTAAATGAACGGAGTATTGGTTTAAACCGTAACGAATCGTATTGTCCTTTCGAACAGTTCTTATTATACTTAAATTGAGTTTGATATATTTAATTTTTGATTGACCTATCGAAGTGTTTCTCTACTTGATACACTTCGATAGGTCTTTGTTTGTGTGGTGTTATGCAGTTTATAGTTTCCTGTCCGGTTCAGCCACTCCCAGCGGTTTCATTCCACTTCTCAAGCCCATAATAAACGCGATGTTGGGCAAAGTTATGTTTAATAAATCCAACGATATTCTCAATTTTCCCCTTGCTTCCAGGGTCTGCTTTTCGACAAATGTTGAAGTTCAGCTTCCTTTCTTGGCAGTATAACTGAAATTCTTCCGTTAGAATTAAATCCCCGCCATTTTCACTTACAAATAGTAAACTATCTTGATCATAGGCAAGCTCTCGAGGAATCCCACCATACCATTCAAAAGCATTTTCGTGCGTACGAATGACATCACGTGTGGTAAAAGGTCTATCTAGCCACTCCTTATATTTATAACGATAGTGAGAGAGCACACGCGCAATAAAGTAGAGCTTTATATGTTTCCATTCCAGTGTTTTTTTGAGTGGTTTGTCCAAAATTAATAGAGATGAAAAAAACATTACTTTTTTAAAGATTCATGTTATTAATTCCCAAATTTTCGAAAAAGGGAAAACCTAAGAAAAAATAGCTTTCTATCATTCATACCCGAAATAAAATCATGGTGTATTTATTAGCATTTATTAGCGTTCTTTATAGATATTTTAATAAACGTTTCCTATGACAGAGTAAGATTGGCGCTGTTTCTTGCTATTTTGTAATCATCATTTTTAGTTTTTTGAATGCATTGATCTATAAAAAATATGGATTAATTTTATCATGTTTTTAACTGAGTCACTTGCAACCGTGTTATTTTAATTAACTTTATGGATTATACACCTTATCATATATTTTATTTATTTTTCGAGCCATTCATTCGGAAAAATTACTATCAAAAGCAGAAAGCAACGAGGAAAAGACTATAAAACAAAAGCAGTAAATAAAACAAACCTTGTATCAGACCAAACAGACCGTGAAAAACTTAAATATTTTTAGCAGATTAAATCAAAATAAAAAGGAAGTCAGTTTATCCAGCCAAAGCGCCCTAACGTCATTCCACCAAATGAACCAAGCACTTGAAAAGCAAACAGATTTCATAAAATCGATCCATTTAAATATTAATAACGTATCTGATGAAATTGAAAAAATCCTAATCTGCAAATATGAAAAGAGCAAAGCGACACCAAAAAAAAATCATCGGACACTCAAAAACGTACATTCAAAAACTGAATTTTACCCTTTGTATTGGAACGCACCTTTCAAAATAACGTAGAAACAAGCGAAAAATAACACATATAACCTAATATATAGAAAGAATCATCAAAACGTCCATGAAATAGCAGAAATAACAAATCCTCCCGATTTAAATGCATCCATTGAAGCTGCGAGTGCCGGAGAACATGGAAAAGGCTTTTTTCTTCTATCAAAAGTATAATGAGAGATTTTTAGAAGAATTAACAAGCATAAACGAATGGATCGGTTATCTTCAGAACTTCATAAAAGATACAAATTACATATTTCAACCCTTTCAGCGCATCAGAGGAAAACACAGCGACACTAGAAAAAATTACATCTTCTTATGAACAAATCAACGCCAGTCTTGAAAGCATTGTTATAGATTTTACGATGAGGAAAAAATAAAAGTGACTAACTCTGTCGCTTTTTAGTTGGAAGTGTCCTCTATTTTAATCTAGCGAACAACGAAAAACCTTCTTTAATGCCGTTCATGTGCTCGAAATATACAACTAATTTCCGGATTGTCAACAACATTAATTTCAGTATTGGTATTGATAACATAATTGCTACTACTAATAATAATCTATTAAACTTGTCTAACATATGTTTAAAATTACATATCTTTATAGTAAAATATTTTTTAGTTTATTTTAAAGGAGTGATTATCTACTGATGATAGTTGAAGAACAAGAGTTAGATTTTCAGCAATTATTGGATTTTTCATTAGATGCAATTTTTGTCATTAAAGAAAATGAGATCATTTATGCTAATAAGTCAGCTTTAGATTTATTAGGTGGTAATTCTCAACAAGAGATACTGAATGAGAAATTCCAGAAGTATTTACACCCAGATTATTATTTTGTTTGTAAAGAAAGACTGAAAAAGGTGAGAGAAAGGCTACATATAGCCGAACTATTGGAACAAAGAATTATTAGGAAAGATGGTGAGATAATTGATGTAGAGGTCATGGCAACACCTTATAAATTTAAAGGTGAAATATTGGCACAAGTCATTATTAGAGATATTACGTTAAGAAAAAAAGCAGAAAAACGATTATATGATGCAGAAAAATTATCTGCAATCGGGGAAATTGCGGCAGGTGTTGCTCATGAAATCAAAAATCCTTTAACAGCAATAACAGGATTTCTTCAGTTGCTAAAATCTGAGATTGAACATCCATATTTGGATATTATATCAAATGAATTAGATAATGCTTTATCTACGCTTACAAATTTACTTCAAGTTGCTAAACCTGATCTAGATAATGAGCCTTCTATTACATTTAATTTATGTTTAGAATTAGAAAGATTATTATTTTTATTTCAAGACCAATTTTATCGAGTAGAGATTGAAAAGCGCCTTTCGGATAAAGAGCAAAAAATAATGGGAAAAAAGAATCTGTTATTAAAAGCCTTTTTCAATTTATTAAAAAATGCGTTTGAAGCGATTGAAGACAAAGGAAAAATCATACTAGAACATTACTTTAAAGATGGATTTATACATATTAAAATTTCAGATACGGGCGTTGGTATCCCGGAAGATAAAATAAAAAAATTAGGTACACCATTTTTTTCAACTAAAAGTGAAGGTACTGGCATGGGATTAACCCAAGTTTTTCATACAATACATACTCATGGTGGAACAATTGATATTCAAAGTGAAGTCGGAAAAGGAACAGATTTTTTAATCAAAATTCCACTATTATAATAAAATATGTCAAAAAAAGTCGCATAAAATTCATGCTGTTTTTCACATCTTTTATCTTCTATGTTAATAAGGAGGTGATAAGACTTATTCTTTTGAACGAACGTATAGGGGTGGCGTCAGGAAAATGCGGATTTACAACGTTAAGGAAGTTAAATATCTAAAAGCCTAATTTTTCAATTAATTATGAAGAAATTAGTTTTTTTCGTTTCTCAATTAAAGCGGCTGATTGTTGAATATAATTTTTTTTGTTGAACAGTATTGTTGACTGTGCAACAAGTGAATCTTTGTTTTTCCTTTTTCTTATTGAACAACTTTTCTATAGTTTAAGTGAATACTTTCACAAACATTAACAAAAATCCGTTTTCAGATAAAAAAACGGATTTTTCTTGTAATTAATTTACTATTTTTCAAGTTCTTTTCCCCAAAGTTGAACCGGTCACGTATTGATAAAAAAACGAGGTTTCTTCTATAAAATAACTAATAGAACGATGGCTTTCCAAAATCGTAATTGGGTTCACTTACCCCTAAGCTTTCACGAATATATTTCGTATCATCATCCAGTAAGTCCAAAATTAAACGGCCAACAGCTTGCCGTGTAACTTGTGCACCTCAAAAGGTTCCTCTTTTGAAGTTAGATGATAATCTTCTCCCACCATTGCATCATTCCAACGACCACACGCACCAGGTACCTCATTATAAATTCCTAAAGCTGTTGCACCAATAAGACGTTTTATACCTGCCTCATGCATTGCGGAAACAATAGACTGTGTTGCACAAGCGTCAAACATGTCATTTAAATAGACAACATCCACTCCAGACATTGCATCGACAAGTTTAGTTTTCTCTTGAAAGTCTCCAGAAATAATTTCCACTCGTTTACTTATCACTTTTAAACGAGAATGTGCACGTCGTGCATAAAGAACAATTTCTAAGTCTGTTTCATTAAGTAATTAGATGATGAAGATAAAACCAAAAAAATACAGGAAGTTCTTTTGAAGGTGTATTTACAGAATTATGAAAGCTAATGGTTGTAATGTTTAGATGATCATTACATGCCCAGCTTAGTAATCAAAAACTCCTGAAAAATAAGCATTAGAAGGAGGTGTATTCTTTGAATGGCAAGATGGTATTCAAGCCAGTAAATGATATTGTTATGACAGTTCTTATGTTGTTCGGAATGGCTTACTACATTACTTGAAATATGGCCCATGAAGTAATTAGAGTTATGGTATTTATTCCATTTATCTTCCATAACTTTTTAAATAGACGTTGGTATCAAGCACTCCTTAGAGGAAACTACAATGTAAGGCGCATTCTACAAATAGCTATCAATCTACTTTTTCTTGTAACAATGTTTTTAATGATGATAAGTGCTGTGTTAATTTCCAATCACTTATTTGCCTTTATTCCCACAAATAACGACATGATTCTGCGTCAAATACATGTTCAGACAGCTTATTGGGGATTTATCATCATGGCAATTCATGTAGGGTTTTCCTGGGAGATTGTTCTTCATTCAGTACGGAGGATGATCGGAATCACCGGTATAAGCCGTACTCGCACTCTTGCATTGCGTATTTTGGTAGTATTAATTGTTGTCTATGGGGTACACTTTTCCTTCGAGGGAGAAATGGGTTCTAAGCTATTCATTTACAACCCATTTGGTTGGTTCAGTGATGATTCCACTATAAGGTTTTTAATTGAACACCTATCCATCATGGGAATCTATATTTGTGGGACACATTATACTTTGAAATTTATTCAAAAGCAGGAAAAACGAGCAAAAGATACAATCAAATTCAGCCTTAAAAATGAAGGATATCAATTAATTTTTGGAACTGTTGTTAACGGTGTAGGTTCAACAAGTGCTTTTACAATCTTCTCGATTTTTTTCATGCAAATGAGGTGTAATGGTGGATAAAGGATTTAAGTTCATACTTTTGTTAATATTAGGATTTTCAATGTTTCTTACAGGTTGCGGAAGTAGTAGCAATGGGAGTGAAAATAAAAATGGTGATGCTCCTCCAAATAAAAATTCAAGTGGTGAGAAAATATTCAGAGTCGATGAGCAGGATAAACTGAATAGTAATGATTCATCAATTGATAATGGAGGTTTAGTTAATATGAAAATGTTAAAGTTAAATTAACCTTTAATAACGAGGAAGTAATCGTAAATATGTATGATAATTCAGCAAGTAGAGATTTTTTAGCTCAATTGCCCTTAACGGTTACATTAGAAGATTATATAGGAAAAGAAAAAATTAGCATTTTACAAAAAAAATTATCGGTAGATAGAGTGAGCTCCAAAAACCAACCCTAAAAAGGGGATTTTGCTTATTTTTCTCCTTGGGGAAATATCGCTATTTTTTATAAAGGTTTAGCCGATCCCACAAATGATCTTATTATACTGGGTGAAATTGAATCTGGAAAAGAAAACTTTGAAAATATTCAGGGGGATTTTACAGTTCATATTGAAAAAGTCAATTAAAGAAAGAGGAACTTCTTTGCTAAAACAAAATAACTTACTCATTTTTATATTAACATTAGGAGTCTTCGGTATTTTAAATACTGAAATGGGTGTTATTGGGATATTACCCGATATTGCTGAACATTTTCATATAAGTATTTCAAAAGCTGGATGGCTGGTGAGTATTTTTGCCCTAGTTGTTGCAGTATCTGGACCAACAATGCTTATACTATTTTCAGGGATAAACCGGAAGAAGGTCATGTTACTTGTATTAGGCGTGTTCATACTTGGGAACATCGTTTCTATATTTACAACAAACTTTATTACTCTATTAATAGCTCGTATTATTCGAGCCTTCTTTCATCCGATATATTGTTCTATGGCATTTTCAGTAGCAGCTGCTTCAGTAAATAAAGAAGAATCTCCAAGGGCTGTTGCTAAAGTATTTATAGGAGTATCAGCTGGTATGGTAATCGGTGTACCAGTCTCAAGCTATATAGCTAGTGCAGTTTCATTACAGATGGCAATGGCATTCTTTGCTGTTGTGAATGCTATAGCATTCATTGCAACTATTCTATTTGTACCTTCTACTTCGGTGAATAGACTTTCTTACGAATCTCAATTATCGGTATTAAAAAAATCAATTACTTGGCTTTCTATTGTGACTGTCATTTTATTAAATTCTGCCGTATTTGGAGTTTATAGTTATCTTGCTGATTATTTAAAAACAGTTACGAATATGTCTACGAATACTATAAGTTTAATGTTATTCATTTACGGTGTAGTCAATATTATTGGGAATATTGTGGCAGGGAAACTACTAACTAAAAATGCAAACAAGTCTGTTTTATCTTATCCTTTTGTATTGGGAGCAGTTTATATCCTATTATTTTTTACAGGTCAGTTTACCGTACCTATGGCGATCATTACTCTTATTTGGGGGACATTGGCTGGTATTGGAGGGAATATCACTCAGTATTGGATTTTATCTGCAGCATCCGAGGCACCGGATTTCGCTAATGGATTATTTTTAACATCGGCAAACTTAGGTACAACAATTGGTGCAGCTGTAGGCGGGTTATTTATTTCAGAAATGGGAACTCCATACGTTGTATTAGTAGGCTTATTATCGTTGCTGTTAAGTGTGATATTCATTTTCTTAAGAAACTACATGTATAGATCTATAAAATAACTATCAACATAAGGTGTGTCCCTATTTTAAAAATAAATGGATGATATGAATGTCGCAGAACAATCAAGTCGCACTTATCGCCGTTGGGAATCGAGGAATTGGATATGAGCTGGTAAAACAATTGGCATTGAAGGGTTTTAATGTGATCTTGACTGGTCGGAATTCAGAGTAGTGTAATGAAGCTGTTCAAAAACTAAAGGAATCAAATCTGGGTGTTTCATTTGTGGTGATGGATGTTAAAAATCAAGGGAGCATCAGTCAAGTTGCACTTACAGTAAATGAACAGTATGGTAGATTAGACGTATTGATTAATAATGCAGGTTTGTATTTGGATAAGAATGAAAAGTTAACGAAGATGAACCCTTCCATTCTGGAAAAAACAATGGCAACCAACTTCTTTGGGACTTACCATGTCATCCGTTCCTTTATCCCTTTTACGGAAAAACAAGGGTATGGGAGAATCATTAATGTTTCCTCAGAATATGGGGCGATGAGCGAAATGCCTTACCCAGGAGTAGGAACTTACAAGTTGTCTAAGTTCGTACTGAATGGATTGACAGAATTAGTAGCAGCAGAATTCAAGGCTGATCTCAAAATAAATGCTGTCGATCCCGGATGGGTTAGTACAAATATGGGTGGACCATCAGCTCCAATAACACCAGAGCAAGTCGCTGAGTCAATCCTTTGTTTTGCGACGATTGGACCAGATGGACCTAACGGAGAATTCTTCAGAGATGGTAAACAAATCGAATGGTAACTATCTTATGAGCAATCATATTTTTAAGAATCGAAAGATGAAAACCGATTTTGCAATTTGATATTGTTTAAAATTGTATTAAAGAAAAAAGCCGAACTTCCTTTTTATTACTAGGATAATCGGCTTTTTTGTACTAGAGAAGGATTATACTTCAACTAAACTTACCCATTAATTTAAGCGAAACCTTCACAAAGTCCTCTGAAACAGAAGTATGTTTATTGCGTAGTAATCGTCTACTACGTAATTGGTGATACTCCACAATCGGGCCTTAATGGAATAAGGAATAACTAACTTGTTCACTCTGACAGCTTTCTATATAATGAAGCCCTAGATACATTTGTAAATTCACAGATTTGATTTACAGTCATATTTCCTTCTTTATATAGCTTTACTGCATAATTCATCCCTGCGTGATTTTTATGGTACTTTTTTATCCGACCTTTAAACTTTCCTTCTTTTTTAGCTAGATTGATACCTTCGCGCTGTCTCATACGAATAAGGTCCCTTTCTAGTTGATTAACTCCAGCCATGACGATAATTAGAAATTTGCTATATGGATTATCCTTTGATAAATCTAGCCAAGTATCCTTCAAAGATTTCAAATTTGCTTTCTTCCTTCGTATGTGAGTCTAAGCGTGCAAGTGACAGCTTTCCTTTTTCAAGAGAAACTCTATCCATCTTGTTGGAATTGGAAGCTAACCACTTTAACCTTTCATTAAGGCTGCCGGTTCTCTCCGTTATATAATCCTCGAGTGAAAAACTAACTGATAATCTAGTATTCTCCCTCGTTTGAATCCATGTATCTTCAGAAAACAAATAATCCTCAGTAGCTCATATAACAGGTTTTCATGAACAATTCACTCATGCTTCCAATAATCGAAAACCAGATAAGGAAGAAACAATCATTATCATGGCTACCCTTTTAAGAATGGGAATGTCGAATGGTTGGTCTGGCAGAGGGTGGAAATATTCTTTTTCTTTAGCCCACATATCGGCAACTGTTTCTTTCGAGCGAGAAACTTTTTTGTGTTCAGCCTTATTTAAACACCATTCTCGTAGGTAATTATTCAATTCATTTAATGATTGAACTTCTGGTTCTGGTACTAGGGCATACCGTCTTACATACCTTACTGATCCTTTCCCACGTCCCTTTTCATTCCCTGATCGGACATTACTGAACTCAGCTTTAAATAGATAGTGATTTGTAAGGCAATAAAGGACTCTTGTTCTAGCCAATCTCTCCCGTGAATAATTTTTATTACGGCTGATTTCAAGTTATCAAAGAGACCTTCAGTTGGTACACCTCCAAAGAATTCAAACGCATGGACAAATCCGTCTAAGATAGCTTCTTTTTTTCATGAAGGTATGCTCTCACAAATCGTACTCGACTTGCTGAAAGCTTAATACAAAAGAGGTAAATGCGCTGTTTTCGAACCTGTGGAATGATATCTGCCTCACCCCCAGTCGAATTGGAGTTGTTGGTCCAGTTGGTCAAGAGGGATGAAGACTTCTTTCATCTTATTCCTGCGTTTCGCTACGAGTTTGCGTAGGTTTGATTCAGATCCTTTAAAGTTATACTCATCTAATCTTTGATAAATACGTGCAGCTGTATGATTTTGTTTTCCCCAACGTTTAAGATTATCTTCAAGCCATTGGTCGATGATTAGGGTAATTCGCTCTGTTTCATCAGAGTAATTTTTGGTATTTCCGTAGTATTTTGCCGGTGAACAGTAGTAGGCATTTCATTAGTTTTAAGGTATTTGCTTACAGTATTTCTTGAAATACCCAATTTTTTGCTATTTCCCTTTGTGATAGTCCTTCTACCCCATGTAAGAATTTGATATTATAAAAATGAGCCATATTGATCATCCTTATTGCCTCTCTTCGTTGATAGTTTGGTCACTTTTAATCATAAGAGAGGTTATTATATTTGGAAATCTTGTGTCTCATTTTTTATGTGATCGAACCGATTAAAAGTGGCTATTATCAAATACAATAGTGTGGGTTAAGATTTCCACATCTGTTATTAACTTCAATAAATAAGCTAAAGGAATTTACGAAGATACGTTAAAAATAGCAAAATAAATCAAAAAAAGTTACGGTATAAACGATACAATCAAACCAATCAAGGAGGAGAACGATGGCCATCAATTATTTTTCCAAGATTAACCTTTCGATTGACTTCATTGAATCACATATTCATGATGAGATTCGTTTAGAGGACATTTCGAATCATGTTTCCTTATCCCCTTTCGACTTTCATCGTGTCTTTCACTCCGTTTTAGGGGAAACCATCACCGAATACATTAAGAAACGCCGCTTATCGTTTGCAGCAGAAGACCTTTACCATTCAACGAAACGCATCATCGATATCGCATTGGATTATGGGTATGAATCACAGGAGGCCTTTACCAGAGCCTTCAAGCAAATGTTTGGCGTGACTCCAGGAGCCTTTCGAAAGAGAAAGGAACAGTACAAACTATTATACGAATTAACGAAGCGAAAACCATTCAATGAAGAAAAAATTATTTATGTAGGAGGGGTTCATCAAATGGAACCTACATTCATTCATAAAGAAGCCTATCATATTGTTGGTTTACAAATTCATAGCTCAAAAGCAAAAGAAATTCCAATGCTATGGGATCAACTGGACCAAGTGCATCATAACATCCAACATAAAGTCTCGGAAACAATCTTTTTGGGGGTCATGGAACCTACGGGTGTCAACGTCGAATTCAACTATATTGCTGGATTAGAAGTGTCAGAACTGAAAGATGTCCCTGAAGGAATGGTCGGGAAAACCTTTCCGGCTAACGATTACGTTGTCTTTACGCATAAAGGGACAACCGAATCCTTACAGGACACTTATCAATACATTTATGGAACGTGGTTTCCGAAGAATGGATATGACAGAGGGAATGGACCTGAATTCGAGTTATACGATGATGACCGCTTCTTTGGACCTATGAATCCTAAATCTGAAATTGATATTTATGTTCCTATTATAAGATAGGCTTTACAATTGGAAGGTGATGTTCGTGGAGTATCTTAAAAAAATCCAAACAGCCATTGATTTTATTGAGGACAATCTTCATAACGAATTGACATTAAATGAGATAGCCTATAAAGTACATTTCTCCATGCATCACTTTCACCGAATATTTCACTCTTTTGTTGGAGAGTCCCTAACGGAATATATCAGACGACGAAGGTTAACAAAAGCTGCACATTTTTTGCGAAACACCCAATCTCGCATTTTAGATATTGCGTTTGTTTCGGGATTCAACTCCCAAGAGGCATTTACGAGAGCTTTTCAAAATATGTTCGATATGACACCTGGACAATATCGTAATCAAAAACAGAGACTACTATTGAAAGAAAAACCAAGAATCACTTTGTCGATGTTAAAACAGTTGGAAGGAGGATTACAGATGCATACTAGAATCGTCGAAAGGGATGCGATGACTGTCATAGGATTACCTTGTTTAACAACATTGAAAGAAAACAAAATCCCTCAATTATGGGATAAATTTAACCAACGCAAACAGGAAATTAAACAAAGAGTTGATCAGCATATTGTAATGGGGATTAGTGAGTTTAGCTCCAATCCATACGATAATCCTTTTACTTACCTGGCTTGTGTACCTGTTAAAGAAGTTCTTGATATACCCCGAAGGGATGGTTACCAAAACAATCCCTAGCATGAAGTATGTAGTCGCAACACATAAAGGGAGATTAGACACACTTGGGGACACCTTTGATTACATCTATGCGATTTGGTTACCTAAATCCGACTATGAGTTAGCCGAAGCTCACGACTTTGAAATATATGATGAGTGCTTTTTAGGGCCAGATCATGAGCAATCTGAAGTAGATGTGTATATTCCAATTATAAGGAAAAGTGAATAGTCGAAAGGAGATCAAACATGGTCTATCATTCACAAGTGTACTTTTCACCTATAAACGAGTGTTTGACCAGTCTCAATTTATACTTAACCAAACCTTGGCATCAGAAAATGCATCTTGGTGCAAATTGGTATGAAAAGACGAAACGAGATCTATCACCAGACGTTGCGGAAACGTTAGACAAGAAGAAAATGGGTATTTACAACCCGATCAATCTGTTATGTTGGCTTGGAAATGAGAATGGTATTCACACGCCTGAAACCTTTGTGTCGTGGATACGTGAACTTACCATAGAGGACATAAAAGAGGTGTTGTATCCATATGTAGACTTTTTTCCGAAAACAATGGAAACAACAGTAATCAAATCAATTCGCATGATAGAGGTGTGGAATGAACAATATTTCTCTCATATGAACAAAGAAATCGTAACAAACCTAGAAAAATTTGCGGTAAAACATAATCAAGAATTATTATCGAACGATCCCAAGACCTTTATCGAAGAAAAGACGAATGGTATTGTGTTTGAGGAAACCGATGAACGGGATACGGTGGTGTTGATTCCTCAATATCATTGCCAACCAGCTACAATTTACTATTGTTTTCAAAGGGTTACGCTAGTCTATTATCCAGCAAATCTACCAATTCCGAATCACGAAAATCAAAGGGATTTCACTGTGAACGAAACGGCTGCACAAGTGATCGACATCCTCCAAGAAAGCCAAGAACCGGTCAACTTTGTTCGAATCATGAAGCAGATAGGTATCGACAAGGTGAAAATGTTTGACATCGCTTCTCAACTACGTGTCCAAGGGAAGGTTCGGATGCACGTCTATACGGAACGCTCTTTTGCATTAAGCATAAAGGAGTTCTCCCATGTATGAAGATAGTGTCTTTCAACAATTTCGTTATTGGCGGGATAGAACTTTAAATAGTATAAGTAACATTGATCCAGAATTCATTGACATTGTGCCGGTTGGGTTTAACAACAATATACGATGGAATCTTGGTCATGTATTAGTGACTTGGGATGAGGGAATCTACCATTCGTTATCCATGAAAAGAATGTTGCCTAAAGACTATGATTCTTTCTTTAAACGAGGAACTAAACCTTTGGATTGGGAGACGCAACCTCCATCCTTTAACGAAATTAGAGAAAGACTGGAAAGCCAAACAGAGCAAATAATTAACGCTTGTCGTGGCAAACTGGATCTCCCTCTAAAATTTGACTTTTTAGGGATGAAAACTATTGGTGAAATGTTTCTGTTTCTTATAACACATGAATCTATGCATGTGGGTGTTTTAACTTCTATTTACAAATCAATGAGGATGATTTTTTAAGTAAATTTACAGTTAAAAACAAGTCCCCAACGTTTAAGGTTGGGGATTTTTAGAAGTACAATTCATTTATAATACTCTTTCCATTCTTGAATACATATCTTGTCTCAATATACTTTATTCACAGAGATGTTAGTCAATATGATTGGATTATTAGGTTGAACCTTATTCAAGTATGAATTTACCTAATGTTTAGCCATTTTATTATCCTGCGCAGCAAGATAATCTTGCTATATCTTTACTAAAGGTATGTGCAGCTAATTTTAAACCTTCCGCCATTGTTAAATTTGGTGCCAGACTATCTTTTAAATCCTCCACAGTTAAACCAAACTTAACTGCTAATGTTGCTGCGTAAATCACCTCACCTGCATTTTCAGATACAAGTTGAACTCCAAGGATTTTTAATGTTTTAGCATCAGCAACTACCTTAAATACACCTGCAGTTTCTCGGTTTACTATCGCTCTTGGAACGGCATCTAAAGGCAATACAGAAGTTTTTACATCATAACCTTTTTGTTTTGCTTGTTCCTCTGTTAAACCAACCGATGCAATCGATGGATTAGTAAAAGTTACGCCAGGAACAACGGATAAATCTAATTTTTTATTTAATCCTCCAATCGCATTATCAGCAACTATTGCACCTTCATACGCTGCAACATAGACAAATTGAGGCCTAAAGTCACATCTCCTGCTGCATAAATCTTTTCATTACTTGTCCTCGCATAATCATTTATCAGTATTTCTTTTCGTTTTCCCACTTCAACTCCTGCTGCACTTAAATTTTAAAAATCTGTATTTGGTTTTCTTCCTGTTACAACAAGCAACTGCTCTGATTCCACCACTTTTTTCTTACCATCTACTGTTACATAAACCTTTTTTATCTCTCCATCTTGTTCTACACGCTCAAAAGTTGCACCTTTGACAAGGTTAATACCTTGTTCCATTAACGCTTTTTCTATTGCTTCTGAAATTTCGGGATCATATTCTTTTAAAAGTCGCTCACTTCTTTGCATAAGCGTAACTTCTGAACCTAAATGATGAAACAATTGCCCAAGTTCCATTCCGATATATCCCGAACCAATAACCGTTAATCGTTTTGGTACATTTTTTAATTCAAGTAACGTTGTACTTGTTAGATAATCTACTTCTCCAAGTCCTGAAATCGGCGGTAAAGAAGGCGAAGCACCCGTTGCAATTAAAAAACGCTTTGCAGAAAATTTCTCTCCATTGACTTCAACTGTATTTTTATCAACAAATTTTGCTTCACCTTCAATTAAATCAAAACCATATTCATTAATTAGGTCAACATATTTTTTATTCCGAAGCTCACTCACTAATTCATTTTTCTGCTTGACTAAACGTGCTAATACCACATCCCCAGCAGATGTTTGTAAACCCTTAAACGAATTAACTTTTGCTAAATGATTGATTTCCCCAGCACGAAGAAGTGTTTTTGACGGAACACAACCAATGTTTACGCATGTTCCCCCAACGGTTCCACGCTCAATCATGGCTACTTTTGCCCCGTATTCAATCGCTTTAATCGCAGCAGAAAAAGCAGCCCCACCAGAACCAATGATAAGAAAGTCATAATCACCCCCATTACCTAAGAACACATTTTCTTGTAAGGATACTTCTTCTATTTTTCCAGGTTGATACTTTGCTTCATTAATTGCCTTTTTTGCACTTTTAATGGCTATATGACAAGGTAATTCAAATACTGCTTCTCCACGGCGGAAACTCACATTAATGTATTTAGCTCCTATCTTTTCAAGTGCAACCGTTACATGCTCTTCACACCCTGTACAAGTCATTCCCTCAATGTTTATCCGATATTTTCTCATGCTTTATCCTATCCTCCTTTATCTCCTAACCCAGATTTTAATATCTGTTTTTACACCACCATAAGAAACCTTTAGTCCCCTCTGTTCCTTTGTTACTTGTGGTTTGTACCTCTTTTTCATTGCTACACGCAAAAAAATTGCAAACCCTCAAGTAAACCTATTAAACCAAGAGGAATTAAAACTATAGGTCCTAAAGCCACAGCCTGCGATCACAAAACGAGTCAATAGCTTTTCTAATTGTACAAACTTCTATTTTATAATCTTCCCCCTAATCCCTTAAACTACAACAATCATCCTTTTGGAGTTCCAAAGACATTTTTCTCCATCCTATATGAAGTCAAAACATAAATAATAAAGCAAAAGCACAGAAAACAATGGTTTTAAATTCAGATAAAAATATACCAAATCTCTGTTCCGGCTACCAGTGGAACCACTAAAACTAAATGACACTGGCAAGTAAATTTTGCTACTAAAAACCACCTGTACTTTCTATACGATTTTTCATGTTTCCTCCTTAGTCCTCGATCAGAGTTTCAATTATGGGGCACGTATGTAATTGTTTTTCATCTGGACATCGTTGTTTTAAATCTTTTAACATGGTTTCAATTCGCTTTAAATCCTCTATTTTCTTTTGAACTTCCTCTTCTTTTTTAGATACAAATTCAAACATATCCTCGCAGCGAACCTCATCTTTATCTACAATTTCAAGTAATTTATAAATTTCACTTAAAGAAAATCAAAGTTCTTGCATCCGTCTAATAAAATTCATACGTTTAACATCATCATCTGAATATTCTCGGTAACCAGCATTCGTGTGGGAAAGTTCTAGTAATAAGTTTTTCTGTTCGTAATATCTAATTGTTTCTTTATTCACACCACATTTTTCTGCAAATTCACTGACACTATAACTCACATGATTCACCTCATAAACGTATAAACCGTGTACCATAGTACACGGTCAAGTATATTATTATTTTTATGTTGAACTATCTTGCATCGTTAGAATTCCTGTAGATAGATAATTTTCAACTTTGAAAAAAACAGGGCTCCTCAGTAAGATATGAGTATAGACACCACTCTAACTCAAAACCTTAAGGAGGAGCCCTTATATGAAGTTTAAAATGCAAGTCAAACAAAATCAACTAATAGAGAGAATTTCAGATAAACACCTTGTAGTCGGTGTAGATATCGCCCAAGAATTACATGTAGCTAGAGCTGTGAATTTTCGTGGGATAGTAATCGGAGATCCTCTTACATTTGAAAATAATGAAAATGGTTTTGCTAGATTCCTACAATGGGTTAGTCAGTTAAAAACCTTAAAAGGATTTCATTCTACAATAGTTGGAATGGAACCTACAGGACATTACTGGATTAACCTATCTAAATGGCTTTATGATCAAAATATTGAAGCAGTTATGGTTAACCCCATCTGGTAAAAAAGAATAAGGAAAACCAGGATAATAACAATCCAAAAGTGATAAAAAAGATGCTCTTGTTATCGCTGATATGGTCAAGAATGGTTACTATTCCTTTATTCACCCTACTTCAGAGGCCTTTGAAAAACTTAGAGTGTTAAGGTCTAACCGTGATATGACGGTTAAAAGACTAGTTAGCACTGTCAATCAAATTAATCGAGGGGTGGATGTTGTATTTCCTGAACTTCGGCAGGTATTCATAGATGTTAAAGGGAAAGGTGCAATAGCTACACTACGCTTATTCCCTACACCAAATGAACTTCGTTCTATGAAAGCATCGGATATCATTTGTGGATGGAAAACTCTAATAAAAAGACAACCTGGGTTAAAAAAAGCACAACAATTAATTGAATTAGCTAAGCATTCAGTCGGAACACGCCAAGCACTTGATGCTTATAAACTACACCTTGAATAATTAATTGAAGAGTTTGATCTTGCAACAGCTCAACTTGAAGGAGTGGAAAAGGAAGTTACTGACTGCCTTAAACAAATTCCTTTCGCGAGAAAGTTACTTGCCATCAAAGGGATAAGCGAAATTGCCCTTGCAGGCATTTTAGGTGAGTTGGAGATCTTAGTGGATTTGCACACAGTAATTCTTTATTGCGTCATGCGGGGTTACAACTTGCAGAGGCTAGTTCAGGAAAATGGAAAGGGCAAATTGTACTTTCTAAACGCGGGAGATCTCGTTTGCGGCGCTTCTTGTACTTAGCGACTATGAGTCTAGTCATGAACAACCCTGACTTTAAAGAACTGCACGCAAACAATGTTAAAGTCAAAAAGATGAAAAAAATGAAATCTATTATGAAATTAATTCATAAACTCGCAAGAGTTTTAGTTGGAATGGCACGTAAAAATGAATCTTATCGCCCCAACAAAGTAAAACCAGTAGATCTAATGCTGCATAACTTAAACAAGTAAACATCTTTTAAGTAACAACAACAGAACAAATAAAAAATAATATTTTTCGAATATTGCCTTATTCGTAGGATCTCAAAGAAGTACGAAGTACCGGATTTATTGTGCAAAAGGGCACTGACCCGTTCCGTTAGAAAGACCGGCCTCTACCACACTCGGATAGGTATGACGAAGGAATGAAAGGGCATTTGACCCGTTAAGACGTGGGATCGAAAACCTCCAGGGGTGGCGTGGAGAATACGTACAGTATGCGGAAAATAATGGAGTTATCTTTACCTCCATTATTTAAGTACGCCTTCATGTAGCCAAAATACTAATAACTTATTCAATCAATCCTTTTTTTCTTTCAAGTGATTTGAAATCCTGCGAATAAGTGAGTATTTGAGAAAAAATCGTATCTAACTGAGGGAGCTCAATAACTTCAACAAAAAATGCGATAATCCTTCTTGGATCAACCGGGAGAAAAAAGGAGTTACCCCAACTTTGTGTACGTGTACGGATTTTCTTTTTTTGTTTATAATAGATTTAATTCTTCATAAAAATTGTATTATACACGATCTGTAAACAAAGAAAAAGACCTTCAAATTAAAGGTCCTATGGAAGCGAATATATGATAAATCTAAAACAATGAAAAGATTGACAATACCGCCACTGTTCCAATCACAACCACAATCACATTTACTCCGGCGAATGCAATTGCAAATGCGGAAATCGCGCCGACGACACCAAACCAAAGCTCCTCTTGAATAAAAAAGATGGCCGGAAAAATGAGCGCACCTAAAGTGGCATATGGTACATTTTTTAATACCCCTTGAATAAATGAAGGCAGCTCTTTTCCGCGAATCAGGACAAAAGGAAGCATTCTCGGTATGTATGTTACAATCCCCATACCAACAATCATCCAAAAAATTGGGCTAGTCATGCTGAACAACACCTCGATTTCTGATCCATTCAACCCATTCTATTAAAATAGCTGAAGCTAAAGTCGAAGCTACAATTGCCCAGCCAGATGACATCACATCCGCCATCGTTAACACCGTATTAAACACTGCGGCCACTAAAGCCAGAAAAATTACCTTTCTATTCCCTTTCAATGAAGGGACTAATAGTCCAATAAACATCGCATACAAAGCAACCGACATACTGTCCTGTAAAAATTGAGGCATTAGCGAGCCGCCGATATATCCGATACCGGAACTGATGACCCAACTGGCGTAGGCAATAATCGTTAAGCCGTACATAAATTCAGTCGTTAATTTTTCTTTCGTAATCGATGCTACAGAAAACGTTTCGTCAGTGATCCCAAATGCATAAATAGCTTTTTTAAAGACGGAATCTTTCTCTACTTTTTCATTTAAGGAAGTAGATAAAAGCAGGTGCCTGATATTAACGATAAAGGTAGTCAAAACAATTTCTGCCATGCCAATTCCTTCTTCAATCAGACTCAAAGACATATACTGGGCCGCCCCAGCATATACAAACAGGCTCATAAAAACCGTTTCATTTAAAGTTAGTCCTGTTGTTTTTGCTATCAGACCAAAAGCAACTGCGATGGGAAAATAGCCGATCGCAATACTGGTCCCCGCTTTTAACCCCTGCTTGAAATGTGATGAAGCTGTTATTTCCGCTTTATCGTAAACACTTTCCTCCATATTCTGTCCTCCCATCTTGGCTATCTGTATGATACTCTTAATCTATGTTTATCTTTTTTAAAATATTGTAATATATTATACAAATGTACGTTAAAACATACAATCCAAGGGAGAAAAAATATGGAAGATATTCAAAGAAAAATTGGGGAAAAAGTGAAGTCGCTGCGAAAGCTAAGAAGGCTCAGCCTGGATCAGGCCGCGATTCGAACAGGGGTATCCAAAGCCATGCTTGGCCAAATTGAAAGAGGAGAATCAAGCCCGACGGTCACCACTTTATGGAAAATTGCAACAGGCTTCCAAGTATCCTTTTCTTCCCTGCTTCAAGAGGAAGAATCCAACATATCCATTGTCAATAAAGACTCAATAACCCCGATTCTAGAAAATCACGATAAATACCGGGTTTATTCGATCTTTCCCTTTGATGCTCGAAAAAAGTTTGAAGTATTTTTAATTGATTTACTGCCGGGCTGCCATCACATTTCAGAACCTCATCCTGAGGGAGTTGAGGAATATATTACCGTGATGAATGGAACTCTGACGATCGAATTCGGGGGGAAGGAGCATGAGATTCGCAGAGGCGAATCGATTCGATTTTTGCCTAACCAAACTCACACATATCAAAATAAAGGCTCTGAGATTGTACAATGTCATATGATTATATATTATCCCTAAGAGAATTGAGAGCAATTTGAACACTGTAAGAGCGAGAACAAAATTTTGAGCATAGAAACCAAAGTTTGACCGATAGAACTACGATTTTGACCGATAGAACCGGATTTTGACCCGTAGAAACCAAAGTTTGACCGATAGTACCGGATTTTGACCCGTAGAAATCAATTTTGACCGATAGTACCGGATTTTGACCCGTAGAAACCAAAGTTTGACCGATAGTACCGGATTTTGACCCATAGAAATCAATTTTGACCGATAGAACCGGATTTTGACCCATAGAAATCAATTTTGACCGATAGAACCGGATTTTGACCCATAGAAATCAATTTTGACCGATAGAACTACGAATTTGACCGATAGAATCCCATTTTTGACCCGTAGACACCCCGATTTGACTGATAGAATAGAATTTTGACTCATAGAAACCAAGTTTGACCGATAGAACGGGATTTTGACCCGTAGAAATCAATTTTGACCGATAGAAATCAATTTTGACCGATTGAATCCCATTTTTGACCCGTAGACACCCCGATTTGACTCATAGAATAGAATTTTGACTTATAGAAACCAAGTTTGACCGATTGAATCCCATTTTTGACCCGTAGACACCCCGATTTGACTGATAGAATAGAATTTTGACCCATAGAACAGGATTCTGACCGGTAAAAACCAATTTTGACCGATAGAACAACATTTTAAGCCGTACTACCAATTTTGACTTCTAATACACCCTTTTATCGAAAACTTATCCACAAGTCGAGAATTGTATAATTTCCCTACGACAAAAAAGCTGGAGAAATATCTCCAGCTTCACCCTTTTTTTATTTAGATTCAACTGCTATTTCCTTTAACGATCTTCTTAAAATTTTTCCTGTGGCGTTTTTCGGGAGTTCGTCTAAAAATTCAACGTAACTAGGAAGCTTGTATTTGGCTAAATGCAAAGAGCAATACTCAATCACATCATCTGCCGTTAAATGAGGATTATTGGAAACAACAAAGCTTTTCACAGCTTCACCATGGGTTGAATCCGGTACTCCTACAACAGCAGCCTCCACAATATCAGGATGATTATATAATACTTCTTCTACTTCACGAGGATAGACATTATATCCGCCGACAATAATCATATCCTTTTTCCGGTCAACAATATAGAAATATCCTTCTTCGTCCATTCTCGCCAGGTCACCTGTGTAAAGCCAGCCTTCTTTTATGGTAGCTTCAGTTTCTTCCGGCATTTTGTAATATCCCTTCATTACGTTAGGGCCTTTTACAATTAATTCCCCGACCTGACCTATGGGTACTTCCTCGCTATTTGGATCTACTACTTTATTTTCTACATTGATGATGGATGTTCCGATTGAACCGGGCTTTCGCGGACGATCTAACGGATTAAAAGCAGTTACGGGAGAGGCTTCAGAAAGTCCATATCCTTCCGAAACTGCCACCTTAAATTTCTTTTCAAAATTTTTAAGCAGGGCTACCGGCATGGAAGCTCCCCCAGAAACACATAGTCTAAGAGACTTCAGATCATCTGGGTTCCCTTCTGGGTATTGGTACAAGAAATTGTACATCGTTGGGACACCAGCGAAAACAGTTGGATTCATGGTTTTTCCTAAATCAAAAATTTCTTTCGGACTAAACCGCGGTACAATTAGAAGAGTAGCCCCTTTCATTAATGGAGCATTCAAGGCAACGGTTAAGCAAAAGACGTGAAACATCGGTAATGCGGTGATGATCCGGTCTTCTTCATTAAATTTTAAATACTCTCCGATGTCATGAGCATTACTAAATAAATTTTTGTGAGTCAGCATCGCACCTTTAGGCTTGCCTGTCGTACCCGATGTATAAAGGATGACAGCCGTATCATCCTCATCTGCGTCGCTTGGCTGGAATGATAAATCCCCGCTCTCGAGCACATTTGTAAACGTTTGCAATTTTGGACGGATTGATAATTCTTCGATACGTAAACTAGTTTCCCCTTCCTGCTTTGGCGTTTCACATAGAATATAAGATTCAATTTTTGGAAGAGATGGGTGCGCTTTTTCCAATACAGGCAAAGCAAGATCGAGTGCAATTAACGCTTTCACATCCCCATTGTCAAGCATATATCCCAGTTCTGACGGAGTGTAAAGCGGATTTAAAGGAACAACTGTTGCTCCTGCTCTTAATGCGCCATATAAGCCAATGATAAAGTATGGCGAATTTCCCAAGAGCAGGCCCACATGGTCGCCTTTGTCAATCCCAAGCTTTTGCAAGCCGCTTGCAAACTTGGTGACAGCCCCATCTAATTCTGCGTAAGATTTGCTTTCCCCAGCAAAATAGTACGCTGGCTTAGTCGGAGTCCGAGCTGCTGTTTCTCTAAGCTTTTCCGTGATATTCATAAATTCCCTCCCCTGTAATGAATGAGTATTCATTCAATATCCAAATCTTATTATATTTTAAAAATTACAAAAAAACAATAGAATCAAAGATAGCTATAGGCCGGCAGGTAATCCATATGCCGGCCTTATCATGTATTCTAATTATTA
Organism: Bacillus litorisediminis; assembly: GCF_022808645.1. Classification (GTDB taxonomy): domain Bacteria; phylum Bacillota; class Bacilli; order Bacillales; family JC228; genus Bacillus_BF; species Bacillus_BF litorisediminis. Next base: position 107,459 of record NZ_JAKZKT010000001.1, read on the forward strand.
AATTGCGGAAGGTAATCTTTATGAGCTTCTAGCATTTCATCTAATATTTGTTTGGCAATCGTATCAGACGGTACAAGCGGATTGATGGTCATCGCTAATAAAGCGGTATGGTAATCTCCTGTTACTGCAGCTTCTGCAGCCACTCTTTCAAAGGACTTAATTTGCTGAACAAGTCCTCGTACTGAAACAGGAAGGTCACCTATCGCGATTGGTTTTGGACCATCCTTCGTAATTACACAGTTTACTTCTACCGCTGAATCATATGGAATACTGGCAATTGCGCCCAAGTTTTTCGTATTGACCGGCTGGATATCTCCTTTATTGGTATACATGGAATGGATCAGACTGCAGGCTGCATCGCTATAGTAAGCTCCTCCTCTTTTTTCTAATTGCGGAGGCTTTATGTTTAAATGAGGATCTTTGTAAAGCTCAAACAAATCCTCTTCCAGCTGTTTCACAACCTCTGCCCTTGTTCCGGCTGTCTCAGCTGCCTTCAGTTCCTCCTCAAGCATTTTACTAGTTTGATAGTAATAGCGATGGTACGGACAAGGCAGAATTTTTAAAGCCTTAATAAAATCAGGCTCCCAGCCAAGATTGACAATGTTTTTCATCGATACACTATTGGTTGGATTGGTTAACTCCTCTAGCACCTGGTCTGTTATTTCTGTCCCGTCCAGATATACACGGAGGCCATAAACCATATGATTCAACCCAGCAAAATCAATTTGGACTCTGCTTGCTTCGACCCCTAAAACTTTTGCAATTCCCATCCTCATTCCAATGGGAACATTGCATAATCCTACTACTTTTTGATGGCTGGAATATCTTAATACGGCTTCAGTTACCATTCCTGCAGGGTTCGTAAAATTGATAAGCCAGGCATCCGGACAAAGCTCCTGAATTTCTTCTGCGATTTCTAAAATGACTGGGATCGTTCGTAACCCCTTAAAGAGCCCGCCTGGCCCATTTGTTTCTTGGCCAATTACGCCATATTTCAAAGGAATCTTCTCATCTTTAATACGGGCATCTAATAGCCCCACCCGCAATTGCGTTGTGACGAAATCAGCTCCCTCAAGTGCTTTTCTTCGGTCCAGGGTTAAATGAATCTCCATCGGAACGCCAGCTTTTTGAACCATCCGCTTCGAGAGTTCCCCAACAACCTGTAATTTATGCTCTCCCTCTTTAATATCAACAAGCCATAGCTCTCTAATTGGAAGCTCGTCATAACGCTTAATAAATCCTTCTATTAATTCCGGAGTGTAGCTTGAACCTCCGCCGATGGTTGCAATTTTTAATCCCTGCTTGCTCATGAAGAGCTCACCTCCCCAAGATGTTTCCAAAGATGCAATACTTCCTCACACAATTCCTTTACCGTAATGGCATTCATCAAATGGTCCTGAGCATGGATAAAAAGCAATGAAATCGAAACTTTTTCACCTTTCGCTTCATTTGTTAATAATCCCGTTTGAATATGATGAGCTTCAATCAGCTCCTGATTGGCTTCCTCTAATTTTTGCTCGGCCGCATTCCATTTTTTTTCTTTTGCAAGGGAGAGTGCCTCCATCGCCAAGCTTCTTCCGTTACCACTATGCAAGATTAGCTGAAAAGCAGCTTGTTCTTGTGATTCCATTCGTTCACCCCTTGATACCCCCATAGTGAGTTAGCTCTATTTTTCTTTTTTCTAATTCCTGCTTTAAAGTTGAATCAGTCAGGACTTGTAACTCTTGTAATCTCTGAACATTATAGCTGCTCCCTATTTTTACAGCCTCATCTACATAGCCCGGATGCGTCATAAGTTCCGCAGTTTCAAACCCGCTGATGGTCTCCAGTAATTGAATAAAATGATCACGAGTCGCCGTCTCCCCATAGAATGTGTGGGCTAAAAAATCCGTCGTGAGGATAGCTGCGTTCTTGAGTTCCTCCGAATTTGGCTTTGTCAGTCTTATCGGAAGGGAATATTTCTGCGCAATCTCAATTACGGCCGGCAATACCTTCTTATGGGCATGAACATGATGATGGCTATCAATATGAGTAGGCAAGCCGCCTTGCTCTACAAATCTGGTAAACTGGGCGTTCAGCTCTTTCCGAATTTCTTTTGAATCGGCCGCATCGAGATATTCTTTGCCTTTTCGGAAGTATCCTTCTTCATTCATTAAACTCGTAACATCTGTACAAAGAGGCTTTCCGCAGGTCAATACGAAATGAATGCCCACCCCAAGAGATGGATTAGCTTCTTTTAACGCAAATGCATGCCCCGCTCCCGGCATATTAACCATAAGGGTGGCTGATGTAACCACCCCATGGTAAAATGCTTCCATGATTCCATGATTAACTCCTTCTGAATAGCCGAAATCATCGGCATTGACAATAAGCTTCATCGTTTATGCCCCTTGCTCTTCTTTTAACTTTTGACGATCCCAGATACGGAAGAATGGATAATAAATGGCCATCGCGACAAGGAAGTTGACAAGCTGTAATATTGCCCCTGATATTTTCCCTCCAGTTGCTAAATACCCGCTGAATAGTACTGGTGTTGTCCATGGTACACTGACTCCGCTCGGCTTAGCCGCTAATCCGGTCGCCATTGCGAAGTAAGAAATCAGTACAATTGCAAGAGGAGCCAATATAAATGGAATAATGAGGAGCGGATTCATGACAATCGGCATCCCAAATGTAATCGGCTCATTAATATTAAAGATTCCCGGTCCTATTGAAAGTCTGCCCAAGCTTTTCATCTGCTGACTTCTTGCAAAAAGGAGCATCATAATGACAAGTCCTAGTGTTGCACCTGACCCCCCGATATAGATCCATAGGTCGAAAAATTGCTGAGTAATGACATTCGGCAGTTCCCCATCCGGATTATTCTGGTAGGCAAGCCGGTTCTCGTCCATGAGAGAAAGCCAGATTGGTCCCATTACTCCCCCGACTATGGCAGCTCCATGCAAACCGCAGGACCACAATAACTGAATAAACAATACCGCTACCATTGCCCCAAGTAAGCTGGAGCCCAACGCACTTAATGGAGCACTTAATATATCACTTACAATATTGTGAACGCTTTCAAATGAGGTCAATTCAATTAAGAGTCTCAGGATCCACATCACTGCCACAACAATGAAACCAGGGATTAAGGCTACAAATGACTTGGCAACAGCTGGGGGAACGCCATCTGGAAGCTTTATCACAATATTTCTTTGAATAACGTACCTGTAGATTTCAGTGCCCAATACAGCCATAATCATCGCAACAAAAAGTCCTTGACTTCCCATTAATGTTACAGGAATTGCACCGCCGACCATCACTGCTTCAGTTGCGCCTTCTGCCAGGAACGGAACTTTATAAGGTGTGACGAGCAGAAAAGAGGAAAGCGAAATGGCCCCAGCAGACAACGCATCGACATTATACTTTTCCGCTAAACGATACGCGACACCAAAGCTAACGATTAATGCCATAATGTCAAAGGTCGCACCTACAGGATAAAGAAGCTTTTCCCTCCAAGCATCACCAAATGTATTGGCCATAAATTCGTCATAGCCCTCAATCGGAACAAAGCCTAAAATGAGGAATAGGGAACCAATAATTAATAACGGCATGGCTAAAATTAACCCGTCACGGATTGCCTGAAGATGTCTCTGTTCTGCAATTCGTCCCGCTGCCGGCATCACGTACTTGTCTAAAAATGAAATGAACCGATTCATGTTCATCACCCTCAATTTTTATTCAAAAGCGATAAAGCAAAATGTAAAACCCCTTCTCCATTGACACGCCCATAATCTGCCGGATTAATAACATCAACTGGAATACCCCTTTGTTCCCCCTCTTTTTTAAAATGAGCCAGCTTGTATCTCACTTGCGGCCCAAGTAAAACAACATCTGCTTTGTCTAAATGATCCTTTGCTTCTCCTGCAGACACTGCCCAAATATTGGCTTTTACTTCCTTATCTTTTGCAGCGTTTTGCATTTTCGTTACAAGTAAACTGGTCGACATCCCTGCTGCACAAATGAGTAAAATATTCATATCTAGTCCCTCCTTCACCCTTTTGTCCTATATGTATTGTCGAGTAAGCGTTTTCATGATAGATATGCATGTCGTTTTGCAAATTTTTATGAAAAGTTTTAAACGATAAGGAAATATCTGTTTAATGAGTTGATTCTTGGTTTAATCTTGCTGTATAGAGGCTTGCACTAAAGGTCCTGCCTGTTTATGGGCCGGTCTGCATTGTTTATGGGCCGGGCTGCACTGTTTATGGGACGGCACGCATTGTTTATGGGACGGTCTGCACTGTTTATGGGCCGGGCTGCACTGTTTATGGGCCGGTCCTCACTGTTTATGGGCGGGCTGCACTGTTTATGGGCGGGTCCGCATTGTTTATGGGCGGTCCTGCCTGTTTATGGGCCGGTCCGCATTGTTTATGGGCCGGGCTGCACTTTTATGGGCCGGTCCTCACTGTTTATGGGCCGGGCTGCACTGTTTATGGGACGGGCTGCACTGTTTATGGGCCGGTCCTCACTGTTTATGGGACGGGCTGCATTGTTTATGGGCCGGGCTGCACTTTTATGGGGCCGGTCTCACTGTTTATGGGCTGGTCTTCACTGTTTATGGGCAGGGCTGCACTGTTTATGGGCCGGGCTGCACTGTTTATGGGCCGGTCCTCACTGTTTATGGGCCGGGCTGCACTGTTTATGGGCCGGTCCTCATTGTTTATGGGCCGGGCTGCATTGTTTATGGGCCGATTCAGACTATTTATGTGTCTTGTTGTAAAAATAAAAAACTCTGCGCCCACATAGGACACAGAGTAAGGAAATATTAATAAATCAGATTTAGCAAATCGGACTTTTCTACATTTCCGAAGTAATGCTTGAGATCAACATCTTGCAGTGCATCTTCAATCGCCGATTTTTCATAGCGGATCCCTTTAAGCTTGTTTTCGATGTCTGATACTTCACCAACTCCAAAGAAGTCACCGTATATTTTACAGTTTTCAATAATTCCCTTATTTACCTCTAGTCTGAATTCGATGGTTCCTGCCGGGAAACGGTGAGAGTGCTGCATGTTAAAGGCTGGAGATTTTCCATAGTTCCAATCCCAATTTTGATAGCGCTCTTTTGAGATTTCATTGATCTTTTCCCAGTCTTTTTCGGTAAGCTTATACTCAGGAATTTCTTTTTCGCCATTAAAAATATAGGAAAGGAGTTTAGAACGAAACTCTTCCATTGTGATTGGCTCAGCTAGAAATTCGGAGATATTTGCGACTCTGCTTCGAATTGATTTAATTCCTTTTGATTCGATTTTTTCTTTTTTTACCTTTAAAGCAGAAACAACATTTTCGATTTCAGAGTTAAGCATTAAAGTACCGTGTGTAAACATGCGTCCTCTTGTTGAAAATTGAGCGTTCCCCGAGATTTTTCGGCCATCTACCTCGATGTCATTTCGGCCGCTAAGCTGGGCATTTACGCCCATCGTCTTTAATGCATCAATTACAGGTTGGGTGAATTTTTGAAAATTATGGAAACTATTTCCGTCATCTTTCGTAATAAAGCTATAATTTAGATTTCCTAAATCGTGATAGACAGCACCCCCGCCTGAAAGTCTTCGCACCACAATGATGTCATTTTTTTCTACATATTCAGTATTAATCTCTTCAATCGTATTTTGGTTTTTCCCAATAATGATAGAGGGCCGATTTATGTAAAACAAAAGGTATGATTCGTCAATATCTAGATGCTTAAGTGCATATTCCTCAATCGCAAGGTTAATTCTAGGATCTGTAATTCCCTGATTATCAATAAATAACATCTATATTTCCTCCTCTTTTTCTAAAGAGTTACCTGAAGTCCGCTATGGGCTAAGGCAACAGGTCCATTATAATTCTCTTTGGCTTCTTGCACCAGCTGTGTAACATCTCCATAATGAGGCAAATGGGTCAGAATCAATGAACGGACACCAGCTTCAGCTGCTAATTTCCCTGCCTCTTCACTTGTCATATGACCTGCCGCTTTTCCATCCTGCCCTTTATAAAGATTGCATTCACAAATCAGTAAATCAGCATCATTGCTGAATTCTATGAATTCTTCCTTGAAGGACGTATCCGCCGTATAAACAAGTGCCTTTCCTCCAGCTTCGAATCTCATGGCAAAGCATGGAACTGGATGATTGGTCCTTAAAAAGGAAATCGTAAGAGGACCGACTTGGAGCTTCGAATTCGGGTCGTAAGCGATTCCATTTGTAATCTGTTTGTATGTTAGCTCATGAAATTTTAAACGATCTTCCTGATGCCCATAAATCGGCAGGTTTGGCATCTGTTTCCCTAAAAATGATTGGATCAATCTGGCATGCTGAAGAATCCCTATATCTGCTATATGGTCCGCATGATAGTGTGAAATAATCACAGCATCCAGTTCCTCAGGCTGAATATATCTATGTAAGTGTGATATAACAGCACTGCCACAGTCGATTAATAAACGAAAACCATTTTCCTCCAATATGTAACCTGAGCTTGCTTCATCCTTTCCGGGATATCCGCCGCGAAACCCAACAACAGTCAGTTTCATATCATCACTCCAGTTTTAGAAATGAATCCTATTTCCTATTTTACAAAATAACTGTTTTTTCTGCACCAATGCAACTCTCACATCTCATGTCTTTATTTGCAGTCTAAAAAATAATCGAAAATTGTATTAAAACAATGGTGCATATTTTCATCTGTTATAATACAATATAATATAAATCATTAAACTGAAAAGAGGGATCCTTGATGCTGCAAAATGTCCTTGAGTTCTTCCGTTCTTTACCGAAAAAAGAGTGTCAATCTTGCGGGAAAACGATTGATGAACAGCATGAGTGCTATGGGAATACTTGTGACGATTGCCTGCAGGTGTACAAAGGTTAATAAGATATACCTTCTTTTTTCACCTCCAATGCCTTCCATATAAAAAGTAATAGAGGGCTGTCATCTATATCGATAACAGCCCTCATTTTTATCCTTGAAACATGATTTAGATAGCAGGTGCTTCCATACCCACTTTACTCCAGTCTTCTCGCGCAGTTCCGTACACACCCGGTACTTTTAATCCGGCTTGCCTCATTAAAACCGTCATTTGCCCTCTGTGTTGAATTTGATGATGAAAGTGAACCATTAAGAAAAATCCATTCGGCTGTTTTTCACCATACATATCACTCAATTCCTTTAAGGAATCATCCGTCCATAGTGTTTGTATCGCCTGTATAAAAGCTTCATTTACTTTCTTATATGTATCGGCGATTTCCCTAGCTGTTTCTGGAACAGGTGCATGGTCATCAGGTGCTTCAAATTGTAATCCAGTCCGTGACATCATTTCATGAATCGTAATTGTTATATGCCAGGCAATTCTTCCAAGTGTATGGTGATCAGGCGTTACTTCTTGTTTCAGTGATTCATCTGTTAAACTCTCCAACATTCGATGGGTAGCATTTGCTTCATGCTTCCAAGATCTGAGAAAGCCTTGAATCGTTTGGTACATTCCAACAGTCCCCCTTCCATTTTTTGCTTACCTATTGTATCTATTTAAAAAAACAAAACCCCCTGTCTAATACCAGGGGGTCAAATCAGATATAATCATATTCAATTAATATACGGTTATCAATTTTAGGCTTTGTTCAGTTTTTTTAAAACAACAGTTGCAAGTGCATCAATAAATTCAGGCTTTGCATTTGGCATTTCAGGTCTGTAATATTTGGCACCTAATTCTTCAGTAACGACTTTGCACTCATAATCGTTATCGTAAAGGACTTCTAAGTGCTCAGCAATAAATCCGACCGGAATATAAACGAAGGAGCGATAGCCCTTTTCGTCATATAATTCTCTTGTTAGATCTTGTACATCCGGGCCAAGCCATGGTTCAGGTGTCTGACCCGCACTTTGCCAGCCAACCGCATAGTTTTTGACTCCAGCTTGTTCGACGATCATTTTTGCAGTTAATTGTAATTGTTCTGGATACGGATCTCCATATTGAAGGATTTTCTCTGGCAAACTATGAGCAGATACAATCAGTACTGCATTTTCTTTTTCTGTTTCGTCCATGTTTGCATAGACTTCTTTTACCCGGTCCGCCCAATACTTAATAAATTTTGGTTCGTCGTACCAGCTTTCAACTGAAACAATAGATGGACCACCTAGTTTTTCAGCCGTATCTTTTGCCCTTTGATTATAGGATTTAACACTAAAGGTAGAGAAATGCGGAGCTAATACAAGACTAATCGCCTCTTCAATACCATCTTTATGCATCTGCTCAACAGCATCTTCGATAAATGGCTCGATATGCTTTAAACCTAAATAGGCTTTAAACTCCATTTCGTCTTGAAGCGAATTCAAATGCTCTTCTAATTTAGCCGCCTGTTCTTCCGTAATTTTGGCTAAGGGAGATAATCCCCCAATTGCACGGTATCGGCTTTTTAAATCTTCCAGCTGTTCATCCGATGGTCTTCTTCCATGGCGGATATGCGTATAATAGCGCTCGATGTCTTCTTCTTGATAAGGGGTACCGTAAGCCATTACAAGTAGACCCATCTTCTTTTTTGTCATGTATTTTTCACACCTTTTTTAAGCTTCATATCATTTGTATCATATAAAAGTACGGATTTTCAAAAACTATGCTTATTTGCTTATTTTTTCACTAGAATAGTCATGGATGAACTGGGTAAGTTTTACTAAAGTATCAGGCTGCACTTCAGGGAATACACCATGTCCAAGATTAAAGATGTACCCAGGCTGTTCTATGCCGGCATCAATGATTTCTTTTACTTTGCCTTCAAGAACCGGCCAAGGAGCCAGTAAAAGAGTCGGATCAAGATTCCCTTGGATTGCTTTCTGGATTCCCATTGCTCTTGCTTCCCTAATCGGCAGGCGCCAATCCAAGCCGATGACATCAACTGGGAGTTCATTCCACTCCTGAACTAAATGGCTCGCCCCTACGCCAAAATAAATCATCGGAACATTTTCGTCCTGAAGATTAGTGAAGATTTCAGACATCGTTGGTTTAACAAAATACTGGTAATCCTGACGGTTAAGGGTGCCGACCCATGAGTCAAAGATTTGAATGGCACTTGCGCCCGCTTTAATTTGTGCTTTTAAATACGTGATGGTCATGTCCTTTAGCTTATCCATTAAAGCAAACCAAGCTTGTGGCTCACTATACATAAAGGATTTTAAATGAATATAGTCCCGCGATGGTTTGCCTTCAATCATATAGCTTGCTAAAGTAAACGGAGCTCCGGCAAATCCGATTAATGGTACCGATAGCTGTTCTTTAGTCAGCAACCGAATCGTTTCTAGTATGTAAGGGATATGCTCTTCCGGCTGAAGCGGTTGCAAACGCTCGATATCTTTTATAGAACGGATGGGGTTGTCGATAACTGGGCCAATTCCATTTTTAATTTCGACTTGCACGCCCATTCCTGGGAGCGGAGTCATTATATCTTTATACAAAATGGCTGCATCAACACCGTAGTTTTCAACAGGCAGCCTTGTCACATATGCGGCTAATTCAGGATTGTGGGTAATCTCAAATAAAGAATACTTCTCTTTAAGAGCGCGATATTCTGGCTGAGAGCGTCCTGCTTGTCTCATATACCAGACAGGTACATGTGTTGTTTTCTCACCTCTTGCAGCTTTCAATAACGAATCATTGGTTATCATGGCTAATGTCACGCCTTTCTTATTCTCTAATACATTGTAATACAATATAAATAAAAGAAAAAATAATATATAAGTAAAAATAAGTATGTAATAGATTCCGTTATTCAATATAAGACATTTTTCCCAAGTTGTATACTATTAGGTATAGATTGTCATGAAATTGCCTTTTTCAATTATGATTGGAAAACAATGAGGTACAGCTTTTAGCAAATATGGAGGGATGAAAGATGTTTGTTTTTATGACCAATGGAACGTATGATTATCTAGCTTCATTACAAAAAAAACATGCAGAACAGCAGATGTATTTAATGCTAAATCCTAAGACTGCTTTGCTTTTTCATGAAACTGAAGGGCCATCCATCTTTAAGTCAGGTCGCAAATATGAAGTGATTGAGGCAGCAGGTACAATGGAGCAAACAGGTTTCGCCGTGATGAATCATATTCCAGTCACAGAGGAAGGACGCCCTGTCTTTGAATACCGTTTTAAAACTCGCGCGAAACTGATTGAAAAAGAACCAGGATTTAAAGCCTTTCGCCTTCTTCGGCCGGCAGCAGGTGATACCTATATCGTTTTTACCTTATGGAAAAATGAATCTGCTTTCCTCCAATGGAAAGAGTCTGCCTCTTTTGCACAGGCTCACGACAAAAAAGAGAGCCTCGATAGTCCTTCCGCCGTACAGAAGATTTTCTCAGGACCCTCTTATGTTTCTCAATATACGTTGCCGGCAGAGGAAGAGTGATTTTTGCCCTCTGCTTTTGGCATTACATATTATTTTTTCTTACAAGTCCATTTCGGTTTGCGTAGATAGCTGCCTGCGTCCGGTCTTGGACGCCCAGCTTGCTTAATATATTACTGACATGGGTTTTAACTGTTTTGATCCCAATAAAAAGCTCCTCACTGATTTCTTGATTTGTAAGGCCGTCTCCAAGACATGTAAGCACCTCTAATTCCCTTTCTGTCAGTGAATCATGTGGTTTAGGATCTTTTTTGCGGACTCGATTTAAAAGCTTAAAAGCAACTTTTGTCTCGATCACCGGTTCTCCCTTATATGCTTTTTTTACCGTTTCTACGACCTCTTCTGCCTTTGCAGTTTTGAGCAAATAGCTAAAAGCCCCCGCTTCAATGGCCGGAAATACTTTTTCATCATCATAAAAACTCGTTAATATGATAATTTTCACTTGGGGGAGTTTTTCAATAATTTTTTTAGTGGCACTAATCCCATCACCATCGTCCATAACTAAATCCATCAGGATGACATCTGGATTCACTTGTTCAGCTAAAGCAACTGCTTTGTTTCCGCTATCTGTTTCTCCAACAATTTGAAAATCTGAATCTGTCCTTAAATAAGATAAAATTCCTTTACGGACCAAATCATGGTCATCTACCACCATTACCTTAATTGGATTCAATGCATTCACCCCTTTTAATTGGAACCAACACTTCTATATATGTTCCTTTTTCAGGAATGGACCGGACTGTAAACATCCCGCCTATTTCCTCACATCTTTCTTTCATGGTTGAAAGGCCGTATGATCCAGCCTTCCCTGTATCTAATTGAAAACCTTTGCCATTGTCAGCTATATAGACATAAATTTGGTTAGCTTTTTCTGTTAATTGGCATTTTAATTGAGTGGCTCCAGAATGTCTTAGAATATTCGTAATCGCCTCCTGGATAATTCGGAACAAATGCTCTTCTACTGCTTGAGGCAGCGGCGGAACTTCATCAATACTGGCCTGGCACTTAATCGGGAATTTTTGCTGAATATCCCGCAGCAGCTTAATGGTTGCGTCACTCAAAGATTCTCCTTCCAGCTGTATAGGGCGAAGGTGAAGCAGGAGTGCGCGCATTTCAAGCTGGACTTGCGCAGATATTTTCGAAATTTCATGCAGCGAATCTAATAATTCTTCTTTGGATCGGTCTCCTTTAATCGCTGCCGAAGAGAGCATCGTTAAGGCAAATAGCTGCTGACTGATTGAATCATGGAGATCTCGGGCAATCTTTTGTCTTTCTTCAATGGCTGCAGCCGTTTGTGCTTGCTGAGCCAAAATAGACTTTTCCTCTGCCAGTCTTTGCAGCGTATCTACTTGTTCCTGGATATGCTCGGCTAGCGCATTTAAATCCTCTGCAATAATCGAAAACTCATTTTCGTCTTGCCAATGGAGCCGTTCCTTCCATTTCCCTCTCCTCAGCTGGGTTACATATGTTGATAAATCATCTGTTTGTTTTTTTACAAGTGATGAGGAACGGAATGTATAGTAAAACGAAAATAGAAATATCGTTATGACAGCTAAAAATGAGATCCACAACGAATCAATTAAAAAATTCTTGCCGCTCCGTGATATCAGTAAATAAAGCTGGATTTCGGCAAAAATGCAAAGACTTGCCATTACAGCCATTCTCGTAAACTCTTGAAATAATAACCCTCTTACACCCTTGTTTATATTCAGGCTTCTATACTCTTTCAATGCGAACATCCCCAGCCCAGCTCTTAATCTTAATATTAAGCTTTCTTGATGCTTCATTATAATTAGCAGAAGTGTAGGAGCAATTGGCGCCCCAATAATTTCCCATTATCTTTACATCTCCAAAGGTCATTTTCGTATCTACTTTGATTGGGATATCGTCAGGAACAATCATTTTAATATCTCCGACCCAGGTTTTTATGGAAATATCTATTTCAGTATCAGGGATATATGCTTTGCTAAAGTCAAAATAATAATCACCTACGGTTGATTTAAGATTTAACGGGGTCAACTCCCAATTTGGTTCTTTTAATGACATATGAGATACTCCAAAGGTTTTAACAGCCTGTTCCTTCATATGATCTATTTCTTCTCTGCCAACCTGAATATTTATTTTTTTCTCTGGACCATCGTTAGATTTAGAGATATCAATTTTGATATTTTTCAAGTTTTCTTGAACATTTCGATTTATTCGATCACTTAGGTCTTTCATCTCTTCACCTATTTTATAAAAATGATGATCCATTTTTTTAAATTCATCGTTCATCTTATCAAATTCTTCATCAGTATCATCAAACTCGTCTCCAATTGGATCAAATTCATCGCTGATTGCGTCGAACTCATCTGTCATTGGATCTGATTTTTCAGATTTGCTTTGTCTATCTGAATCAGGAATTTGTTCTTTGCTTGCACTTTTCCTTTCAACTTTTACTTTTGGACTTTTTTTACTGCCAAGCATCCAAATCGCGAGCAATATGAGCAGGATTGGCCAAAGTTTATACCCGTCAGAAAACGCAAATTCATATATACCAAACTGATCCAGTATTAATAATGCTGAGAAAATCGCAGCGAATCCCCCGCATAAAAGTAAAAACAAAGAAGAACGCTTAACTCCGCTATAAAGCCACTTTGCACCTACCAAAAATATAAAATAAGGAAAAAATACGACAAAAATCTCCTTTATTTCCAAGGAAATGACACCAAAATTAACAAGGAGCAATACAACTCCTATCCCTAATAAAACTAATGGAAACAGCCTCATATATATTCACATTTCCCTTCTATCTGTCCTGGTTATAAGTAGTTTACTAGGAAGCTGGCAAAAAATAAACATCCTCAAGGTCGAACTTAATTTCCGTCTCGAGACGGATAGTCATTCACCCAATACTCCTTCAGCACATATTCTGTAATACTCCGGGAACACCCAATTGAAGATGAGGAGGTAATAATATGGGTGTTGAAATGACTGCGATTCATTGGATATATGTGTTTTTTATCGTCTTAATCATCGGCTTTATGGTGAAAAAGCGAGATACTACACTAGTTTGTATTGTTGGGATTTTCTTAATTGCCTTATCCGCTACTGGAGAAGTTACAGCTTCTGTCATGAGCATTTTCAATGGATTCACTTATGCGATTAAAGAGCTGCTGCCAACGATTCTCGTTATCTCCATTATAGTAGCCATGAGCAAAACACTGACCGACACAGGAATTAACAATGTCATGATCTCTCCTTTTACAAAATTAATTCGTAATCCTTCTCTTGCCTACTGGACAATTGGAATAGTCATGATGCTGATTTCCTGGTTCTTCTGGCCGTCCCCTGCTGTTGCACTAATTGGAGCAGTCTTTTTGCCTGTTGCGATTCGAGTCGGTTTGCCAGCTTTGGGAGTTGCCATGGCGATGAACTTGTTTGGCCATGGAATTGCCTTATCTGGAGATTTTATTATTCAGGCAGCACCGAAGCTTACAGCTGATGCAGCGGGTTTAGAAGTTCAGGAGGTTATCAATGCCAGTATCCCTCTAGTGATTGTGATGGGAATCGTTACAACCATTGCTGCCTTCTACTTTTTAAAAAGGGATATGAAACTTGGGAAGCTGAAGGTGAACAGTGAGGAGAGAGAAACGGCAGCAGCCGAAGAAAATGTAAAAAGCGGGCTTTTATCAGGAATCATGAAAAAACTATTTGCCTTTTTGATCCCAATCCTATTCGCGTTAGACGTTTGGGCGATGTTTCATTTTGATTTAACTGGCGGTGACGCTACTGCCTTAGTTGGCGGCACTTCAATTTTCATTTTACTGTTAATTACACTTATGAGTCATAAAAATAAAGGACTTGAAAAAACAACGTCTTATTTAATCGAGGGATTCCAATTTGGCTTCAAAGTCTTTGGTCCTGTGATCCCAATTGCGGCGTTTTTTTATCTGGGAGATGCCGGATTTGAGACCATTATAGGTGATTTTTTGCCGGAAGCCTCTAACGGTATTGTAAACGATCTTGGTGTTGGGTTAGCCTATCTCGTACCATTAACGAAAGAAATCGGAGCGATTACTTTAACAGCGGTAGGAGCGATAACCGGTCTAGATGGATCCGGTTTTTCAGGAATATCACTGGCTGGTTCAATCGCCAGTCTCTTCTCTTCATCGATTGATGGCGGAGCTGCAACATTAACAGCACTTGGTCAAATTTCAGCGATTTGGGTCGGGGGAGGAACCCTTGTCCCATGGGCACTCATTCCGGCTGCTGCCATCTGTAATGTCGACCCCTTTGAATTAGCTCGAAGAAATTTACTTCCTGTGACCATTGGTTTAACAGTTACGACTATTGTGGCGATGTTTTTGATTTAAAAATTTCAAAAAGAGCTTATAGCCCAGCAAGGTTTTATTGGAAACTTCTGAGTGTGCAGTAAATAGCGGAACCAATGTCCGTTGAAGCCTAGATTGCCGCCAACCCAATATGTTAAAGGACATACGTTCCGCTACCCTGAAAATTACCCTCATTTTTTAAAAAATAGAGTTTTTTGCTATTAATATCAGAGGCTGGTACCACAACCATAAATGGGTCAGTCTACCCTGCGTGCTTCTCGAAGGGTGACAATCAATAGTGCACCTGCGTCGTGGTCTGGCTATTTAACAGGCACGTAGCACCATAGCGGAGCGACCTACCTTCGCCAGCCATATTCAGTACGAAAGCTTCTTTTGGGTTTAAAACTCATTTTCATTCATCTGGTGGTGGCTTCATGCAGCACGGCATGGAGCGCTATTTATTTAAGAATCTTTGTTTGGAGCATGGTTTCGGATTCTGGTTCCGTTATTTGCCCTTTTTTCCGTCAAATTTGATTGATTTTGTACGAATAGCGGAATCAGAATCCGCTTCAGCCCCTAAAGTGCAGGTTTTCATTCTAATAACGGAATAAGGATCCGCCAAACTTATTTAATGGATCCTCATTCCGCTATTTATTTAAAAATCCTTATTTGGAGCATGGTTTCGGATTCTGGTTCCGTTATTTGCCCTTTTTTCCGTCAAATTTGATTCATTTTGTACGAATAGCGGAATCAGAATCCGCTTCAACCCCTGAAGTGCATATTTTCATTCTAATAACGGAATGAGGATCCGCCATACTTATTTAATGGATCCTCATTCCGCTATTTATTTAAAAATCCTTATTTGGAGCATAGTTTCGGTTCCTGGTTCCGTTATTTGCCTTTTTTTCCGTCAAATTTGATTGATTTTGTCCAAATAGCGGAATCAGAATCCGCTTCAGCCCCTAAAGTGCAGGTTTTCATTCTAATAACGGAATAAGGATCCGCCAAACTTATTTAATGGATCCTCATTCCGTTATTTATTCAAAAATCTTTGTTTGGAGCATGGTTTCGGATTCTGGTTCCGTTATTTGCCCTTTTTTCCGTCAAATTTGATTCATTTTGTACGAATAGCGGAATCAGAATCCGCTTCAACCCCTGAAGAGCATATTTTCATTCTAATAACGGAATGAGGATCCGCCAAACTTATTTAATGGACAGCCTGGTACAATAGTTGCCGTAGCGGAATGAGGCTCCGTCCTGTTCATTTTTGTTTAGTGTGAGCTATGTTTTAAATGTGATTACTAAACGATTTGTTGTTTATATAATTCCCTGCATCCGCAAAATAATCTTAGCTATGGCAGCAGACCCGATAAATGTTCCAACGAATACGAAAAAGTGCAACTACAATACTTCTCCAGCGCAACTTAGAAAAATCAGCCCAGTTTCTGCCAACCGATATTCCAGCATACGCTAAAATTGGAGTTGCAAGAGCTAAAATATTGATTTGTAAAGTCCAATTAACAATATATTCGGATCCAGGAAACCATGGCATTGAAATAATAATTCCTATTATTCCAATATACGCAACTGCAGGAATATTTCCGGGAACTGCTTTTTCTAAATTCAACCCCAATACGCTAATAGTAGTTAACACCAGTAATCCTGGTATAGCATTTAGCGGAAGCACATCATACCCAATCCAGTTACCTTTTCCCCTTAAAACCATTTTATAAAACGCCGTAAATACGAACAAATATACTAAAAAAGTGTACAAAAGAATCCATTTGGAACCTTGTACACTTTTTTATATTTGCTATTAGTCTAAAACGAAACTTCTTTTACTCCCAACTCTGTCTCTTCTCCCCATCCTTTACAAGCATCAATCCATCCTTTGGCAGATGAATATTTGTATAGTTCGTCAATCGTCAATTCAATGGCTGAGTTGGTACTGCCGCATGCCGGAAAAACGGTCACAAAACGCTGCAGTGAAACATCTAGATAAACATCTAATTGTTTCTTTAGTCCAAATGGACAAACACCGCCAATCATATGACCGGTATTCTCAAGCACTTCATCTGGTGTAAGCATGCGAGCCTTAAAGCCAAAAACTTCCCGGAATTTCTTGTTATCGACTTTTGCATCTCCAGCAGCGACAATTAGAAGTGCATGATCGTTTTCTCCTCTGAAGGACAATGTTTTTGCAATGCGGGCAGGGATGACGCCAATGGTGTCAGCTGCCTGTTCAACCGTAGCACTGGAAGACGCAAATTCCATAATATCCTGTTCCCGATTCCACTGTTTAAAATGTGCCTTTACACTTTCGAGTGACACCTTCCTCATCCTTTCTTGGCAAATTTTATATGTAATGCTTAACACTTTACTACTTATTAAAATACAATACAACTCTATGGAACTAGTTTCCGTTTTTCGGAAACCTCCCTGCAAACCTTCTATAGATATAAAAACAAAGCATTAACCAAACCAATCCTAAGGCATATCCCCCTATTACATCTGAAGGATAATGAACATGAAGAATAATCCGGCTCATTCCAGAAACGAATGAGATCAGAAGACAAATGGAATAAATGATTAGTTTCGCCGAACTTGATTTCATCTCTTTTGCAATGAAAAATGCCAATAACACATAAAAGCAGATCGATACCATGGCATGTCCACTTGGAAAAGCAAACTCTTCTTCCATAATCACAGCTGATTCAGGTCTTTGGCGGCCAACCGATTCCTTAATCCAGCTTTTTAAAAGATTGCTGCCCGCAACACCAAGGACAAGCACAGCCATGCCTAAATAATTTTTTCGCATAAACCATAGCCAAAGCAACAGAAAAAATGCGCCTCCTCCGATGACTAACCCAGATCCCACTATCGTTACTTTTTCAGCAAAAGCTATGAGACCTTCATTCGAAATCGAATCTGCTAAGCGAAACAGAGCGGAATCAAATGGTGTAAGTTCTGCTTTCTGTGCAATTGAAAGCATCCAAATAAAAATAATCATAGCGGTAATAGAAATTAAATATTGTACATTGATGACAGAATGTTTCTTCAAAAGGTTCTCCTCCTTTTTACCTAATTTTTATTAAAGGGGTTGGCTTGGAAAATATCAATCTTTTTTTGTTTTCTTCAAAAAAGTTTGACAACATGCTATAATTATTTGAAATTATGAGGGGGTTAGCAAATGGAAACGAAACTTTTTCAGAAGCTTGAACAGTACTATGATGAAATGGTTTCAATCAGACGATATCTGCATCAGCATCCTGAGCTTTCATTCAAAGAATTTGAGACTGCTAAATATATTGAAAACTATTATCGTGAGCTTGGCGTTTCAGTTAAAGGTAATGTAGGCGGAAATGGTGTTGTGGCAAGAATTAAAGGAGCAAAGCCCGGTCTTACTGTGGCGTTGCGTGCTGATTTTGACGCACTCCCGATTCAGGACGAAAAAGATGTTCCTTACAAATCTACAATTCCAGGTGTGATGCATGCATGCGGACATGACGGACATACAGCTACCCTTTTAGTATTAGGAAAAGTTCTTCATGAACTGAAAGATCAACTTGAAGGGGAATACGTTTTGATTCATCAGCATGCTGAAGAATTTGCACCAGGCGGAGCGATTAGCATGATTGAAGATGGCTGCTTAGAAGGTGTTGATGTTATCTTTGGTACTCACTTATGGTCAACAGAACCTTTAGGCACAATTCAATACCGTGTCGGACCTATAATGGCAGCTGCCGACCGATTTGAAATTACAATCCAGGGTCAAGGCGGGCATGGGGCGCAGCCTCACCGAACTAGAGATGCAATTGTGACAGCTTCCCAATTAGTGGTTCATCTCCAGCAAATCATAGCCAGACGTGTGAATCCGATTGAATCAGGTGTTGTAACAGTTGCATCCTTTGTTGCCGAAAATGCATTTAATGTCATTGCAGATAAAGCAAAACTTGCAGGGACAGTCCGCACCTTTAGCGAAGACATACGCGATCAAATTGAAGAAGAAATTGAAACGATACTTAAAGGTGTTTGCTTAGCTAATAAAAGCGAATACGTATATGACTATTATCGTGGTTATCCTGCTGTTGTTAACCATGAAACGGAAACCCAATACTTAGTTAATATCGCTAATCAAATTCCGGAAGTACTTACTGTTCAAGAAACGGAGCCACATATGGGCGGAGAAGATTTCGCTTATTATTTACAGCATGTAAGAGGAACGTTCTTCTTCACCGGTGCAAAACCAGATGGAGTTGAAACAGCGTATCCGCACCATCACCCACGCTTTGATTTCAATGAAAAAGCGATGTTGGTTGCAGCCAAAACACTAGGTTCTGCTGCTATTCACGCACACCAGGAAGAAAAAGTGGAAGTTTCCAATTAACAAAAAGGGTCTGAACCTCTTTAATGGGGGTCAGACCCTAAAATATCTCATTCGGTAAGCAAATTTTGCCGTTTCACCCAATTGATCGAGCAATTGATAATTCACATAGAAACCTACTATCGCACCAATTCCCGGTACAAGCTGCAACAGTTTTTTAATATCCAGGTAATCCCGATATTCTTGCTGAAAGGTTTGCCAATCCAGCTGCATTAATACCTCCTTTTTATCTTCCCAATCTTCTAATATCGTTAGGGTTTCTTTTCTTTTTTCATCACTCGAAAACGCTAATAAAAAAACATACAAAATATATATCCGGTTTTCATATTCTTTTGGATCATACCCGTAAATACTTGAAACATCATATAAAAACTTCAATTTAATCGAGAGCAGCAGCGGGAAATCAGCCAATCCTAAAAAAATCCCCCCTGCACCCGTACCTGCTCCTTCAATAGCGGCTGTTTTTTTATAAAAACCTACTTTTTCAAGTGCAAGCTTCTCTCTTTGTTCTAACTCAACTCCCACAAGCGGTTCGATACTTTTGATACTAGAACCGGCAAGTGCAGTTTGAACCATTCCCTTAATGCCTTCTGTAATGACAGTATGAATTTTTTTTGGAATCCATTGATTTATTTTAGTTTGTACCCGTTTAGCAGTACGATTCAATGAACTTGATTTTTTAGTTTGTTTCATTTTCCAAAATTCCAGTTCAGCAAGAGCTCGCTGTTCATAATCAGTCATTGTTTACTCCCCCTGCCTTATTAGGCTTTAAACATGATCCTTTTGAATTCTTCTTCCGATATAGAACTTCATAAAGAAGATGATAAAAAGATACCCCAATACGATACTGATTACGAAAAAGACCCATTCTTGGTGCAATAAAAACACACTCGATAACACAATCAGCTGCACTAAAAGAATAGCGGTTAAAAAACGGATAAAGGATTGCACTCGGATTTTGGCCTGAACCGGATAAAGCCTGACCCAGAGAAGATGAGCATTCTGCTTAAACAATGGGACGAGCTGAAATCCAGTTAAATAAAGAGTGATTAAAGTCGCCAAAAGAATTTGCCATTCAGTTTCGAGCAGAAAACTTACAATGTAGCCAATAACAGATAATCGGATGGTCAATCCAAAATAATCTCCATATCTGACATACGTCCGTGAAAATAAATAAAGATAGCCATTGTTCGTTACATGTTTTGCTGGCAGGAGAATATCAAGCAGACTTCTTCTCTTAACACGGCTCTTTAATTTTGGAACATCAGTAAACATATTGGCAAAACGGTAAAACTGAAACGTTCTTTGAATATCATCTTGAATAAGATCATCCCACTTTAAGAGCTTATTCCTTGTATTTGTGTAAACGGCTGCCAATAAAATCAGGAGAATTATAAAAGTAATAACTGTAAAGAGGTATGCTGCCTCAAGATAAAAATACAAAGCCACTGCATTCACTAGATATCGGACAATAGAACTGTAAGTTCGGACCTGGCCTTTTTCTTTCATAACCATCCAGCGCAGCCAAAGATTCAATGTCTTCAAAACAAGGATAAACATCAAAATGGAGCCATAAGACTGTATTCCATTCACTTGGCTGTACATTGGATACAAGACGAACAGCAATAACGCTAATGCAATCGACTGAATGATAAAACTATAGATCCCAGATCGCCAAAAATAGGTGCGCATCCGCGTTTCTGCCGGAAGTAAAAAGGCTTGATCGGCTTCATGCAAAAAAGTGGCTATGCGACTTCTCGTGATTAATAACGGAAGAAGCAGCGCCATTATGATTGATGCCGGAAAATCAGCTTCAACAGTTTGCAGCCAAGCCTGATACTGAAGCGCACCACCAGTAACAACAAACACAAGTACAATTAACAGATGATCATTAAACATGTAGCGCAAGTACTTCTGATAATCCTTTATATGTGCCTGAAATCGTTCAATCCATAGCCTTTGACTATTCATCTCTATCCTGTCCCTTTGTTAAATGTAAATACATATCATCCAAATTTGCATGAGGCATCCCGCAAAATTCCCGTAACTCAGTTAACGTTCCCTTAGCTATAATCTTTCCGTTATGTATGATGATAAAGCGGTCACAATATCGCTCTGCTGTTGCTAAAATATGAGTCGACATCAGAATGCCGGCACCCTTTTCTTTCTCTTTTTGAAGGAGATTAAGCAGCGACTGAATCGCAATCGGATCTAATCCGACAAATGGCTCATCAATTATATACAGCTTCGGCTCGACCAAAAAGGCACACATTATCATAACCTTTTGCTTCATTCCCTTTGAAAAATGAGCAGGGAACCACCCAAGCCGCTTTTCCATGCGAAATTCTTTCAAAAGCGCCTCTTTTCGTTTATTTGCCTTCTTCTCATCGATTCCGTACATCATGGAAGTTAAGGCAAAATGCTCCTCAAGCGTTAATTCCTCGTACAAAACTGGTGTTTCTGGAATATATGATAATTTTTTGCGATAGGCCTCTGTATCCTGATTGATCGTGATTCCGTCAAGTGTAATAGTTCCTTTTTGCTGTTCCAATAATCCAATAATATGTTTAATCGTTGTACTTTTACCGGCTCCATTTAATCCAATTAATGCAACCAATTCTCCTTGATTTACATCAAAGTCTATATCATGAATGACGGGCTTTCTTGTGTAACCCCCGCTTAACTGCTTCACACTCAGTAAAGACATGTCGTTTCCTCCAAGCTTTCTTTTGTTTGCCTATATCGTACCAAATTCTACATAAAAATCACTAATTTTATCTATTGACTAACTCAACTGGTCCTGTTTTCCAGTTATGTATTTACCGATAATGTGCATTCTAATTTGTGAAGGGGAAAGCACTTGAAAGTCATATAGATCAACACCTTAGAACAGTCAGTTCACCATAAGGGGATGGTCGTGTTGCACGGAGAGTGGAAAAATCGATAACGCCAGCATTATAGAATGACACATTCAAAATGGGGTGTTTATCAAAGATACAACCACTGTAAGCTCTTTAAAGGTCCTGAGATCTTGAGCTCTGTCACACTCTAACCAAGCAAGCTATGACACATTCGAAAATGGGGTGTTTGTTAAAGAAAATATATGAGGTTTTTCAAAAAGCAATCCCCTTCAAGAGGCGGAATCCAATACGCGGATTTCGCCTTCTTTATATTAGGCGGTGTGGAACTTTTTTCACCTTAAGGATTGTGGTACAATGTTCCAAAAAGAGAAGGAGTTGTCCCGTGTTGAGCGATTGCATTTTTTGTAAAATCATTAATGGGGAAATCCCAGGTGCTAAAGTTTATGAAAATGAACATGTTCTAGCCTTCCTTGATATTAGTCAAGTAACAAAGGGTCATACATTGGTTGTACCAAAAGTACATAAGGAAAATGTATTCGAACTTACTCCTGAAATTGCAAAACAAATATTTGAAGTGGTTCCTTCTATTGCAAATGCCATTAAAGAAGCATATCAGCCAATCGGTCTTAACCTTTTAAACAATAATGGCCAGGAAGCTGGCCAGTCAGTTTTCCATTATCATATGCATATCATCCCTCGCTATGGAAAAGGCGATGGCTTTGGTGCCGTTTGGAAATCTCATCAAAATGAATATACCGGTGAGAAATTACAGGCGATTGCAAGTGAAATTAGTCAAAAAATAAACAATAGCAATTCATAAATAATTTGAACGTTTTCAAATGTTAGGACTTATGATATACTAAGAAAAATCTCGCTATAGACCATGAGGGTACTATAGGAGGTATCGAAAGATTAGTTTAGTTTAGATGAGGAGAGATGAGAAATATGAAAACGAAAGAACTCGTTTTGCTTGCGTTGCTAATCGCAATGGGAGCAGTATTGCACATAGTAGTTCCTCCTTTTATTGGTGGAATGAAGCCAGATTTGCTTTTAATTATGATGTTTTTAGGAATTATTCTGTTTCCTAGAGTCGGGAATGTTCTGCTAGTTGGTCTGGCTGCAGGTATTATATCCGCATTAACCACTGGTTTTCCAGGCGGTCAAATTCCAAATATCATTGACAAGCTGGTTACAGCTTTTATCTTTTTTGCCTTATTTATAGTTTTGAACAAAATTGCAGCTCATGTGGCAACGGTTACCATCCTTACGGCAATCGGTACTTTTATTTCTGGAATGATCTTCTTGGGCTCTGCATTTATTTTGTTCGGATTACCTGATGCTTTTCTAGCATTAGCAACAGGAGTAGTTTTGCCAGCTGTAGGCTTAAATGCCGTTTTTATGTTAATTATATACCCAATTGCGTTAAAGTTATCTGGAAGATTACAGCTCCAAGCACCATCCACACAGGCAGTTATAAAAAAATAAAATTCCAAAGCCTAGGCTCCTACAAAGCCTAGGCTTTTTACATGGGTTTCGGTTATCCTGCAGGAATATATAAAAGGATCACGCCCAGCAGCAAGGAGACTACAGCAAAGGTGCTTAAGGTTTGGATTTTTTTGCGGACAACGGTTTTAGGCGGATACATTTTAGATCTTTTTAAAACCATCACATAATGTATAGCAGCTGCAAATAAAAGAAAGCTGATGATAAAAAAGAGTAATGTAATCATGATCAAAGAAATCCCCCTCTCAATGATGAAGCTCTGAAACACACCTGCCTACTCTTCAGTTTTTTCATATATATGCTTCTGCAGCAATGGACATGAAACAACTTATTAATGTTTTATTGAGAAAATTTATTCATTAATTGGTTGAATATAGCTTTTACGGTTTATTTCTGCTATAAATTTTCCAATTAAAAGAGGATTTTGTTGTTTTTTGTAGAAAAAATTACATAACCTATAGTTGAGGTGATTACATGAAACTAAAATCTTTAGTAACTGGGGCAATTGTTGGCGGAATCATCGGCGGTGTTACGGTATTGTTAACAACTCCAAGCTCTGGAAAGGTGATTCGTTCTTCTATAAAAACTGAAACAAAAGAGTGGAGTAATCTTCTCAAAAACATTCAGGAAAAAGCATTGGATGTAAAAACAGACGTTTTAAGGCTAATTTCAGAAAGTAAAAATGCTGCAAATGTTGTTCAAACCCAAATCCGGCCATCCATTGAAAAGTGGAGACATTCAATTGACCCCGAATTAGAGCAATTCAGACAGGAAATGAAGGAGATTCAGCAGCAGTATAAAATGCTAGAACGTTCAGTTTATCAAAAATAGACTAAATTTTTGAATTTTTTTATCTTCCCTTCTATTCATTTTACTGGCATAATAATACTAAGTAGAAGAAAGAAAAGCAGGTGATGGGATGGCAGACCAATTTGGTTCAAAAAAAGAAGCAATGTTATTCTCGCAAAGAATTGCACAATTATGCAAAGCCCTATGGAAATCTGTTGAAAAGGACTGGCAGCAATGGATAAAGCCCTATGATCTAAACATTAATGAACACCATATTTTATGGATTACGTATCATTTAGGCGGTGCTTCTATTTCCGATGTTGCCAAGTTTGGGGTCATGCATGTATCCACAGCTTTTAATTTTTCAAAAAAATTAGAAGAGCGTGGCTTATTGACATTTTCAAAAAGAGAGAATGACAAACGGAACACCTATGTGCAAATTACTGAAAAAGGTGAAGAAATCCTTTTAAAACTGATGGATGATTACGATCCGGAACAAAACTCCGTCTTTAACGGGGCTCTCCCATTACGGAATTTGTACGGAAAATTCCCTGATGTTTTAGAAGTGATGGCTATTGTTCGGAATATTTACGGAAAGGACTTCATGGATATTTTTGAGAAATCCTTTTCTAGCCTAGAGAATGACTTTTATGAAGAAAATGGGAGTTTTAAGAAAAAAGAGTCAAAAGATGTAAAGGAAGCAGCCGTTTCTCTTGAATAGCCAAGAGTCTTATAAATTGATAAATTTGTGTTTTTAAATATTTAAATCTTTTGAATATATCGTCTAATCTCATAGTCATAGTTGATTCCATCATTTGGAGATTCCATACTTTATTTTTTAGTAAAAAAACACCTTGATTTTGTCAAATAAATTGCTTAAAGTATGTAGGGAAGTTCGAAACGTAACTCTTTAATTCCAAATGTTAGAGAGTAAGAGATTCCTTAATTAGAATGAGAACATTAGAAATCAACAACTATGAGAAAGGTGAAAATGATGCATTGCTGGAAGTCAATTCCTATAACCCGACAGGACGGTTTTTTCCGTTTGGTCATTACTTCTTTTTTGACAATGTTGCTTACTTTTATTTTTTTATATTCGATTGCCCATGCTTTTCATGATGGTGTAGGTCTTAATGACGAATACATTGCCTTTTTTATTTTTACTTTAGTGCTGCTGTATCCGGTTCATAAAGCACTTCATTATCTGCCATTGCGTATCTTAGGCGGAAAATGCCGCTTATTTATTAATAAAAAGGGACAATTAAAATTCCGTTTCCATGAGCCTGTCGCCAAAAATATATATAAACTCGCCTTACTTTTTCCTTTTCTCATTTTAACGTCGGTAGGCATTTTCTTTACCTTGTCCTTTCCGGAATATTTTCACTATGGTGTTTTACTCATCGCTCTTCACACCGGGCTTTGTGTCGAGGATTTTGTGTTTTTAAAAAACCTTTCTCATACACCAAAAGCTTGTTTGGTTGATGAAACTGAGGATTCACTTGAAATATTAATTAATCGTTAATTGGATAACGCACCCGGCCAAAATGGTGCGTTTTTCAATGAATAAGAGAAATAAACAAGCGCATATATTGGAAAGGGATGTTTGTTAAGAAGGTTTAGAGTTTCTTTTTTTAATAAGTTCTGATATGGTTAATTCATAGAATCAAAGGAGGGGAATTCAGGATGATCTCCATATTTCTCGTATTCTCTGCTTTCATCCTTTACTCCATTAATCGATTGACGAATTCTTTATGCATCCAGAAAGAGATCCCTGAAGACCGTCAGCCAAAAGTTTTCCGCTTTATTAATATTTCTATAACGATTCTTTTGCTTTCGTCTTATGTAGAAATTTTATATGCTTAAAAAAAGGAGAGACAGCTTTGCTACTCTCCTTTTGTGTTTCTGGGATACGTATAATCCCTATCAGGTTACCAAATCCAAGCTGCACCGATAATAATGAGAAGGATGAACAATACTACGAGTAATGCGAAGCCTCCTCCATATACTCCATGTCCTGACATACTAGGGTTCCCTCCTTTCTCATTAACCACTTAAACGAGAACGTCATTTATAGCCATGCTGCACCTACGATAATTAATAAGATGAACAACACAACAATTAACGCAAAGCCTCCTGCGTATCCGCCGCCGCCCATTCAGACACCTCCTTTGCAACTGACTAACATATACTATTCATTCGCCCTGCAGTGCGAATAGGCACGTATCACGAGTTGATGAATTTCCTTATCATGGATTAGTCATTCCATTAACAAATAAACGCTGCTCCTACGATAATTAACAAAATAAACAACACGACAAGAAGCGCAAAACCATTGTTGAAGCCGCTCATTTTGTTGACCTCCTTTTTCTTTCGTCGCTATATCATATGTAGGCTTTTTAATTTTGGGTGGGCGGCACACCCAGTTTTTTAAACTTTTCCTAAATAACGAAACAAGTTGACAAGTTTGCTTGTCTACTCTTCATTGTTTTATTTCCTCTAATATGGTATAAGTTACTGTATGGGAATTTTGGTTATACAACAATGTTTAGGAGTGTTTGCATGAAAAAATGGATGAAGACCTTTTTACTTTTTGGAACTTTAGCACTAGTACTTACTGCATGTGCAGATGAAGGACAAGAAGGAAAAGAAGATAATTCAGAGGTAATCGTAGAATTTGAAGGCGGAACTGTTACGAAGGACGAGCTTTACAATGAGATGAAAAAAACACTGGGTGAACAAGCACTGCAAACGCTAGTTCAAGAAAAAGTGCTGAGTGAAAAATTTGAAGTATCCGATGAAAAAATTAATGAGCAATTAGATCCTATCAAAGAACAATTTGGCGAAAACTTTGAGACAGCTTTACAATCTAGCGGATTCCAAAACGAAGAGGAATTTCGCCGTGCGATTAAATTGGACTTGCTTCGTCAAGAGGCTGCAATGAGTCAAGTATCTGATGAAGATTTAGAAAAATACTACAATGAAGAATGGGCTCCTCCACGCAACGTTCGCCACATCTTAGTAGAAGATGAAGCAACTGCGAAAGAAGTAAAACAGAAGCTTGAAGAAGGCGGAGATTTTGCTGAATTAGCCAAGGAATATTCAACCGATCCTGGTTCTAAAGAAAAAGGCGGAGAGCTTGGCGAAGTGTCAAAAGGACAAATGGTTCCTGAATTTGAAGAAGCGGCTTTCAACTTAAAAGTAAATGAAATCAGTGATCCGGTTAAATCACAATATGGCTATCATATTATCCAAGTCACTTCAGCACCTGAAAAGCCAGCATTTGAAGATGCAAAAGATCAAGTTATCGAAGGCTACAAAACGGCTAAACTAGATCCTACAGCAATTCAGTCTGCCGTAGACAAAGTATTAGCAGATGTTAATCTTGACGTGAAAGATGAGGATTTTGAAACTCTGTTTGAGAATAATAATACAGAAAAATAGATAAAATAAATGGGTCTAACCTATAATGGTCAGACCCATTTTTTTATAAATTCATTTTCATTAAGATGAAGAAACCTGCCGTTTTCTCTCTTTTTCCTTTTCCATGCGCTCCAAAAAGATTTCTCCTTCTTTTTCGATAAACTCTTCCTCTTCTTTTCGTTCATCTTTTCCTGCCTTTACTGTCATAATGCCACTGACAATAATCCCAATGACAATGAGAATTACCCAAAACGGGACGTCCAAGCTATTCACTCCTTCATAGGTTGTCCATTTTTGATTTACTACACTTTATGCAGTGAAGAATGTGAATATACCTGGAAGCTTATATTACTTGACAAACGTAGGTTTATAAAAGGAACGATTATCAAGTGCGAATACCCGTTCAGAAAATTCTCCTGGCTTTGTACGAGACAGCACCCGATCGAGCATATTCATTTTTGCATCAATATTATCTATATAATGAAGCAATTCGGCTTCACGAATCATTGGCTGTTTCGGACTACCCCACTCATGCTTCCCATGGTGGGATAAAACCATGTGCTGAAGAACCGTTACCTCTTCCCCTTTAATTCCTAATTCTTCAGCCGCTAGTCCAATTTCATTGACCATAATGGTAATATGACCAAGAAGCTGCCCAGTCGTCGTATAAGAAGGTGAAATCGGCCCGGAAAGCTCCGTTGTTTTGCCTAAGTCATGGAGGATAATGCCTGCATAGAGTAAATCACGATCAAGCGATGGATACAGCTGGCAAAGGCTTTTAGCAAGATCCAGCATAGACACGACATGAAAGGCAAGGCCAGAAACAAATTCATGGTGGTTTTTAGTCGCAGCCGGGAACTGTAAAAAGCTCTGTTGATGTTTTTTTAGAAGATGCCTTGTTATTCTCTGTATATTAGGGTTTTTCATTTCAAAAATGTATTGTGTAATTTTTGACATCATTTCATCCTGCTCTAATGGAGCCGTCTCGAGAAAGTCTGAAATCGTTACCCCATCTTGAACCGTTGCTTTCCGAATTTGGCGGATTTTCAGCTGATTTTTCCCTCTGTAGCTATGAATATCTCCTACGACCTTTACAATTGCTTCCTGAACAAAAGCTTCCTCATCGGCATCTGTTGCGTCCCAGAGCTTTGCTTCGATTTCCCCGCTTTTATCCTGTAAAATTAAAGTCAAAAACGGCTTGCCTGTGTTCGTAACACCTTTTGATACGCTTTTGATCAAGAGGAACTGCTCTACCTGCTCCCCTACATCTATAAACGTAATTCCTTTTGACATGGTTTCCCCTCCAATATGTACTCGTATTCACCTATTTTATTATTCTACTATTATTGGCAAATAGATGGAAGTGGACGTATGGTAGCCGCTTCCTTTTTTTACTGTACTGGCTTGTGCTGGAAGTTCATCAATTCCACTATTTCATCTTCTGAAAAATAATAAGCCATTTCTGGGTGGCATGATAAAACGATAACCTGATGGCGAGAACTAAAATTTTTAAGTGTTTCCATTACTTTAGCGACACGATTAGGATCAAAATTTACAAAGCTATCATCAATAATAATCGGTAATGACAAAGTCGGATATAAAGCAGCAATCAGTCCAAAACGAATGGCTACATAGAGCTGTTCCTTTGTTGCCTGACTTAAAGCACCCGCTGGAAACCATTTTCCTGTTATATGAAGGACTGATAACTCCTCTTTATCCGAAGAAAACCGGATTTTTTCATAATTTTCATTGGTTAACGTTTTAAATATGGATTCTGCATGCTGTAATACCTTCGGGAGTGTTCCCTCCTTGAAATGAACCATGGCTTCCTGAAGCAGTCCTCTGGCTATGGTCAGCACGGACCAAGCTTTGGCAGATTGCTGAAATGAATGCTTTTCTTGATGGTACTGATGAAGAAGGTCAATATAAACGCCCCCTTCCTCCATTTGTTTAAGCTGATATTCAATAGTGGCCACTTGTTTACGTACATATTCGAGCTCTTCT
The DNA here is from genome assembly GCF_022808645.1 of Bacillus litorisediminis. Lineage (GTDB taxonomy): Bacteria > Bacillota > Bacilli > Bacillales > JC228 > Bacillus_BF > Bacillus_BF litorisediminis. Next base: position 137,144 of record NZ_JAKZKT010000001.1, read on the forward strand.
GTCTTAGCTTTTTGGCTTGTTTCAAGCTCGTGAATCCGTGATCTGCAGCTATCCGGATCTAAAGTTCTTTCTAACCGTTCGGCTTCCGAAAAGCGGGTTAGATTTAGCTGATTATGAATGGCCGCTAGCTGATCTTGCAGTTTTAACTTCTCGGCAAATTGGAAGCCTTTCTTCCAATAAGATTCTTCATCCATACAGCCAGCTTTTTCTAGTAACAGCGACAATTCAGCTTTTACTAAGTTTTTTTCAGCTTGCAGCTTCTTAAGCTGCTGTTTACTATCATTTATTCCCTCTTGCAGATATTTTCTTGATTGCTCCTGTTCTTTTTCTGCCTCTAAACGCTCCTTTAATAATCCAAATAATTCTAGTTGGGATCCGCTCAACTGAAGCTTTTCTGCCCAATCATCCAGCAGACGACGAATCGGTCTCATTCTTCCCTCAATCACTTGTATTTCATCTTCTATTCTGTTTTTTTCTTTGATTTGTTGAGAAATAGACTGAATAACGGGGAGTTCATAGGAAAGCCTTTCTATTTCTACATCGTTCTTCCCCGTGTTCATTTGATAAAGTTCAAGAAGCAACATATGAACAGATTGAAGCTGAGCTTGTACTTCTGAGCATTCCTTATCCATTTGCTCGACAAACCAGCTTTGTTCCTTTAGGGCTGTTTGGAGCTCTTTAATCTCTTCTGCTATTCTATGATGAACTTGGATTTTTTCTCTGGCTTCTATGTACCGTTCCTCGGTACATGTAAAATCCTTTTCTTTTTCTTCAATTTGCCTTAACCTTTCCTTTAAAACGGTATATCGGTTGGATTCAGCTCTATGATCAGACTGATTCCGCTTCAGAAAAGTAAATGCGACTCCTGCTGTGACACAGAGGAAGAAACAGATTAGAGCAATTAGCCATTGCTTCTGTCCTATTGATATGGCCAATCCGGCTAAACTAATAGCGGATACAAGCCCCATTAACAAACTCTCTATTTTTTTATGTTCATTGCTTTTTCTATTCAATTTATCATTTTCTTGTTCGATTAAAGTAATTTCCGACTGAACAGTTTTTTTCTCATTTTCTAAGGATCTAATCGTCTCCCATTCAATTAGCATTCCTTCTTCCAGCTCTAATTCTTGTGGACTGAGTATTTCAGTCTGCATCTGTTTAAGCTTATCCAAAGTGAGTTTCATTCTCTGCTTTTCAAGCTTATATCTATTCTCCTTTTCAAGAAATAGCGTTTGCAGATGCTGCCATTTTTCTAACCGTATCTCTGCTTCCTTAATCGAAGCCGCATCCCAATAAAATTTATCTAGATCAGAAATGCCCAGCAGTTGCCTGTTTTCTTCGAGCCCTTCTTCTAGGTATTTCAGCTTCGTTTGTAACTGTTGCTTTCGTTCTTCCTCCCGTGATAATAAAGACGATTGCTCGAGAAGTGCTTCAATTTTGCTTTTATCCTGAAGGAGAATCGGCTTTCCCAGCATGTTTAACTTGGATTCTGCTTGCTCTAACTGATCAATCAGAGATATTTCCTGAGCGGTTAATGGTTTAAGAGCATGGCTCCATTCCTTCCATCTCTCAAGTCCATTTTCCGGGAATGAAAGAGTCTCATATTCTTTTATTTTTTCTTCCAATTGTTTTTCTTTTACAACTAGAGGGATAGTCGAAAACCAAGCCTGTTCTTTCTCCAATTCTTTAGAGAGAAGGATTAATTCTTGTTTTAAATTAGATTCTTTATCAATTAATTGCTGTTTTTTCTGCAAAAGCTGGTCATATTGATCCATTTCCCTCTTCTTCTCTTTTACTTTTGTGTCGAGGTCAACAAGTGTATTCAGTTTTTGGTTTAGAACCGGATTACGGCCTTGCGGTTTAAAAATAGATTCTTGTTGCTTGATTAGTTCATTTTCCACCTGAAAGAGCTTCTCCGACCCTATCGTGCTGGCTGACAGCAAATAACGGGTAATATCTTCCGCATGGATTTTATGGACATTCTGCAGCCCATCAAGATCAAAGAAATAGATGTGTTCATAAAGGCCGCGGTCGATTCCTCCCAGCCATTTTTTAAGCCATTCCTCATCTTTAACCGTTCCATCCGCAAATAGGACAGACACATCCTTTCTTCCATAGTTCCTTTCAATGCGAAACTCCCCATAAGTCGGACATTCAATCAGGAGGGCACCTCCATACTCGGAAGAAGCAGATGCCTTAAATCGGTCGTCTCGTTTAGTGGGAAAACCAAATAAAATACTTAAAATAAAGGAAGAAATAGTAGATTTGCCTGTCTCATTTTCCCCTTGAAAAAGGATGAATGGAGAGAGTCCGCGAAAATGAGTATCTGTCCATTTTCCATATTGGTAAATAAAGATTTCTTTAATAATCAAAGCCGGCCCCTCCTGTTCATCGGTTTAGCAGCTTGAGCAGTAATTCCTTGGCTTCCGATTTTAATTGTTCATACTCCAACTCTGGAACATCCTGCAAATACCGAGATGCTTTTTTATGAAGAAATAATGGTTCTAATTCATGCTTTACATCAGCAGACTCTATCACTTTTTCTAAACTGTATAAAAAAGGATGATGGGCTAATGAGAATTCAGTGGTCTGAGTTTGAAACAGTTTGATATCAAAAATCCAAACAAAATGTTCATGATTTATCGTATCTTCTTCCTGTAAAAGCTCTAACAGCTGCCCAGATTCTATCAATAGTAGAGTACTCGGATGTATATCACTTTCACTATGAATCTCTATTCGTAAAAATAATCGTTCAGATTCACTGGCGAGCCTTTCCATTAATTGCTTACAGGCCTGAAAAAGCTCGTCTGGCTGGGTTGAGTCCGAAATATGAATCTTCTCTATTCTCCATTCAATATCCTGACATGGTATAAAGGTTATATTTTGTTGGTGGGTTGTCCATTCCACATGGATAAATCCCTTTTCTCCTGTTTCATTGATATGTCTTCCCTGGATATTACCAGGATAGATGACGTACGGAGCTTCACTTAAAATTTGTCTGGTATGTATATGTCCTAATGCCCAATAATCATAGGGCATTTGAACTAAATCGCTAATTGTAAAGGGAGCATATGCAAAATGATTTTGAGAAGTTCCGTCATGGCCGTGCAGCATCCCAATTTTCAAATCTCCTGCCGGCTGTGGGAACAGATTTAATTTATTGTGGGCTTCATGCCTTTTTTCATAGCTAAACCCCGCAATAGATACTTGCATCCCGTTTCCAGTAGTAAATTCAACTAAATCAGGCTCAGGTCCAAAAATATGAACATTTTCGGGCATCTCAATATGTGACCACGTGCCAGCTAAGTGGTCATGATTCCCATGAATGACGAAAACCCGAATATTGGCATTTTGAAGTTTACTAAATTCTTGCTGTAATCGGATTTGTGCACGGATGCTGCGATCTTCTCCATCATATAAATCTCCCGAGATTAGAAGAAAATCTACTTTTTCATTGAGGCAGTAGTTTACAAGATTTCGAAAAGCAACAAATGTACTGTCTTTTACTCGTTTATATAGTTCTGGAGGTAATTTGTGCATTCCAACAAACGGACTGTCCAAATGGATATCAGCTGCATGGACAAAGGAAATACTCTTCATATGTACTAGCCTCCATTCTAAAATTCTGACCCTTTTAGTTATTCTATCAAATCCATAATGCGAATACACGTTCGGTTATTAAAATTATTTAATCAATGTTCTCTTTATAAAATGATTTAGCTCCATGCGAAACGCTGTACTTTGGAAAGAAAACGGCATCATTCTCATTTCTCCAAACCTGTCACGGGGGGTTTTCTGTAAAACTTTAGCTGCTGAAGGATCTGGTTTGATCGGGATCTGAGCAAATAAAAAAGAGGAGCTTCCTGCAGCCTCTTTTCTTTTGCTATTTTTATTCAATAAATCCATTGATAACATCAGAATAATATAACATAATGATAGAAAAATAAAGATAGCGGGTGACTATGCCTATGAAAATCTATAGATTAACAGTCTTTGAGAAAAACGGGGAAAAACTGCTTGATGAATCGATAGAAGCTGCTAGTGATGCAGAGGCTAAACAAAAGGGAACTGAGCTATTAACGAAACATCAATATTTAGAAAAAACCCACCGCTGTACGTCTCCAGACGGAAAGCTCATACTATTTCACACGTAAAGCTTAATTAGTTATGATGGAAGCTCCGATTTACAATAACGAAAAGAGGTACCTGCACAAATGCTGGTACCTCTCTTCGTTATTTTTGTACGGAGATTTCAGAAAAAAGATCTTCTAAAATCTTAATTTTTTCATTGGTATAATGCTCAAAACCTTCGTTATAGGATTTTGGATCCTTTGGGTTAGCAAATCGGGTAATTTTCCCGGTATCCGGGTGAACAAATTTACTGGAAGCGCCACAGCCTAAACCAATAATAGTTTGCATTTCTTCCATAATCATGATGTTATAGATACTTTCTTGGCCAGGAAAGGCATAGCCAACATTCTCTAAATTTCCGAGAATATTCTTTTGACGGTACAAGTAGTACGGAACATAGCCATGCTGTTTCGTCCAGGTGCTTGCCATATCCATCATTTTTTCAACCTCTGGACGGTCCGCTACTTTATAGCGACTCTTATGTCTCGTCATTTCTGAAGCTCTTTTGAAAGAAAGGGTGTGAACCGTCAGCGATTCTGGCATTAGTTTTTCTGTCTCTGCCAGAGAGTGTGAAAGTTCTTCAGTCCCCTCACCAGGCAACCCAATAATTAAATCCATGTTAATATTCTTCATCCCAGATTTTCGAGCAAGCCAGAATTTTTCAATTGTTTCTTCTACCGTATGGTGTCTTCCAATTGCCTTCAAGGTTTCTTGCGTATACGATTGCGGGTTAATACTAATCCGGTCAATCCTCCACTTCTTCAATACTTCTAGCTTTTCAGGCGTAATGGTATCCGGTCTCCCAGCTTCAACTGTAATTTCTCTTACCTTTTCTACGTCTGGGAAAGATGTGTACATTTCTTCATAAAGAAGATCCATTTCTTCCGCCGTAATACTGGTTGGTGTTCCACCGCCATAATAAATAGTGGTAATACGAATTCCTTTTTCCTTTAACCACTGGCCAACTTTCCTCATTTCATAATGCAGTCCGCCCAGAAATGAATCGACTTTCCCCTGTTTCCCATTAATGGCAAATGCAGGGAACGTACAGTAGGCACATTTGGTCGGGCAAAACGGAATCCCAATATAAATACTGACCTCATTTTTTAACTGATAGAGATCGGGAACGATTGTTAACTGCCGGTCTACAATCTGCTGCATGAGTTCAATTTTTTCTGATTCAATCATATACTCATCTTTCAGCTTTTGGTGGGCAATTTTGAGAGGAGTACCCATTTGAACTTCTTTATGAAGCAGTTTTGTCGGCCGAATCCCTGTTAAAAATCCCCACTTTTGTATAATCCCCGTTTCATTCTGCAGTGTCAGTAAGAAGCATTTTGATATTTCCCGCTTGATTAATTTAAACATTTCTTTTTCTTCTGCATTTGTCCAGCTGCGCTGTGAAGTTTCCTTATGGATAACACCAGTCTTCCGATTTTGTAAAATAACGGATACAGAAAAATTAGTGTGTTTCTGATTTATATCAATTGTTATCTTATAATCTTGATCCTCTTCCGCTTCATTTGACGGAAAGCGAACCTCACATTCTTCAAAAAACAAGTCCGCAATGAGCTGGAGCGGTCTGATTAGTCTCTCATCATCTGTTCCAACTAATGTCATTTTCATAAAATAATCATTCCTTTTTACACATTGACTATAGTGTACAGAATTTGACGGCATAGGGTCAATCTATATTGCTGGATGGGAATTTTTTGGAATGGAATCTTTGAAGCTCTCTTTTCCTCTTCGATTCATTTTTGTCCTTTATAGCAAAAAACGGAGGTACAACCTCCGTTCCCTAATCAATAATATTCATCTTTTTCAAAAATTCAATTGGATGCTGCTTGCGAAAGTGTTCCATAATCATATAAGCGACTCCATTTTCTTCCGCTGAACGGGTAATCCAGTCAGCTCTTTCCCGGATATACTTTGGCGAATCACCCATGGCGACTATGAGTCCGCAAGTCTCCAGCCACTCGAGATCTTCTGCCCCATATCCAATCCCTACTGTTTCCTCCATCGATATTCCAAGATAATCAGCTAAGTAATGGAACGATTTTAGGGTGGAAACTCCTGCCGGAACAATGGTTAACCGATTGTTTTCTCGCAAGTTACTGTCAATTTCATCAAACATACCCTTTAATGCTTTTTGTGCATCTAATAAGTCTTCTCCATCCTCAAACTGAACATCGATGTTTAGGGGCGACAGATTCTCTTTTTTAACATATTCTTCTATATCTTCAACAAACCGAACCTGATATGGTGTCCGATCTCCTGGTGTGAAAATCGCCTTAGCCTTTAGTTGCTTTTGTTCCTCAGGCTGTTTGCATAGTATGAAATTTTCGGTTATGAGTTTGATTTCACATGGGAATGCTTCAAGGAATTTGATGACATCTGCTGTGACATTTTCTTGTATACGGCGGACAAAGATGGGTTTTTCTGAGGCCGACGAAATGTAGGCTCCAACATGAGATACGATGGTTGCCTCTATTTTTAACGTTTTGGTTATTTTTTTTACATAGCTGAATGGATGAGAAGTTATAAAGACAATATGAATCCCTTTATTTTGAACATACTGGAGAGAGTCTTTTACAGACTTATACAGTCTGCCTTGATTATTAAGGACTGTTCCGTTTAACGACAAAGCGAGCAGGCGATATAACAATGCGATTCCCCCATTCTAAGGTGTAAATATCCCTTATTAAGAAATATGTCTGTGAATAGGTACTTAGAACTAGACAAGCTGGAGGAAATCATAGATTAAAACGAAAAGACCGCCCCCAAAGCATACCTTTCATATGCTTTAGGGGCAGTCCCCGATATGTCTATTTTTCTAGAGCCCCATAGATTTCTTCTAGCGGCTTCATGATAATCCGATTCAGTTCCGTGATGACCATGCTCATTCTTTGCTCTACTTCTAGCAATTTTCCGATTTTTTCATTCTGTTGGGCAAGTGCTGCTGCCTTTTGTGCTTGCTGTACTTCTTCTTGAGTAATTGGCTGCCCTGTCATTTGTTTTTGTTGGAGCTGCATTTGGATATTACGAAAGTTTTGGAAAATTCCTTGAGCGGCTGTGTCTTTCTCTACATCAGCATATGCTTTATGAAGTTCCGCAAATTCGTCGCTTTGACGGACCGCTTTCTCCAAATCGTGGGCTGCATCATACATATTAACAGACATTTCTCATCCTCCTTCTCGAGTCTTCCTTCCACTATAACAAACTATGTCAATATTATCGAGGAGTTCCTTAAAGAAAGAACAGGACTAGAGATTGAATCACTCCGATAAAGCCTCCTAAAAAGGCTCCTAAATACGTAATCATTTTTAATTCAGACTTTGCTACCGATAACACCAGTTCTTCCACTTTTTCTAATGAGAATGATTGAACTTGTTCCACTACCAACTGATCAATTTGAAGCTTTTCCAATAACAAATCTAAGTTGGAAACAACCCCTTTACCGCCAATCTCAACGAATTTAGGCAATAGCTGATTAATGACTTTTTCTGTGTAAGGGGCCATCGCTTCTTTAACAGATTTATTGAACAATGCAGTAATAGAAATACCCTTTCTCATTGTATTTTGCAAAAAAGGAATGATATTTTCCCGTTTTACGATTTTCTCGGCTTCCGAAATTTTATTCTTCTGCCATTTCTCCCACTCATTGAAAAACAGGGAATACAGAAGATCGTGGGTCCCTTCATTTTGAATAAACCGTATTATTTCTGGCTGTATTTTATCGACAAGATTCACATTCCCGAGTAGCATTTGCAACATATTTCCAAACATTCCCCTATTTTGCAGAAATTCATCAGCCATCCTCTGAATTCGCCACTTTCCCTCTGCACTCGAAAAATAATCTTGACATTTTTCTAATATATATGTAGTTAAACTATAGATTTTCTGGCTGATATCTTTTTTTAATTCTTCCGGAATAGCTTGCTCTAATGGGATGTCCCCGTACTTTTTAAGCATCTTTACATAGGCTTCTTCTATTTTGCTATCCAGAAATCTAACAGTCCGCTCATCAGCATGATGGAATCCCCATTCTTCTAACACTTGCTGAATTGTCTTCCCCGACTCTAGCCATTTGCGGGCTTCAGCCTGAATAAATTCAATCATGTCCTGTTTAAAGGAACCATTTAATAATCTTTTCTCAATTCGTTCCTTTGTAATTAACTGTTCAACTACCAACTTTCCGAGCTGATTTGCTAATTCTTCCCTTCTTTTAGGGATTAAGCCTGGCGTTAGCGGAACTTTGAATTTTCCAATATATAAGGGACGGTATGGCCGAAACAACATTTTGATAGCTAAAAAATTAGTGAATCCGCCAATTAATGCCCCAATCAAACCGAGAAAAAGCATACTTGTCCATAAATTCATCTAAATCACCTTTCAGTATTGGTACAAAGCACCGTTTCTTTCAGTGTTTCATACGATAATAAAAAATGGGCTCTGGGTCTGTATAATTTATACTGCTTATTATCCCATTTGTCCATAAAAGGATGAGTACTGTGGATATATGTACGATTCAGGTTGACCCTTTGCTTCAGGATTATCAAATATTTCTGCCGGTATCAATAAAAAAACATCTGTTTGAACATAAGTGCACCATTAAATTAGGGGATAAACAAGCTAGGGTTTCCATTCTTTTTAAACAGAAACTTTCTGCTGAAATCATAATCAGCGAAAAAGTAGCAGATGACTTAAGAGTACCGAAAAATCAGGTCAAACTCCAATTTTATGTAAATAAGAAAGATGCAACCATTGTGTTGGGTCCCATCTTGATGATTTGGACAGACGTTTCTTCAAATGATTTATCATCTCCTTTCTTTGATTTTTGCAAGGAGGTAATGACGGAAGGTCAAAATAAAGGAATTTTTGCATTTGTCCAAGTAAAAAATCAGACAGCAGGACTATTTTGGAGTGATGGAGGATGGCAGGAATCAGCCCGGATCCCAGCACCTGATGTCATTTATAACAGAATCCATTCACGCAAATACGAGAAAAGCTCATTGTTTTCATCGATAAAAAGCCAATGGAAAAATGCAATTATATTTAATGATCATTTTCTTAATAAGTGGGTTATACACGAACTCCTTTTTACAGATATCGAGATTCGAAAGTTTCTTCCAAAAACTCATCTATTAGATCTTACTCAACTATTATCGACTCTAGCCGATTATCCAAAAGCATACCTTAAACCGGTAAACGGGAGTCAGGGCAGAGGCATTTGCTTCATTGATCGGCAAGAAGAACAAAATAAGTTTTGGGTATACGTTTCTGAATCAGTTGCAACCGATCCATTTTTGCTTAAAAATATCGATCAGCTTTCAACGTTTATCGAACAACTTCAAAAAAGAGATACCTACATTGTTCAACATGCCATTCCTATATTCACATTAGACGGTCAATTAGTTGATTTTCGGTTTCTGCTTCACTATTACGAGAGAACATGGCATATTACATCTGCGGTCGCAAGAGTAGGAGAAAAAGATAGAATTATTTCTAATCAAGCTCAAGGCGGTCAGTTGCTGAAACCGCTGCATGTTCTCGAGCAATGGTTCCCGTCTGAAGGAAAACGAAAATTTGAAGAAATGGGAGCACTTTCAAAAAAAGTGGCAGAAACTTTGCAGAAATCCTCTAATGGTCTTTATTGTGAGCTTGGATTAGATTTAGCCATTGATAAAGATGGAGGAGTCTGGATTCTTGAGGTCAATTCAAAACCGTCTAAAACTTCCCCTCTCAGGGAAGAAATCCAAATCCGACCATCTGCAAGAGCGTTATGTAAAACGTGTCTGTCCCTTTTTCATGAACAGAAAAATTCAAAATAGAATCAGAGGTGAGAACATGCTGACTCTTGGTTTAATTTCGCTTCAGCCTGAAGCTCAGGGCTTTTTCAAACAAATAGCTGAACATGCCAGCGATTATGGAATTATGGTTTACCGTTTTAGCCCCATACAAATACAGCCTGAAACAGAACTGATTAAGGGTGAACGATATGACCCAGACTCAAAAACATGGGTCCGCGATACATTTCCGATCCCAAAATATTTATATGACAGAGTTTTTTATGGGGAAGATCGAATTTCATCCCAAAGCCGGGCGATTCTCCGCTGGCTAAAGATGAGGGATGATCTCGTATTTTTAGGATACGGACTCCCTAATAAATGGAAGCTTTATCAGAAATTATCTGAACTTGATTCAATCTCTCCTTATTTACCATTAACGAGAAAGGCTTCATCTACAGAAGATATCCAAAATGCCCTTTTAAAATATAAAAAAATTGTATTGAAGCCAGCAAACGGAGCACACGGCTATGCAATTTACGTTATTAGTTCGCATCCCAACGGAGTCCTAATTCAAACACAAAAGAAAAATAAGGTCATTCAACATGTTGTTCCATTAAATGGTTCATTTCAGAAATGGATTACAGAACTAATTGAGGGAAAGGATTTTTTAATTCAGCCCTTTTTAAAAATTCAAAACCATGAAAATCAGCCATTCGATGTAAGGATTTTTTTACAAAAAGATGAAAGAGGCATATGGGTTGAACGAGGGCGTGGTGTACGCGTTGGTATTCAGGAAGGGATTATTTCCAACTTAAGTGGAGGAGCTGATATCAAGCCTTATACGGAGTGGCTGAAGGAACTGCCTTTTTCGAAAAGAGATTTTATTCATCAGGAGATTAATACGCTGATAGAGTCGCTCCCCTCACATTTAGAGAATAGTTTTTTCCCGTTGTTTGAGTTAGGTTTAGATATTGGAATTGCGAGGGATTATTCCGTTTGGCTGCTTGATGCCAATTCGAAACCGGGTCGACATGTCATCCTTCACCTTTTTCCTGAGCTTGAAGAAACTTTAGCAAATGCACCGCTTCGATTTACACGATTTTTGCATGAGTCAAGTAAGCCGGGGAGAGTGAAAAAATGAAACTTTGCACTCTAAAAATTGTTGATCAAGAAGGCTTTTCCTTAGGCTACCCCAAAAACTGGAGCCAGAGTAAGCCTGTAAAGGTCTCTTTTGGAGGTGCTACAGAAGAAGTCCAAAGTGCACCCCTAACTACAGCAGACCATACTTTTCTATTATCTAAGCCTCTAGCAGAAAAACTCTATATGCCGCTTACCATTCGGCGTATACACGTGATCCAAAAAGATAACACTCTATATTTTGGTCCGCTGATTGGGATTATTACGTCAGGTTTTACTTCGATTAAAACAAAGCCAATTGGTGATCGAAGTTCTTTTTTTTCTAGAATAATGAGATTTCAAGCGAAACAGGGCGTTGTGTTTATAGTATTTGGAAAAGATCATATCAACTGGGATGAGGGAACAATTAAAGGGTTTTCTTATAATGAACAAGGCTGGGAGCAAGTAACTGTACCGTTCCCTAATGTCATTTACGACCGCCTTCCGAATCGAAAAATGGAAGGAGAGGAAAAGTTTCGTATCGTTAAAAAGAAACTTCAGGATGAATATCTTATTCCTTGGTTTAATCCCGGATTCTTTAACAAATTAGATGTATTTGAACGGATTGAGCAGGACAATGACGCACAAAGGTACTTACCCGAAACGCATGCCTTTACGTCCTTCGATGTCATTGAACGAATGCTTTCTAAGTATGGCCATGTTTACGTCAAACCGCAAAATGGCAGCTTAGGCAGCGGCATACACCAACTTTTCTACGACAGAGACTCAGACTCCTACTATTGCCGCTTCAAAGACAAAGAAGGAAACAAACGATTGCGAAAGTATCAAACATTAGAATCACTATTTAACAACCTTTTTAAAAATAAATCTTTGAAAAACATGATGATTCAGCAGGGAATAGCCTTAATGAAATATAATCATCATCCCGTTGATTTTCGGGTTCATACCAATAAGGATGAGGCGGGAAATTGGACTGTTTCCGCAATTGCAGCAAAGGTCGCCGGCACGGGCAGCCCTACCACCCATATTAAATATGGCGGTGAGGTCAAAACATTAGAAGAGATTTTTCCAGACACGAAACAGAGAAAAAAAATAGAAGACCAAATTACCGAAGCCAGCCTCATTTTGAGCCGGGCATTAGAAAAAAATATGGAAGGAATTATTGCTGAAATAGGCTTTGATCTAGGTGTGGACCAACAGGAACAAATATGGCTTTTTGAAGCGAATTCAAAGCCAGGCCGCTCAATTTTTATCCATCCAGACTTAAAAGGGTTCGAACATCTTACTAGAAAACTGATGCTCTCTTACGCCATTTATTTAACGAAGATGTCGATTCTTTCTCCAGAGGAGTTATTCTCATGAAACATACAATGGAAGCGACCCTTTTACAGCGCCTCGGCTTGGAAGAAACAGAAATAAAAGTTTTGGCTGGAATTTTGGCATGGAAGAGCCGCACAGGAAGTATCGTAGGCAATAAAAAGCTTTTTGAAGACTTGCAGAGAAAATTGTTATCGTGTCAAGGTGTTTCTTATATCATCACCCCAAATCAGTCGTTAGACAGACATGAAATCGAAGGCTATTTATTCGTTCCAAATGAAAATGTCTGGATTCAGGCAAATGTTCCGATCCCAAACGTGATTTATAATCGGGTTCCATATTATCAGCATGAAAAAAGCGAAAAATTCGATCAGTTTAAACAAGATGCTCTCAGAAAAGGAATCCCTTTTTTTAACTCTAGTTTTTTAGACAAATGGTCTACCTATCAATTACTTTCCCAACACGAGAAGATCCGTGAACATTTACCTGACACAATAGAGGTAAAGGACGAAGAGACTTGTTTTCAATTCCTGAGAAGGTATTCATGTATTTATGCAAAACCGAAATTAAGATCAAAAGGTTTTGGCGTAATGAGAATTCGCCTAAAACAGGATGGCAAAATTTATTGCGAAACAACTTCTACCACGATTTTATTTGCTAACTTTACCCGATTTTGGGAAAGATTTTATACTACTTTTGAAAAAAACCAGTATATACTCCAGCAGGCCATTGAACCTAAAACCTATAAAGGAAGAAGATTTGACCTGCGGATATTGGGCCAATTTACAGGTTCTGGCTTTAATATGACGGGTATTGGTGTTAGACAATCCTTTCACCAGGAGGTAACGACTCATATTCCGAAAGGTGGACGAATCATCCCGTTTTCAAGAGTAACGCATATGACCCCGGTGCAGCAGCTTGAGGAACTTACTCAGATGATCGGTAAAGAATTAAATAAAGCATTTGGAGTATTTTATGAATTTTCAATAGACATCGGGCTTGATGAAAATCAACACCCATATTTATTCGAAGTCAATGCTAAGCCGATGACCTTTGATGAGGAAGAAATCGAATCAAAAAGAATGCAGCAGCTTTGTACTTTATTTATCAGGCTTTATCAACAAAAATAGCGTAACTCTACTCCTTTATAAATTGCCATGATTTATGGTTAAATGAGAAAAAGGCAAATTCATTGGGAGAGGGTGTTACCGCAGTGATTTCACATTTTCAGTATAAACCGGTTCATTCATCTAAATTATTTGGATGGACCATTTCTTTCTTCTATAAAGGAAAACGTATTGAAGCAACCTATCATAAAGATGGCCGGGTTGAATGGCATCAAAACCAGCCGTCAGCAGAAGAATTAGACACAATAACAAGAGCGATTCACGAGTTAATGCTTTATCACGTGTATGATGGATCCTAATGTATGAATCTAGCCTTTTCCTCACAAGTTATAGGAGAGAACTTGTGAGGGGAGGTTTTTTCATGTTTGAAAAAGAACATTTAACGATAAAAGGGAAATCCTTTATGAAAGATGTGGAGTATGAAGGTAAGAAACTAGTTCAGCTCGATGAGGATCGTATTATTAATGAGGGTTTAAGCGGCGGTAGTGTACACTTTAGGGCAGATAGCACAAATATTGAAGAAGCTCATCCTTTTCCGGAAGAAGAATCCCCGCGAACCCAGGGTTGAAGAAAGCTGCTTATGAAAGAAATATTATGGGCATTCGCATAAAATAAGAAGGAGTCAGTATTGTCTGGCTCCTTCTTTTGCTATAATGAAAGCATGATTCTAATCCCGAGGTTTTGCAAATGATTGAGAAATTGTTAAGTCAATATCCAACTGCTAAGCTCCAAGAAGAACCGCCTCAAAATAACAAAAAGTATCAATGGTTTTTTGATGAAAATAATAAAGTATATCTGGGGATTCAGCGCCAAGATCTAACGAATGATACAGAGGTTCTGCTTGCCTGCCTGTTTGAAAAATGGGAACCGGCAGAATCCCTTGTTCCAGCACGTAATTTATCTATTCTTCAAAAGGGATGGTACTCACTATTACACGATGGACAAGTCAATGAAGTAGTCGGCGAGATCCATCATTTACGCTTTATACATATAGAACTCCTAAATTCTGAGTTATCCGCAATTGACATTGAAGAAGCCTGTACAGGTTTTTTTAACCAAACCATTCAAATGGTTTGGCTTACGGATACATCATTAGTTCTAATAGAAAAGGACTCATCTGACTCAATTCAGCTAGAAGACGTGATCGCATTTAGTAAAATTTTAGAAGGTGATTTTTACGTAAAAGCCAAATTTTATTTAGGAAAATGGCGATCTTTTTCGGAAGTAAAGGAAGTCACCAATTTTTTTCAAAGAGAATATCAGCTTTTCCAAAGACTGCTGCGTGAATTTGGAAAACAGTCGTATTTTACGTTTGAACGGGTCGTTCCTTACCTTATGATTAATCAGCTGCCTAAAGATTTTATTAAGATGCTAAAGGAAGAATATCAATCTGTCATAGAAGATCCGGAGCTTCTACACACGGCACAAGTGTATATTGAAAATAATATGAACACTTCCCTAACTGCAAAAAAAATGTTTATGCACCGCAACAGTTTGCTATATAGAATTGATAAATTCACTGAAAAAACGGGACTCGATTTGAAACAATATGAATCGGCCTGGATAATATACTTTTTGAGCTTACTCTCGAAATAAGAAAAATTCGAAAAATTGCCAAGGTGCCCAATAGGGTGCCTATTTTTTTGTGCACTTTACCTATTTGGAAGGGCTTTCAGTTCCTATACAATACTAGTAACAGTAAAAAAATTTTTGAGGAGGTTTTTATTTTGGCAGAACTTAGACTTGAACATATCTATAAGGTTTATGAAAAAGATGTAACCGCCGTTAAAGATTTCAATCTTCATATTCAGGACAAGGAATTTATCGTTTTCGTCGGTCCATCTGGCTGCGGAAAATCAACGACTTTGAGAATGATTGCCGGGCTTGAGGAAATTACCCAAGGGGATTTTTATATCGATGATAAGCGTGTAAACGATGTAGCTCCAAAGGATCGCGATATTGCGATGGTGTTCCAAAACTATGCGCTTTATCCGCATATGTCCGTTTATGATAATATGGCATTCGGACTTAAGCTTCGTAAGTTCCCTAAAGCTGAAATTGACCGTCGTGTTAAAGAAGCCGCTAAGATTTTGGGGCTCGAAGCCTACTTAGATCGTAAGCCAAAAGCTCTTTCAGGCGGTCAGCGTCAGCGTGTTGCCTTAGGACGTGCAATTGTCCGCGACGCAAAAGTATTCCTTATGGATGAACCGCTTTCAAACTTAGATGCGAAGCTCCGTGTGCAAATGCGTGCTGAAATTGCTAAGCTTCATCAGCGCCTGCAAACCACAACGATCTACGTAACCCATGACCAAACCGAAGCGATGACAATGGCTACCCGGATTGTTGTTATGAAGGATGGAGTTATACAGCAGGTGGGTACTCCAAAAGAAGTGTATGAAAAACCTGAAAATATTTTTGTTGGCGGATTTATTGGTTCTCCAGCGATGAACTTCTTCACTGGAAAAATTGAGGGAGACCAATTTGTTTCTGGTGAAACAAAACTTACAATCCCAGAAGGGAAATTGAAGGTTCTAAAAGATCAAGGCTACGTTGGAAAAGAAGTAATCTTGGGTATCCGTCCTGAAGATATCCACGATGAGCCGGTATTTATTGAGTCTTCACCAGGCACATCATTTAGTGCTCACATTGAAGTGGCAGAACTTACGGGTGCTGAAATGATGCTTTACTCCCAAATTAACGGGCAAGACTTTGTGGCCAGAATCGATTCCAGATCTGAAGTGAAAGCCGGCCAAACGGTAGATTTGGCATTTGATTTAAATAAGGCTCACTTCTTTGACACCGAAACGGAACTTCGAATTCGCCCTGAGGGTGCAAGCGTAACAACCCAAAATGAAATAGCAGCTGATTTAGAAAAATAAACTTATAGCAAAACCACTTTATGGGATCTTCCTGTAAAGTGGTTTTACTTATTTTCGTCCTCTTTCACTGACACAACTTCATCATGTCCGCATGTCAAACAGGAGAATAGATGAAAACAAATATGGTTTTTCCAATCAGCAGGATCCCCATTCTCCAGTTTTAATTCGTCAATCTCCATATAGGCACTATAGTCATCATAGTAATCACTTATCTTCCCGCTATCAATTAGCTCATTTTGGCAATTTCGGCAAATAATTCTCTTCGTATCGAATCCATTACACAGGGGACAAATATACATACAGCGGCTTTCCTTTCATTCAGACTTTTTGGATATAGAAATAGGGCAAATGGATAAGCTTATAATTGCCCAAAACCATAGAGACTATGTGAATGATCGATTGGAAGGATTTGACCGAAAAAGGGAGCATTTACCTAAAGAAAAAAAGAATAGTTTTCTCCCTTATCAAACACAATAAAAATACATTCGATGGGTTAAACCATGTTGGTCGCGGAAACTATTTCCGTCGCGCTGGTTCAAATCCAGCTAACCCAACCATTAAAAAAATATTTTTTGAGGAGATGAAACAGAAATGGCACGTAACAACAACAACAACCAATTATTAGTACCTGGAGTTCAACAAGCTCTTGATCAAATGAAGATCGAGATCGCACAAGAATTTGGTGTACAACTTGGTGCTGACACTACTTCACGTGCAAACGGATCTGTTGGAGGAGAAATCACTAAGCGCCTAGTTTCTATGGCTGAAAGCCAACTTGGCGGAGGATTCCCTCAAGCGTAACAATTGAATAAAAATGGCTAAAGCCCCCGTTTTTATACGGGGGCTTTTCATGGCTTTAATTAAAACCGAACCATTTTCCGAGGGTCTACCCACTCATCAAATTGCTCTTCTGTAATATATCCGGTTGCTAAGGCCGCAGCTTTTAAGGTTGTATTTTCTTTATAAGCCTTTTTCGCAATTTCTGCTGCTTTTTCATAGCCAATATGCGGATTTAGCGCAGTAACCAGCATTAAAGAATCTTGCAGGTATTGCTCAATTTTTTCCTCATTCGCTTCTAATCCGACCAAACACTTATCATTAAATGAATGGATGCTGTCAGATAAAAGGCGAACGGATTGCAGGAAATTATAAATAATCACTGGTTTGAAAACATTTAATTCAAAATTCCCTTGACTAGCGGCAAAGCCAATAGTTGCATCGTTTCCGAAGATTTGACTGCAAACCATGGTTACTGCTTCACTTTGAGTTGGATTTACTTTTCCGGGCATAATTGAGCTGCCCGGTTCGTTAGCCGGAATGGTGAGTTCACCAATCCCGCTTCTTGGACCGCTAGATAACCAGCGTACATCATTCGCAATTTTCATAAAATCAGCCGCTAACGCTTTTATTGCACCATGAGCATGAACAAGTTCATCATGAGAAGTCAGGGCATGGAACTTATTGTCGGATGAACG
This sequence comes from Bacillus litorisediminis, assembly GCF_022808645.1. Classification (GTDB taxonomy): domain Bacteria; phylum Bacillota; class Bacilli; order Bacillales; family JC228; genus Bacillus_BF; species Bacillus_BF litorisediminis. The sequence goes on from NZ_JAKZKT010000001.1 coordinate 154,999, forward strand.
GAATGGATAACCCGTATTTGTTTGTAAATAAGCCGCTACGCGATCGCCGAAATCAGGCTCAGCATTAATTCCTGTTCCAACAGCCGTTCCTCCAATTGCCAGGTTCATCACATGTTCCATGCTTTCTATAATCATTTTTTGAGATTTTTCAAACATCGCTCTCCAGCCGCTGATTTCTTGTCCTAATGTTAAAGGAGTCGCATCCTGGAGATGAGTCCGTCCAATTTTAACAACAGAGCGGAACTTGTCTTCCTTTTCTTTTAGTGTTTGAATCATTTTATCTATAGCTGGCAGGAGCCTTTCCGTTACATATTTATAAGCGGCAATATGCATAGCTGTCGGGAAGGTATCGTTTGAACTTTGTGACATGTTAACATCATCGTTTGGATGAACTTTTTGCTCAATGCCTTTTTCAGTTAAAAATTGATTGGCCAAAAAGGCAATGACTTCATTTGCATTCATATTGGACTGAGTCCCGCTTCCTGTCTGCCAGACTTTAAGCGGAAATTCACTGTCATGTTTCCCAGCAATGATTTCATCACAAGCTTTAACGATGGCGTCTTTTTTCTCTGCTGAAAGCTTACCTAAGTCATGGTTAACAGTCGCTGCTGCTTTTTTTAATTGAGCGAAAGCGTGCATAACCTCAAGCGGCATTACTTCCTGACCGATCGCAAAGTTTTGCAGACTCCTCTGTGTTTGCGCTCCCCAAAGTTTTTCCTTGGGAACTTTCACTTCCCCTAGCGTATCTCTTTCAATCCGATATTCCATGTCTTTCACTCCTTTTGTTCAATCGATTTCCTTTTTTTATATGTACCACTGGTTTATGTAAAAAAGGCATAAACCATTTTTAAATAAATCTTACATGTTGACAATACTATAAAGCAAAGGGAAGACACAATTTTTTTGCATGGGTTTTGCATCTGACGTCAGCTTTTGTCCTTCATTCCTTTTATGATGGACATTTTCATTGCTTCTCCTCGTACCATTGTCCTTCATACCCCTTATGATGGACATTTCCACTGCTTCGCCTCCTACTTTTGTCCTTCATTCCTTTTATGATGGACATTTCCATTGCTTCTCCTCGTACCATTGTCCTTCATACCCCTTATGATGGACATTTCCGCCGCTTCGCCTCCCATTTTTGTTCTTCATCACACTTATGATGGACATTTCCGCTGCTTCGCCTCCAACCTTTGTTCTTCATCACACATATGATGGACATTTCCGCTGCTTCGCCTCCCACTTTTGTCCTTCATCACACTTATGATGGACATTCCGCTGCTTCGCCTCCTACTTTTGTCCTTCATCACACTTATGATGGACATTCCGCTGCTTCGCCTCCTACTTTTGTCCTTCATCACACTTATGATGGATACTTCCATTGCCGTTAAACCCAACTAAATAAAAAAAGACCGAATTCTTCACAAAAAAGAATTCAGCCTTCCTATCTTGATTCACTCACTATACAGCGAGCGAGCTTTTCGCACCCTTTTGCAGCTGGTACATTTGATAATACTTGCCGCCATTTTTCATCAGCTGTTCGTGGTTTCCTCTTTCAACAATTTGACCTCTGTCTAAAACGAGGATCAGGTCTGCGTTTTTGATTGTGGAAAGACGGTGCGCAATAATAAAAGTGGTTCTTCCTTTTTTCAGCACATCCATCGCATTTTGAATTACCGCTTCAGTTTCTGTATCTATATTGGAAGTCGCCTCGTCTAATACCAAAATAGCCGGATCAAATGCAAGGGCACGCGCAAAACTGATCAGCTGCCGCTGTCCGGAAGATAAAGTGCTTCCTTTTTCGACAACCGGTTCATCTAATCCTTTTTCTAAATGCTTGAGAATTTGGTCTCCCCCTACGGCTTTCAGAGCCATTTCCATTTGTTTGCGGGTAATCCTGTCATCATTCATACTAATATTTGAAGCAACCGTCCCTGTAAATAAAAATGGATCCTGAAGCACAATCGCCATATGCTTTCGCAGGGCTTGTTTTGGAAGATCTTTTACATCTTTTCCGTCTATTTTGATAGCTCCTTTTTGACAATCATAAAAGCGGAAAAGCAAATTAAGAATAGAGCTTTTACCTGAACCGGTATGGCCAACTAGAGCAACCGTCTGACCGGGCTTTGCTGCAAAATCAATATCCTTTAAAACATACTCATTTTCTTTGTAGGCAAACGAGACCTTCTCAAATTGAACATGGCCTTTTACCCGTGGCATCTCATCATCACTAACCGGAGTTCCTTTTTCATCCATCAGCTGAAACACCCGCTCCCCGGCTACTAATGCCTGTTCAAGATTGGCTAGCTGGTTCACAATGCCGTTTACTGGTTCGAACAATCTGGTAATATAATCAACAATTGCATACAAGACTCCCAGTGAAACTACAGTTCCAATTCCTAGAGACTGGCCTCCAAAATACCAGATAAAAGATACAAATACAATATTGCGTAACAACCATGATAAATTATGTCCGGTCAAGGAATCTAGATTAAGCATCTTATTTTGGTATTTAAAATGTTCAGCATTCAACTCTTCAAATTCTTGTTTCGTCTCTTTTTCTCTTCTGAACGCTTGAATAATTGACATCCCTTGAATCGATTCATTTAACATCCCATTAATTTCGCTTATTTTCGAGCGAATGACATGGTTATAGACGGATGCGTATTTTCGATAGAGCTTCATCCAAACGAATAGAATCGGCACTAATAGTAAGCACCAGGCAGCTAAAGTTGGATCTAGAATGAAGAGCCCGATAAATACTCCAATAATATAAATGATACTGGTAAAAAAGTTAGCCAACACGGCAACATAGAGCTCCCTAATCGCTTCGGTATCATTAGTGATTCGGGAAACAACCTTACCTGCGGGCAGATTGTCAAAATACTGAATCGGCAAACGTGAAATATGCTGAAACACATCATTTCGCATTTTTTGGATAATCCGGTTTGCAGCTTTTTGCAAATAAAACCGTTGGCCATATTGAAAAAATGAAGCAAAGACGAGAAGACCAAAGTAAGCACAGATTAATATCATAATTTTCGGTACTTCAGGCTGGTAAAAAGCCATCACTTCCCGCGTGTTTAATTTCGTACCGGAATACTCTCTTGTTTCGTCCCCGCTTGTAATCGTCAGAACTCCATCATTAAATGTCCGTTTTCCATCAAAATCGATCTCCGAGGGAACAAAGATGAAATCTTTTTGAACTTGCAGAATCCGTGCAGGGGTCCCTTTCTCTTCTCCCTCTTCAAAATAGGCTTCCCGTTTATACCAAGTCCCATTATACTCTACTGCTTCTTCACCTTGTGTTGTTTCATACCAAGGAGATTCAATGCCAATAATATGATCATCAATCAGTTTTTTTGCAATAAATGGACCCATAAGCTCCGCTCCGACGGAAACAGAAAGCATTAATAGAGCCAAAATAATCATCATTTTAAACTTTAATGCGTACTGAACTAATCTTTTGCCTGTATTCATTGGTGATCACCTCCGCCCACAGCTGTTTCAAGCTGCTGGTGCAAATACTGTTCGTGATACCATCCATCTTTTTTCTTCATAAGGATTTCATGTGTTCCTTCTTCTACAATCTTCCCATCATCTAATACGATAATCCAATCGGCATGCTGAACTGCTGATAATCGATGGGTCGTGATGATTGTGGTTTTTCCCGAACGTTCTCTGCGAATATTTTCAATAATTCTTGACTCTGTCTTTGCATCGACGGCTGACAGGGAGTCGTCTAAAATTAAGATTTCAGGATCTTTAATTAAAGCCCGCGCAATCGAAATTCGCTGTTTTTGCCCGCCAGACAGCGCTACACCCTTTTCCCCGACAAGCGTTTCTAAGCCATCTGGCAGAAACTGAATATCCTGATCAAAGGCTGCCAATTCGATTGCCTTTCTTAACTCTTCCGCTGTTGCATTGGGCTTCCCGAATAAAATATTTTCTTTTACGGTTTTAGAAAACAGAGTATGATCCTGGGGTACATACCCTATGAACTCTCGAACTTGTTCAATTGTTTGCTGTTCAATGGGGATACCTGAAATCGTTAGTTCACCCTTACCCTTGGGATAGTATTTTAGTAACTGCTTCACAAAAGTGGTTTTCCCGCTTCCCGTTTTCCCTACAATCCCTAAGGTTTCCCCCCGATTAAAATGAACCTGAATCTGATCGAGATTTGGTACATTAGACGTTGGATATTGAAAAGACACACGATTATACCCGACGCTTTCCGGTTTTGTTACTAAAATTGGCTCTTTAGCATCCGCAACATCCTGCTGATAGGAAAGCGTATTTTGCAGACGATCAAGAGAAGCACTCCCCCGCTGCATCACATTAATGAGCTCTCCCACTGCAAACATCGGCCAGATCATCATACCCAGATATACGTTAAACGTGACAAGGTCACCTAATGAAATCGTTTGCTGGAATACTAAATAGGAACCGTATCCTAAGCCAATCAGATAGCTGATTCCGACTAATACTTTAATTATCGGACCAAATAAGGAATCGATTTTGGCGACAGCTAGGTTTTTCTCATAAACGTCCTCTGTCATCTTACTAAACCTTGCCTCATCTGCCCGTTCTTGCACATAAGCGCGGATAACACGGACACCAGATACGGATTCCAATACCCGGTTATTCATCTCTCCAAATGTGTCCTGTGCGATTGTGAAGCGCTTATGAATTTTCTCTCCTAAAATCTTTATGAGATATGCCATGACAGGTAATGGTATGATTGCTGCAAGAGTCAGTTTCCAGCTAATCATAAACCCCATCGCAAATAGAACGGTAATCATAAAAATACTGCTGTCCATTAGCGTTAATATCCCAAAGCCGGCAGTTGTGGAAATAGCTTTCAAATCATTGGTCCCGCGAGCCATTAAGTCACCCGTTCTAAATTTTTCATAAAAGACGGGTGTCATTTTTAATAAATGATTCATAAATTTAGAGCGTAATTTTCTTTCAACGACATAGGCTCCCCCAAATAGTTTGTTAACCCACACATACGTCAAACTATAAGAAACGACAGCAATCCCCAACAACCCGAGGATATATTTTACCATCAGTTCATTTGTTAAGATTCCCTGATGAATATCATCAATCGCCATACCCACTAATCTTGCCGGCATAATATCCGTGATACCGACAATGGCCAAAAAGATCAGTGCAATCGTATAACGTTTCCATTCTTCTTTAAAAAACCATGATAATTGTCTAAACACCTTAAACATAAATTCTACCTACTCTCTGTCTTTTCTTTCGACTAGCCGCTCTCTGGATCTCCTTTGTAAAATCCTTTCTTTCCATTGATTTGAATCATAATAATTCCTCCCTAGTTTTTTCTTGAAAATGATTTATCTGAAAAACGGGGGCTACCCGCTGTTCATTAGAAATACATAAAGTAAAAAAAGGCATACCGCACCTGTGGTACGGCATACCTTTTTAATTCATACCGATTCCTTCAGATTGCAGCATAAGGCCGCAACCTAGAATCCTATAGAAATATAAAAGAATATTATGAACTATAAACGGAGCTAGGCTGCGCCATCATATTTAATTTTTGCATACCGCCAATAATGAATAGAAAATCGATTAAAATCATGACACAACAGCTCCTTTCGTTTACATTTTTTTCATATGCTCTGTAAGATTACCATCGTTCCCAAGTAGTGTCAATATAAATTTTTAGAAAATTATTGACAGAAGAAGCTTTGAGCACTGCATTTCAGCCTTTATTATTGCAATTCGGTTTTTTTGATTACAAATTGGTAAATGACCCAGAAAATTCTCTCGTCTACCGTATGATTATTATATAAGCTAAATAGAGGTGAATCTTATGAATGAACCTAATACTCCCTCTGTTCATCCTACCATCAAAAAATGCATGCTGCACCTGGATATCTTGGGTGCTGACGACAAAATTAAACAAATTGTATATATGTATATGGAAGGACTAAAAAAAGAAATTGAAAAACAACAGGAAGCATAAGTACTGGCGTCGTGATGGCCAGAAGTATATGATATGAACGAAGTGCACTGCAGGGGGATTCATAAAAGAAAAAGAACTCTCATGCTCATCTTGAAGCATTGAGAGTCCTTTGACATTAGGCTGTTTTATTAACTGAAAGATCTTTTCTCATCATTTGGTTTGGTGCTGTTAAAAGCAGCAGATATACAATTACAGCTGTAATAATGATAGATGGAATCATATAGCCGCCGTTGTAGGTTAGCGAATATAGCCAAATAGGCTGTCCTGGTGGTGCCCATTGTGCAAAGAACGTAATACCTGAAATAAAATGGATGAAATAACGTAAAAGTCCGCCAACGACCGTTCCTGCAATCGAATAGGCTAAAAGCTTTCCTTTATTCTGACTGATTAAAGCATTCTGGACTGGTTTCGCAAAAAGACCAGCAAATCCGACTAATGCAAATGCCAGCGAATAGTCAAAAATAATTTGCAGAAAGTATAGAATCGTTGCAAAACCGTTTACTAGCTGAATCGATCCTAATAAAAACCCAGTTAATAATCCGCCTTTTAATCCCCATCTAAATGCCATTAAAACAACAGGTACCATCGCAATCGAAATGGAACCCCCCTGTGGCCAAATACTTTTCATAAGAATACCAGAAAGATAATCTAATAAAAATGCAATTGCAGTGAAAATGGCCACCTCTACAATGAATAGAGTTGATCTTGTTTGCATAAAAAATCCCCTTTCTTTTTGGAGGGGGAGTGAACGAACCATTTCTCAAAAAAAATAAAGCAATGCTAAAAGCACTGCACGCTGGACGAAATGGTAAACCACATCCCTACGCTAGTACTAACTAACAGGTTCGAAGGGTCTGAACAAAGTTCACTCTCAGCCGTATACAGGCTCCCCTTGTGGAAAAATAAATATATTAAGTTCACATTCATTATAGGAAAGGGATAGAGAAATTGCAATGAAAACCTTTTATTGTTAGCAGGAAACTCAGAATAAGTTCTAGAAATGTATAAAGAAAACATGTTCAAAAGGGGAAATTGGGATGTTTGCAACTAAGCTTCACATTCATGATTATTTGGAATCCTATAAATATTCTTTGCTCGAAAGGTGGAGCAAAAAAATTATAGTCTCTTCAAATGATCCCTTTCAAGGAAATATTCTAAAAAACGGCGAGCTTATGTTTTCTATTGTCCAAAAATCTATTATGACACCTTACGAGCAAATGAAGCCACAAATAGAAATACTGGCTAAAAAGGTAGCTGAGGAAAGAGTGGCTGCAGAATTCAACATTGGAGAATTTGTTTATAACGTAAGCATTGGCAGAAGTGAAATATTTCATCATTTATACCAGCTAGATCTCAAAGAAAAACATTTGTTTTTGCAAGAAATCTTCGATAATATCAATCAATGTTTTGATCGCTTCTTATATTGCGCAGTCAGTCATTATGACGAACTAAAAGATAAAATCATTGAAGAAAAAAATAGCTTTATTAATCAATCTCATAAAGATCGGTTAACTTTGCTTGGTCAAATGACATCTAGTTTTATCCATGAGTTTCGCAATCCATTAACATCGATTCAAGGGTTTGTACAGCTTCTGCGTTCCGATCATCCGACTGTCCCATATCTTGATATTATTGCAGGAGAAATTGAACAATTAAACTTTCGGATTTCCCAATTCCTCCTTCTCTCTAAAAAAGAATTAATTGGAAAAGAAAAGGGAAAAATTGATTTGCAGCTTTTAATCGAAGAAATCCTTTCTTTTCTTTATCCCAGTTTATTAGGTGCAAAAGTAGAAATATGCAAGCAATTACAGTCAGATACTTACATCTTTGGATACCAGGATGAACTCCGGCAAGTCTTTATGAACATCCTATTTAATGCAATTGATGTTCTGCAAAACTATCGGCTAGATCCAAAAATTTATATACATTCCTATACATATGATAATCAAGTAGTCGTTAAAATTTCTAACAATGGACCTGTAATCCCGCCTGATTTAATTAAAACCATATTTGAACCGTTTGTCACCACAAAACAGTTAGGGACTGGCCTCGGACTATTTGTTTGTAAAGAAATTATCGAAAAACATAAAGGCACACTAGAGTGTATCTCCAATTCGGAGCAAACAACTTTTACTATGACTTTTCCAGCTCATCTATAAGCGCAATCATAAATGTGGAGGACAAAACCTTTTGTCCTCCTTTAGTTTTCGGCCAAAATCTCTAACAATAAATCGGGACGGTCAGTTATGATTCCGTCTGCCCCTCGGTCAATCAGCTTCTCCATCGTTTCTTTATCGTTAATCGTCCAATAATAAATTCTCATACCCCGATTGTGAGCATTTTCTATGATATAATCCTTTGTTAAATCAATTTCCCCCTCATGCAGCGGCAGCTGAAAGGCATGAACTTTCGGTCGGTAAAGCGGCTGAATTGAAAGCATACTTGAGATAACGAAGTTTTTTACTTCCCCTCTGCCTCCTCCAAGTGCGACTTGATTGCCGCTAAAATGCTGAAAAGAATCAACAATACTTTGATCAAACGAAACAACGAGTGTTTGATCCGCCATATCATATGTATCAATCAGTTCCCAAAGCTTTTGCACGACTTCATCCATTCTGTTACGCGGATTATTATGTTTAATCTCGATCATCATATAGTGATTTGGAAAAGCTTCAAATATTTCTTGGACCGTTGGGATTTTTACTCCTTTTCCCCGATAAGTATAATTCCCGTTCTCATCTTGAAAGTTGAATCCTGCATCCAATTCTTTTAACTCTTTTAATGTAAAAGATTCTACCTTCCCGGTACCATTCGTTGTTCGATCCACAGTAGCATCATGAATCGCAACTAGATGTCCGTCTTTCGTAATATGGACATCAAACTCAAGTACATCTGCTCCCAGTCGGGCAGCCTTTTCAAAAGCAGCCATTGTACTCGACGGAGCTAAATCTGCTCCGCCTTGATGAGCAATCACCAACGGTTTTTTTGTCTCAAGAAAGGGATGCACGTCAGCTTTTTGGCCTGGCAGAGCTAAAAGTAACACAGTGAAGCCAATCAGTACTAATAACGAAATCTTGAGAATCCTGCTTAGCGTGCTTTTTCTTCTTTCGTATTCGACATTTCCCATCGGATCATTCTCCCAACATCAATTGATTGTGTACTCATTATAGCAAGTCTTGGGCATGTGTATGTACAAAAAAATACGACCTCCCTCTTAGGGAAATCGCTATTGTTTGCCTTTTTCAGTATCGGAATCTTCCATAATTTCTCTCATTCCGCGTCGAAATTCGTGAATAGTTTTACCGGCTGCACGGCCGAGACTAGGTAACTTGGATGGTCCAAATATTAATAACCCTACTATTAAGATGACAATCGCTTCGCCAAATCCTATATTCACAGCTAGCATCTCCTAGTGTTAAAGTATGATTCTCATTTAATATTATATTAAATTAAATTGAAAAGGAAAAGACATCGATACATAAATCGAATTTTTTAGCCAGGAGGAATATGTTTCATTTGATCAGTTGGCGGACTATTAAATTCAGTCATTATTTTTAGGGTTTCTCCATCAGTCTTCAGATGAACAGTACCATATATATCAGTCGGCAGGACGGAAACTCCAAGAATCTCATACCTTCTTAGGACATATAAACTTTGTAAAACATTAGCATTCATGATGACATATTCTGGAGATACCTGTCGGATAAAATGGATTGATGAAGAAGTCCCCCCTCCGTGATGCGGAGCTTCCATGACAGTCGCCCTTAATTGACTCCCATATAACGCAATCAGTTTTTCCTCCTGTTCATTATAAATATCACCTGTAAATAAAAAACTATGATTCCCATATTCCAATTTTAAGACGAGAGAGCGATTATTGATATCGGCCACAGAATAGCTGTCACTGAGGGTTTTCGTTTGGTTTTTAAAGGGGTTTAGTACATTTATAGTTACATAGTTTCCTAATGAAAATGTTTGGTTGGCATGCAAGTATTGATAAGGAATCGAAGTCTCCTCTATTTTTGCCATCCACTCCAGATAAATGTCGGATATATGATCGATTTTTGGCAAATAAAATTGCTTTATTTTTTCCTCTTCCAATAATCGTAAAAATCCTCCAATATGATCATGATGAGGGTGAGTCGCAATAGCTAAATCTATTTTTTCAATTCCTAGGTGATTTAAATAACCGGATAAAAGGGATGAGGATTCTGGAATCCCTGCATCAATTAACATGGAGAATCCATCAGGGGTATAAATCAGCATAGAGGAACCAGATTTTTGCGTATAATCAAGGTAAAAGTAGTAGACATGCAGAGTCTCTCCGTCGCTTTCAAGCGGTGCATACAACTCTTCATTTGTATCCAAATCGGCTTGCACGGTGATTGAGTCATTTCGCTGAAAAATCGTAGTGTATAAGAGAATGAGTAAAAAGATTAAAAGGGATGGATAGAAATAAAGTTTACTTTTCAACAGACACTCCCCCTTTCTCTATTTTATTTGAAAAAGGGGTCTTTTGTCCTAAATAATTCGCAAAATCTTTAGAAAATTTATGGGATATCGCAAAATTAGACGCAAGTCGGATAAAGAAAGTCAGTCCCCAATTAGGGAACTGACACGCTTAAGCATCTCCTTCCTTTACATGCCTAATCATATCATCTAATGAGTTAAACAATAGTGTGGGGTTCCATTCACCTTGTCCATTTTCGGCAGTAAAAACAGGAAATTCCACTTTAGTTACATCCACAAATAAGGGCTCACCCGTATCTAGGTTATACCCTATGACATACCAATCATCTTGCCAGGCTCCCTCTTCATCTTCAAGGATTGGGTTCCAATCCGCATCTACCCTATAACCGATTTGTCCCTCCTTGAATTCCTCTCTTCCGTAGAGATGAGCATGAATAGGGTCTTGCCCATCCTGATTTATTTCAACATCTTTGAATTCAATCGTTTCAATGATTTTGACCACGGTATCTAATTCCTCTGGTTCCATCTTATTCACCACTCTTTTTATTATGTAAAATACTCAATTTTTGCATCGTCATGGGATATTTTTTCTGAATGACTGGTCTTGCCGGCTTGGTGAAACGATGCTGGGGCAGTTCAAAAGTCAAGCGGCTTAAGCATGTAATGGCCGCCTGCTCTCAGCCAAAGTAATCTTGATACGCTTCTTCTGCCTCTTCCCGTGTTCGATAGATGGAAAGCTTATTAGTAATCGGATAAAACGTATCAAAAATAAAAAGGGCTAGCTGATTCGGGTGATACGGATCATTTACAATGGCTGCCTCCTGAATCGTGGCAACACTCTGGGTTTGCGGATTTCGATACATAACATACACAATCTGACCTGGATGATAATCTTCTGGTAAAGAGGTTTCCATTTTTCACCCTTCCTTCTGTTTCATTATGTCTCGAACCTGGCAAAAACTTGTGCCATTTCCTAATGGAAAGTAATTCCTACCCTTCATCATGGAACCGTTTAAATACTTTTTCTTCTCCATCGTTAAACCTCACCTTTACTTCCACAAGGCGAAAGTCCTCCCGAATCGGAAAGTGTGCAAATAGACGAGTCATAAGTTGTTCTGCATTTGTTTCTTTTGTTAAAGACAGACCTTTTAATTTTGGTTTTAAGAATTGATACGCCTCCTTACCATCCTGCTCTGTATTTTTGTCATGATCTGAATAGTTGGCATATATTTCATCATCCATATAACGATATTGCGCCAAAAGCTTATCATCAATCCCATGGTATTTCACATCTAATTCAAAAAAAGAATATGGAAAAGGATTTTGTTTTGCTTGAATCCCTTGATTTTGCTCCGTAATAGGCGGAGGGGGTGCTTGTTCTTGAGCCTCACAGCTCGTAATCACAAACAAAAGTATGAAAAGCTGCAGGATTTTCGGCAAATAAATTCACCTCTTTTACATACTTTTACTTAATTGATGCAAATCTATGTATGAAGTTTGGGAATTTTTTGCGAAATAGAGGGACGGTTCTTGCGATTTTGAAACGCAAGAACCGTCCCTCTGTTTCATAACCTTTGCTGCAATTTGTGAATGACCGTATCGATTTGTTCTTTCGTTACTCCATAGTTGGTGGTAAAGCGGATAGTTTCCGGACCAAAATCTACTGCTAAAATGCCTTCGCCTCTTAATAGCTCAAGGAATGTGGCGGCATTATATCCGGTATCACCTACATTTACTAGGACAATGTTCGTTTCTACCTGGTTTTCAACCTTAAGAGTTGGGATTTGCTGAAGTCCCTCTGCTAATTTTTTGGCATTTTGATGATCTTCTTCTAAACGATCTACCATTTCTGTTAAAGCAACATAAGCCGGAGCAGCAATAACCCCTACCTGACGTAATCCGCCGCCTAGTCTTTTCCGCCATTTTCTTGCGCTTTTAATAAAGTCCTTTGTTCCCGCAATGATGGAACCGACTGGTGCGCCTAATCCTTTGGACAAACAAATTTGAACTGAATCTGTAAATTGGGCAAATTCTTTTACAGGTGTTCCAGATGCCACGGAAGCATTAAATAACCTTGCCCCATCCAGGTGAACAGGAATATGGTGGTCCCTTGCTATTGTGTAGATTTCTTTCATATTTTCAAGCGGAATAATAGCTCCTCCAGCCCGATTATGCGTATTTTCAAGGCAAATCAGCCCTGTTTCAGGTGCATGAATATCATCTGGTCTAATCGCGCCCAGCACTTCTTCTGGATTCATCGCACCTCGCGTTCCTTTTATCGTTCTTGGCTGAATTCCCGCAAAGGCAGACATGGCAGCTCCTTCGTAATAGAATATGTGAGCTTCCTGTTCAACAATTACTTCTTGACCTGGCCGGCAATGGGTTAGAACAGCTATTTGGTTTCCTTGGGTACCGCTTGTTACAAACAATGCGGCTTCTTTCCCTAATATTTCAGCTGCTTTTTCTTCAAGCTGATTAACCGATAGGTCTTCTCCGTATACATCGTCGCCTACTTCAGCTTCATAGGCTGCTTTTCTCATCGCTTCTGTCGGTTTCGTTACTGTATCACTTCTTAAATCTATCATTGTCTGCACCCTCTCCTTTCTATTTATTGTAATGAAAAAACTCCTTTTAAAGAAGAACTTTCAGTTAAAAACGAAAATGATCCTTCATATTAAAGGCATAAGCGGTACAATGCGATGCTGTCTGAAAATAATACTTGAGTTGCTTAAGAAAATAGCGGTAAAAGTTTCCCTATTTGAAACACAAGAACCGTCCCTCTGTTTCACTCTGTTTCAAAAAAAGAACTGGTCCGAAAAGACCAGTTCTAGTTGTTTTTTAGTGCAATGAATTATTTGAGAAATGGCCACCAATTGGCTTTGCCAAATGTTTTGACCAAAACCGGTACAAGTAATGGCAGAACGATTACTGCGTAGAGTATTAGTCCCGTTAAAGTAATGGTTGCAATGAATAATAAGGATAGAACACCCGATGGCATCATTGCAGCAAAGGTTCCACCTAAAATGATAGCGGCTGAAATGATAACCGTTCCCATTTTTCTCATGGCTAGCAACAATGCTTCTTCAACGGACATTCCTCTGTTTTCATTAAATCGATCCATTAGGAAAATACTATAGTCGATTCCCAGTGCGATTAATAACACAAAGCCAAAGAATGGTACTGCCCAGCTTATGCCTGAATAGCCTAAAATGTCGACAAACACTACTTCAGTAATCGCCATGGAAGTAAAATACGTTAAAATGAGCGAACCAATTAAATAGATTGGCATAATGAAAGATTTTAACAAGATGACTAAGACAATAAAGATCCCCGCTAATACAAGGACTACAGTCCGAGTATAATCTGCATCTGACACAGCATTTAAATCGGCCTGACTGCTTGAAACACCGCCAATAGCCACTTCGGCATTTTCTAGCTTTGTATCCTTTGTTACTGTCTTAATTGTATTTTCAATGGTGTCTATTTGGCTGATTGCTTCATTTGAATAAGGATTAACACCAAAGACAATATCCATAGTTACTACTTTTCTGTCGTTTGACATATATGTGTCAAGAGCCTCTTTAAATTCTTCACTGTTTAATACCTCTTCAGGAATATAAACCGTGGAAATCCCATCACTTGATGCAATACCGGATAAATAATCCTGCGCTGAACCTAACCCGCTTGCCACTTGATTTAACCCATTTACACTTTGGCTAAGTCCATTCGTTAATTCTGACATTTGCCCGCCTAGACTGGAAAAACCGTCAAGCAGCTGCTGCTGGCCCTCGCTTAACGCAGTTAATCCGCCTGTCATAGCTGGTAATTGATCAACGATTTGTCCCTGTCCATCTGCCGCAGCCTTAAGACCAGTGTTCAATTCTTCAATGCCAGCAATAACTTCATTCATTCCGGCTGCCAGCTGTTCATTTCCGCTATTGATTGTTTGAAAAGAACGGTTTGCCTCATCAATGCCGCTCCTTATACCAGATAGTGCTCCATTTAATTGATTTAGTCCTGATGAGAGCTGGCCAGATTGCTCTTTTACGGTTAGTACAATCGTTTTTAATTGATTATAATCTGGGTCTTGAGATATCCCATCATAGTTTGATTCAAGACTAGCAAAATATTGATCTATATCTGCTAAACTTGCAGAAAGAGCAGAGAGACCTTCACCAATGCCTTTATACTGTTCTTCAAGCGAAGCTAATCCTTCTGCTATATCTTGATAACCAGAAAGCAGAGTTTTGCTTGCCTCAAGTAATTGTTCAGCATTCGAGTGAATTTCTTCTAAGCCTTGTTTAATTTCTGCAGATCCCATTGCTCCGGAGCGAATCCCTTGTTCAATCTCACCTAAATGATTTTGAAGCTGCTCCATTCCTTCTTTTAGCTCATTCGTACCTGAAATCAATTCTTCAATTCCATTCGTTGCTTCTTTCAGCTCAGGCTCTGATCCAGATAATTGGTTTGTTGCTTCATCTAATCCTTTACTGATTTGCTGAATTCCTTCGTTACCTTCTTCTAAACCGTCACCAAGTACGGCTGCCTGATTAGAAACATATAAATCTTCAATCGGTTCTCCTGTTGGTCTTGTTACTGAGCGGACTTTATCTACATGCTCTACTTTTTCCAATGCCCTGCTCATTTCCTCGATTAATCCGATATATTCATTTGAGCTCATGGCTTCATCATTTTTAATGACAACCTGAGTCGCCATCGATTCACCAGGTCCAAAGCTGTCCGCAATTACATTAAATGCTTTTACTGATGCCACGTCCTCCGGCATCTCTTCTAGGGAATTGAAGGAAAGGTCTCCATCATATGCAAGCAAAAATGGAGCCGCAACAGCTGCAACTAATAACAATGAAATAATTGGACGTTTAAGAGAGAAGCTGCCGACTGCTCCCCACATTTTGCTTTCTTTATGTTCCAGGCTTCCTTTAGACGGCCAAAATAACTTTTTCCCCAAAACGGCCATAAAAAACGGAACAATTGTCATTAATGCAATTAATAAAACGAATACTCCAACTGCAACGGCAGCGGCCGATTGATACAGTTTAAAGGTGGATAGACCAATAGCTGAAAAACCAACTAAAACCGCTAATCCACTAAATAGAACGGTTTTACCGGCATTTCGGTATGTTGCAATAATCGCTTCCGAAATATCCTCGTTCTGAGCCAGCTCTTCTTTAAACCGGCTGAGTAATAAGATACAATAGTCAGTCCCGATTCCAAATAAAATAGCTACTAAGAAAATTTGTGTAAAGGTTGAAAGCGGAAAATTAACTGTATCTGCTAAAAAAGCTACAATAGATTGAGAGACTAAATAAGAGAATCCTACCGTTATCAGAGGGATGAAAGGTGTGACTGCTGAACGGAATACGAGCAGTAATACAACTAAAATAAAGACAACCGTAATCCCCTCGGTTTTCTTAAGTCCCTCCTGTGAATTCGTTACTAAATCTTCATTGATCATCCATTCACTTGTGTAATAATGATCGACTTCGACGGAATCAATGGTGTCATAAAGAGCCTCTGATACCTCTTTCGGCTCCTTGCCTTCCATATTCATTTCAATCGATGCTAAAATTGTTTTTCCATCTTCTGACACCAATTCACTTTCCAGGCTTTCGTTGGTAAAATGTGTCAAGATATTGGTAATGCCTATGTCATCAGCGTGATCATTCAGTAATTGAATCGCTCGTTTTGCTTCTTCTATTTCCTTTGCTGTCAGTTTTTCTTCACTATGAAAAGCTAAAGCAACCTGAGATGTTTCTCCGCTTCCCTCATCTTCCTGCACTTCTGCCAGAATCTGATGTGCTGTGGTTGATTGCATCCCGTCTGGCACAGTTAT
This sequence comes from Bacillus litorisediminis, assembly GCF_022808645.1. Taxonomy (GTDB): domain Bacteria; phylum Bacillota; class Bacilli; order Bacillales; family JC228; genus Bacillus_BF; species Bacillus_BF litorisediminis. Next base: position 171,318 of record NZ_JAKZKT010000001.1, read on the forward strand.
TTGACCTTTTTCCCGTACAAGATCAGCCATGTTTGGTGATGTAACGAATAAAAGGATTGTAACAGCAATCCACGCAATGATAACAAACCATTTTCCCTTTAAAATGGCTCTCATTTCAATTCTCCTTTCTCTTGGATGTCAGATATTGCCTGTAAAAGTTTTTCATAGGTTTGAATAAAAGCAGCGATCTCCTCATCGTTAAATTGGGTAATAATCCTTTTAAACAGCTTTTGCACCTTCTGCTGTGTCTGTGAAAATAACTCATTCCCTTTTTCAGTCAGAGTAAGATAAACCACCCGACGATCCTCAGGGTCCCTCGTTCTTTTAATCAGTTCCCTATTCGTCAATCTGGTAATGATCGCTGTGATCGCACTTTTGTTTACATCAAATGCTTCTGCCAATTCAGTCGATGTGCACTTTCCAGCATTATGGATATAGCGAAGAATATAGTGCTGATCGTACGTAAGGTCAGCTCCAATTTCATTATTGATTAACGCTTCTGCCTTATTTGTTACTTGAAATGAGACAGATACATAGCGGTCGACTAACTCCATCATTTGGTCTTTTTCCACGTATCAATCACCTTTCTGCATTTAGTTCAACTGTTTAACTATTAACGTGTTTAACTATAATCCCTTTTTTAGTAACTGTCAATTATTTTCCTTCGATTTTTTTCGATGAATACACAGAGGAAAGGTAGTGTTTTTATATAGCCGAAAATGGGAATATGAAACTTTAGAGCTTCCGTTTCGTATGTATGTATAGAAACAATTCCTAATAAGGAGGATTTCCATTGAAGAAGTGGATTAGTCTTTTTGCCATGTTACTCTTCCTAAGCGGATGTTCGTTCCTGGAGGATGTCAATAACACCTTAGATTATGTAAATGAAGCCACGGAATATATTAATGAAGCGAGTCAGTTTGCCAATGAGGTCCAAACCCTTGCTGAACAAGCAGCGTCTGATCCTAATGCTCTAGCTGAACTAGAGGAACGGCTGCATATGATGCAGGGAGAAATTGAAGAATTTAATTCTCTAAATCCGCCGGGTATAGCTGAAGACATTCACCAGACTATCGAAGGTTATAATCAAACAATTCAGGCTGCAATTGATTCATCATTAGAAAAAATTGAACAAGGCCAGCTCCAATTAAACGAGCTTTTGAATTCTGAGCTGATGCAAACATTCGAAAATTTACAAAATACCCTGAATCAGCTTGAACAATTAGGAAATTAACCACTAACTTATTAGTGGTTTTTTCTTTGGCTGTTTTCACATAGTTTGCTGCTAATAACACGGCAGTTGAAATACACTTCGCTTTCCGCGTGCGACAGCTTAGCCCTCTCGAACTCCGCTGACGTTCCGTTCTGTTGGGTGTCACCTGGCTCGCTATTTCCACTTTCCACTGTACAGTCTATTATTTATATGAGGCAGCGAAAATGGCTGATTGCATCAAATATGTATTATTTCAAACAAAAATTTCTTGATTTATCAATGAAAACGATACAATATTGATACTGAAATGGAGGCAGCTATGATCATGATCTTAGTCATTGATAACTATGATTCTTTTACCTTTAATTTAGTTCAATACATTCAAATGATTGAAAAAGATATCGTTATTAAAAGGAATGACCAGCTGTTAATCAGTGAGATTGAAGAATTAAAACCGGACTATATCCTGTTATCTCCAGGGCCTGGCAATCCGAATTCAGCTGGCATTTGTTTAGATATTGTACGTGATTTTTATCGAGACATTCCGATATTAGGTGTCTGCCTGGGGCACCAGATCATTGCGCAAGCATTTGGGGGAACCATTATAAAAGCTTCGCAGCCAATGCATGGGAAAATTTCTGTTATTTCGCATGATCAAAGGTACATCTTTCGGGATATGCCTTTACCTCTTAAAGTAGGGCGATATCATTCATTAGTTATAGATGATTCCACACTTCCAGATTGTTTAGAAATCAGTGCTAGAAGTGAAAACGGTGAAATTATGGGGATTAGACATAAACATTTTAAAGTAGAAGGAGTACAATTTCATCCTGAATCTATCCTTACTGACAACGGATTACAGATGCTGGAGAATTTTTTTAATAAAAAAATAAAGGACCATGAATATGCCATTTAAAAATCATGAACCATTTTTATCATTTGAATTTGCATCATCTGATGGTGTAATAAAGCCTCTTACTTTTTCAACCCCATTGAAGATGATCATTGCCAACACAATTGAAGAGGTGCTGCCATCCTTTCGACTCGTTCAGGAGGCTGTAGATCAAGGGTTTTATGCAGCGGGGTTCTTATCTTACGAAAGTGCTCCTGCATTCGATTCAGCGTTTAAGGTCAGAAATGGCCATAAAATGCCTTTAATATGGTTTGGAATATTCCAAGAGCCGCAGATGAGAACGCTTAGCGGTACTGCATCCTATTCACTCTCGGAATGGAATCCCAATGTTAGTATAGATGAGTACCACCAAGCAATTGCCTCTATTAAGCAATCCATTGAAAGTGGCGACACGTACCAGACTAATTATACAATTCGCCTTCATTCCCAATTTGAAGGTGATGCACTCTCATTGTTTCAGAAAATGAAAAAAGCTCAGTCTTCCAATTATTGCGCTTTTATTCATACAGGAGACCATACTATTTTATCTGCTTCCCCGGAATTGTTCTTCCATTTAGAAGGAAACAAAATCACAACCCGGCCGATGAAAGGAACGATAAAAAGAGGAAAATCATTTGAAGAGGATCTAGCAAACGCAAGCTGGCTGTATCATTCAGAAAAAAATCGAGCTGAAAATGTAATGATTGTAGATCTGCTAAGAAATGATTTAGGAATGATTGCGGAACCTGGTTCGGTAAACGTCACAAAGCTGTTTGAAATTGAAACGTATCCTACTGTTCATCAAATGACTTCAACCATTACGGCAAACATTCCTTCTCATACCCAAATGGTTGATATTTTTAAAGCACTATTTCCTTGCGGATCTATCACAGGTGCACCAAAAATCAAAACAATGGATATCATCGCAGACATAGAAACTACACCAAGAAACGTGTATTGCGGGGCGATTGGCTATATCTCTCCAAATAAAGAAGCGATTTTTAGTGTTCCAATCAGAACGGTGGTCATTGAACAAGAATCAGGACAAGCAACATATGGAGTTGGCGGGGGAATTACCTGGGATTCTACAACTCAAGGGGAATACCATGAGATTCTCGCTAAATCTAAAATTCTTGAAGAAGATCGACCGGAATTTCAATTACTAGAGAGTATTCTGTTAAACGAGGGTGATTATTTTCTATTTGAAAATCATCTTAATCGCTTAAAAAAATCAGCTCGCTATTTTGGTTTTACTTTTAATGAATTTGAGATAAAACAGATTTTAGCTGATTTTGCAAACCAGAACAATCAAGGTCCATTTAAAGTACGATTCCTTTTGGATAAAAACGGCGGAACGAAATTAGAAGGTCAGCCCATCCAACTTTTTGTGGGACCAATCAAAGCGGCCCTTGCCAAAGAACCAGTGGAACGGAACCATGTATTCTTGTATCACAAAACAACAAATAGGGAAATTTACTCTAAATTTCAAAAAGTGTACCGACAGGTGTCCGATGTACTCCTTTGGAATGAAGATAGAGAATTGACCGAATTTACTAACGGCAATGTAGTACTGGATATAGACGGTCAATTATGGACACCGCCTATAACAAGCGGATTGCTGGCAGGGACATTTCGTCAAGCATTAATAGATGAAGGTGTTATTCAAGAGAGGATACTCCTGCTCTCGGACTTGAAAAAGTGTTCGAAAATTTGGTTTATCAATAGTGTTCGTAAGTGGGTAGAAGTTGAGTTAGTGGATGAATTATAGAAAAGACCATCACTAAATAGAATAATATGCTCCTTCGAAATGACAAAACAACAGCTCCCGGTTTTTACGGATATGGATTCCGCTAGCTGTGACAAAACGGGCAATTTCCAAAATTTAAGGACTCTAGTACCGTTATTTCGGAAGCTATTTGGGCACGATTTTCAACAAATAAAGGATCCTGTGTCCTATCGGATCAGGGAAATAGCATTTTTTACGCAAATAACGGATCCTGTGTCCGTGTAAACTGGCGGTTCACGGTTACCGATTTAATGAAAAAGGTCTAGCCCACAGCTAAAGTAGGCCAGACCTTTTTTGCATTAAAATACGATCTTATCATAACCGATCAATACAACAAGCACGAGCAAGACCACAAATCCTACCCAGATCCCTGCAACCGTTTTTCCTTTTCTCGATCTGATCGTAAGCATTTCCATCGTTCCGATTAATAAAATCGCTAATATCCCTTTTACGACAAAAAGTAATTCAAAATTTCTCATGACCAGCATGCCTATGCCGGTAACAAGCATGATAATGTAAAATAACCTTTGCATCATCACACTAATTTTCTGCTTTCTTACAAAATAGCTAATCAAAAACAGAACGATTAAAATCGCCCAAGAACCTGCATGAGAATGGTAAAAAATATTATACATCCCTTTTCTCCTTTACCTCTTCGTTTTCTGCATAAAATTTGGCAATAACCTATGTGTACATCCTATCTTTTTCAAGCTCCAATCTCAATAGAAAAGTACCGTTTGAAACAAAAAATTCATAACTTCTTAACAAATTTTTTCAGACTTGTTTATATCTAATCCCCAGGTCCCTCCCTTGTGCCAAATCGCAATCGGGAATAAATGTGTACCTCAATGGAAAACATGCTGATAGGAATGTAATGACATAGAAGGGTGAATCAGATGTCTTTTATCGAGCTATTAAGGAAAGGAAATAAATCATCAGGTGCTGCCGCTCTAGGTAATACTTTTTTAGCGATCATCAAAGGAATTGCCGCTGCTATTAGCGGAAGTGGTGCCATGTTTGCCACGACGATTCACTCAATAGCGGACGCACTTAATCAAGGATTTGTTTTTATAGGGAGTGCGTTAGCAGAGAAGGAACCGACTCCGCGGTTTCCATCAGGTTTTGGCCGTGTCGTGAACTTATTTGTCCTAATAGCTGTTATCGTAATTTCCATTATGGCATATGAAACACTGCATAAAGGCTGGGAACTGATTCAGCATCCGGAAGCATCCACGAACCTTTGGTTAAATGTAGGAATCTTGGCGATTGCCATTTTTATTGACGGATATGTTTTAATCAAGGCAATGAGGGAAATTGCTTTAGAAACACGGAGAGAAACAAAAGGCTTCCAATTAGTCAAAACGGCTTTTAAAAACGTGCGTCTGGCCGCTCCTCCTACCCGATTAGTGTTTTATGAAGATATTATTGCAACGTTAGGAGCCGTTTTAGCCTTAGCTTCCATCCTGCTGGCACATTTTACCGGCTTTTATTATTTAGATGGTGTCGGAACCATGCTAATCGGGATTCTATTGATCGGAATTGCCCTAAAAATCGGTTATGAAAATACAATAGGATTAATAGGGGTAGCTGCTCCAAAAGAGGTGGAAAACCGGATAGCTGACATTATTTTATCCCATCCTGACGTAGTGGATATTCGCAAAATGCGAATTTTGCAAGAGGGCCGAAAATATCATGTTGAAAGCTATATCGAATTAAAAGAGGGTCTGTCTCTGGCCGTTGCAGATGACATTAAATTTGCGGTTAGGGACTTAATTCTTGCCGATCCCGATATTGGGGATGTGACGATGGGAATCATTGAAACGGATCGGGTGCAAACTTGGAAAAAGGAATCTGATTTGAAACCAGCAACTGAATAAGATATGAATAAAGCTGCCAATCAAAAGGCAGTTTTTTAATGAAAATGTGGAGAAAATCGGTCAATAATCCAGTTTAATAGAAAATATACAAGAATTCCTAAAAAAAAAAGGAGGAGACCAAGCGGTTATCTCTTTTATTAACTTCCGGCAATAGATCCGCACAAGCTACATAGATAAAGATACCCGCCGTAAATGCAATCGCGATCGATGCCAGATTCACTTCACCGGTTTGTGGCGATAAAACTTCAGCTAGAATAGCTCCTGCCAGGGTGGATATGCCTAAAAGCACTGCTGCTAAAAAGGCGATTTTCTTATTTTCTAGAAATGAAAAGACGATTGATGAGATCGTCAGTCCATCGGGAATCTTATGTAATAAAACCGCAGTAAGAACCGAAACTCCTAGAGAAATATCGATCTCAAAACTTGCGACAATCGAAAAGCCATCAAAAAAAGTATGGATCATCATTCCAATTAAAGCCCCAGTAATGGCACTTTTCGAATTCGAATGACCATGCGTTTCTTCGCCAAAATGAAAATGATTCGCGACAAATTGCTGAAAAAAGAAAATAATCATAATACCCGCAAGAACAAAAATCGAATAATCATGATGATGCGCAAGAACCTCGGGAATAAGATCCATTATCGCAATCGATAATAGCATCCCTGCACTAATGGCCATTAAAGCATTTAAGCCGTTTTGGGACCAGTTTTTCTTAATCAAAATCACAAGTCCGCCTATGACATTAGCCAGAGCTGCAAACAATACATATAAAAATACATCGAATGTCAAAACGCTCCCCTCCTTACTCTTTTAGTATGAACCGGCAGGGAAGGTTGCAAACATTCGCGGTCTTACCGATAATTATAAGTTATAACAAAGTGCAGAATCGTTAATGATGAGGATGGATTTACATATTTATGGGGAAGATTGCCTTTAAATCGAATCGAATCATATTCTTCCAAATGATACGATTCACCGCCAACTTCCACTATTAACTCGCCAGACATAACTGTAATATATTCGATTACCCCTGGTTGGTGCGGATCTGAGACATACGCCTTCTCTGCCTTAAGATATCCTCTATAAAACTCAGTAAAATCATGAGAACGAAACAGAGGCTCGACAATAAATACGTCATCGGAACTGATTAATTGGAGCCCTTCTTTTTTCCGGGCAATTGACACGTCTGATTCAATTGATAACAGGGCTGTTATTGGGATATTCAAGCCATTTGCAATTTTCCAGATTACAGACAAGGTAGGGTTAGCTTCACCGCCTTCAATTTTGATCAATGTCAATTTGCTGACACCGATTTGTTTAGCGAGAGCTTCAATACTGAGACCTTTATTGATTCGGAATTGCCTCAGATTAGCGCCAATAACTTTACCTGCTTCCTCTTCTTTCAATGAATGTTCTGTATTCATCTGAATCCACCATCCCTGAATTGAAATCACAAAGCGGTATATAATAGTTAACCATATATTAATTTCAATATACATCTGCTATTTTCTAAAGTATAATGTAGTATAGGTAAATTATAATATACCAATTTGTAAGGGAGGTCAATCAAATGGATACTAAAAAAGAAAGCATAAAAACTGGATTTACTGAAGCTATGCCACTTGCCCTTGCAATTGCTGGATACGGTTTATCTTATGGTGTATTAGCAACCCAAGCAAACTTCAGTTTATCAGCAACATTGGCCATGTCCCTATTCGTATTTTCCGGTTCCGTGCAAATGGTAACTGTAGCAATGGTGATGACCGGCACTACACTAACAAGTATTCTTTTTACTGTCATTTTATTAAATTTGCGGAATGTACTGTATGGAGCTGCCCTGAGTGAAGGTTTGGCTCCTGCTAAGAAATGGAGTTGGCTTCTTGCTTATGGAGTCTCTGATGAACCTTTTGTATTAGGGAGTGCAAGATTTAAAAAAACTGGACCCGACCCTATCTATTTTGCAGTAGTGACTGGTATTTTTTATTTGGCATGGGCCTTTTCTTCCCTAATCGGTGCTCTACTTGGCAATAACATCGATCCCTTTAAATGGGGGCTAGATTTAGCATTTCCTATTACTTTTACAGCCCTTTTAATACCCAGTCTTAAAGAAAAACCAATGATGGCAACGGCATTTACTGCTTCAGTCACCGCAGTTGGGCTTGAATTTGTGATGCCGGGAAATGAGTTTACTATTATCATTGCAGGCGTTTTATCCCCGCTTATAGGTCTTTATTTTAAGAGGAGGTCCCAGCATGATAAATAATTGGATATTAATCGGGTTATTAACCATTTCAACCTATATTTCAAGGATTATTGGGATTAAAATGATGGCAGGACGAGAAATGAGCTCTACTATGCGTTTGTATTTTCATTATGTTCCGGTTGGAATTATGTCTGCCCTGATCATCAAACAAATCCTTGTGCCATCCAATGGACAAATATCCATTTCATTTCCTATTATCATAGGCTGTCTCGCTGCTGCCATTTCAATTAAAAGAATAAAAAGTTTTCTCCCGGCTGTTCTAATTGGCGTAATATTTGGATGGCTAACTCGAATTTTTTTCTAAAAAGATGATGAATTGGACTTTTTATAATTCGCGAAACACGCTTTCTATATTTGGAAATTCTTTTACATCTTCTTGTTGGGGGTCATCGGTTTCAATTGTCCAATTCTGATGGAGAGAGGCCAATTCCCCGTTGTTATTTTTCTGGTAGGGAGTATGTATATGATAAATCTTCCCATCCTTTCGAACCGTATACCCTAAATAATAGCGATCATCTTGCCCCTCTTCTTCAAATATACCGATATCGTCAATTCCGTATTGATAGATGTACGTTTGAAATGATTGCTGCAGGTTCTGAATAATTTGTTCACGCGGCAAAAATTCCATCTTTTTCGCTCCTTTCCTTACTAAACGCTACATTTAATATGTCTTTCTTCTGTTTTTATTAAACGTTACTTTTTAAACTGTTTTACAGATAATTGTCTATCTTTTCCTGAGCATAATTGATACTCTTTTAGATAAGAGGTGATGGAAAATGCAATATAAAAATTTAGGTAAAACAGGGTTAAAAGTGTCCAATATATGTTTAGGCACGATGGCATTTGGCAGATGGATTGATGAACAAGCATCCTTCGCCATTATCGATGCTGCCCTGGAAAACGGGATTAATTTTATCGATACGGCCAATTATTATGGAAAGGGTCAGGACGCTGAAATCCCTTATGGGACTGGTGAATGTGAAGAAATTATTGGCAGGGCCCTAAAAGGAAGAAGAGACCAGGTGGTGCTGGCCACAAAAGTGGGCTTGAGTATGGGATTCGGAAAAAATGACAACGGTCTTTCCCGGACTCACATCATGCGAGAAGTCGAGCGCTCCTTAAAGCGCCTGCAAACCGATTATATCGATTTGTACCAGGTTCATCGCTTTGATCCGACAACACCTCTAGAAGAAACATTAAGAGCACTAGATGACCTCGTGCATCAAGGAAAGGTTCGTTATATTGGCTGCTCCAATTTTGCAGCCTGGCAAATTGCAAAAGCACACGGAATTAGTGAAAAGTTAAATCTAGCAAAATTCATCTCTGTTCAGCCCCAATATAATTTACTTTCCCGAGAAATTGAACAGGAACTATTGCCTTTCTGTGAATCCGAAGGCGTTGGGGTGTTAGTCTACAGTCCACTAGCCAGAGGGGTGTTATCTGGCAAGTACAAACTTCTCGCTGACAAACCGCCGGAAAGCCGAGCCGCACTCGGCGAGAGACTGATCAAAAATTACTTTACGGAAAGGAATTTTCAGTTAGTTAATGAGTATCGCGCTTTAGCCGAAGCCAATGGTGTAAATTTATCCCAATTCGCCCTGGCGTGGGTCTTAAATCAGCCTGCCGTTACTTCAGCTTTAATTGGAGCAAGTAAAGTTTCTCATCTGACGGATGCTGTTCAGATAAGCGATTGGAAATGGGATGAAAAATTGAAGGAACAGGTTGATTCATTAGGTGTGTAAGGCCATATGGACGGTTATCCAGTCACTTCGTTGAGTAATTCGTTCCAGTAATCCGGCGGTGAATTCGGTTATCTGGATCTGAGTTCTGTTTCCTGTGATTCAGTTCGTTTATTTACTATTGAATCCGGTTAACTGGCTCCTCAGTTCGGTTATCCGTCCCTGATTTCGGTTATTTCTCTCTTGAGTTCGTTTATCATCCCCCTCAGTTCGGTTATATGGCACTGAGTTCTGTTTCCAGCTATAAGTTTGGTTATTTTACTATGAAAACATATAAAACTTACATTTTTACATAAACAATGGGGTGCAGGACTAATTTAGGTCTTACACCCCATTTTTTTATCGGCAAAATTCATGTTCATCTCTATGCTCAAACTGCTCGCCTTCAAGCTGAATCGTGGTATGTTTAAGATGAAACTGCGATTTTAACAAATCCGTTGTGTTTTTCAAAATCGTATCTCGGTCTTCCGCCTCATTGACGACTAAGTGGCAGCTTAAAGCCAGAAAGTCAGAGGTAATCGTCCACACATGGAGGTCATGGACCTCCTTCACACCTGGGATTTTTAATAAGGCCGTTTTAACCTTTTGACAATCAATGTGAGCAGGTGTTCCTTCCATCAGCACATGGAAAGAATCTTTCGTCACCCGCCATCCGCTGACTAACACTAATATCGCAACAAGCACACTGGCGATTGGATCCGCAATATTCCAGTTAAAGAAAAAAATCAAAAGACCTGCAAGGATTGCACCAAAAGAACCAAGCATATCCCCGACTACATGGAGAAGGGCACTCCGTAAATTTAAGTTCCCGCTCGTATCGCCTCTCATTAAAATCCAAGCCACAATCAGATTGACAATTAAACCGATTACAGCAATTAATATCATGCCTGTGCTAACCTCAGGAGGTTCAAAAAAGCGATGATACGCTTCCCAAACAATATAAAGCGAAATGACTACTAACGTTATGCCATTAATGAAAGCAGCCAAAATTTCAAATCGTTTATATCCATACGTTTTCTGATCATTAGCAGCACGTTCCCCGATTTTAAATGCTATTAAGCTTAATCCGAGTGCGGCTGCATCACTTAGCATATGCCCCGCATCGCTGAGCAGAGCTAAACTATTGGTTAAAAATCCGCCGATGACCTCAACTATCATAAAGGCAAAAATCAAAATAAAACTGATTAAAAGAACCTTTTTATTTGCACTATGTGAATGATGATGGTGATGATGATCATGGCTATGACCATGATGATGAGAATGTCCCATGACTGCCCCCTCTCCTAATGGTGACTGGCATGCTTGATTGTTTGCTGAAGCAAGTTCATAACATGCTCGTCGTCATGTGAATAATATATGGTCGTTCCTTCACGGCGGTACTTAACAAGCCGCAAATTTTTCAAAAACCGAAGCTGGTGCGAAACAGTTGTTTGTAATAAGGATAACTGTTCAGCAATTTGATTTACCGAATATTCCTGGTGTGATAAAAGATGGAGAATCCGAATTCGTGTTGGATCCGATAGAGCTTTAAACGTTTGAGCCACTATAAATAAAGTTTCTTCATCTAAGTCTTTATGTGTAGTTTCGTTTTCATACGATTCTTTATGCTCCATTTTTTTACCACCTTTATGTTTGATTATATGAGCACGTGTTCATATATTACAATTTAATTGTAAAAAAATTTAGACAATGTGTCAATAAAGAAAAGACTGTTATTATGAAAAATGAATAGAAGATACAAAAACACTCCCTAATGGGAGCCGTTCCTTTGTGGCTTACGCTTCCGATCTTGCAGAACATTTAGTCCTCTGCTTCTACTGACAACGATTTCAAAATGATTTTTATTTGTATAATCAACGATAACTGGCCCTGGATCGCCATGTTAAATTATTGAAACACCCGCCTCTTTAGCCATTCTTTCTACATCTTTTATTCGGTCTTTATGTTTTTCACCAATGTCAGGTGAGTTCCAATTTTTCAGCACGTCTTCATACAAAAAACAGCCCCATGTTGGAGCCGTTTTTAATGAATTACTGTTACAAATACTTCCTATGCAATCCTTTTCCATCATACGAGAACAAGATCGGCTTATTCTCAACAACCGTTTCCAAATGGGCTGTACGGCCCCAAAGCTGATAAATGTAAGGCAGCACCTTTTCTAAATATTTTATATCCAGTTCAATCCCCTCGTACCAATGCTTGAGATACAGCTCGCCATTCCGCATGTAATCTCCATCATTTACAGTGATATACGGAAAACCGCCATTCACGCGCATACTTACGAGCTGGTCTCTAACCTGGGTCCATTCCTTATCGACAATCTTGTAGTCCTTCCCTTGCCGTTGGAAAAGATACATATCCTCTCGTGTTACCAAATCTTTGGTTAAATAATTACGTAAAAAGGAAATGTCGGATTCTAATTCTCTTACTTCAAATAATTTATCCCGGCCTGAGTTTGGCTGGACGCCTCTTTCTTTCATCTCTTCCGTTGGGTTATTCCATCGTTCTTCTATATCCTCAAAAATCTTTAATCCTAGATAATACGGGTTAATTCCTGTTCTCGATGGCTGCACAACGCCAGCGTTTAGTTTTGCAAATTCAACCGACTCATCTGAGGTTAAATCCATTTCACGGAGGATGCGCTGATGCCAATACGAAGCCCAGCCTTCGTTCATAATCTTTGTTTCAAGCTGTGGCCAAAAATACAGCATTTCCTCTCTCATCATGGTTACTATATCTCTTTGCCAATCTGCCAATTCCCGGCTATATTCTTCAATAAAGAGCAATAAATCCTTTTCAGGCTTCGGCGGAAATTTTTTATGCTTTTTCTTCCTCTCTTTTGGTTTGGGCTTCTCGTCCAACGACCAGAGATCATCATAAGGTGATTTGGCTGTTTCCTCTTCTCCCTCTTCCCATTCGATATCACTTAAGCTCCATGCCAGCTTTGGTCTCATTAAAGAAGGATCGATATGCTCCTCAATCGCGAGGACCGCATCTAATGTTTTTTCCACCTCTTCTTTTCCATATTGAATTTCATATTGACGGATTCGTTCTGCCGTAGCAGACATGCTTTCAATCATATCACGCTTCGTATTTTGGAAGCGGACGTTATTTTTAAAGAAATCACAATGGGCCAGAACATGAGCAACAATGAGTTTGTTTTGAATCAGCGTATTAGAGTCGAGCAAAAAAGCATAGCAAGGATCCGAATTAATGACTAACTCATAAATTTTACTTAGACCCAAATCATAGTGTAGCTTCATTTTATAAAATTGCTTACCGAAACTCCAATGCGAGAAACGTGTGGGCATTCCGTACGCACCAAACGTATAAATAATATCTGCTGGACAAATTTCATATCTCATCGGGTAAAAATCAAGCCCAAAACCTTTTGCTATCTCGGTAATCTCACTAATTGCATGCTCCAATTCTTTCCGATCATCCGTATTCATTGGCGACTCCCCCTTATGCCCTTTACCACAATGTATGAAATTAGGAGCTATAACATGTACGGGTAAAATAAGAATGGGCTAGCCTTTATTGTAAAAAATGAAGGCTGTATTCGTATAGTTGGTGCCAATAACGCCCAGTTAAAAGATACTTCGCTATTCGATTTGTCAGAAAAGTAGCCTGGTTCGATTTGAACCAGGCATACTCTGTTTCTTATTCTTTTTCTAAAAATGCTATCTCCACTTTCCCTCCATTGCCTCGTACGGCTTCAATATGCTCTTCTGCCGTTTCTTCATCTGTAATAATCAAATCAAAGACATCCACAGGCAGGATGTGTACAAAGTTTGTAATGCCAAACCCCCAATGTCCCATTAAACAAATTGATTTTCTCGCCTGTTTATGAATTACTCTTGCGCCTACTGCTACTTCAGGGGTTGCGGTGGAAAGTCCTCTTTCGTTTAAAGCCCCCCCAGTGAGAAAAGCGAGATCGAAATTAAACTGTTTGATCATTTCATTGGTAAAGGCGTCCGACATATTGCCGGATTTTTTCACTTTGCCACCAATTAAAAAGCAATCAATATTGTCCGCAGTTCTTAAAACATCCGCTATTCTAAGTGAATTCGTCACAACCGTGAACTGGACGTCTTCCGGCAAATACTTTAACATAAAGTAGTGTATGGAGGCTCCGCCGATAAAGACAGTTTGCCCTGCTTTAATAAAAGATGCCGCTTTTTTCGCTATCGCGTTTCCGTAATCATCCCCATGATTGTAACGCTGATCGCTAGGGGCAGGGAATAAACGAATCTGTCTTGCCGGAATGGCGCCTCCATGTGTTCTTTGTAATAACCCTTTTTCCTCCATAATCGATAAATCCCTGCGGATGGAATCGATGGATACATTGAAATGATCTGCTAAATCTTTAACAAGAACCCTGCCCGTTTCTTCTAAAAGCTTTAAAATCTCTTCTCTTCTTTCTTCAGAAAACATGTACATTTCCCCTTTTTGATTTTGTTTTTTTTAAACCTACAATCCTCCTTTCTTTTATTTTCGGAAGCTCTTCCTATACTTGGAATTCCTTCCAATTCCATTTTATTCGACTTTATTCTCGTTTTCAATGATTTTATTTCCGTTTTATTCATCTTTTATAAATAAAATCAGAACAAACATGAAATGGATCACAAAAAGAAAGAAGCCCGATTTGTTTATCGAGCTTCTTGGACTGAAATATCTAATATTTTTTTGTTTCTTGGATCATGTGTTACAAGGACAACAACTCTTTTTGGTCTTCCCGATTCGGTTACTCTAAATTCGAAAGAATCTTGTACTCTGTTTTCATTCACCCTTTTTCTTCCTAAGTACTGATACTCTTGAACTGGGGCACCAGGATAATCCTCTTTAACAAGTGCTATTGCCACTCTTCCGTATTTTTCATAATCGACTTGTCCCTCTGCTTGCTGATGGCCAACTGCACTAAAAAGAAACGAAATCAAGATAATACATGATAAAAACTTTTTCATGATTTCCTCCTGTTTTTGCTTTTATTATTCATGTTATCGGTCACTTTTATGTATAAAATTTTTGTCTTTATAGAATGTGCAATGTTCACTTGTTATTTTTGGTCATTTCCTCAACTGTCTTTTCTTGATTTGTCCTTATGACGGACTTTTCCTCAAAAGCCTGGTCACTTATGGGTATACCTCCAATTTGTAACGATGCCGTCGTATCGGCATCTCCAACTTTTGTAGAACAAATTTCAAAACAAACCACATACACTATGAGTAACTCCTGAGAGAGGAGGGGAACGAATGAATACGGTCGATTATGATCGAGCTTTATACTATACGCATCGTTCTCAATGGGATAACCTTTTGCTTTTGATGGTTCGCACAAAGGATGACATGCTGTCCAAGAAAATTGAGCATTTCCTGCATGCATATCAATTTTCTAAAGATTATTCTCTCATCGAAAGTCACCTTTATGCGCTTCTTCGTTACATTGACCATGCCACGGCAACACTTGAATGGACACAGGCGAAACAGGATAATGGAATTGAAATGATAAAGGGCTGAAGTTAAAGGCAGTAGAGAAACAAAGGGCGCTATAGCAAATAAAAATGACGGCTGGTGTAAAAGGGACACCAGCCGTCTTTCTCATACTTATTGATTTTGAATCAGTCCGATTTTGACTGCAAATAAGGCCGCTTGCGTACGGTCTGATAATTCAAGTTTTGCCAAGATATTGGAAACATGTGTTTTGACTGTTTTCTCTGTGATATAGAGAGAAGCGGCAATTTCCTTGTTGCTTTTTCCTTTTGCGATTTCAATAAGCACTTCTTTTTCACGAGTGGTTAACTCGTCTATTTTTGCATCCTCTTTCCGTTTTTTTGTAAATTGACTCACGATTTGATCTGTCGCCTTTGGATGAAGGGATTTTCCTCCATGTGCTACTTCGTGAATGGCTTGAACCAGTATATCGGGTTCCACGTCTTTTAATTGATATCCGTCTGCCCCAGCTTCAATAGCAGGAATTACCTGATCCTGATCGGAAAAACTGGTTAAAATAATAATACGGATATTGGGATTTCTGGCCTTTATTTTTTTTGTAGCCTCAATCCCGTTTAAACCCGGCATTAATAAGTCCATTAATACAAGATCCGGCTGTAAGTCTTCAGCTAGTTGAATCACTTCATTTCCATTACTCGCCTCTCCAATGACTGTTATATCGGACTGTGTCTTTAGAAAAAACACCAGACCCCGCCGCACGATTGGATGATCATCTGCAATTATTAATTTTATCCCCATTTTTCACGCCTGCCTTAAAATGGAATCTTTACTTGAATCTCTGTGCCGTAATTAGGCTTACTCACTAAAGAAAAAGTTCCGCCTGCTGATTCTACTCTTGTTTTCATATTACTCAATCCCAATGTCGGGATCATATTATTTTCCTGGAAAGTAAACCCGCAGCCCTTATCTTTAATGGACAGCACAACTTCCCTTTTTAAGTGTTCTATCTTAACCCATATTTCATTGGTACCTGCATGCTTTTTACAATTATTCAATGCTTCCTGACTAACGCGCCACAATACCTCCTCTACATGGGAGGGAAGATTTCCTATTCCTATGATTTTTTCGCGTACATGGAGGTTAAGCATTTCCCCATAGCTAGTAATAGCCTTCATTAGACCTTCCTCAAGCCCAATCGGTTTTAATTGCCAAATCAGGGCTCTCATTTCACTTAAGGCTTGCTGAGCTAGCTCCTGAATATATTGGAAGGTTTCTTTGACCTCCTGATCTTCTGTCATTTCTTTTCCGCCCCTAGCCGTTAAGGTCATCGAAAATAATAACTGGTTGACAGAGTCATGGAGATCCCGAGCCAGCCGATTTCTTTCTTCCCGCAAAGCCATTTCCTGCTCCTTTTTTGTTAACTGAATCCGCTTTATGGCTGCTCCAATTTGGTGGGCAGTTGCTTCTAAGAGCGCTAGTTCTTCTTCAGTAAAAAAGGTTTTATTGGGAGACGCCACATTGATCAGTCCAAACCGTTCATTTCCTACATGTAACGGGACTGTGGCATGATGCGTAATTCCGCACGTCTCACCAAACTCTTGCTTTGTGACATTTTCAATCCGCTGACATTCAATAATATTAGAGGCTTTATGCAAAGTCCCATTGTTAAATTTATTGACACACCAGCATCCGCCTTTACACATGGGAGAAAGTTGATTATATTGTAAAGCTGGAGGCAAATTTTCGTAAGCAGCCAGCTTATGCTTCCCATTTTTTTTAATCAGAAAAATCCACCCGGTTGAAAGTCCCGTCAGCGTCAGCAATTTCTTTAATACTTCTTGTAAGGTCACTTGAATATCTGTTGCCTCATTCAAGAGCTCGGCAATATTTTTAAGAACATTTAGTCGATTTGCGGATGCTCCCATACTTTCTCCCCCTTACATCTTATTTGTATTATATCCCCTATTTACATGAAAGACTTTATATATAAAGAATGAAATGGTCTACGACTAAAGTCTGATTCAATTCTAAGTTAACCTTTTCGACAGTTTCCTTTATAATTCCTGTGTTGATTTTTTAGCGATCAGTAAAGAAAACTTGGATAGCTCCAAGCCTATATGCGCAGACGATTGCCTAGTTGAGATTATCACGCTCGAAACGCCAAGTCCAAATGTATCGCTAGACTGGGCCATCCTTTCTGTCGTGGTTTATTCCTTAAAATGTTGACTGTGCGGAATAATGCTTCATTGCTAAAATTTTATAAGTACAGTTAAAAAAGAGCTTAGAGACCATTTCCTCTAAGCTCTTTTTAAAGCAATTTCATTTATAGCACTTCATGAATCCTTTTTGTATTTCACTTCATATATATCGTGACGACGATCCTTTAAGTGCTGAACAGTTCCGTCCTGTCTCTGCCTTCTTAAAATCTCAAGATCCACATCGCCAATTACAACCATTTCAATATTGGGATTGGTTTGCCCTACAATTCCGTCGCGTGCAAATTCAAAATCAGACGGTGAAAAAATCGCAGATTGTGCATACTGAATATCCATATTCTCTGTTTGCGGCAAATGCCCGACAGTTCCGGAAATAACGGTATATGCCTGATTTTCTACAGCTCTGGCCTGTGCACAATACCGGACCCGCAGATAGCCTTGCCGATCTTCTGTGCAAAATCGAACAAAAATAATTTTTGCTCCCCTGCTTGTCATTATTCTCGCTACCTCAGGAAATTCAATATCATAACAGATTGCGATTGCGATTCTGCCGCAATCCGTATCAAATACTTTAATGGTGTCTCCCCTGCTGACACCCCACCATTTTCTCTCATTGCGGGTGATGTGAAGCTTATATTGTTTATCAATCGACCCATCCCTTCGAAATAGGTATGCAATATTATAAATTTTATGGTCATCCTCTTCGACTATATGAGAACCTCCAATGATATTGACGTTGTACTTAACAGCCAAATCCGTGAACAATTGGATATACGGCTCGGTGTATTCTGTTAACTTGCGAATTGCTACGTTTGGAGCTTTTTCATCCAAAAATGACATTAACTGTGTTGTAAGAAGCTCAGGAAATACCACAAAATCAGAAGCGGCATTGTAAGCTACATCCACATAATACTCAACTTGATGGGCAAATTCTTCAAAAGAGTGAATTTGCCTCATTCCATATTGGACAACACAAATTCGAACTGGAAAACTTGTCTTAAAGAAACGCTTCGACTTTGGCTGATAATCAACATTGTTCCATTCCATTAAAGTTGCATATGTATTGGAAGCTTTATCATCGGGCAGGTAGTTAGGGTTAATTCTTTTTAAAGTAAACCCATTAAATAATTGAAAAGACATAACGGGATCGTAAATATTTCGCATCCTGACCTGCTCAACATACTCTTTCGGAGACATTTTATCCGCATATTTATGATAATAAGGAATTCGGCCGCCAATAATGATACTTTTTAAATTTAGCCTTCTTGCCAAATCTTTTCTCGCCTCATAGAGCCGGTGGCCTAATTTCATTCGCCGATAATCAGGATGAACCATGACCTCAATCCCGTATAGATTATACCCTTCTGGATTATGGTTTGTTATATAGCCTTCATCGGTAATATCATCCCATGTATGAAGGTCATCATATTCATGAAAATCTATAATCAGACTGGAGGAAGAAGCTATGATTTCTCCGTCGTACTCCACCACAAATTGACCTTCAGGAAAAATCTCAAGATGACTTTCCAGCTGGTCACGTTTCCATGGAATCATACCCGGGAAACAGATTTTCTCCAGTTTAATAATATCGTCTATATCTTTCTTTTCCGTGTTTCGGACAATCACTTTTTTCTCAAATTTAGACAGGTCAAGCTTCGTCATATATCATTTTCCCTCACAATTTTGTACTTTAGATTTGAAGCTATCATTATTTTGGCATGAAAGAAGATCTTTTATTTTAAGTGTAGTATCTAAAGTAAAAAAATAAGACAAGTAATTCGATTTTTTATAACCGAATTACTTGTCTATCTTTAAATGCTATAATGATATACCCTTGCTTCCCATGGGTTTAATGTTATCTCTCTAGAAAATGGCTGGTGTTCATCATTGCTGATTAGGATTTTGGGTTCAGACTTTGGCTGGATCTCTTCCGGCACTTGTAATGTTTGTGTATGACCCGATACATTGGTCGAAATAAACAGCTGCTGATCCTCTAAAGTCCTAGTATAAGCATAAACATGAGGATGTTCCTTCAAAAAAAGCTCATACTTTCCGTAAACAATGATTTCATGCTGTTTCCTTAGCTGAATCAGCTTTTTATAATAGTGAAAGACCGAATTCTGATCCCCTACTGCTTTTTCAGCATTAATATCCACATAATTAGGATTCACTTTAATCCATGGGATACCTGTGGTAAAGCCGGCATGCTCGCTTCCATTCCATTGCATGGGGGTTCTGGAATTATCGCGTCCTTTTACATATATCGATTTCATGATTTCTTCATGACTCTTTCCCGCTGCAATTTTTTCTTTGTACATATTAAGTGTTTCAATGTCCCGATAATCATCAAGTGATTCAAACCGGACGTTAGTCATGCCCAATTCCTCACCCTGATAGATATAAGGCGTCCCTTGCATCATATGCAATAGGGTTCCTAGCATTTTTGCAGACTTTACCCTATACATTTGATCATCACCAAGACGGGAGACAATTCTTGGCTGATCATGATTATTCCAATATAAACTGTTCCAGCCTCTTTCAAAGAGCTCTACCTGCCATTTAGTGAGAATTTCTTTTAATCTCACCAAATCAAATGGGCGCAGATCCCATTTGCCCTCTGGACCTGAATCTATATCTACATGCTCAAATTGAAACACCATATTGAGTTCTTTACGATCCTCAGCGGTATAATCGATTGCATGCTGCGGTCTCACACCAGGCATTTCTCCGACTGTCAGGATATCATACTTTGACAACACTTCTTGATTCATTTCCTGAAGAAATTCATGAATGCGCGGACCGTTCATAAAATAACGGCTTCCCGACACATAATTCTCGCCATGGGGATTGGGTGCATCTGGTAAGTCTTCAACCTTTGAAATAAAATTAATCACGTCCATCCGGAATCCGTCTACGCCTTTATCGAGCCAAAACTTCATCATATCGTAGACTTCTTTTCGTACCTTTGGATTTTCCCAATTTAAATCAGGCTGTTTCTTCGAAAAGATATGTAAATAGTATTCGTCTGTCGTTTCATCATATTGCCAGGCGGAACCGCTGAACGCCGACTCCCAATTGTTCGGTTCTTTTCCATCTTTTCCTGGTCTCCAAATATAATAATCGCGATATGGGTTATCCTTTGATTTTCTTGATTCAACAAACCAGGCATGTTCATCTGAGGTATGATTTACTACTAAATCCATTACGAGCTTAATTCCCCGTTTATGCATCTCCTCTAATAACTGTTCCCAATCCTGCATCGTCCCGAATTCGTCCATGATATTTCTATAATCACTAATGTCATATCCATTGTCATCGTTTGGCGATTCATAAACAGGCGAAAGCCAGATCACATCAATACCCAGTTCCTTTAAATAATCCAATTTTTGAATGATCCCAGGAATATCTCCGATTCCATCCCCATTGGAGTCATAAAAGCTGCGCGGATATATTTGATAAACGACTGCTTCCTTCCACCATTTACGAGCTTGCATAGTCTATCCCTCTTTCGATTTAGTTTATCTTACACTAGCTTACTTGTTTTCTAAAGGTTCGTCTATTGTTCGGATATACATAATATTGTCAAACAATTTCAATTTACTTTTAGTAACCAAGCATACTATAATTTGAGAGTAGAAGGTGAGGGGTTCTGCTTTGAAAAAAGATCAAAGAGAAACGTATTTATTTATAGCATGGGCTGCATCCGTGGTGGCGATGTTCGGCAGCTTATATTTTTCTGAAATACGGATGTATGAGCCATGTGTCTTATGCTGGTATCAACGGATCTTGATGTATCCGCAAGCGATTATTTTAGGAATCGCCGTAGTTAAAAAGGATTTTTCTATCAGTTTTTATACATTAATCCTATCATCCATTGGTGCTTTCATATCTCTATACCACTACTCTATTCAAAAAGTGAGTTTTCTGGCTGACCATGCTATTTCGTGTGGACGAGTCTCTTGTACAGGCGAATATATTAACTGGTTTGGATTTGTAACGATTCCTTTCCTTGCGCTAATCGCCTTTATTATCATCATTATCTGCAGCTTATTAACCCTGAAAAAAGGAGTGAAATCATGAAAAAAGTTCTTATTTTCTTAGCAATCATTGTCGTTTTATTCGGAGGAATGGCATTTTTAAATTATGCTCAAAATGCAGATAAATTAAAGGACAATCCATACGGTACCAATAATTTAAAACAGTCAACCATTGATTTAATTGGTGATCCCTTATATGACAATATCATCCTTCCTGATGATTTAGAGGAAAAATTGGCTAATAAAGAGGACGTAACCGTTTATTTCTTTAGCCCTGAGTGTGTTCACTGTCAGGCCACTACCCCTATTATTGACCCGATGACAGAAGACATGGGAATTGACCTTGTCAAATACAATATCTTAGAATTTGAACAAGGCTGGGATGATTACGCAATTGAAGCAACTCCAACTATTATTCATTTTAAAGATGGCGAAGAGTACAAACGGATAACAGGAGCTCAGGATGAAAAAGTATTTAAAGATTTCTTCACAGAAACGGTTGCCGCCAAATAACCCGGATACAAAATAAGTGCTAACGATTTAAAAGTTAGCACTTTCTTTATTATTAAATCAAAAATTGATTGGCTGGTCTTACATAGGAGCTAAACCCATTCGCACTGCCTTTCACCGATTGAAAACATCGAAAGGAGAACGGGAAGCTTAGTCCAAAATTCTGCAATATACGGACATTTTCATCGAAAATTTCCCTGTACTTCTCATCAACCTTTTCTCGATTTTTCACTTCTAAAATGGCTATAATAGTTTGTAAGCTTGAAATAACCTGAAAGGCTTCTTTTAATGTACCAACATACTCATAGTGCCTTTCAGTCATATGTAAGACATCCATATCTTCAAAGGATTCAATCTCATCATCAAGAAAATATTGTGGGAAAATGTCTGAATACATATAAGAAACGAGTTCTTTAATTTTTTCCTCTTGTTCCTTTGTCGAGGCGTATACTACTTTCACTCACCGACCCACCTTTTGTCATCACTCTGTAATCTACTCGTAATATATTATCTAGAATAACATAGGTCAGCGTTTATCGTCGGTGGTAATTTAAGGCATAATAATGCCAATTTGTAATTTGATAAGGAGTTCTGGTCATGCAAGTCAATCGGCAAGGTCCTTACCTCATTTTTCCTGTAAAAGAAGAATGGGAAGGGCTTACATTACAGGATATTTTTAAAAAGAAATGGGTCCTTCCAAAAAAATTAGTTCACGATTGGCGGATGAATCGCGCTGTTTTAGTAAATGGAGACGATCACCATTGGCATCTCCCTTGTAACAAAGGGGATTTAATGAAAATTAAAGTGTTACAAGAACAGGATTTTTTGGTTGAGCCACAGTATGCAGAAATTCATATTCTGTTTGAAGATGACCATTGTATGGTGGTCAACAAGCCTCCTCATATGAAAACTCATCCGACTGAGGAAAAGAACGAGTTAACGCTGCTTCATGCTGCAAGTTTTCACGTTATGGCATCAGGAGAAAGTAGAAAGGTACGTCCGATTCACCGGTTAGACCGAGATACGACGGGGGCCGTTCTATTTTCAAAGCATGAGCTTGCTGGTGTTTTATTAGATAATCAATTAACTAAGAAGAAAGTACACCGAACCTATTGGGCTATTGTAGAGGGAGTTCCGAGCCAGAAAAAAGGGACGATTCATGGACCTATTGGTCGGGACAGACACCATCCGACCCGAAGAAGAGTCTCACCTGGCGGACAATCGGCAGTCACACATTATGAAGTGTTAGAGACCAGTAAAAAAATGAACCGTTCTTTGATACTTTGTACACTTGAAACCGGCCGAACCCACCAAATTCGAGTCCATCTAAGCTACATTGGACATCCGCTTGTAGGGGATCAGCTTTATGGAGGTTCTTCCAGCTTCTATCGCCCGGCCCTCCATGGGATAGAATTGTCTTTTATCCATCCTTTGCTAGAAGAAAACATTACAATGAAAGCACCATTCTTGGATAAAATGATGGACCTGTTAACATAAAAGGCTGTCCCTTCCATTTTTTCGGGACAGCCTTTTACACACTTCATTTTAGCTGTTTAATCCGCTTTTCACCCATTTTGCAACTTCTACAGTTCGTTTGGCCTGATGTTTCACAGCACCTTCTACGTCCTCAATCATTTTTCCTTCCTGATTAACTGTTACAGATGTCCCATATGGATTTCCCCCTGCTGTAAAGGTAACAGGATCTGTATAACCAGGTGAAGCAATGATTGCACCCCAGTGCATCATCGTTGTATATAGAGCGGTAATTGTCTGCTCTTGACCACCGTGAGAATTACCAGCACTGCTCATTGCACTGACAACTTTATTCGCTAGTTTACCTTGTGCCCAAAGTCCGCCGGTAATATCTAAAAATTGTTTCATCTGCGATGGAACATTGCCAAAACGGGTAGGGCAACTGAAGATAATAGCGTCTGCCCATTCTAGATCATCTGGAGTTGCCTCTGGGACATGTTTGGTCTCATCATAATGTTGTTTCCAAACAGGGTTCGACGAAATCGCCGCTTCAGGTGCCAGTTCTTTAACTTTTAATACCTTAACCTCGGCTCCCGCCTCTCTCCCGCCGATTTCTGCCCACTGTGCCAATTGATAATTTGTTCCAGTTGAGCTGTAATAAATGATCGCTAAATTCACATTTGCCATGTCCATTATCACCTCACAAGGTTGATTCTACTAAGTGGTAGATCATTTTAGATTTTAACCACTGCCTCCATATTTATTCGAAGCTTTAGTTGGAAGAGTAAGGGATGCCGGGAGAATCGGGAAAGTGTTTGCTTTGGAGAGTAAAAACTCCGCAAAAGCGGAGTTTCAGACTGTAGACAAACTCGATAATATCGAGTTTGCCTACAGTCTTTTTTGATTTACAATATTTATAATGAGATATCTAGAGGTGATGGATTATGATGACGAGAAACAATAATATTGAAAGAGACCAATTAGAAGTGATCGCGATTGACCAACTAGTACCACAAGATCATTTAGTACGTAAAATTGAATCAGCTATTGATTTCTCCTTCATATATCCATTGGTGGAAAACCTCTATTCAACGGTTGGCCGTCCGAGTATTGATCCTGTTGTGTTGATTAAAATGACATTTAT
>NZ_JAKZKT010000010.1 GCF_022808645.1 Bacillus litorisediminis
AAGAAATGGGAAGGTGGACACATCCAACAATGGGCCATGATCATGAATCAACTATTAGTTCACGACCACCTGAAGAAACGTGTGAAGAAATATCTAGAATAACTTACACACTTTTCTTGACAAGCCCGCCAAGTTCCGAAAAACCAGTGCTGTCATTAAAAGAATTGCTAAAAAGCCAACCAATTGACCCACTCCCGGTACACAAATCCCGCCATCCTCATAAAACTTGCACAAAAAAGGAAACCTATCGTATGAACAACAACATTTGGGTCATTCAAAACGGAGGTTTCCACCATGAAAGAGGTTATTTTAGCACTGTTGACGGGTCTTATTACTGGGATCCTGTTTGCTGCATTCCGCCTGCCAATACCGGCGCCGCCAGCTTTTGCTGGAGTGACAGGAATTATTGGGATTTATCTGGGGTTTAAGGTGTTTGCTTGGATCAGTCCGATTTTTTTAAATTGGTTTAAATAATAGGGGCGGGCGGGTTTCTAAGTTCCACTCCACCGCCGCGGATTCGTGTTACCCCTCGGTTCCTTCTCAAATCCTCGTATTTTTTCAAGGCCAGCCCTTTTGCTTTTACGTCATCATAATATCGACATCCCTCTTTGCCCCTCCTTAGAGAAAGTAAGAGATGGTGCGGGAAATTTGTTCTTTAAAGGCACGAAAAAAATTCGGCTGATTTAATTGTTCCAGCGTTAGCCTTGCAGACTGTGTAATATCCTCCAGCAATAGGCTTTTAGCCTTGGCGACGACAGCTGGCTCGTAGATATAGCAATTGATCTCATAATTTAAAAAAAGACTTCTCATATCAAAATTGGCGGTTCCGATATCGCAAACAGAGTCATCTCGTATCAAAATTTTGGCATGGAAAAAACCAGTTTCAAATTGATAAACTTGTGCCCCATGTTTTAAAAGTTTTCGAAAATAAGGATATGCAGCTTCCTTAACAAGGGCATGGTCACTGCATTTCGGAACAACAATCGATATCTCAACTCCCCTTTTTAACGCATCTAAAAGCGCTTGAAATAAAGAGGGACTGGGGACAAAATAGGGAGAACCAATATAGAAGGATTTCTTGGCCTCCTTTATAAAACGAATATAGATGTTTTCAAGCTCGACTCCTTCAGTAGCAGAAAAATGATGACGGGCAGAACCTTTGGGGAGCGGGGGAAAATAACGTGAATCATTCTCAAGACATTCCTTCGTTGCTAGTTTCCAATCCGCTAAAAACTGCCTTTGTAAATCGGAAACGCCTTCTCCCTGAAGCTTCAAATGGTAGTCACGCCAAGGAGAAAGCTTTGGGTTGCCGCCAATGTATTCTTTACCAATGTTAAAACCTCCAACGTACCCCACTTTACCATCAATAACGGTAATTTTCCGATGGTTTCTTTCCTGAAGTGTATAAAAGAAAAAGGGAAAACGGGGTACATGGCAATAGGCAAACTGAACTTGGTTCCTTTTTAACCGCTCCCTATATTTTCGTTTAAAGCCGAAGCTTCCAAACCAGTCTAATAAAAGGCGAACTTCTACACCGGAACTCGCCTTTTCCTCTAAAATCTGCAGGAATCGATCACTAAAGGCATCATTTTGTACGATATAAAATAAAACATGAATGTGGTCGGATGCAGCCTCTAGTTCCTTAAAAAAGTCTTCAAACAAATCGGGACCATCTGTAAAGATACGTATATCGCTTTTCCGTTCAGGAAAATTTATTTTTTTATACCTTTTAACATGACGTTTTCGTCCATATGTAAAGTCAAGAAACAGCCATAGACATATCAGTGCCACAATGATGAATAGGATAGAAAAGATCATGTATGAAAGCTCCTCTTCTTCGGGACTGGTGCTGTACGTATTATGCCCGAAACAGACGAAGATAAGTGAAGTAAGAGAATGGAAAAACGGATTAGCAGACACCCTTTAACAGGGTAAAGATCAAATAAAAGAATGCTAAAAGTCGAAAAGGACGTATTGACTGAATGCTCATTCATAATATAATGGTAATAAGGATTCAGAAAATTAATTGTTTTTCATACAAAGAGAAGAAAGGGGAGGGGACCGTGACACCACTATTATGGGTGAACTTTGCTGCATTTTTAATTGTAACCGCTTACGCAGTAAGCCTCTTTGTATACGTTGTTAAAACACGAATTGCTTATATTCGGCTAGGGAAAAAGGTGGAATTCGATCAGCGTTTAAAAGAGAGATTCGAAAAAATCTGGGTTAATGTGTTTGGACAAAAAAAGCTATTAAAGGATAAGAAGAGCGGAATTATTCACGTCATGTTTTTCTATGGGTTCATCCTTGTTCAATTTGGGGCGATTGATTTTATCTGGAAGGGGATTGCACCAGGATCGCATCTTCCATTAGGCCCATTATATCCCGGTTTTACGTTTTTTCAGGAACTCGTCACATTGATGATTTTAGTGGCGGTGGGCTGGGCGTTTTACCGACGCTATATTGAAAAGCTAGTTCGGTTAAAGAGAGGATTAAAATCTGGACTTGTCCTAATTTTTATCGGAGGACTCATGCTATCCGTTCTATTTGGAAATGGAATGGGCATGATTTGGCACGGACATGAAGCGACTTGGTCCGAGCCAGTTGCATCATTAGTCGCTCTTTCGTTTGCTTGGTTAGGGGAAACTGCCGCCATCATATTATTTTACATCTCCTGGTGGATTCACCTGCTTTTATTACTGGCCTTTTTAGTTTACGTTCCGCAATCCAAGCATGCGCATTTAATTGCAGGACCTGCGAATGTCTTTTTAAATCGCCTCGAACCGCCTGGAAAACTTGCCAAAATTAATTTTGAAGATGAAACGCAGGAAACGTTTGGCGTAGGTAAAATTCAAGATTTTACACAAAAACAGCTAGTCGACCTTTATGCTTGTGTTGAGTGTGGCCGCTGTACCAATATGTGTCCAGCAACAGGTACAGGGAAAATGCTGTCACCAATGGATTTAATTACAAAACTTCGTGATCATTTAACCAATACCGGAGCTGCGATTACATCAAAACAGCCTTGGGTACCGGCTTATGCCTTTTCAAATACGTTAGGAAATCAGCTAGCGGTTGCATCTGCGGGAGCCGGAGCCAGTGAGTCAGCAGTTGCGCTTGAATATAATCCTAGTCTGATTGGTGATGTCATCACTGAAGAAGAAATTTGGGCTTGTACGACTTGCAGAAATTGCGAGGATCAATGTCCAGTTATGAATGAGCACGTCGATAAGATTATCGATTTAAGACGTTATCTCGTTTTAACAGAGGGGCGGATGAATCCGGATGCACAGCGCGCGATGCAAAATATTGAGCGCCAAGGAAATCCATGGGGCTTAAATCGGAAAGAAAGGGAGAACTGGCGTGAAGCACGGGAAGATGTCCATATTCCAACTGTGAAGGAAATGAAAAAATCCGGAGAAGAGTTCGAGTATTTATTCTGGGTTGGCTCAATGGGTTCTTTCGATAATCGCAGCCAAAAAATCGCATTAGCGTTCGCCAAGCTCTTAAATGAAGCGGGTGTTAAATTTGCGATTTTAGGAAACAAGGAAAAGAACTCTGGGGATACACCGCGCAGGCTCGGTAATGAGTTCCTCTTTCAAGAGCTGGCAGCCAGTAACATTGAAGAATTTGAGAAAAATGAGGTCAAAAAGATCGTTACAATCGATCCGCATGCCTATAACATTTTCAAAAATGAATATCCTGATTTTGGTTTAACAGCGGAAGTGTATCATCATACAGAGGTTCTCGCTAAGCTTGTAAAAGAAGGAAGGCTAACACCTAAATATCAAGTTCAGGAAACCATCACCTTCCACGACTCCTGCTATTTAGGGCGCTATAACGAAGTGTATGATCCGCCTCGCGAGATCTTAAAGTCCATTCCAGGTGTGAAGCTGGTGGAGATGGAGCGAAATCGTGAACGGGGCATGTGCTGTGGAGCCGGCGGAGGTCTGATGTGGATGGAGGAAGAAACCGGTCACCGCATTAATGTAGCGCGGACAGAACAGGCTCTGGCGGTATCGCCTTCTGTCATCAGTTCGGGATGTCCGTACTGCCTGACAATGCTTTCAGATGGAACGAAGGCAAAAGAAGTAGAAGATTCAATTGGAACATTTGACGTAGCGGAAATTCTAGAAAGAGCCGTCTGCGGTGAACCGAACCAATTAGTTTCTTAGTGAAAATAGGAGGGGAGAAAAAGCATTTCTTCTCCTTCTCTTTATAAAATATAGTAAGCGTTTCCACGGTGAGTGCTGGATGTACTCGCTTCCTTTTGGACCAGTCTTGAGCGAGCGTTCAGTCAAAATCTAAATGAATGGCTACATTCTCTTCTGCAAGTTTATATGTATCGTAACTCGAACCGGACATAGGATCCGTTATTTCATGAAAATCAAGGAGATCCGAGGGTTTCGCGGACTTGAGATCCGCTATTTAAGCTTTTTTATAGGAAAATACCCTCTTTTACACCAAATAACGGAACCAGTGTCCGCTGAGTTCAAAAAAACCCTGCTTATCAGATGAATAACGGAACCAAAGTCCGTGTAACACATGATGGCCATAAAAATTTAAAAAGCCAACTAAATAAAGGAGTGGAGAAAAATGAAAACAGTGATTTTGGATGGTGCAAGAACACCCATTGGAAAGCTTGGAGGGGTAATCAGTTCACTGACAGCCTCTCAATTGGGGGGGATTGCGATTAAGGAAGCACTTAATCGGAGTCAGGTCGGTCCAAAAGAAGTTGGGACTGTCATTATGGGGTCTGTGCTGCAAGGCGGACAGGGTCAATTGCCATCACGGCAAGCAGCCCGCTACGCAGGTCTTCCATGGGAAGTCAAAACCGAAACAATTAACAAAGTATGTGCTTCTGGAATGAGGAGCGTTACGCTTGGAGATCAGCTAATTCGCCTGGGGGAAGAGGAAGTTATTGTTGCGGGCGGAATGGAATCAATGAGTCAAGCTCCATATATATTAACGAAAGCACGCTTTGGTTATCGTATGGGTGATGCGCCTGTCAAAGACTTAATGATTTATGATGGGTTAACTTGCAGCTTTAATGGCGTCCATATGGGAACGTACGGGAATAGCACGGCAAAAGAGCTGAATATTACAAGAGAAGAGCAGGATGCATGGGCATTAAGAAGTCATCAGCGCGCCGTAGCTGCGACTAAGAACGGAATTTTACAAGAAGAAATTGTGTCGGTTGAGATCCCGCAAAAGCGCGGGGAAGTTTTAAAGGTAACTCAAGATGAATCACCGCGGGCTGATACATCCTACGAAAGGCTGGCAAAATTAAATCCAGTTTTTGATCATACGGGAACAATCACCGCAGGAAATGCACCTGGAGTGAATGACGGAGCTTGTGCAATGGTTCTGATGAGTGAAGAAAAAGCAAAGCAGGAAGGACGGACACCGCTTGCCTACATCATCGCTCATACGGCGCTTGCAACTGAAGCAAAGGATTTTCCAAAAACACCTGGACTTGTCATCAACCAGCTATTAGAAAAAACGGGAAAAAGTGTGGATGACATAGATTTATTTGAAATTAATGAGGCCTTTGCAGCTGTTACCTTAGCGAGCAAACAAATTGCCGGTTTAGACGAAGAAAAGATTAATGTCAATGGCGGGGCTGTTGCGCTAGGCCATCCAATTGGAGCAAGCGGAGCAAGAATTATTTTAACGCTTGCGTATGAACTAAAAAGAAGAGGCGGCGGAATCGGGATCGCAGCGATTTGTTCTGGCGGCGGTCAAGGAGATGCAGTCATGATCGAAGTTCCTAAAACCAAATAATAGATTGATAGAAAAGGAGAGAGTCTGATGAAAGTTCAAAAGGTAATGGTTGTCGGTGCCGGACAAATGGGTTCTGGCATTGCCCAGGTTTTTGCTCAGTCAGGATTCCAAGTGATTTTAAACGATATCAAACAAGAATTTGTGGAAAGAGGACTTGGTGTCATCACTAAAAATCTGGCTCGCCAGGTTGAAAAAGCCAGAATAAGTGAGGCAGAGAAAGCAGACATCCTAAACAGAATTAAGACTTCAACATCCTTAGAAGACGCACAAGACATAGATTTAGTGGTAGAAGCAGCGGTAGAGAATATGGAGGTAAAATCAAAGATTTTTGCCCAGCTAGATCAATTTGCACCAAAGCATGCCATTCTTGCAAGTAATACTTCCTCTCTTCCGATTACGGAGATTGCAGCGGCTACGAATCGGCCAGAGCAAGTGATCGGGATGCATTTCATGAATCCGGTTCCTGTAATGAAGCTTGTTGAAATTATTCGCGGCCTGGCTACCGCAGACGAGGTTTACCAGACGATTGAAGACATTACGAAGAAATTGCAAAAAGTGCCAGTATCAGTCAATGACTTTCCAGGCTTTGTCTCAAACCGTGTTCTAATGCCGATGATAAACGAGGCCATTTACACGCTATATGAAGGGGTTGCGACCAAGGAGGCCATTGACGAAGTAATGAAGCTGGGGATGAATCATCCAATGGGTCCTCTGACACTCGCTGATTTTATTGGTTTAGATACCTGCCTCTATATTATGGAGACGCTTCATGAAGGGTTTGGCGATGATAAATATCGCCCATGTCCTCTCCTAAGAAAGTATGTAAAAGCCGGGTGGCTGGGCAGGAAAACAGGAAGAGGTTTTTATACCTATGAAAGCTAATGCAAGTGTACTCAATCGCGAGGTGAACAGCATGAATCTTCAGTTTACTGAAGAACAGCAGATGATGAGGAAAATGGTGCGGGAATTTGCTGAAGCAGAAATTGCTCCATACGTGGAGCGAATGGAAAAGGGGGAGTTTCCGCGGCCGATCCTTAAAAAGATGGGGGAGCTTGGACTGATGGGGATCCCGGTCCCCGAAAGGTATGGCGGCGCCGAAATGGATTTTATCTCATATATTCTCGCTATAGAGGAGCTTTCAAAAGTAAGTGCTACGGTTGGTGTCATTTTGTCCGTACACACTTCCGTATCAACCTATCCCATTTTGTATTTTGGTACGGAAGAGCAAAAGCAAAAATATGTGCCTAAGCTTGCTTCTGGTGAATACCTTGGTGCCTTTTGCCTGACGGAGCCAAGTGCGGGTTCTGACGCAGCCAGTCTCAAAACGAAAGCAGTTTTAAATGGAGACCACTACGTTTTAAATGGTTCAAAAGTTTTTATTACGAATGGTGGAGAAGCGGATATTTACATCGTGTTTGCTTCAACAAATCCGTCACTTGGAAGCAAGGGAATAAATGCATTTATTGTGGAAAAGGGAACACCGGGCTTCCATATCGGCAAGGACGAGAAAAAGATGGGACTCCATGGTTCCAAAACGGTTCAGTTGAGTTTCGAGGATATGAAAGTCCCTGTTGAAAACCGCCTCGGGGCAGAGGGGGAAGGCTATACGGTCGCGATGAGCAATCTCGAAGCAGGCAGGATTGGCATTGCCGCCCAAGCGCTTGGGATTGCGGAAGCTGCCTTTGAAAAAGCGGTTGCTTATTCAAAAGACAGACATCAATTTGGCAAACCCATCGCAGTGAATCAAGGGGTTGGCTTTAAGCTCGCTGACATGGCTACAGCAATTGAATCTGCCAAACTGCTTGTCTATCGCGCTGCGTATCTTCGTGCCAATGGAATCCCGTGTAAACAAGAGGCTTCTATGGCAAAGCTATTCGCCTCCAAAACAGCGGTGGAGGTAACAACAGAGGCCATTCAAGTGTTCGGCGGCTATGGATACACAGAGGACTATGATGTAGAACGTTATTTTAGAGATGCCAAAATTACAGAAATCTATGAGGGAACATCGGAGATTCAACGCATCGTTATAAGCAAACAGCTTTTACAAGATTAGGGGGAACAGGGCATGAACTTTAAACTTTCAGAAGAACATGAAATGATACGAAAAATGGTGCGAGACTTTGCTGAAAACGAGGTAGCACCAACCGCAGCAGAAAGAGACGAAGAAGAGCGTTTTGACCGGGAGATCTTTGATAAGATGGCTGAACTGGGGCTTACTGGAATTCCATGGCCAGAGGAATACGGCGGGATTGGCAGCGATTATTTAGCTTATTGTATTGCGGTGGAGGAGCTCTCAAGGGTGTGTGCGTCAACAGGCGTTACTTTATCTGCCCATACGTCGCTTGCCAGCTGGCCAATTTATAAGTTTGGTACAGAAGAACAAAAACAGAAGTATTTAAAGCCGCTTGCCCAAGGAACAAGCATAGGGGCTTATGGATTAACCGAGCCTGGATCTGGTTCAGATGCTGGCGGGATGCGGACAACTGCGAGAAAAGACGGAGATCATTATATTTTAAATGGTTCCAAGATTTTTATCACAAACGGCGGAGTCGCCGATATTTATGTGGTGTTTGCCTTAACCGATCCATCCAGTAAACATAAGGGAACAAGCGCTTTTATTATTGAAAAGGACTTTCCTGGCTTTAGCGTTGGCAAAAAGGAGAAAAAGCTGGGGATTCGTTCTTCGCCTACGACCGAAATTATTTTTGAAGATTGCCGGGTGCCTGCTGAAAACCTCCTCGGCAGCGAAGGCGAAGGCTTTAAGATTGCGATGATGACGTTAGATGGAGGCAGGAACGGGATAGCTGCTCAAGCTGTTGGAATTGCTCAAGGTGCCCTGGACGCTGCCGTGGGCTATGCGAAACAAAGAATTCAATTTGGAAAACCAATTGCAGCCAATCAAGGGATTTCCTTTAAGCTCGCCGACATGGCTACTAATGTGGAAGCAGCCAGATTATTAACCTACCAGGCTGCCTGGCTTGAATCAAACGGTCTGCCATATGGGAAAGAGTCGGCAATGTCTAAGCTGTTTGCCGGAGATACCGCGATGAAGGTAACAACAGAGGCAGTTCAAGTATTTGGCGGGTACGGGTACACAAAAGATTACCCAGTTGAAAGATTTATGCGCGATGCGAAAATTACGCAAATCTATGAGGGTACGCAAGAAATCCAGCGACTCGTTATTTCCCGCATGTTGACAAAAGATTAATAGATTTTATTTCGAACGCATTTTCGATAGATTGTTCTCAATTAGGAGCGGAAAGCAAAGTGTATTTTAACTGCTTGTTAAGATTATTTCTTCAAATATAAATCTTTCCTGATAAATGAAACTGGGGGTGTTTTAGCGCGTTATGAAAAACGTTGAGGTACATTCCTCTGTTAAAGATGAAAGGCTGATCAAGGTTCGCCGTGACCAGATGATTAAAGGGGCCGTTTCGCTCTTTAAAGAGAAGGGGTTTCATCGAACCACGACCAGAGAAATTGCAAAGGCATCAGGCTTTAGCATCGGTACACTTTATGAATACATTGAAAAGAAGGAAGATGTTTTATATCTCGTAGTGGACCGGATTTATGATGAAGTAAAGGATCGGTTAAACGACTCGATTGATACCGCTCTTGGCACGATTGATGGCCTCAAATCAGCAATCGCCGCTTATTTTCGTGTAATGGACGAGATGCAGGAAGAGGTCCTTGTCATGTATCAGGAAGCGAAATCGCTCACTAAGGATGCGCTTCCGTATGTGTTAAATAAAGAAATACAAATGGTTCAGATGTTTGAAGACATATTAAAACGCATGACGAAGCAGAAGGAAATCATCATGCCTGAAAAAGAGATCCAGTTATGTGCACATAACATCTTTGTTCTTGGGCAAATGTGGGGATTTAGAAGGTGGGCCCTTCATTCTATGTTTTCAATCGAGGAATATATCGAAATGCAAACACGTCTTATATTAGAGGGTCTTACAAAACGGGAGAATAAGGAGGATGAAAAATGACCATGCAAACGGTTTATAAACCAAAGCATCCGATCCGATTCGTTACAGCATCCAGTCTGTTTGACGGTCATGACGCTTCCATTAATATTATGAGGCGAATTTTGCAAGCAAGCGGTGCCGAGGTTATTCATCTCGGTCATAACAGGTCGGTTGAAGAGGTGGTTCGGGCTGCGATCCAGGAGGATGTGCAAGGGATTGCAATGTCTTCTTATCAGGGCGGTCATGTTGAGTATTTTAAGTATATGCATGATTTGTTGCAAGAAAAGGGCGCTGGTCATATTCGGATTTTTGGAGGAGGAGGGGGAGTCATTCTTCCGCGCGAAATAAAAGAACTCCATGAATACGGAATTGCCCGGATTTTCTCTCCAGAAGACGGAAGACAGCTGGGACTTCAAGGCATGATCAATCTGATGCTTGAAGAATGTGACTTTCCAACGATTCGGCAAATTGACAAATCGATTCTAGAACGAGTGAAAAACGGTGAAACCGCTGCGGTTGCCTCTTGTATCACGCTGGCTGAATACGGTGTCGAGGAAGCGGAAGTCTCTGCAGCCGTGGAAATCTTGGATGAAGTCAAAGCTCAGTCTAAGAATGTGCCAGTTGTAGGAATAACAGGAACAGGCGGTGCGGGAAAAAGTTCTTTAACGGATGAGTTAGTTCGCCGTTTCTTGCGTGAAATTCCTGATAAAAAAGTAGCGATTTTATCAGTTGACCCCACAAAGCGTAAGACAGGCGGGGCTTTATTGGGTGACAGAATCCGCATGAATGCGATTTTTTCTGATCGCGTCTATATGCGCAGTTTAGCGACTAGGGGTTCCCGATCTGAGCTTTCCTTAGCGATTAAAGATGCAATCTCTGTTGTCAAAGCGGCAGGGTTTGATCTAATTATTGTGGAAACGAGCGGAATTGGCCAGGGTGATGCAGAAATCGCGGGAATCGTTGATATTTCAATGTATGTGATGACCAGTGAATTCGGAGCACCGTCGCAGCTTGAGAAAATTGATATGATTGATTTCGCTGATCTGATTGTCATTAATAAATTTGAACGGAAAGGGTCAGAGGATGCGAAAAGGCAAGTGCAGAAGCAATACCAAAGGAGTCATATGCTGTTTGACAAGCCTCTAGATGAGATGCCTGTATACGGGACGATTGCGAGCCAATTTAATGACCCAGGCACCAATGCTTTATTTGCAGCCCTTATTGAGGTTGTAAACCAAAAATGCGGGAAAGACTGGCACACTTCTTTGTCTAAACATGAAACAGTGGAGAAGCAAAATATCATAATACCGAATGACCGCCGCTATTATTTAAGAGAAATTGTGGATACAGTGAGACGATACCATCAAATGGCAGAAGAGCAGGTAGAAATAGCCCGCAGACTCTTCCAAATTGAAGGTGCTTTGCAGGCCGCTAAAGAAACAGAAGGAAATGAAGAAGTGATCCTTTCTTTAGAGGCAATGAAGGAACAGGTGGAGGAAAAGCTTACGCCTGAGTCAAAGCGAATTCTTTCAGGCTGGCAGGAGTTACAACAAAAATACAGTGCTGACCAGTTGGTTACAAAAATAAGAGATAAAGAAATTGTAACGGAGCTCAAGACGAAGAGTTTATCTGGTTTAGACATTCCGAAGGTGGCACTGCCTAAATATAAGGATTACGGAGAAATTCTTAAGTGGGTATATAAAGAAAATGTTCCGGGGATGTTTCCGTTTACGGCTGGAGTCTTTCCATTTAAACGGAAAGAGGAAGATCCAAAGCGGCAATTTGCCGGAGAAGGAACACCTGAACGGACTAATCGCCGATTCCATTATCTGTCAAAAGATGATCCGGCCAAACGCTTAAGTACAGCCTTCGATTCAGTCACGTTATACGGAGAAGACCCTGACTTTCGTCCTGACATTTTTGGAAAAGTTGGAGAAAGCGGTGTAAGCGTCTGCAGTTTAGAAGATATGAAAAAACTGTATGATGGTTTTGATTTATGTCATCCGCAAACATCTGTTTCGATGACAATCAATGGTCCGGCTCCAATTATTTTAGCCATGTTCCTTAATACAGCGATTGATCAGAAGGTGCGTGCAAAAGAGGAGGAGCTAGGCAGAACTTTAACAGTGGAAGAGTTTACTAAAGTAAAAGCGGAAACATTGCAGACAGTAAGAGGTACAGTCCAGGCCGATATATTAAAAGAAGACCAGGGCCAAAATACCTGCATTTTCTCAACTGAATTTGCTTTGAAGATGATGGGAGATATTCAAGCTTATTTTATCGACCATAAAGTTCGTAACTATTATTCCGTTTCGATTTCGGGATATCATATTGCCGAAGCTGGAGCAAACCCAATTTCCCAGCTTGCCTTCACGCTTGCGAATGGATTTACCTATGTCGAATATTACCTAAGCCGGGGCATGAAGATTGATGATTTTGCGCCAAACCTATCCTTCTTTTTCTCGAATGGATTAGATCCGGAATATAGTGTAATTGGCCGCGTAGCACGACGAATCTGGGCAATTGTCATGAAACACAAATACGGAGCAAATGAGCGCAGTCAGAAATTGAAATATCACATCCAAACATCAGGTCGCTCTTTACACGCTCAGGAGATTGATTTTAATGACATCCGCACGACTCTTCAAGCCTTGATGGCCTTGCATGACAACTGTAACTCTCTTCACACCAATGCATACGATGAAGCTATTACAACTCCGACAGAGCAATCGGTGCGCAGGGCAATGGCGATTCAAATGATTATTACGAAAGAACATGGTTTAACCAAAAATGAAAATCCGCTACAAGGGTCATTCATAATCGAAGAGTTAACTGATCTGGTGGAAGAAGCGGTTTTAAAAGAATTTGAACGTCTGAATGACCGCGGAGGTGTGCTTGGTGCGATGGAATCTCAATATCAGCGCGGCAAGATCCAGGAAGAATCTATGTATTATGAAATGAAAAAACACTCTGGAGAGCTGCCAATTATCGGGGTTAATACGTACCTGAATCCAAATCCGCCATCTGAAGAAGAGCTAAATTCGATGGAAATTGCGCGGGCAACAAGAGAAGAAAAGCTGACGCAGATTGAAAACTTAAAAGCTTTCCAGAAAAAGCATGCCGATGTGGCAGAAAAAGCGCTTGAGCGATTAAAGCAAGTTGCCTTATCCGGGGGTAATATTTTCGAAGAATTAATGGAAACAGTGAAAGTCGCAAGCCTTGGCCAAATTACAAAGGCTCTTTATGAAGTAGGAGGACAATACAGACGGAATATGTAGTGTAAGGTAGGGCAAACTCGAGTGTTTTACCGCTAAGGGTTTGCCCTTTTTTCATATATTTTATGGAGATTGTAAATCTTAAATTAAAATGAGTAATTTTCAGTTTTTTTAGTTCTAAAGTTGTAGTAGAGTAGAGATACGATATCCAAGGGAACGCTTTCTTTTTTCTGCGCTGCCCCAGTTGATTAGCTTCGTGTAAAAGGAGTGTGAATGCTGCTTGAATATATGGAAGTGGATAAAACGGACCGTATTTATTGCAATTATTCTAGTGGCCTCACACGCTCTATATCAAATGCAGCTAGGTGCAATTCCTTGTATGCTGTTATCTTTTTATCTTTTTCGGCTCGCATGGAATGAATTTAAAAAAGGAAAAGCGACCTCTTGTCCTCAACAAAAAGAAGTACTGGAAAGTAAAACAGAATCTTTTTAATTGATTTCAAATGATAAATAAGGCAAAATAGCGCTAGCATAAAGGTTTAGAATTTGTTTATAATGATAAATATGGATTTTGGGGGACAAATCCCCTTTATCTACATAGTGAATGCTATTGAACGATCTTGGAAAGGATGTGCGAGCATTTGAGTATATTGCAAACATACGCAAAAGAAGATCTCCAAGAAATGTCTCTAATTGAATTGGCTTATTTATTACTTGCTGATAAAAAAGAGCCTTTACCATTTAATGACTTGGTATCTGAAATTGCTTCAATTCTTGAATTATCTGAAGAACAAGTCCAAGATAGAATGCCTCAATTCTACACAGATATGAACATAGATGGCCGTTTTCTTTGTATTGGAGAAAATAAATGGGGTCTCAGAACTTGGTATCCGCTTGATCAAATTGAGGAGGAAACGGTTCCAACGATTCGTCCTAAGAAGAAGAAAGGCAAGAAACTTATGGACGATGATGATTTGGATATCGATGAATTTGACGATATTGATGAAGAAGACCTTGATTTCGATGATCTCGATGAGGAATACGAGGATGACGAAATCCTGGATGAAGATGAAGACGAAGATGAAGACGATGACGATTTTGACGATTTAGGCGATGATGAAGAGGACTTTGACGATGAAGATATCATTGAAGATGATGATTATGATCTTGATGGCGATGATATCATCGATGATGACATTGAGCCGGAAGATGATGATGATTTATAATCTTGACATTCGGTAAGACTACTTGTAGAATTCTTTTTGGGCTCCTTAAAAAAGGACGTTCTAAAATTGATGTTTTAGCTCCCTTACATTTTGTAAGTGGAGTTTTTTTATTTTTAAAGAGATAAGGAGTAAATGGTGAGCATTGAATCAAAATAAAAGCTGTACCGCCATTTTATGTATGGGCACTCATCAGGCTACTCATGAAATTTCTAAAGAGTAGAGAAGAGTTGATTATACTTGTTGTGGACAAACTCAAGTTATAGGCAAAAAAGACTTACGCAAAGCTATAAAGTATTGCCCTCTTCGAACAGGAGTGTGCCGTCCTTTCCCCTGCGATAAGCGCAAAAACTATAAATAAATAGAATTCAGGAAGGAAGGGGATTTTTCGTGACGAAGTATATTTTCGTAACTGGAGGAGTGGTTTCTTCTCTAGGAAAAGGGATCACTGCAGCATCTTTAGGGAGACTATTAAAAAATCGGGGACTGCAAGTGACCATTCAAAAATTTGACCCATATATTAACGTTGACCCAGGAACCATGAGTCCTTATCAGCACGGTGAGGTTTTTGTAACCGAAGATGGAGCTGAAACAGACCTGGATTTAGGGCACTATGAACGATTTATTGATATCAACTTAAACAAATTTAGTAACGTCACAACAGGGAAAATTTATTCCTCTGTTATTAAAAAAGAAAGAAGAGGGGACTATCTGGGCGGAACCGTTCAAGTAATTCCCCACATCACTAATGAAATCAAAGACCGTGTGTTCCGTGCCGGAAAAGAAACCAATGCCGATGTGGTTATTACTGAAATCGGAGGCACCGTCGGGGATATTGAATCACTTCCTTTCCTGGAAGCGATTCGCCAAATTAAAAGTGATGTTGGCCGCGATAATGTGATGTACATCCACTGTACTTTAGTTCCTTACTTAAAAGCGGCAGGTGAAATGAAAACGAAGCCAACGCAACATAGCGTAAAAGAGCTAAGAAGCCTCGGCATTCAGCCAAATGTGATTGTCGTTCGTACGGAAATGCCAATTTCACAAGATAT
This sequence comes from Bacillus litorisediminis, assembly GCF_022808645.1. Taxonomy (GTDB): domain Bacteria; phylum Bacillota; class Bacilli; order Bacillales; family JC228; genus Bacillus_BF; species Bacillus_BF litorisediminis. Next base: position 15,249 of record NZ_JAKZKT010000010.1, read on the forward strand.
GAAGGATAAAATAGCCTTGTTCTGTGACATTGATCCAAAGGCCGTGATTGAAGCGGGAGATGCCGATATTCTGTATGAGGTTCCGCTTGAGCTTCAAAAACAAAATTTAGATACGATTGTTTGTGAGCATTTGAAATTGACCTGCCAGGAAGCCGATATGACTGAATGGCGCGGTCTTGTTGAAAAAGTTCGTAATCTCTCAAAGCAAGTAAGAATTGGTTTAGTCGGAAAATATGTAGAACTGCAGGATGCGTATATTTCTGTTGTAGAATCTCTAAAGCATGCAGGCTATGTGTTTGATGCAGATATAGATATTAAATGGATCAATTCTGAACATGTAGATGAGACAAATGTGGAGGCATTATTAAAAGATGTGGATGGGATCCTGGTTCCTGGCGGCTTTGGCGACCGCGGAATTGACGGGAAGATTGAAGCGATTCGATATGCGCGCGAAAACCAAGTTCCGTTCCTTGGAATTTGCCTTGGCATGCAATTGGCATGCATCGAATTCGCCCGCAATGTAGTGGGGCTTAAAGGAGCTCATTCCTCCGAAATCCAGCCTGATACACCGTATCCGGTCATTGATTTGCTTCCTGAACAAAAAGACATTGAAGACTTGGGCGGCACCTTGCGCCTTGGTTTATACCCTTGCAAAATCAGCGAAGGAACGCAAGCAATGAAGGCCTATAACGATGAAGTCATTTATGAAAGACATCGTCATCGTTACGAATTTAATAATGAATTCCGCCAGGCTTTAGAAGAAAAAGGTTTTGTCTTTTCCGGTACGAGTCCAGATGGAAGACTGGTTGAAATTATTGAATTGAAGGATCACCCATGGTTTGTGGCATCCCAATTCCATCCAGAATTCACATCCAGACCAACCCGGCCACAGCCACTGTTTAGAAACTTTATTGAAGCATCGGTGAAAGCCACATTATAATGAAAAAAGGGTCTGCCATGGGGCGGACCCTTTATTTTACAATTCCTCTTCTAGAAATTCTCTTATCAAAAAGTGAATATGGTGGTAAATAAAGAGGGATGCAATCCCTGTTGGAAATCCGAAACGGTTCCCGAATTCGTCGGGCAGTAAGCCTTTTGCTGCTTTTAAATCGATAAATACATTGCCAATCGGTACCGCTTCTTCATTCGTGTCTTTATTGGCTACCAATACAAACGGAATATCTGCTTCAGTAAATGCTGAGATGAACCTTTGGACAGCAGGATCTTGAGATGATCGTGAGAAAAGCCACACCCGGTCGGCGTGTGTAATCTCTTCCAATTTGTCTTCACTTAATTCCTTAGCTGTTTGCAATGGTTCTACCCCGTATAAGGCCTCTGCCGTTACTGCTTTCAGCTCTTGTTCTCCGTATATATAAATCGAACCTTGCCCAACTGGAGCTTGAGCTAAAAGCCGGGCTGCATCCTCCATTAAAAACGCATTTTCCTCAGTCGATAATCGCTGAAACAATCCAGTCAGCTGAGTTGTAAACATCTTATTCATAGCAAAATCCCTCACAATACCTATTATCCTTTCCTCCTATCTTAAGGGAAACCAATACCCATGTAAAACATTCGACACAATTCGGGAATGCCCGGACCGACAGAAGTATTTTCGACAAATCTCGAGTCATGCCTGGTACGCCCTGAGTGTGCAAACCCAAATTTAATAGGAAACGCAATAAAATTGTGGAAAAAAAAGAAGGAATTAGCAGATTAAAAGGAGAAGTAAAGCTATGGAGATTAGAGGGATTACACAAAATAAAAAACAGCAGTAATTAAGAATGATCGATTACCCTAGTTTTTGCTTAGTGTAAGTGGCTCAGTATAAAGACATGTAGTTACGATAAGGGAGGAGAAAGAGAAGAATGAAAGAGAAAATTTTAATTGTAGATGATCAATTTGGAATTCGAATTCTTCTTAACGAAGTCTTCAATAAGGAAGGATATCAAACATTTCAGGCAGCAAATGGGGTTCAGGCATTGGATATCGTAAAAAAACATTCTCCCGATTTAGTACTGCTTGATATGAAAATACCGGGCATGGATGGAATCGAAATCTTAAAAAGAATGAAAGTAATCGATCAGGATATACGGGTTATCATCATGACTGCGTATGGAGAGCTAGACCTGATTCAGCAGGCAAAGGACCTCGGAGCTCTTACTCACTTTGCGAAGCCATTCGATATTGATGATATCCGTTCTGCTGTTAAAAAATATCTCCCTTTAAAATCTAGTTAATAAGTACAAATAAATAGCTTTTTATTCATATACATCGATAAGTAAGTACATATTTTAAAGGAGCTGAACTATTTTTCCCCTCCGAAGGGGGTCAGTAAAATAGTCAAAGCTCCTCCTTTTTGTTATGATAATAAATGATGATTTCTGATAGAAATAGGAAATACTAATTCAAGTAAAATTTCCGTATACATCGATGGGTGTAAGATAGTTGAAATCGAAATCCGTACATATGAAGGAGGATATTTATGCCCTTAGTTTCTATGAAAGAAATGCTCATTAAAGCAAAAAATGAAGGATATGCAGTAGGACAATTCAATGTGAACAACCTTGAATTTACACAAGCGATTCTTCAGGCTGCCCAAGAGGAAAATTCACCTGTTATTTGTGGTGTCTCTGAAGGAGCTGCCCGTTACATGGGTGGTTTTAAAACAGTAGTCGGCATGATTACAAATTTAATGGAAGAATATAAAATAACTGTTCCGGTTGCGATTCACCTTGATCATGGATCAAGTTTTGAAATGTGTGCTAAAGCGATTCACGCTGGTTTTACATCAGTTATGATTGATGCTTCTCATCATCCCTTTGAAGAGAACGTCGCGATTACCTCTAAGGTTGTGGAATTAGCGCATATACACGGCGTTTCTGTTGAAGCAGAGCTTGGTACAGTTGGCGGACAAGAAGATGATGTTGTTGCTGACGGCGTCATTTATGCAGATCCCAACGAATGCAGAGAGCTAGTAAAACGTACTGGCATTGATTGCCTGGCACCTGCATTAGGTTCTGTACACGGTCCATATAAAGGCGAACCAAATCTTGGCTTTAAAGAAATGGAGGAAATCGGGAATACAACTGGATTACCTCTAGTGCTTCATGGCGGGACAGGAATTCCGACTAAGGATATTCAAAAAGCGATTTCACTTGGAACTGCTAAAATCAATGTCAATACAGAGAACCAAATTGCATCTGCAAAAGTAGTTCGTAAAGTTTTAGAGGAAAAACCTGAACTTTACGATCCTCGCAAATATTTAGGACCTGCCCGTGACGCGATTAAAGAAACGGTCAAAGGAAAAATGCGTGAGTTTGGTTCATCCAATAAAGCTTAATAAACATACAGGAAGCCGCCTCTAAAAAAGGCGGTTTCGTTACATGGAAAAATGAAGGAAGGGGATGAAAGCAGTGAAATTTTTTATTGATTCAGCCAATATTAAGGAAATTAAAGAAGCGAATGACCTTGGAATTGTTGCCGGGGTTACGACCAATCCAACGCTTGTAGCAAAGGAAGGCGTATCGTTTCATGAACGTTTAAAAGAGATAACGCAGGTAGTGAGCGGTTCAGTCAGTGCGGAGGTTATTGCAACAGATGCTGAAGGAATGATTAGAGAAGGGAAAGAACTCGCTGCCATTGCAAACAATATCACCATTAAGGTTCCAATGACTGCTGAAGGGTTAAAAGCGGTTAATGCGTTCTCTAAAGAAGGCATAAAAACAAATGTCACTCTTATCTTCAGTGCCAATCAGGCATTGTTAGCAGCAAGAGCCGGGGCTACCTATGTGTCTCCATTCATTGGCAGACTAGACGATATTGGCTTCAATGGACTGGACTTAATTTCTGACATTCATGATATCTTCTGGACTCATGATATTGAAACGAAAATCATTGCAGCTTCAATCAGACACCCGCAGCACGTTACTGAAGCGGCACTAAGAGGTGCCGATATTGCTACAATTCCTTATAAGGTAATCATGCAGCTAATGAAACATCCTCTTACAGATAAAGGTATTGAAGCATTTTTAAAAGACTGGAATGATACATTCGGAAGCAAACAATAATACCTGACTAAAGTAACAAATTTGAATTTTTAAATAAACCTACTACATCTAAGTATCGATTTTGTGTAAACTAAAGGCGAGTGACTGTTCGGAATTTTGTTGCGATCTATTCATGAGAACTGGGTGAATCCTGATTGGTAACAGGGGGATTGCCAGGTGATCTCGATTCATTTTACGAATCAACTGTGAGTGAAGCTATAATGGGAAGGGAGTCAATCATGGAAAAATTAAAAATTGCAGGAGCCTATCCGTTAAAAGGGCAAGTAAGAATAAGTGGAGCAAAAAATAGTGCTGTTGCTTTAATCCCCGCAACCATTTTAGCGGAATCACCTGTTACAATCGAAGGGCTGCCTGAGATTTCAGATGTAGGTAACTTAAAAGATTTGCTTGAGGAAATTGGCGGAAAAATTGAATTAAAAGATCAGGAAATGACAGTGGACCCAGCCAATATGGTGTCCATGCCATTGCCAAATGGCAAGGTGAAGAAGCTTCGGGCATCCTACTATTTAATGGGTGCCATGCTTGGAAGATTTAAAAAAGCAGTAATCGGTCTGCCAGGAGGCTGTCATCTAGGGCCAAGACCAATTGACCAGCATATTAAAGGCTTTGAGGCATTAGGTGCAAAGGTGACGAATGAACAGGGAGCGATTTACCTGAGAGCCGATGAGCTCCGTGGCGCAAGAATTTATCTGGACGTCGTAAGTGTAGGAGCAACTATTAATATCATGCTCGCAGCGGTACGCGCCAAAGGGAGAACCATCATCGAGAATGCAGCAAAAGAACCTGAAATTATTGATGTAGCAACCCTTTTAACCAATATGGGAGCTAAAATTAAAGGTGCAGGTACAGATGTCATTAGAATTGAGGGAGTAGACCAGCTCAAAGGCTGCCGCCATACGATCATTCCTGATCGAATTGAGGCCGGGACATATCTTATATTAGCCGCTGCGATGGGAGAAGGCGTGATCATCGATAATGTGATTCCGCTTCATCTGGAGTCTGTTATTGCGAAGCTAAGAGAAATGGGTGTCACTGTTGAAACGAGTGATGACCAAATTTTTGTCAGACGGGCAGAAAAGATGAAAGCCGTCGATGTGAAAACATTAGTTTATCCAGGGTTTCCAACCGACCTTCAGCAGCCATTTACAAGTCTGTTAACGTTAGCTGAAGGAACGAGTGTCGTGACGGACACCATTTACTCGGCGCGTTTTAAGCACATCGATGAATTGCGGCGAATGAATGCTAATGTAAAGGTAGAAGGCCGTTCAGCGATTATTACCGGACCTGTCCAGCTTCAAGGAGCAAAAGTAAAAGCAAGCGAATTAAGAGCCGGAGCTTCTCTCGTGATTGCAGGACTGATGGCTGAAGGAATTACAGAAATAACAGGTTTAGAGCATATCGATCGTGGATATAGTCATTTAGTAGAGAAACTAAATGGCCTGGGAGCCACGATTTGGCGCGAGAAAATGACGCAAGAGGAAATTGAACAGCTTAAAAGTCAGTAATGCAGGACAAATAGAGCCATTTCCTTTAACGATAGAAGAAAAGCACCCAGAGAATGGTCAGAACGTCTGCACTATTCTCTGGTTCCACTTCTCACTCCATGACCATTTATTACTCCATCGTATAAACTCCCTTGCAGAGAAAAAGAAGTGAAGAAAGCCCCCGACTTATGAAAAAATCCTAGAAAAATGGTGTGTTTTTAAAATTAAAGTGAACCTAATCGTCCGAACCATCCATAATTCTGATACAATAGCATATGAGTAAAGGCGACCATGAAGGAGGGCATAAAGATAAATGGAACGTAGTTTATCAATGGAATTAGTGCGCGTTACAGAAGGTGCCGCTTTAGCTTCTGCCCGTTGGATGGGACGGGGCCTAAAAGACGAAGCGGATGATGCAGCTACCAGTGCAATGCGTGACGTTTTTGATACAGTCCCAATGAAGGGAACCGTCGTAATTGGAGAAGGAGAAATGGACGAGGCTCCTATGTTATATATTGGGGAAAAACTTGGAACAGGTTACGGTCCTCGTGTTGATGTAGCGGTTGATCCTTTAGAAGGAACGAATATTGTTGCGTCTGGCGGTTGGAATGCCTTAGCGGTATTGGCCGTTGCGGATAATGGCTGCTTGCTCCACGCCCCAGATATGTATATGGAAAAAATTGCGGTGGGTCCAGAAGCAGTTGGGCAAATTGATATTAATGCCTCTGTTTTAGACAATTTAAAAGCGGTGGCGAGAGCGAAAAACAAAGACATCGAGGATGTAGTTGCAACCGTTTTAAACCGCCCGCGCCACGAAAAAATTATTAAAGAGCTTCGTGAAGCCGGAGCGAGAATTAAACTGATAAATGATGGAGATGTAGCAGGCGCGATTAATACGGCGTTTGATCATACGGGTGTAGATATTTTATTCGGTTCCGGAGGAGCTCCAGAAGGCGTATTAGCAGCTGTTGCACTGAAATGTTTAGGCGGGGAGCTTCAAGGGAAATTGCTGCCGCAAAATGATCAGGAACTGGCCCGCTGCCAAAAGATGGGGCTCGATGTTAACAAAGTCCTTTTAATGGATGACTTGGTTAAAGGAGACGACGCCATTTTTGCAGCAACTGGTGTAACAGACGGAGAATTGTTAAGAGGCGTTCAGTTTAAAGGCTCCTATGGTTTAACCCACTCAGTCGTTATGCGTGCCAAATCAGGAACGGTTCGATTTATCGAAGGAAGACACAGTTTGAAGAAAAAACCAAACCTTGTCATTAAACCTTCCTAATACATTGAACTCGGGCTTATAAGTCCGGGTTCGATTTTCAACTTATTTTTTCCTTTGACAAAAACAAGGAATCGTTCTACGATAGATAAGGTTTCTACTTAAATACTTCGAAATTGAATCTCCAAATTATTAGCCATCCTTTCCGCCCATCCGTTTTTTTCAGGTCCAATGATCAGAAAACTGAATGGTCTTCAATGCGAAGTCGTACTTTTTGGAGAGGGAGTACATTTTTACATTATACAACTTAATAAAAAAAGTGTGGTGCATGTAATGGAAGAATTAACAATTGCAGCTCTTGAGACGATGAAGTTAAAAGATCTGTATGAATTAGCGAAAAAATATAAAATTTCATATTATAGCAAGCTTACGAAAAAAGAATTAATTTTTGCTATTTTAAAAGCACAAGCAGAGCAAGAAGGATACTTCTTCATGGAAGGTGTCTTGGAAATCATTCAGTCAGAAGGCTTTGGTTTCCTAAGACCGATTAATTATTCACCAAGCTCTGAGGATATTTACATCTCAGCTTCGCAAATTCGCCGCTTCGATTTGCGAAACGGTGACAAGGTTTCAGGTAAAGTTAGACCTCCAAAAGAAAATGAACGATACTTTGGTCTTTTGCATGTGGAAATGGTCAATGGGGATGACCCTGAAACAGCGAAAGAGAGAGTCCACTTTCCAGCCTTGACTCCGTTATATCCTGACCGTCAAATTAAATTAGAAACAACACCTCGTAACCTTTCGACACGAATTATGGATTTAATTGCCCCAGTTGGGTTTGGTCAGCGCGGATTAATCGTAGCCCCTCCAAAAGCGGGGAAAACAATGCTGCTTAAGGAAATTGCTAACGCAATCACAACGAATCATCCAGAAGCAGAATTAATTGTCTTGCTTATTGATGAACGTCCTGAGGAAGTAACTGATATTGAACGGTCCGTAGCAGGGGATGTTGTAAGTTCCACGTTTGACGAGGTGCCGGAAAACCATATTAAAGTGGCCGAACTCGTATTAGAAAGAGCAATGCGCCTAGTTGAGCACAAACGTGATGTTATTATTTTAATGGACAGTATTACTCGTCTGGCCCGTGCCTACAACCTGGTAATCCCGCCAAGCGGACGTACTTTATCTGGAGGGATTGACCCAGCTGCTTTCCACCGTCCAAAACGCTTCTTTGGGGCAGCACGTAATATTGAAGAGGGCGGAAGTTTAACGATTTTGGCTACTGCTCTTGTTGATACAGGGTCCCGGATGGATGACGTGATTTACGAGGAGTTTAAAGGAACTGGAAACATGGAGCTTCACTTAGACCGTCATTTGGCAGAAAGACGGATCTTCCCTGCGATTGATATTCGCCGCTCCGGTACTCGTAAAGAAGAACTGCTAATCGAAAAGGATCAGCTTGATAAACTATGGGCCATCCGTAAAACATTGTCTGATTCTCCTGACATCGCAGAAAAAATACTAAGACGCCTTCGTCAAACCAAGTCCAACGAAGAATTTTTTGCCCAGTTGGCAGAAGAAATGAAGCAGGGAAATAAAAAATCCCTTTTATAAAATAGGTTCTTTAGTTTCGCTTGAAAAATAAGCGGATTCTAAGAGAAAATATGAGTTTTTCTAATGAAGGATTATCCTTTTACTAGGGTTGCAAACTTACCGCCCGCTTGTTATAATGGTAACAGTTTGTTTCAAAGATTTGCAGACTGACCTTTAGTCTGTATGGTTATATAAACTCTGTTTCGAAATGATTCAGGGCTCAAGAAGGAGTGGAAAGAATGAAACAAGGAATCCATCCAGAATATAAAAAAGCGCTAGTTAAATGCGCATGCGGTAACGAATTTGAAACTGGTTCAGTGAAGGATGAAATTCGCGTAGAGGTTTGCTCTGAATGCCATCCATTCTATACTGGCCGTCAAAAATTTGCATCTGCAGATGGACGTGTTGATCGATTCAATAAAAAATACGGCCTTAAGTAAAACATTCAAAACAGGCAAGCGCAATTTACTTGCCTGTTTTTTCTCTTTATACATAGTATAGTTTGCAGAATTCAAAGTGTATAATACGAAACAAATAATGGTTCATATTATGTAGAAAATACGAACGGGTTTGGAAGGAGCGGCAATGGATTATGTTTGTAGTCAAACAATCTGGCTGGATTGAGGTTATTTGTGGAAGTATGTTTTCAGGTAAATCCGAAGAATTAATTAAAAGGGTACGCAAGGCACAATTTGCAAAAGAAACCGTTGCCGTTTTTAAACCAGTAATTGATAACAGATATAGTGAAGTAGCGGTTGTATCTCATAATGGAAGCCAAGTACAGGCGACTTCCATTACAACCTCACGTGAAATTCTGGAGTCTGTAACAGCTGATGTGGACCTAGTAGCAATCGATGAAGCTCAATTTTTAGATGCTGACCTGACAGAGGTTGTCCAAACTTTAGCGGACCGGGGACATCGCGTGGTGTTAGCAGGTCTGGACCAGGATTTTCGCGGCGAGCCATTTGGACCAATGCCGCAAGTAATGGCGATTGCTGAGTTAGTCACGAAGCTTCATGCGGTCTGTTCAGTATGTGGCTCACCAGCAAGCCGAACACAACGCCTCATCAACGGCGAACCCGCTTTATACAATGATCCTGTTATCAAAGTCGGTGCTTCAGAAAGTTATGAACCAAGATGCCGCCATCACCATGAAGTGCCGGGAAAGCCAACAAATTTAATGCCCCATCTGAATAAAGAAGTAAAACTTTAATTTCCCCTTTTCATAAGGGGTTTTTCCTTTTTTAGGATACGATAATTTCTTCCCTTAAAGGAGATGATAATCCTAGGGGAGGTAGAAGAATAATGAAAGTATTGAAAGGATGTCTATCGACTCTGTTTTGTCTCTCCATCCTCGGCGGATGCGGGGCAGGCGGTCCCAAGGACTCCATTTATGAACAAGCCGACACGTTTGGAACACGCCTCAGCACCGAGCGCCCCGATGACCTAAATGGACGCGACCTAAGAGACGATCGAACCAACACAAACCAAAGCCCGACTTCTTACATCGATCTTAGTGATGATATGCCAACCTTAGATAATGACGTTGATCAGGCAAGAGGTGTGATTGAAAGGGAAACAGATTATGAACCCGGCCCAATCACCATCAATGGTCAGGATATGTGGGTGACAGCCTATCATCAGGGCATCATGTCAGAAGAGGAACGAAGAAAAGAAGAAGCGGCTCTTCATAAGTTCTTAATTAAAGCCTTGCCTCGATATTATATCGAAGTTCAATTAAGAGAAGATCGCAGATAATGATTTTTGATAAAGCCAGTTCCCTTACATTGGTAGTGAGGGGGTGGCTTTTTTGGTTTTGGGTTGGCTTGTAGAGATAGGGTGTTTGAGTTGGTTTTTTAGGCGGCTGAGTTCGGAAAAAAGGATGCGAGTTCGTTAATGGGGAGGCTGAGTTCGGTAAAAAGGTTGTAAGTTCGTTAATGGGGAGGCTGAGTTCGGAAAAAAGGATGCGAGTTCGTTAATGGGGAGGCTGAGTTCGGAAAAAAGGTTGTGATTTCGTTAAAAGAGCAGCTGAGTTCGCTTAATGTATTGCTAAGTTCGGTTAAAGCGAGCTGAGTTCGTTAAAAGGAAACTGAGTTGACAAAAAATGGGTCAATAGTATTGAATAAAAACAATTAATTGAAAAAAGCGGTTATAAGTTCCGAAAAATGCAAACCGGGTCTCGAAAAACTGCGCCTGAATTCCAAAAAGTAGCCGCAGCGGAATGAGGATCCATTAAATAAGTTTGGCGGATCCTCATTCCGTTATTTCAACGAAAACTTGCACTTTAGAGGATGAAGCGGATCCTGAATCTGCCTATTCGTACAAAATCAACCATATTTGACGGAAAAAAAGGCAAATAGCGGAACTAGGAACTGGAACCATGCTCGAAACAAAGATTTTTGAATAAATAGCGGAATGAGGATCCATTAAATAAGTTTGGCGGATCCTCATTCCGTTATTTCAACGAAAACCTGCACTTTAGGGGCTGAAGCGGATCCTGATTCCGCTATTCGTACAAAATCAACCATATTTGACGGAAAAAAAGGCAAATAGCGGAACCAGGAACCGGAACCATGCTCCAAACAAAGATATTTAAATAAATAGCGGAATGACGATCCACTAAATAAGTTTGGCGGATCCTCATTCCGTTATTTCAACGAAAACCTGCACTTTAGGGGCTGAAGCGGATCCTGATTCCGCTATTCGTACAAAATGAACCATATTTGACGGAAAAAAAGGCAAATAGCGGAACCAGGAACCGGAACTATGCTCGAAACAAAGATTTTTGAATAAATAGCGGAATGAGGATCCATTAAATAAATTTGGTGGATCCTCATTCCGTTATTACAACGAAAACCTGCACTTTAGGGGCTGAAGCGGATCCTGATTCCGCTATTCGTACAAAATGAACCATATTTGACGGAAAAAAAGGCAAATAGCGGAACCAGGAACCGGAACTATGCTCCAAACAAAGATTTTTGAATAAATAGCGGAATGAGGATCCATTAAATAAATTTGGTGGATTCTCATTCCGTTATTGTAACGAAAATGGTAGACATTAAAAACAATTTTCTAAAAAAGAGGATTAATTTTCAGGGGTAGCTCTTACTCAAATCCCTAGCCCCAAGCTAAAACAAATTTCTACCCCCTACCCCCTAAAATCTCAAGAATATGCACTAAATTCCAAATATTCATAGCTGAAAATAGAGAATGTTGTGCGATAATGAAGTAAAGGAATAACACGTAAAAGGGAGAGAGAGAAATGCTGACGGATTACCATGTTCATATGCATGAAACTGGAGATTTTTCAGTGGATTATTTGAAAAAATACATAGAAAAAGCGAAGGAACAAGGGATTGAAGAGCTCGGCATATCGGAGCATGCCTATTTTTTCTGGGAGACGAAAGATATTCTCTCCAACCCTTGGATTGACAACCGGCGCGGCGTTGATTTTAAAGATTATCTCCGGCTTTTTGAAGAAGCGAGAAAGCAGGGTCTACAGGTAAAAATGGGGATTGAAATGGATTATACCCCGGGCAAAGAAAAAGAGATGGGGACCTTCATCAATTCGTATCCATTTGACTATGTGATTGGTTCGGTTCACTGGATTGGGGACTGGGGGATTGATTTAGAGATTTACCGCAGTGAGTATGATAAACGGGACATTTTTGAAGCATATGAGCAGTATTTTGATCAGATCGTAACGTTAGCGGAATCGCAGCTCTTTAGCTTTGTCGGACATATTGATTTAATTAAAATCTTTAAATATAAACCAAGTGACCAAGCCTTTATTGAAAAGCAATACGACCGGGCAGTAAAGGCACTTGCAGCGTCAGGCACTTGTATAGAAATAAGCACAGCTGGTCTCCGAAAGCCCGTAGGAGAGATTTATCCGGATCCCATACTGTTAAAAAAATGCTATGATGCCGGAGTTGGAATTGTATTATGCTCCGATGCCCATGCTCCGAAGCATATTGGCTATGCGTATGAGCAATCATTGAAGCTTGCTCGCTCGGTGGGCTATGAAGAAATACAAGTTTTTACTGCAAGAAAAAAGAAAGCCTATCGCCTCGGTTAAGAGGATTTAATTCATGACTGTAATAGGTAGGGATTGATTATGACAATCGAAAAAAATGCCGTAAAATTAGCCTTTTATCAAGAAGAATTTAAACCGGATTTAGCATACGATTTGCCGGCAGACCAAGCCAATTATACGGGCTTGCCCTTAGAAGCTCTTGAAAAGTGTGAGATGGAGAAGGACCGGCACCCAGTCGTCATTCTATATCAGAATAGACCGGCAGGATTCTTCGTCCTTCATGGCTGGGAAGGGGTAAAACTGTATAGCGATAATAAAGATGCGATTTTATTAAGAGCTTATTCCATTAATCCTGCTTACCAGGGCAAAGGCATTGCGAAGGCCTCGCTCATGCTGCTGCCGGATTTTGTGAAGGCACATTTTCCGGATAAAAAAGAAATCATTTTAGGGGTTAATTATAACAACAACCACGCACAACATGTGTACTTAAAAACCGGTTTTATCGATAAAGGGCATCGAATAATGGGTACAAAAGGCGAGCAATTTGTGTTTCATTTACCCCTATAATAACAAGCAGCGCACAATCAACTCTGTGCGCTGTTTTTTTTGATTAAAGGTCAATCGCGATTACATGAAAGATATCGGTTAAAGCTTTTAATTGGGCGATGATATGTTCTTCCGCCTGGCGGTCAACGGTTAACATCATGATCGCATCTCCGCCTACATTGGAACGGCCCACTTGCATCGTCGCGATGTTCACATCAAACTTTGCAAGCAGAGTACCTACCCGGCCAATCGCACCTGGCTGGTCTTTATGACGAATCAGAATCATATGGCCTGCAGGTGTAACGTCTACACTATAATCATCGACTTTGACAATTCGTGCTCCAAGCCCATTTAATAAAGTTCCGGCTACTTTTTTCAAGCTGGTTTTTGTCTTAATTTCTACGGTTATTAGGTTTGTAAAGCCTTTAGAAGAAGATGTTTTATGCTCGTTGACCGTAATGCCCTTTTTCTTAGCTAAGAAAGGAGCATTGACATCATTGACATGGTCGCCAAGATAGCGCTTGAGCAATCCCTTTATTGTGTTTCGGGTAAGAGGAGCCGTATTTAAATCAGCTAATTCTCCAGAGTAATAAATGCAAACTTCTTCAATTGCCTCATCGCTTAAGCGGGACACAAAGCTTCCTAATTTTTCAGAAAGAACAAAGTATGGCTCGATTTTTTTCAGTACCTCGGCAGGGAGGGATGGAAGATTGACAGGATGCTTAGCTATACCGCCCGTCAAGATTTCAAGCACATCCTGACAAACATCAATCGCGACATTTTCTTGAGCTTCTACTGTGCTGGCTCCTAAGTGTGGCGTTGCAATCACTTCGGGCAATTCAAGCAGCTTGAAATTTTGCAAAGGTTCTTCTTCAAAAACGTCCAAAGCTGCCCCAGCCACTTTTTTAGAAAGAATCGCTTCATATAACGCTTCTTCATCAATGATGCCGCCTCGGGCACAGTTGATGATTTGCACACCATCCTTCATTTTTTTAAAAGCATCACCGTTAATAAGATGCTTTGTCTCCTTTAATAATGGGGTATGAACGGTGATAAAATCGCCTTTTCTTAAAACGTCATCGAGTGTTGCGTACTCAATTCCCATTTTCTCTGCTTTTTCTTCTGTTAAGAAGGGATCATAGGCAATCACATGCAGCCGTAAGCCTTTGGCTCTGGCAGCCACTTCACTGCCGATTCTGCCGAGACCGACAATGCCTAACGTTTTATTCTTTAATTCAACCCCGACAAATGATTTGCGATCCCAGCGATGATGCTCTTTTAAAGCAGTAAACGCCTGAGGAATTTTTCTGGCTAATGCCATGAGCATCGCAATGGTGTGCTCAGCAGCTGAATTCGTGTTACCGTCCGGCGCATTAACGACGAGAATTCCGTGTTCAGTGGCTGCATCAAGGTCAATATTATCCACGCCAACACCAGCACGGCCAATTACTTTTAGGTTCGTGGCATGTTGAATGACTTCTCTAGTAACTAGGGTCTGGCTTCTGACCAGTAAGGCATCGTATTTACCGATAGTCTGAATTAATTGTTCCGGTGACAATTGGGTGTTCACAGTGACTTCGATGTTGTTGGCGGCCCGTAAAGGCTGAAGACCTTCTTCACTTAATGGATCGCTTACCAATATGTGCAATGTCATGATTTATTTCCTCCGTTCCAAATAGATAGTCTGAGCTGCAATGGTTCCTTTACCGAAATCTCGTTTCACTCCTATTTGCCGCAACCCTAATTCTAGTAAGCTAATAAACTGTAATACATCAGCAGGAGAACAATAGCCCATGTGGCCAATACGGAATATTTTACCTTTAAGATGATTTTGTCCGCCTGCAAAATGTAGGCCAAATTCTGTTTTTACTGCTCTCCGAAGCTGGTCGGCTTCGAAATCCTCCGGATAGATGGCTGTAACAGTCGGAGATGCGGTGTCATCTGATGTCAAAAGCGGCAGGTCTAAGGCCTGACAGGCTTCTCTTGTCATCTCCATCATGACCCGATGCCGGCTGTATACATTTTCTAAGCCCTCTGCTTCTAAGAGGTTCAAGGCTTGCTCAAGTCCAAATAATAAAGATAAGGCAGGGGTAAATGGTGTCGTATGTTTAGCTAGATTATCCCGGTATTTCCGTAAATCTAAATAAAAACGCGGATGAGGATTTTCTTCGATGACTTTCCATGCGCGCTCACTGGCGGCAATAAAAGCAAGGCCAGTAGGAAGCATAAACGCCTTTTGCGAACCGGTAACAAGGATATCAATGCCCCATTCATCCATTTTGGCTTCAACACCAGCAATACAAGAAACACCATCCACGATAAATAGTGCATCTGAAGTGGCTTGAATCACGCTTGCAATCTGTTGAATCGGGTTTAACACACCGGTTGACGTTTCACAATAGGTGGCAAAAACAATTTTGATAGAAGGATACTTTTGCAGAAAAGCTTTCACTTGCTCTGGATCAACCGCATCGCCCCAAGGCACATCTAGCCGGTGGGTTTTAAGCTGATACGTTTCGCAAATCTTCGCAAATCGGTCACCGAAGGAACCTGTGACCAGTACCAAAACTTCATCACCAGCCTGGGTCGTATTGACAACAGCTGTTTCTAAGCCAGCCGTACCGCTTCCGGCAAGAATCAATACTTTCTGTTCGGTTCCAAAAATCGGTTTGAGTCTAGGGTGAATTCTTCTAAGCAGATTACTCGTTTCTTCACCTCTGTGTCCGATCATTGGCAAATTCATAGCCCGCTGAACACTAGGAGGAATCGGAGTTGGCCCCGGAATGCGTAAAATCTGATGGTCTGGTAACATGCATCATTCTCCTCTCATTAATCAAGAAAATAGAACTAAAAAAACCTTCCACCCCTTAAAACTGGAAGGGGCGAAAGGTTTAACTCACGCGGTACCACCCTTTTTCGCTGCTCAAAAAAAGAACAGCCTTCATTAGGTTCGAACTGATAACGGGAACGACCCGAACAGACCTACTATGTATTCAGCCTGCTTACTCCGAAGTGCTATTCATTGAGAAGAACGCTGGTTTCCACCACCCACCAGCTCTCTAACAGATCTTGCTTCAATGAACCTGTCTTCTTCAACGTATTTGCGTTATCGCTTTACTAATGTAAATTATAATAGCAGACTCAAAGCAACTGTCAATGACTTTTTTAAATTTTTTGGATATTAGTGAAACAGAGGGAAACAGAGGGACGGTTCTTGTGTTTCACTAAGTTCAGTTGAACGGTTGTGAGTTCGGTAAAGGAGAGTCTGAGTTCGGTTAAGCAGTGGTGAGTTCGGTAAAGGGGAGTCTGAGTTCGGTTAAGCAGTAGTGAGTTTGGTAAAGGGGAGTCTGAGTTCGGTTAAACAATGGCGAGTTCGCTAAAGCCATGGCTCAGTTCGGTTAAATAGCTGCTAAGTTCGGAAAAAAGCTACTGAGTCCGGTTAACCAGATCTGAGTTCGCAAAAAAATTATGTTGAGACCGGAAAAGGGGTAGCTGAGCCCAGAAAAGGGGTTATGAAGTCCGGAATAGCGGTGGCTGAGCTGAAATAGTAGGGTTTGAGTCCGGAAAAAGGGTAGCTACCCCCGGAATAAAGGGGTTGCTAAGTCCGAGAAAGTGGCTGCAGAGTTCCGAAACCAAGCCCCAAAGCCCCGAAAACGTCCGTCTGAGTTCCAAAACCCACCCCTAAGTTCCAAAAAACCAGTGTCAATTCTCGAAATACCTGTCCTACAGCCGGCCCCAAAAACCGGCATTTATTTAAATCAATTTGAACAAACCGACACTTTAATACCGAATAACCGTCTATCCACAAATAATCTCACCAAAAATTCAATCTGGCCGCAATCCAACAAGAACCACTTTGACCTTTTAACTCACAATATAATATAATGACAATGTTATGCAGAATATGAGGTGAGTACAGTGTTTGATCGTCTACAGGCTGTTGAAGATCGCTATGAGAGATTGAACGAGCTTTTAAGTGATCCGGAAATTGTGAATGATCCGAAAAAGCTGCGTGAATATTCAAAGGAACAATCTTCTATTCAAGAAACAGTAGAGGTTTATCGTCAATATAAAGAGATTAAAGAACAATACACGGATGCCAAAGCGATGCTTGAAGATAAGCTTGATCCGGAAATGAGAGAATTAGTGAAAGAGGAAGTATCTGAGCTTGAGGAGCAACTAGAAGAACTCGAAGCTCGCCTTAAGATTCTCTTAATCCCGAAAGATCCGAACGATGATAAAAACGTCATCATGGAGATTCGCGGGGCTGCCGGCGGGGATGAGGCTGCGTTATTTGCAGGCGACCTTTACCGGATGTATAGCCGCTATGCTGAATCACAAGGCTGGAAAACGGAAGTCATTGAGGCTAGCACAACGGGTGTCGGCGGGTATAAGGAAATTATTTTCATGATTAATGGGAATGGGGCGTTTTCAAAGCTTAAGTATGAAAATGGAGCCCATCGTGTACAACGTGTGCCTGAAACAGAATCTGGCGGGCGGATTCATACATCGACAGCAACGGTTGCTGTATTGCCAGAAGCCGAAGAAGTCGAAGTCGACATTAATGAAAAGGATATTCGCGTTGACACGTTTGCTTCCAGCGGTCCTGGCGGGCAAAGCGTAAACACGACGATGTCTGCAGTCCGTTTAACCCACATCCCGACTGGCATTGTAGTTTCCTGTCAGGATGAGAAAAGTCAGATTAAGAATAAAGAAAAAGCGATGAAAGTATTGCGGGCGCGGATTTATGATAAATTCCAGCAAGAAGCCCAAGCTGAGTACGACCAGCAAAGAAAATCAGCGGTTGGAACCGGCGACCGTTCTGAGCGGATTCGCACCTATAACTTCCCGCAAAACCGGGTGACCGACCATCGCATCGGTCTAACGATTCAGAAGCTGGACCAAATCTTAGAAGGCCGTCTAGATGAAGTGATTGATGCTCTGATTATGGAAGATCAATCGAAGAAACTGGAGAACGCCGAAGCATGAGCGGAGAAAAGAAGGTAATGGAAGCCCTAGCGTGGGCTTCTTCTTTTTTAAAAGAACAAGGAAGAGATGCCAATGCCGGTGAATGGCTCCTGCAGCATATTAAAAACTGGTCTAGAACGGATTTGATTTTCCGCTTGCGCGAACCGCTTCCCCATGAGGATTTTCACGCGTTTGAAAAGCTTGTGATCGAACATGGAAAAGGTGTACCGGTCCAATATTTGATGGGATATGCTGAATTTTATGGGAGACGCTTTTTAGTGAATCCGAACGTGTTGATACCGCGGCCAGAAACAGAGGAACTAATAGAAGGAATCCTACAAAGGACCGACCGCCTTTTTCAGCCGAATCAGCCATTAAAAGTGGTCGATATTGGTACTGGATCTGGTGCGATTGCTCTTACGCTTAAAAAAGAGCGCCCTCACTGGGAAGTTTCGGCGGTAGACATTTCCGCAGACGCACTGCAAGTAGCAGAGGAGAATAGCAAAAGGCTGGATGCTAAAGTTACCTTTGTGAAAGGCGATTTGTTATCCCCATTCCTAGATTATAATGACAGATTTGATGTGATTGTTTCAAATCCACCCTATATTCCGGAGCGTGATCAAGAGGAAATGTCAGTTGTCGTGAAAGACCACGAACCCCATCTGGCTCTGTTTGCAGGGGAAGATGGCTTAGATATTTATCAAAGATTGATTCCGCAAGCAGTCAGTCTATTAAACAAACCTGGATGTATCGGTCTTGAAATCGGGCATGGACAAGGAAAGGCCGTTTCAGATATCTTCCGAAAAATCGACGCTGCTTTTGTCCCTGAAGTCGTACTGGATATTAATCAAAAAGAGCGTATGGTTTACTTAGAAAAGAACTAAAAGCTGCATCTGCTCCCAGCGCGGACAGATGCTCTTTGTGTTTTGCAGAAAAAAACTAGTAATCTCGCAAAATCAATTTTTAAAATAAAGTACCACTTTTTTTCATTTTGATAGTTTAAGATTCGAAAACCATGTCAAGACTGTCTTAGTGAAAGGGTGGTGTATCCCATGAAAGCCAAAATTTTAGCGGGATCATATTTATTGATATTAGTAATCGGAACGATTTTGTCTTTATATATTCCTAAAAATGAAGTAACGGCAAACGAAGCGTTAGTCATTCCAAATGAGGCGATTCGTTTAAGAATACTAGCCAATAGTGACAGTGAAAAAGACCAGGCAGTGAAGCGGAGAGTTAGAGATGAAGTGAATCAGGCAATCACAGCCTGGGTTTCTGAGCTAACGTCGTTAGAGGCTGCAAGAGACACGATTAAAGGGAATCTTCCAAAAATCGAAGAAATCACAAAAAGAATTTTAAAAGAAGAAGGGGTTCAATACTCCTTTAAAGTAAACTTTGATGAAGTTCAGTTCCCGACAAAGCTTTATGGTGATTTTCTTTATCCGGCAGGCGAATATGAGGCGGTCCTTGTTACTCTTGGTGAAGGGTCAGGTGCCAATTGGTGGTGTGTATTGTTCCCGCCATTATGTTTTGTAGATTTTTCAAATGGAATCGCGACCTCTCCAGGGTTTGAGGATAATGAGAAGAAAGTCAAAGCGGCCACAGTTGAAGAAAAAGCTGAACCGGAGAAAGACACCGTCGAGGTCGCAAAAGCGGCGGAAGCTGATGAGCAAGAGAAAGAAGAAGACAGCGAGCCGCTCTATGTTGAAGAAGAAGAGGAAGAGGTAAAATATCGATTCTTTTTAGTAGACTTTTTTAAATCTATCTTTTAGATTAAATAGAATGTCAGCAGCGGAAAATGAGACCGTCTGCTGACATTTGCATGTATCGGCAGAGTGATTTTTGTATTCTATCATTTTTCAGTTCTAATTAATCTCTTAAATCCATATGTATATGACAAGAGATGAAGAAGAGGTGATAGAATATGGGATATGAATCCAGATTGGCTACAAAAGATGAGGTTGGTTTTTTAAAGATATTTTTGCAAAATGCCGGATTAAGCACAGAGGGTGTGGATCAATTATTTGAATACTTTATTCTTCTGGAGAACGATCAGAAGGAGTGGGTGGGCTGTCTTGGTATCGAACCATTGGGAACGGTCGGTTTAATGCGGTCTTTTGTCGTGATGCCAAATGTAGAAGAAGAGGGGATCTTTCTTCTGTTTGAAAAAATGCTTCAGCTTGCGCAAGAAAAAAATGTACGCCAAATTTTACTGGCAACGAACCGGATGAGCTCGATACCATTCCTGTCAGCCCTTGGCTTTACAGCTGTGGATAAAGCAGACCTGCCTAGCGAACTATCTCAATCAGCCCACGGCAAACAGCTCCTGCAAACCCAAAACGTTACCTTCATGCAGCGCTAGTTGAGGTTCGGCAAGCATTGAAAATAGGGTGGAGCCTGGCAAGTCCCGAAATTTTCGAAGGAATACCACCTGCCACGCTGTGAAATTGGTTTATTGTGCTGGAGCTGTCTTTCTCGAGAATGAGCTGATTGTGGATAAATGTTTTGCAAAAACTAGGAGAATAGTCGTAAAAGCGGGTTTATCCACAGAATTATCCACTTCCTACCCACAAAATGTGGACAAATATGAGGAAAATAGAGCAAAATAAGTGGTGGAAGGGTGTGAACGTATGGGGACAACTCTGTGGATTGTGGATATAAATGTGGATGGATTGTGGGAAACCCCTGAGATTAGACAAGCAGCCAACTTTCTCCGGGAGGGGGAAGTGATTGCTTTTCCAACCGAAACTGTGTACGGTTTAGGAGCCAATGCTACAGACTCAGAAGCTGTGAAAAAAATCTTTGAAGCGAAGGGGAGACCGAGTGATAATCCCCTTATTGTACATATTGCAGACCCAAAGCAAATCAATGAATTAGTAGATGAAGTTACCCCGATTGGAAAACAATTGATTGAAGCTTTCTCCCCGGGACCAATCTCTTTCATTTTTAAAAAGAAAGAGGGCGTATTTTCCGATCTGGTTACAGCAGGCTTGGATACCGTGGCAATCCGTATCCCGGAACATCCTGTTGCCTATGCATTGTTAAAAGCGGCAGCTGTACCGGTAGCAGCTCCAAGTGCCAACCGCTCTGGCAGGCCAAGTCCGACCAGTGCACAGCATGTAATGGATGATTTAAACGGACTCATTAAAGGCGTTATTGACGGAGGTGAGACCGGGTACGGCCTGGAATCAACGGTTGTCGATTGCACGGGGGAGGTTCCGGTTATCTTAAGGCCGGGAAGCATTACTGCTGATGAGATTAAAGAAGTGATTGGCGCGGTAATCGTGGATCCGGCCCTGAAGAATGAAACGGAGGCACCGAGAGCTCCGGGGATGAAGTATCGCCATTATGCCCCTGACCATCCATTATATTTGGTCGATGGAAGCCTTGAATTGCTGCAAAGCTTTGTGAATCAATTTAAAAGGGATGGCAAACGGGTAGGAGTCATCGCCACAAGGGAAAACCTGGCCAAAATCGATGCAGATGCGATGATTGTAATGGGCAGCGAAACGGATCTATCCAGCATTGCTCATTCCCTTTATGATAGTCTTCGAAAAAGTGATGTACTGGATGTGGATGTTCTGCTCAGTCTCTGTTTCCCTGAAGAAGGGGTTGGACAAGCCATAATGAATCGTCTGCGAAAAGCGGCCGGAAATCGGGTGTTGACTGAATCGGATTTATTTGGATGAATTTGAATCGCATGGATAAAAACGCGGGGTGTGCTTGGAAGGAGACCAAGGCGCACCCTGCTTTTTTTATGCATCACTATTTTTCAATTCCCGTTGAATGTGCCTTCTAAAAGATTTCGGACATGCATATGTTAAATTAAGGCAAGTCCAAAGGGGGAAATAGAGAGTGGCAACATTCGGGGAGCTCATCACATTATTATTAATGGCTTTTGCGCTAGGCATGGATGCCTTTTCAGTAGGGCTTGGAATGGGGATGGTCAAGCTGCGGTTAAAGCAAATCGCCTTAATTGGTCTGACCGTAGGGTTTTTTCATATATGGATGCCGTTACTGGGCATGATAACAGGACATTTTTTATCAGACACCTTTGGGCAAGTAGCAAGCTACGCAGGCGGCATATTATTAATCATTTTAGGGATTCAAATGTTTTGGGCAAGCTTTCATGCCGAAGAAACAAGTCCTATCAGGCCGGTCGGAATGGGACTCATTATCTTCGCTGTTAGCGTTAGCCTAGACAGTTTTTCTGTCGGACTTACGTTAGGAATATACGGGGTCCAAACATTACTGGCGATTGTGTGCTTTGGCATTGTTGCAACTGTTTTAACCTGGGGCGGTCTTCTGCTGGGAAGAAAGGTGCAGGGATTGCTCGGGCAATACAGTGAAGCATTAGGCGGAAGTATCCTTTTCATGTTTGGTGTTAAATTGTTAATCCCCATTTAAAAGAGCTTGGATATTGCTCCAAGCTCTCAATCTTTTTTCGGGAACAGCCCTGACCCCTTATTTCACTGGAATCCATATCTCGGAATAATAGTTTGGATCAGTAGGGTTTTCATATGGATAAACCTCCAATTCTGGTGTTCCTGCAAATTCATAGCCGCTTGAAGGAAACCACTCCGTAAAAATTTGTTTCCACACTTTTTGCATCGCATCCGGCATCGGTCCGTGCACTTCAAATACAGCCCATTTGGAAGCGGGTATTTCTAATTCCAGTAACCCCTCTGGTGTATCACCGTTAAAGTCAGCAGCAATCCAGTAGTCCATCATCGGCTCCTTTGTAACCACACATACACCCAGTATCCCGCGAATCTCACCGTTATTCAGCTTTGCCAGCCTATCATTAGTTCCATTGCGGTGAACTTCATCCCACATCAATGGGATTCCCTTCAAATTCTCCTCATTCTCCAATGAAAATTCACGCTTAACTCCGACTACTTTAAACTTGTCTTTTTCTAAAATCTTGACTTGCATTGGTTCGGCTCCTTTCAGACTTACCTGTATCATCAGGCGATTATAAGATTTTAGCTTTCCTCTATACGTTCGGACTTCGCTAGGGGAGATCCCGTGCTGTCGCCGAAAGGCTTTCGTGAAAGCTTCGGGAGTGTCATAGCCATACTTATAGGCTACATCGATTACTTTGCATTTTTGAAGAGTTAGCTCATGAGCGGCGAGTGTCAGACGCCGGCGTCGAATGTACTCACCTACTGTTAAGTCGGTTAAAATGCTAAAAGTCCGCTGAAAATGAAAAACTGAAGAATTAGCTTCCTTTGCAATATCTTCTATCGAAATATCTTCTAGTAAGTGATCTTCTATAAAGTTTAGCGCCTTCTGTATCGATTCAACCCATCCCATATTGCTCACTCCCTACAGTTATCCTACAGGCATTCCGAACCTAAATCCTGTCTTTCTATGCTCTGTTTCGTCAGGTATACATAATTGTTCGAGTTATTTTGAAAAATTCCTTTTTAAAAAGGCTATTCTAGATAAACATACAAGCTATCCATCCGATATAAAAGATAGAAATGAAAAAGATCATCAGATTCAAAGTCTATTATAGGTTCCTTAACTGGGTTATAATGGTAGCAAGAGGAGGATGAGGACATGAAACGTCTTTTGTTCGTCTGTACAGGGAACACGTGTCGCAGTCCGATGGCTGCCGCTATCATGAACCAATTAGGAATTGAAGCAAAATCTGCTGGTATTTTTGCTGCCGCTGGCAGTGATGCATCGCCCCATACAAAGCAGGTTTTATCCGAAAACAACATTGAATACAAGCATGCTTCACAACCGGTAACACCTGAAATCTTAGACTGGGCCACTCATATTTTAACGATGACGGAAAACCATAAGTGGCATTTACTTTCAAGTTATCCTTCGGTCCAAGATAAGACCTTTACGATAAGAGAATTTGTAGATGAATCTGGTGATGTAATTGACCCATTTGGCGGAAGTTTGGAAGAGTACCGCCAAACCTTTTCAGAATTAAATGAATTAATGAAAAAAGTAATAAAAAAATTAGACAATGAAGTTTAACGGAGGGAAACTATCTTGGGGGAACATGTCCACTACAAATTTAGCTTACGCAAAAAATTAATTGCCTTAACGAGTGTTTTGGCGATTATTACCTACTCCACGAGTGCCATCTTTTTATCGGTTTTATACGAGCCAATCACAAAAGCAATTCCAATGAGTGAAACAGCCTTCACCATTTTAACGTTAGGTTTAGGAATTATATGGTCTGGCATATTAACCTTTTTTGCAGCGGGCTGGATCATAAAGCCATTAAAGCGTTTAGAAAAGGCGGCACTCGAAACGGCAGCAGGAAATCTTCATACTGATATCACTATTTCCCAATCAGATGATGAAATTCGTTCCCTTGGATTGGCTTTTCAGCAAATGTCGGCCAACCTAAGAGAAATGGTAAAAGAGGTTGGCGAAGCTGCTCAGGAAACTGCAGATAAGGTACTAGCGATTACATTGGAATCGGAAAGAGCAGCGTCTCAAGCAGAAAGCATTTCCCGCACGATTAGTGAAATTTCCACGGGTGCTGATAACTCGGCATCTTCAGTTCAAACGACAGCTGAATCAGTTGAAGATGTTGTAAAAATCGCAGATAGCGTTCGGGAAAAAGCTCAATCCACAAAGGCAGTTTCTGAAAACATGGTCCAAGACCTGAAAAAGAGTACAGAAGTTATTCAGTCTTTATTAAAAGGGATGGGGGAGCTCTCTCGCGAAAATGAACAGTCTTTAACGGTTGTTAAAGAACTCGAAGATCACGCCAAAAAAATCGGTCAAATTATCAAACTGGTAGGGGACATCGCAGAACAAACCAATCTCCTTGCCCTCAATGCTTCGATTGAAGCAGCTCGTGCTGGCGAACACGGAAAGGGTTTTGCGGTTGTTGCTGAAGAAGTCCGCCATTTAGCCGATGAAAGCCAAAAAGCGGTATCTGATATTTCAAAACTGATTCAAAGCATACAAGCCGAGGTTCGTAACGTTGTTAATCAGATTACAGCACAAGTGAAAAAAGCCGAAGAAGAGACAAACAAAGGAAATGCCACTCAAACGGCGATGGAAGAAATGGCAAGCACAATCCATGAAGTTGCCGAATCGATTCAAGCTATCTCTGATCTTGTTGAACAGCAAATGGAACATATCAAGGATACAGCTACCCAGTCACAAGAAGTGGCAGCCATCGTAGAAGAGACATCAGCGGGCGCCCAAGAAGTAGCAGCTGCTACTCAAGAACAAGCACGCGTTATTCAACATGTTGAAGAAATGGCCAATGAATTAAAGCAACAAGCTGAAAAATTAAAACAAGCGATAGCGAAATTTAGCATATAATACAAATCCCCCTTTCTGTGAAGGGGGATTTACATTTTTCATTTCATGTGGTGCCCGGCCGACCTGCGAAGTTTTTGATTTTTGGCTGGTGACGTTTCCCTTTATAATTATAAAAATCTATGCCACAATAATGGTAGCAATACTAATTTAAGGAGTGACCTTTTGTGAAGGTTGTCATTGCTTCAGATCATGGAGGAATCAAATTAAGAGAAGAAATTAAATCATTATTAACGGAATTAGGAATTGAATTTGAAGATATGGGCTGTGACTGTGAAACATCGGTTGATTATCCGGACTATGCGCTTCCGGTTGCGCAAAAGGTGGCCGACGGAGAATTTGACAAGGGGATTTTGATTTGCGGGACTGGAATCGGGATGTCGATTGCTGCTAATAAAGTGAGAGGGATTCGCTGTGCCCTTGTTCATGACGTTTTTAGTGCAAAAGTGACACGTGAGCATAATGACAGCAATATCCTTGCGATGGGTGAGCGAGTTATCGGACCTGGGCTAGCCCGTGAAATTGTCCGTACCTGGTTATCAGCTGAATACGAAGGCGGCCGTCATGATAAACGGATTGGCAAAATTAAGGAATATGAAGAAAAGAATGTATAGGGTGTCTATATGGATTGGTTAAAAACGTGCCAAGAAGATTGGAAAGACATCCTTCACGACTTTGAATCTAAAGTGTCCTTAAACCAAATGCAGATCCTTGTCATTGGCTGCAGCACAAGTGAAATTGCCGGAAAAAGAATTGGAACAGCCGGAACCGAACAAGTCGCAGAAATGATTTTTAAAGAGCTTCAAAGCCTTAAGGAACGAACAAGGGTCCATCTTGCGTTTCAATGCTGTGAACATCTAAACCGCGCACTTGTCGTAGAAGAAGAAACCGCTGAAAAATTCGGTTTAGAGGAAGTAACGGTCGTCCCTGTTCGCAATGCAGGCGGCGCGATGGCCACCTTTGCTTACCAAAACTTTAAAAATCCTGTGGTTGTGGAATCGATAAAGGCTCATGCTGGAATTGACATCGGAGATACGTTTATTGGTATGCATCTTAAGCCTGTTGTTGTCCCTATTCGCACGGAGAAAAAGCAAGTAGGGCATGCGCATGTGACGTTAGCCAAAACAAGACCAAAACTGATCGGCGGCGAACGAGCAGTTTACGTAGATACCCGGGAAAATAAAACTTGTTAAAATATAAAGACTCCTGTGCTTATATTTAGCGGGAGTTTTTTAAATTGGCTGTTTTCGCAAAGACTGTTGCTAGTGTATATATTTTTTAAACCCGATTATGCTCAACTTCCTCCCTGCACGAAAGCAAGTGTGCCGGAGCGCAATGGAACGGACATGTTCGCCTCCATAAAAAACAAAAAGTATGGGAAAACAGCCTTTCATTTTTAAGGTATAATGCTTATATAATGATTTGAAGCAGGGTGAGACAATATGAATAAAAATGTACTGGGCGGGATTTGTTTAACAGCAGCGGCGAGTATTTGGGGCGGAATGTATGTAGTCAGTAAATATTCATTAGACGAGATTCCTCCATTTGGATTAATGTGGCTTCGCTATTTGCTAGGATTTGGACTCCTTTATGCCATATTAAAAGGAACCCAAAAAGAAAAACGGCCCTTCCGGAAAAGCGATTGGCTTCAATTTGCCTGGATCGGATTCATCGGATATTTCATCTCGATTTCTGCCCAATTTTGGGGGACAAAGCTTTCCAATGCAAGCATGGGCTCTTTAATTACGTCGGCGTCCCCAGCCTTTATTTTTATTTTTGCCTGGCTCCTTTTAAAAGAAAAATTAACAGTAAAAAAGCTAACAGCTCTCTTTCTTTCGACAATCGGAGTAATCATGGTCATTGGTCTGTCTCCAAGCCAAACCGAAACGGCCTTTTTAGGGAATCTCATTCTAGTTATTGCAGCCGTTACCTGGGCTCTTCTGTCGGTCTATGTAAAAGTCGCTTCAGCGAGTCATAGTTCCCTAGTGATTACTACATATGCGGTTGGATTTGGCCTGCTTTGGACAACACCTTTCTTTATTTGGGAGGCCATAACCGTGGAATGGAGCTTTTCGTCGCCATTGCTGCTGTCTTTGTCCGTTCTCTACCTCGGCATTGTTTCAACCGCGGGTGCCTTTTTCTTATGGAACAAAGGACTAGAACTGATGGAGGCCGGAATTGGTTCTTTATTCTTCTTTTTTCAGCCGCTGGTTGGGTCAATCCTTGGGTGGCTCATTCTCAGCGAAGACCTGTCGTTTAACTTTTTAATCGGGGCAGTGCTGATTCTAACGGGCGTTGGCGTTGCCACCTATCAGCGAACCCGCAAAGTAACAAACAAGATAAACATAGTAAAAAATTAAACAGAGGCCGCATATCGCGGCTTCTTTTTTATGCATGAAAAAGATGGAGTTAACCGAAAAAATGGTGTTCTCGTGCAGATTTTACCTAAAAAGTGGAATTAGAAAGGACGGACCGCGAAAAAGTAAGCTTCATATACTGGTATATAGGTACCATCATGTGATAGGAAAGGAGATGGTCATTCTGTTGATATATCCGACCGACGTCACTCGGGTGACTAGCGGATTTCGTACCTCAGCACGGCCGAACCACTTTGGTGTAGACTTTGCAGCACCTGGGACACATGAAATTTATGCAGCTGCAGATGGTACAGTTTCCAGATCCTATATATCCAGCAGCTATGGCGAGGTTATTTTTATTGTTCACGTCATCGACGGACAAACGTGGGAGACAGTATATGCCCACATGCGTGAAGGCTCAAGGCGCGTAATGGAAGGCGATCGAGTCCGGCAAGGACAGGTTATCGGAATTATGGGAAATACTGGCGACTCAACTGGCCAGCATCTACACTTTGAACTTCATAAGGGGCGATGGAATATTAATAAAACAAATGCTGTTGATCCTTTACCGTATTTACAGCAGGCGCAAATGGATGCAAGAAGATACCGTTTGGTAACAGGTACCTTTTCTAATGCAGAATCTTTTGCAGAAGCGATTAGGAAAATGAGAGCCGAATTTGATTGGCTTATATATGAAAAGGCAGATTCTACTGAATTGAACCCAAGCTATCGGATTGTAACCGGTACATTTGTTGGAAGAGCGTCAGCCGACCGGGCTGCACAGCAGATTCGTCATACATTTGGGTGGATTGTCTATGTCCAGGAAGCCTGATATTGAAGAATAATAGCCGCTATCGAGCGGCTTTTTATTTATGAAAAATATATCAACTACAAGAATTAATTGATAAACTGATCAAAAGAGAGCTTGATGAGGAGGGGTATCCTATGTTTATTGTAAACGTAGAAGCGGCAATCAAAAAAGATCAGAAATGGTTAGTGATCCAAAGAGGACTAAAGGAAGAACATGGTGCTGGTACGCTTTCACTTGTAGGCGGAAAAGTCGACCAGGAAGGTTCTATTCAAGATGTTTTGGAAGCAACGATTAAGCGTGAGGTAGAAGAAGAGGTTGGCGTCACGATTACAGATAACATCCAGTATGTACATAGCACTTCCTTTGTAGCAGCGGAAAATATACATGTTATTGACATTGTGTTCCTATGCGAAATAAAAGAAGGAGACCCCTATCGTAAAAGTCCGGAAGAAGTCGAAAATATTTATTGGCTGACTACAGAAGAAATTATGGACCATCCGGATTCTCCGCCTTGGCTGAAGGAAAGCATCAGGCGAGCAGAGCAAATTACCCGATAAGTTTTTTAAATAGAAAAAATTGATAGACCTTTTCAACAAATAAGACGTAGAACGGCCCTATATTTTCGTGATACAATAGGGACGCATGTTTAGAATCGCAAAAATTTTTGTGCTATAAGGGGGAAGTATCAATGAGCCATATTAAAGAACAGGACTTACAAGTGTTTGAAGCAATCCAGCAAGAATTGGGTCGTCAGCGTACAAAGATTGAATTAATTGCCTCAGAAAATTTCGTTTCAGAAGCGGTTATGGAAGCACAGGGCTCTGTTTTAACCAATAAATATGCAGAAGGCTATCCAAGCAAACGTTATTACGGCGGTTGTGAATATGTAGACGTCGTAGAAAATATTGCAAGAGACCGTGCCAAGCAAATTTTTGGTGCAGAACACGCAAATGTTCAGCCTCACTCTGGAGCTCAAGCAAATATGGCGGTTTACTTCACTATTTTAGAGCCAGGGGACACTGTACTGGGAATGAACCTCTCACATGGAGGTCACTTAACACACGGAAGTCCTGTTAACTTTAGCGGGATTCAATATAATTTTGTAGAGTATGGGGTCGATCAAAAAACGCATACCATTAGCTATGAAGATGTTCTGCAAAAGGCAAAAGAACATAAGCCAAAGCTAATCGTTGCCGGTGCAAGTGCGTACCCTAGAATCATTGATTTTAAAAAGTTTAGAGAGATTGCCGATGAGGTCGGAGCATATCTGATGGTCGATATGGCTCATATTGCTGGATTAGTGGCAGCAGGACTGCATCCAAATCCGGTTCCTTACGCAGACTTTGTTACAACTACAACGCACAAAACACTGCGCGGACCACGCGGCGGTATGATTCTTTGCAAAGAAGAATTCGCGAAAAAAATTGATAAAGCGATCTTCCCTGGAATTCAAGGCGGTCCCCTCATGCACGTGATTGCGGCAAAAGCAGTTGCATTAGGGGAAGTCCTGCAGGAAAGCTTTAAGGAATACGCACAAAATATTATCACGAATGCCCAAACCCTTGCAGATGCACTGCAAAATGAAGGCTTAACTTTAGTTTCTGGCGGAACAGATAATCACCTATTGCTAGTCGATGTTCGTTCTCTAAATCTGACTGGTAAAGTAGCTGAAAAAGTGCTAGACGAAGTTGGAATTACTGTAAATAAAAACACAATCCCGTTTGATCCGGAAAGTCCATTTGTCACAAGCGGAATCCGGATTGGTACAGCGGCTGTGACATCCCGCGGCTTTGGAAAAGAAGAAATGGCAGAAATTGCTTCAATTATCAGCCGTGTTCTAAAACATCATGAAGATCCAGCTGTTTTAGAAGAAGCTTCAAAACAAGTCGCAGCTATAACAAGCCGTTTTACGCTTTATCCGGAAAGAGGATAATGATGCCCACAACCCTCAAACTCCTAGACGAGTTTGGGGGTTCTTTGGGTTTGGAGAGTTTTATCAAGTGCTCTCGATCTGCGGTTTCCTGCCGGCTACAATTTCATGACATTTTTTTATCATTATTGCCGGGTCACTTTTTTTTCTGTAAAATGAGACGAAGTGTGTAAAATATGGATAACGGAAGTTTACGGACCCACCGTTACCTTGAAGAAAAGGAGAGATTTTTTTGGCTAAGGTATATGTTTTCGATCATCCATTAATCCAACATAAATTAACGTACATACGAGATAAAAATACAGGAACAAAGGAATTCCGCGAGCTGGTAGATGAGGTCGCGACACTAATGGCATTTGAGGCAACAAGAGATCTGCCGCTCGAAGAAGTTGAAATCGAAACACCAGTGAGTACAGCAAAAGCAAAAACCTTGTCTGGTAAAAAACTGGGGATTGTACCAATTTTACGGGCAGGAATCGGAATGGTAGATGGGATATTAAAACTGATTCCAGCAGCAAAAGTTGGACATATAGGGCTATACAGAGATCCAGAAACGCTTAAGCCGGTTGAATACTACGTCAAGCTTCCTTCTGATGTAGAAGAACGCGATTTTATCGTAGTGGACCCTATGCTTGCAACAGGCGGTTCGGCTGTTGAAGCGATCAATTCATTAAAAAAGCGCGGAGCCAAAAACGTCAAACTAATGTGTTTAATTGCAGCGCCTGAAGGGGTAAAAGCTGTAGAGGAAGCCCATTCAGATGTAGATATTTACATCGCTGCTTTAGATGAGAAGCTCAATGATCACGGATACATTGTACCAGGATTAGGAGACGCGGGCGACCGCTTATTCGGAACGAAGTAACAATCAAGAAAGCGGGTGGAACAAATGGACCGACCAATTAAAGTGATGACGATATTTGGGACAAGGCCTGAAGCGATTAAAATGGCACCGCTTGTCCTAGAATTAAAGAAAAGACCGGAGCAATTCGAAACGATAGTAACCGTAACCGCCCAGCATCGGGAAATGCTGGACCAGGTTCTTGAGATTTTTGGCATTGAACCTGATTATGACCTGAATATTATGAAGGACCGCCAAACTTTAGTGGATATCACTACGAGAGGCCTTGAGGGTCTTGATCAAATCATGAAGAAAGCAAAGCCTGATATCGTGCTTGCCCATGGTGATACGACAACCACCTTTATTTCTGCATTGGCTGCTTACTATAATCAGATTCCAGTCGGGCATGTCGAAGCAGGTCTGCGGACTTGGAACAAATACTCCCCGTATCCGGAAGAAATGAATCGTCAGCTGACAGGAGTAATGGCGGATTTGCACTTTGCGCCAACGGAAAAATCCGCTGAGAATCTGCGCAATGAAAATAAGCCAAAAGAAGCTATTTTTATAACAGGCAACACTGCGATTGATGCCTTAAAAACAACAGTTAAAGAAGACTATCACCATGAAATTTTTGATAAGATTGGCTCTGACCGGCTTGTGCTGATGACTGCTCACCGCCGCGAAAATTTAGGGGAAAACATGAGAAGTATGTTTAAAGCGGTAAAACGAATTGTAGAAAATCACGAGGATGTTCAAGTTGTATATCCGGTTCACTTAAATCCGGCAGTGCGCGAAACGGCAAGCGAGATTTTAGGAAATGATCCGCGCATTCATTTAATCGAACCTTTAGACGTCATCGATTTCCATAACTTTTTATCCCGCAGCACGATCATCCTGACTGACTCAGGCGGAATCCAAGAGGAAGCGCCTTCTCTCGGAAAACCTGTACTCGTGTTGCGTGATACAACAGAACGTCCTGAAGGCATCGAAGCTGGTACGCTTAAGCTTGCAGGTGTTGACGAGGATACGATCTATAATCTCGCACATGAACTATTGACGAACGAGCAAGAGTACGAAAAAATGTCAAAAGCTTCAAACCCATACGGCGACGGACAAGCTTCTGCGCGAATTGCGGAAGCGATCCGCTACTATTTCAAACAAACAACAGAAAAGCCGGAATCTTTTAAGGCATAAAGGTGAAAGAGCGAAGACTCGGGAAAGGGTCTCGCTCTTTTTTTATACTTTTTTAACTGTTGGCGCGCGAAAATCTCGGTTACTGCGCGAAAATTTCCATTATTGCACGAAAATGCCAATTAGTGCGCGAAAATCTCCATTACTCTCTGAAAATCTCTATTATCGTGCGAAAACCAAACTCATCAAACCGACATTCTTAACTCATGCACCTATTTTGCATATTCTTCCTAAATTAGGTAAGTCTAATTAAAAGTGAATTTGATATTTCAATCAGCATGAAATAGGGGTGTCCTCATGAAACGGTTTTGGCTGTGCTTCATTTTCCTCAATCTGTTAGCAGGAAAACCGGCAATGGGACTGGAGATTCCGCCATTACCACAAGAAAATCTGGAAGAAGAAAAAATTGCGATCGTAATTTTAGAAAATAAAATGAGCAAGGAAGAAATTGACCAGTTTCTGAAGAATTATCCTAGTTTGCAAGTCCGCTATCATTTTACCGAAGCCCTAAATGGTTTTTCCGTAAAAGGGAAAGTAAAGGATTTAAGACAATTAGATCAGGTCCAAGCAATTTCACTTGTTTCAGAAGTCAATCCATATCACGCTATGGGGGAAGAGAGCATCGATCACATTGGGGGAGACGACGTACGCTCCTACTTTGATGCGACCAATCAGCGCCTTACAGGTAAAGGGGTGACTGTTGGAGTGATTGACACCGGCATCGATTATACCCATCCGGATTTGCGGGGAAACTTTGGCGGGGGCAAGGACTTCGTTGATGGCGACTCAGACCCGATGGAAACGCATAGTAGCCGTGCGTTAAACACCTTTCATGGAACTCACGTGGCAGGCATTATTGCCGCAAATGGAAAACTTCAGGGAGTCGCACCGGAAGCGACTATTGTTGCATACCGTGCTTTGGGTCCAGGCGGATTTGGAACGACTGAACAAGTAATCGCAGCGATTGAGCAAGCGATTAAAGATAAGGTGGATGTCCTGAATTTATCACTTGGAAGCAGTGTAAATGGACCTGATTTGCCGGTCAGCATCGCTTTAAATGAAGCAGTGAAAAAGGGTATCGTCGCAGTAACCTCAAATGGAAACACAGGTCCAAACCGTTGGACGGTCGGTTCCCCGGGAACGGCCTCAAAGGCTATTTCAGTAGGGGCCTCGACCCCTCCGTTAAAAATTCCGGTCCTTACTTATGGAATGGATAAGAAAGAAATCACATTGCAGCCTCTAGTCGGTTCAGAAAGATGGACGATTGAAAAAACATATGAACTGATGGATGGCGGACTAGGCAAACCCAAAGATTTAGAAGACGCCTTTGGTAAAATTGCCTTAATTGAAAGAGGGGAAATCACCTTTACCGAAAAGGTAAAAAACGCACAAGAGAAGGGCGCGGAAGGAGTTATTATTTACAACAATTCCGACGGCTCATTCGTCGGAAATCTCGAGGAAGAACTATCAATCCCAGTGGCTTCTATATCAAAAAAGGAAGGAAAAACAATTTTAAAAGACCTTAAAAAGGGTGAAGCGTTGGGCCATATATCTTTTAAAGAGGAAGAGGATATCCTCGCCGATTTTAGTTCACGCGGACCTGTAACCGCTACATGGGATATCAAACCGGATGTTGTGGCACCGGGTGTCGCAATTAACAGCACAGTGCCAAAAGGATATCTGTCCTTACAAGGGACAAGCATGGCAGCTCCCCATGTTGCTGGTGCCTGTGCCCTCTTATTGCAAGCCCATCCGGACTGGACCCCTGAGCAGGTAAAGGCAGCTTTGATGAATACAGCTAAGGTTTTAACTAAAAATGACGGAGATACGTATCACACCTTTGAACAGGGAGCGGGACGGATTCAACTGCCCGAAGCCATTCAAACGGAAACCTTAGTTCTGCCTGGTTCACTTGTTCTTGGAAAATATACCGACATGAAGGGCCTCGAAACGCGTTCGGCCCATGTAAAAATCCAAAATGTCGGAGAGAACGATATCACATATAGCTTTTCGGTACCCGGACACAGTGATGTCATTCGCTGGCAATTGCCGCAGTCATTTGAATTAAAACCGGGAGAAGAAAAGGAGGTAACGGTTTCCATGACTCTTTTGGAGCCAGGTGAAGAATCGATTTATGATGGATATTTGGAGCTGAATGCGGGGAAACAGGTTATATCGATTCCTTACCTGTTTGTCGTAAATGAACCAGATTATCCGCGCGTTATGGGATTCTCGATTGGACCAGGGGACGAACCGAATGTATGGAAATACGAGATGTATCTCCCGGGTGGTGCCGATGAAATGGGAATTGCTTTATATGATCCAGATACATTGAAGTTCGAAGGATTTTTAGATTGGAAACGAAACGTCCATAAAGGCATGGTAAGCCGAGAATTGGCGTTTGACAAGCTGCCAAAAGGATATTTTAAAGCAATAGTATTTGCCAAAAAAAGCGGACAGCAAGACATTGTGGAAACCGAAATTTATATCCCGGTACCAGGGGATCGGCGGATAGGGAGTAATTGGTTGGCACCGAGGATGGCAGAGTGATGCGGGTTATGGGAGGAGAGGGAGGTTGGGTTTTCGGAAATGGGAAGGGCGGAGTTGAGTATGGAAAAGGGTGTTGGGGCAGGAATAATGAGTACGGAGTCCGGAAAAGCGGGTGCGGGTGTCCGGAAAAGCGGGCGCGCGAGTCGGGAATGGTGTGTGCCGAGTCCGGAAAAGCGGATGCGGAGTCCGGAATAATTGGTGCGAGTCCGAAATAGCGGATGCCGAGTCCGGAATAGCTGGTGCGCGTGTCCGAAAAAGCGGTGGGAGAGTCTGAATAGCGGGTGGCAGAAAACAGGGGTTGAGTGCCGGAAAAAAGGGTGTGCACCTATAAACTATGTGAAAATACGGTTTTAAATAGAGTCCGAGTCCGGTAACCGGGCACTAAGTTCGGTTAAAAGGGTTTTCAGTTCGGTTTAAGGAATTTTAGTTCGGTTAACTATACTCTGAATTCGGTAAATGAGAACTGAGTTCGGTTAAACATGGAGTTAGTTTGGTTAAACAGGCTCCCAGTTCGGTTATCTGTCCCTGAGTTCTTTAAACCTTTGCTGAATTTGGTAAAAAGGACCCGTCTCGAGGAAAAATGTGTTATTTTTAGGTATTATAGAGTGCAGTCACCAGAAAAACTAAGCCATTTACAGGTGAAATCGAGTCAGACGCCAGACAACAACTGTGCCATCCGCAATAACCCTAGCCGGACACCACCAGAAAATTCCCGGCTACATACAGTCACCAGCCAAAACCGAGTTCTTTCCTACACAACCCGAACCATTTTACAAAAAGCCGGTTAAAAGAGACTAAACTCTGTCAAACCCACGCCAACGGATCCCTGCAGCCCCAACTGAGAAAACCCGCCCCCATCCATAGGCCTTTCTTCCCTATTTTTCGACAAAAAACGCCTTTATCAAAATACACGAAAAAGTATGAAATATCTGCAATATATCTGAATTTATGACCAATTTGTGAACAACCAGAATGTACATGTTCACTTTCTCACGATATCAATTGACATTGCCAAACCCCTATTGTATGCTAATCATTGGTATAGAATGATAAGGTTTTCAAAACCCCGTTTATACTAATAAATCTGTATGATTTACCACCGTAAACACTCCATTTAAGAGGTCAGTTCCATGAAGAAGAATGACCACCATCCATTTCGCGCTATGGCTCTTATGTCGGCTATACTCTCACAGTTAGTAGGCTGTATCCTGATCGGACTTTTTGGAGGCAGATGGGTCGACAAAGCAATCGGTACGGAGCCATTATTCCTTATTATTGGACTTCTTTTGGGGTTAACAGCGGGGATTTACAGCATGCTTCAGTTGATTCGCCATTTTAATTCAGGAGATTAGAGTGAAATGAACGAAGACCTAACCGCCATTTTTATGAGGGGACTAAAATATATATTCTTTTTGCTCTCCTTCTATGTGCTTGGGTGGGGTTTTACACCGTATCAAACGGTTTTTGCAGGTCTGGTTTTAGGGACAACCCTCAGTCTCTTTAATTTTTGGACATTGGTGAAGAAAACGATCCGTTTCGGTGAAGCTGTTGCTCAAGGTCAAAAAGCAAAGGGGCTCGGCATGCTAGTAAGGCTGGCAACGGCTGCTCTTGCAGTGACAATCGCTATGCGTTACCCGGAATTTTTTGATCTGATCAGCGTTATTATTGGATTAATGACATTTTACATTGTCATTATGATAGATTTATTACTTCAATCTATACTCAAAAGAAACAACGGGGAAGAGAGGTGAAATCATGGATCATGAAGCACCGATAAGAGAGGTCGAGCTTTTTGGACTAGTCATACCTTTTAACCTCTCAAACATACTTATGATCACGGTTGCATCCGTTATTGTTTTTGTAATTGCAGTCTTATGTACACGTACTCTCGCAATGAAACCAACAGGCGCTCAAAACTTCTTAGAGTGGGTAGTTGATTTTGTTCGGGGTATTATCAAAAGTAACATGGACTGGAAAGAGGGTGCCCGATTCCATATTCTCGGGCTAACACTCATCATGTATATCTTCGTATCAAATATGTTGGGTCTTCCATTCGCCATTACGTTCAATCACGAACTTTGGTGGAAATCGCCTACAGCTGACCCAGTTATTACCCTTACTTTATCAACAATGATTATTGTCTTAACTCACTATTACGGGGTAAAACTGACTGGTGTGAAGCACTACGGAAAAACCTTTGTAAGTCCGTTTCCATTTTTGTTCCCATTTAAGCTTATTGAAGAATTCGCAAATACCTTAACGTTTGGTCTGCGTCTTTACGGGAACATTTATGCAGGTGAAATCTTGCTTGGAATGCTTGCAGCGGCAGGGTCTGCCAGTATTTTGGGCGGAATCTTAAGCTTTATTCCATTGATGGCATGGCAAGGATTCAGTATCTTTGTTGGTGCAATCCAATCATTTATTTTTCTTATGTTAACGATGGTTTATCTGGCTCATAAAGTGAGTCACGACCATTAATATATTTTTCATTAGAAATAAATATCATTTTCAAACATATTAAGGAGGAAATTTATAATGAATCTTATTGCAGCAGCAATTGCAATTGGTTTGGCAGCGGTTGGAGCAGGTATTGGTAATGGTCTTATTGTTGGTCGTACAGTTGAAGGAATTGCTCGTCAACCAGAAGCTCGCGGTATGCTTCAAACTACAATGTTCATCGGGGTAGCCCTAGTAGAGGCTCTTCCAATCATCGCCGTAGTTATCGCGTTTACAGTATTGGGAAGCTGAGTAAATAAGACAAATTTCAAAATGGCGAAGATCATTCGAATGAGTTCCTTCGCCATTCCTTTATGTAGATGTACTGAATTTAATTGTTGAAGAGAACAGGAAAAGCAGTATAACCAAAGCTCTTGTTCTCTGATTGACGTAAACATTATCGAAGAACCTAAAGGACTCTGAAGGGAGTGAACGATCCGTGTTACTTGAAGGACTAGCCCTTAATGCAGGCGGTTTTACCTGGGGAGACTCCATTTACCAGCTATTTGCATTTTTAGTACTAATGCTATTGCTAAGTAAATTCGCCTTTAAACCGCTTATGAAGATCATGAAAGATCGTGAAAGTCACATTGCGAATGAAATCGACGCAGCTGAGAACAGTCGTCGTGAAGCTAATAAACTCTTAGAAGAGCAGCGTGAGCTTTTAAAAGAAGCAAAACAGCAAGCTCAAAGTTTAATTGAAAATGCAAGAAAGCTTGGTGACGATCAGCGTGAAGAAATCGTCAAGGCTGCCAGAGCAGAAGCTGATCGTATGAAAGAGGCGGCAAAACGAGAAATCACACAAGAAAAAGAGCAAGCGATTGCTTCTCTTCGCGAACAAGTGGCCAGCCTTTCTGTTATGATCGCTTCGAAGGTTATTGAGAAAAACCTTTCTGCTGCAGAGCAGGAGGATTTAATCAATCAGTTTATTAAAGAGGCAGGAGAAGAGCGATGAGCACAGTTTCTAAAAGATACGCCCTAGCTCTTTTCCAGCTTGCACAGGAACAAAACCTGATAGATACCATTGAGTCAGAGCTTCGTGCTGTGAAACAAGCAATCACAGATACTCCCGAACTATTGGCTCTCCTCAAAAATCCAAGACTTTCTTTAGAAAAAAAGAAAGAATTAGTGAAACAAATCTTCACTGACTGTACACCATTCGTACAGCATACTCTAATGCTTTTAGTAGATCGCCATCGTGAAAATGAAATTGTTAACATGGCCTCTGACTTCGTTGCTTTAACGAATGAAGCAAAGGGTACTGCAGAAGCGACCGTTCAAAGTGTCCGTCCGTTAACAACTGACGAAGCAGACGGAATTTCTAATGCATTTGCTCCTAAGGTTGGAAAGAAAACACTTGAGATTACAAACGAAGTGGATACTGACCTTCTTGGCGGACTCAAAATTAGAATTGGAAACATCATCTTTGACGGAAGCCTACAAGGAAAACTAGAACGCCTTAAGCGTGAACTTATAAGCTAATAAATGTAATAAGGGGTGAAATCCGTGAGCATTAAAGCTGAAGAAATCAGTGCACTGATAAAAAAGCAGATTGAAAACTATCAATCTGAACTAAAAGTTACCGAGGTTGGTACTGTAATTAGAGTCGGTGACGGTATTGCTCTTGCTCATGGCCTTGATAATGTCATGGCTGGTGAGCTATTGGAATTCTCTAACGGCGTTATGGGAATGGCGCAAAACTTAGAGGAGAACAATGTCGGTATCGTTATTCTTGGACCATTTACTGAAATAAAAGAAGGCGATGAAGTTCGCCGTACAGGAAGAATCATGGAGGTACCAGTTGGTGAACAGCTAATTGGCCGTGTTGTAAACCCTCTAGGTCAGCCAGTTGACGGACTAGGTCCAATTGAGACTACAAAAACCCGTCCAATTGAAAGTCCAGCTCCTGGAGTTATGGATCGTAAATCTGTTCACGAACCACTTCAAACAGGTATCAAGGCGATTGACGCCCTTGTGCCAATCGGACGTGGTCAGCGTGAATTAATTATCGGAGACCGTCAAACAGGTAAAACATCTGTTGCCATCGATACAATCTTGAACCAAGCGGATCAAAACATGATTTGTATCTATGTAGCAATCGGTCAAAAAGAATCTACAGTTCGTACAGCTGTTGAGACTTTAAGAAAATACGGAGCACTTGATTACACAATCGTTGTAACGGCTTCCGCTTCTCAACCAGCTCCGCTTCTTTACCTGGCTCCTTATGCTGGGGTAACTATGGGTGAAGAATTCATGTACAAC
The DNA here is from genome assembly GCF_022808645.1 of Bacillus litorisediminis. Lineage (GTDB taxonomy): Bacteria > Bacillota > Bacilli > Bacillales > JC228 > Bacillus_BF > Bacillus_BF litorisediminis. The sequence goes on from NZ_JAKZKT010000010.1 coordinate 54,902, forward strand.
GGCAAGCACGTATTAGTTGTATATGATGACCTTTCTAAACAAGCAGCGGCTTATCGTGAGCTTTCCCTATTACTTCGCCGTCCTCCAGGTCGTGAAGCATATCCAGGGGATGTATTCTACTTGCACTCTCGTTTATTAGAGCGTGCGGCGAAATTAAGTGATGCGAAGGGTGCAGGTTCTCTTACAGCACTTCCATTCGTTGAAACACAAGCTGGAGATATCTCAGCTTATATCCCAACAAACGTTATTTCCATTACAGATGGACAAATTTTCTTGCAGTCTGACCTATTCTTCTCTGGGGTTCGTCCAGCGATAAATGCCGGTCTTTCTGTATCACGTGTTGGTGGTGCAGCGCAAATTAAAGCGATGAAGAGCGTTGCCGGTACACTTCGTTTGGATCTTGCATCTTACCGTGAGCTAGAATCATTTGCTCAATTCGGATCTGACTTGGATAAAGCAACTCAAGCGAAATTAAACCGCGGTGCACGCACAGTTGAAGTCTTAAAACAAGATCTTCACAAGCCAATCGCTGTTGAAAAACAAGTTGCCATTTTATATGCCCTAACAAGAGGCTATTTAGATGACATTCCAGTAAAAGACATTCGTCGTTTTGAAAACGAAATGTACAGCTGGATGGATGCAAATAAAGCGGATGTTCTAAAGCAAATTCGTTCAACAGGAAAACTGCCTGAAGGCGATGAGCTAGATCAAGCGATTACAGAATTCAAGAAAACATTTGCCGTTTCTGAATAATGGATGGGCACTAGGAAAAAGGGTGGTGAAACAAAATGGCATCATTGCGCGACATAAAGTCTCGTATTAATTCTACGAAAAAAACGAGCCAAATTACGAAAGCGATGCAAATGGTTTCTGCCTCTAAATTGAATCGTGCAGAATTAAATGCAAAGTCTTTTGTTCCCTATATGGAAAAGATTCAAGAAGTCGTAGCGAGCATTGCCCTAGGCAGCAGAGGCGCATCACATCCGATGCTAGTAAGCCGTCCAATCAACAAAACTGGTTATCTTGTTATTACCTCTGACCGCGGACTTGCCGGTGCATATAATGCAAACATTATCCGCCAGGCATGGCAGACGATTCAAAAGCGTCACAAGTCAGCTGATGAGTACGTAGTCATTACAATTGGTAGAGTTGCGACCACTTTCTTTAAGAAAATGGGCAGCAATGTAGTACAAGAAATTACTGGTTTACCGGATCAGCCATCTTTCGCTGATATTAAGGAGATTACTTCTAAGTCAGTAGGGTTGTTTCAGGATGGAACGATTGATGAATTGTATCTTTACTACAGCCACTTTGTAAATACAATTCAACATGAAGTTCACGCAAAGAAACTACTGCCATTAACTGATATTGCAGCTGAGAAAAAGCTAATCTCTTATGAATTCGAGCCAAATGAAGAAGAGATTTTAGAAGTATTGTTGCCGCAATACGCAGAAAGTCTCATCTATGGCGCATTGTTGGACGGTAAAGCAAGTGAGCATGCTTCTCGTATGACAGCTATGAAGAATGCTACAGATAACGCAAGTGAATTGATTAACTCATTAACATTGCATTACAACCGCGCACGTCAGGCAGCCATTACACAGGAAATAAGTGAAATTGTTGCTGGAGCAGCGGCTTTAGAATAGAAGGACCTAAAAAATGGAATAAGCGCAAATAGGAAAGCCTTGGACATAGCCTGCTTTTTCAATACTGTGACCCAGTCAGAACAGTTGATGGCGAGCAAAGCCAAGGCGCCTGCGCTATTCGTACTAGGAGGGAAAAAGGATGAATAAAGGTAAAGTTCTTCAAGTTATGGGTCCGGTTGTTGACGTAAAATTCGACAGCGGAAACCTTCCAGAGATCTATAATGCCTTAAAGATTCAATATAAAGCACAAAATGAATCTGAAAGAGACATCGATCTTACACTTGAAGTAGCCCTTCACCTCGGAGACGATTCGGTTCGTACAATTGCGATGTCTTCCACAGATGGTCTAAAACGTAATATGGAAGTAATCGATACAGGTGCACCGATCAGCGTTCCTGTAGGTGACGCAACATTAGGACGTGTATTCAACGTATTAGGTGAACCAATTGACTTAGCTGGTGATGTTCAAGAAGGGACTCGCCGTGACCCGATTCACAGAGAGGCACCTACATTCGAACAATTATCAACAGAAGTTGAAATCCTTGAAACAGGGATTAAGGTTATTGACTTATTAGCACCATACATCAAAGGTGGTAAGATTGGTCTCTTTGGTGGTGCAGGTGTAGGTAAAACGGTATTAATTCAGGAGCTTATCAACAACATCGCACAAGAACACGGTGGTATTTCCGTATTCGCCGGTGTTGGTGAGCGAACTCGTGAAGGAAACGACCTTTACCACGAAATGAAAGATTCAGGCGTAATCAACAAAACAGCGATGGTGTTCGGACAAATGAACGAACCGCCTGGAGCTCGTATGCGTGTTGCGTTAACTGGATTAACGATTGCGGAATCCTTCCGTGATGATCAAGGTCAAGACGTACTATTCTTTATCGATAACATATTCCGTTTCACACAAGCGGGTTCAGAGGTATCCGCCTTGCTTGGCCGTATGCCATCTGCCGTTGGTTATCAGCCAACACTAGCAACAGAAATGGGTCGCTTGCAAGAACGGATTACATCTACAAACGTTGGATCTGTAACATCTATCCAAGCGATTTACGTTCCTGCGGATGACTACACAGACCCAGCGCCAGCAACAACGTTCGCTCACTTGGATGCAACAACAAACCTTGAGCGTAAACTTTCTGAGATGGGAATCTACCCAGCCGTGGACCCGCTTGCTTCAACATCTCGTGCATTAGCACCTGAATTCGTTGGAGAAGAACACTACAATGTGGCACGTGAAGTTCAACAAACTTTACAGCGTTACCGTGAGCTTCAAGACATTATTGCGATCCTAGGTATGGATGAATTAAGTGATGAAGACAAGCTTGTGGTACACCGTGCTCGTCGTATTCAGTTCTTCTTATCACAAAACTTCCACGTTGCTGAACAGTTTACAGGTCAGCCAGGTTCTTATGTACCTGTAAAAGAAACGGTTAGAGGCTTCAAGGAAATTCTCGAAGGTAAACATGACGATCTTCCTGAAGATGCATTCCGTCTCGTTGGAAGAATCGAAGAAGTAGTAGAAAGAGCTAAAGCCATGCAGGAGCAAGCTTAAATCACACACCAGCGAGGAGGATAAGCCATGAAGACAGTAAATGTCCATATCGTGACTCCCGACGGTCCGGTGTATGAAGCTGACGTAGAAATGGTCAGTACAAAAGCTAAAAGTGGTGAACTGGGGATTTTGCCTGGTCACATTCCAACCGTGGCTCCTTTAGCGATTGGCGCCGTCCGTTTAAAAAAGGGTGCCCAAACTGAATTAGTAGCTGTAAGCGGCGGATTTTTAGAAGTCCGTCCTGACAAGGTAACGATCCTTGCTCAATCAGCTGAAAAAGCAGAAGATATTGATGTCGCTCGTGCCGAACAGGCAAAAAAACGTGCGGAAGAACGACTAAACGCAAGCAAACAAGACAACATCGACTTCACACGTGCTGAGCTTGCTCTAAAGCGTGCAATCAATCGAATTAATATTTCACAAAATCGATTCTAAGCAAAATCCTTAAGAATGCTGCCGGGTTGCAGTGTTCTTAAGGTTTTTTTGTTTGATTTATAGACATAAATGACAAAAACAGCGTATGAGGCAGAAGTGCTCGTCATACAGGTGATGAACCACCCAAAGCAGCGATCCGTATGCAAAAGTGACCTTTGAAACAGGACATCAACCACCATATCAAAGTGAACCCTACCGTTTGTAAAGTCAACTGCGTTTCGTACTAAGTGAATAAAGATGGACTGGATTGAGCTTCATTCGTACAAATTGTTTGTGGGGGATAGAGGAGCGTATGTCTAATTCGCAGTAACGGAACAGGTACCCAAGTACAAACGGATCCTGGTTCCGCTATTTGAGGTAAAACGGGTATTTTTCAAAGGTTATCGGTCTCTGATTCCGCTATTTGCCGCAAAACTAGCAAATTTTGAATGATATTGGGCAAATAGCGGAACGTAAATCCGCTTCGCTCTACAAGACGGCGTATTTTTAAAAAAATAACGGAACGTAAATCCGTTAAGGAAAGCAAAAAGCAAATGGAACGAGCACTGGGGAAGCTGGTCCCGTGTCTCGCACCGATTTCAAGTCAAGCTGCGAAAGTTTAGTTATGAATCAAACAACACCAGCAAACAATTCGCCCCATTTTTTACCCACAAAAATGGAATGTTACCCAGGCTTGGACAATATAGTATAAGAGTAAGAGACAGGCACCAAATTTGTAACAAAAATGTAACCTATATTTTCATGAAAATGCATGAAAATACAAGGAAATTTTTCCTAATTTCTTTAATCATATCCAGTAATGTAGGTCTTTGTAACTGTTTATGTAAAAGATTTTGTATTATTTTGTAAGAATTATAGAAATTTTGTCGAATATAGATTACTATTGTTAAGTATGCATTATTGTTACAAAAATATTTCAAAACTAAGATAAAAGGGAGGGCCTCCTATGAATAATGAGAATCAGGGGAGACAAGAAGTGGCTGCTGGCTTAGAAGCAGCACCTAGAAAAACAGGTTCAAAGAAGTGGATTATGTCATCCATCATGGCTGCGGTAGTATTAGTTTCTGCCATCGTTGTATATGGTTTCATGTCTAATAAGTCACCAAAGGAAGCCTACTTGCAAGCAGAATATAATTCATTTGTGCAAGCACAGGAAACATTCGAAGAAAACTATGGGGATTTACTTGAGCTTCAGGAAAAAGCGGAATCAGAAAGCTATTCGTCTCAGCTAGATATTAGCGGAAATTTTGACGTTCAATTAGAAACTCCAGATCCAACTTTAATGATGGTTCAAGGATTACTCGAGCAAATTAATATTTCAGTTGATACACAAACCGATGTAAAAAACGAACAAAACTATGTAAAACTTGGAGTTGAACTGCAGGGAACTACGGTTGCAGATGCTGAAATGATCCAGTCTGGTGATCAGGTTGGAGTAAGAGTACCGTTGGCTTACAGTGATATCTTATACCTGGACACCACTCAATTCGGTGAATTTATGCGCCGGATTGACCCTTACTATGTGGGTCCAGACACTCTAAACTTAGATACTATTAAACTAAGTGATTTAAAGCTTACGGATGATGAAAAAGCAGCTTTAAAAGAAACATACGGAAAACTTTTAATTGATCAATTAGCAGAAGAAAACTTCACCCGTGAAGACGGTGTATCTGTTGATATTAAAGGGGTTAATGTTAAGGCTGATAAAATTGAATTAACCCTATCTGAAAGTGAAGTTAAATCACTTCTAAAAGAATTCTTAACAACTGCAGCAGAAGATGAAACTTTACACAATATCATCATTGACCGTTATCAGTTGATTGTAGAAACAGCACAGCTTGAAGCAGATCCAACAGTTACCCTTTTATCGCCAGAGGATTTAAAGGCTGAACTGGTTGCCGGATTGGAAGAAGCAGCAAACAATGTAGATCAATTAGTACTTGAATCTGGCATCAAATCAACGATATGGGTAAACTCTGATGAGCAAATCGTGCAAAGACAAATTATGTTTGAAGTAGCAGGTGTTGAACCTGTAGAAGTAGTATTATCCACATACAATGTTGAAAACGACGGAAAACAATTGAAAGAATTTAAAGTCAATGCAAGCGGGGCAGAGGATACAGGCGGATATTTAGCGATTACATCTGAGACAGAAGGAGAAGGCACTGACCGCAAAGTAAAAACAGACATAGCACTGAACGCAAAAGAATTTGGTGAAGAAATCATAAATGCAGTGTTTACAATCGACTCTGCTTATGAAGCAGGCAAAGGAAATGAAGTGAAGAGTGTTCACGACTTTAACTTAGACCTGGGTTCTGCTCTCCTTGCTCAGTCAGGCGGCTTCTACTTGAATGGTACAGTTGAAGATACAAAGGACATTAATTTAAAAGACGATTATGCTAACCAAACGACTAACGTAACAGTAAATGTAGGGGACGACTACCAAGGCGGAACCATCGAATTAAAACTAGATTCGAAAACGGAATTCAAAGCGATTGAGATTCCAAGCTTAGAAGGCGGAGTGAATGTGATGGAGCTTTCTGACGAGGAGCTTATGAGCTTAGCAGAAGAAATGATGTACAACTTAGAAAACGCAGTTAACGGATTAATGGGACAATTTGGCGCATTCTAAAACTGAATGTAGGTGTAAATCATGGGGAAAGTAAAGGCCCTATTAAACTTACAATTTAAAACAGTGATCAAACAATGGAAGCTGCTTTTAGCAAGCTTCCTTGTTCCTATTCTGGTTGTAACTGGAATCGGGCTTCTTGTCTCATCCCTTTTTGAACCGGAATTGAGAGAACCATTCAAGGTTGCCATTGTAGACAAGGAAAGCAGTATGGAAACCGGATATATTATTCAGCATCTGACAGAGGCTGAGCACATGAAGTCGATGTTTTCAGTAATTGAAACAACAGAAGAAGAGGCTTTTCAGCTTCTTGAACAAGATGAAATAGCGGCCGTTATGATTATCCCCGATCAGTTTAGTAAGGATATCGCCAGAGGCATCAATACACCAGTGAAGGTCGTTGGGAACTCCCAGCGGCCTTTCCAATCTCAAATGATTCGGCATTTCATGGAAAGTGCAGCTGACTTTGTCTCTGCAGCACAAAGCGGCGTCAACACAGTCGATGCGTTTCTTCGCGAGGCAAATGTTTCAAGAGAGATGATTAGACAGGCATTTCAGACAAGCATTGTAGATTTTAGCTTTCATGCCCTCGGCCGAAATGATGTGTATGAAGAAGTAGTAGTCGATCAATTGCACACGACTGATTTAGAACAATACTACTTGGGTTCAGGCTTAATTGGAATTGTCATGATATGGGCATTCTTTTCCCTATGGCTAACAAGAGGATCAATGGAAAATACGGTTCTCCGCCGTCTAGTCGTGTCTGGCGTAACAACCAGACATCGGTTTACGGCAAGACTCATCTCAACCTTTATAATCGTCTTAATCCAATTAGTACTGCTGACACCATTCATATGGGATATGATATCTCAGCCGATTCGATTGTTCCTTTACTTATTGTTAATGGGATTCATGTTCATCACTTGTTTCTTATTAATCGAAGCCATCACCATGAACGAGAAGCCCATGCTTATTGTGAGTACAATCATGCTTTTAATCTTTTTATTGCTTGGAGGACATATCCTGCCGACCGTATACCTGCCAGCCTGGCTTGAAAATGTATCTGCTTTACTGCCAAACTACTGGGCCATGAATGGATACTCTATGATAGTGTCGGAGCAGGAAGGATTGACGGGGGTAATCCTTGCTTCAGTATGTTTTATGCTCGTCTTTTGGCTAGCTGCTTATCTGTTTGAAAAAATCAGGGTAAGGAGGGTGATTACATGAGTCGCTCCCTCTTTATACTCCAGCTAACTTTATTTTTGAAAAAACCGGTGAAGCTTCTCTTAACTTTGTTTATACCATTTATGTGTACATGGCTTATTTTCAGCTTACTCGAGGAAACACAGGAAAATGCAGCTATTCCGATTGTGATTGTAGATGAGGATCAGAGTGAAACATCTGCATTAATAATCGAACGGATAAAGGAATTAGAGGAAATAGAAGTCAGTCAATTAAAACATGAAGAAGCTGAAAGACTACTTTTACAGGGGAAAATCGATAGCATTTTTGTTTTTACAAAAGGCTTCGAAGAAAAATTAAAAGAAGAAGACCGGGATCAAACCATTCTTGTAAAAAGAACTTCGAACGCCATCGCTTACGGAATTGTGCAGGAGCTTTTAGCCAGCGAGGTTACGAGAATATCCAGCAATATGAAGGCAGCAAATACTGTGGTGCAATACTATCGCTCATTGCAGCCTGAACTTGAGACGGACAAGGTTTGGGAAGAAGCCTATCTTCACTCAGACCAGTATTGGGATCCGGAACCACTCATGGGAATTGAATATGAAATGTACGATGTAAAAGCCCAAACCATAGAGACTGCCGATACCGGATTTACAGCGGATTTTTGGCAGATTTGGAGCTTTATGACGCTGTTAATGGTTCTCACATCATTTCAATGGTACATCCGCGTTAAAGATGAGGCGCTTGCAACAAGAATGAAGACTACTTTGGGCGGTACTCAAGTCTATGTACTCGGTGTTGGCGGAGCCCATTTATTGCTGCAAGTAGTCCAAGGTGTCATTTCCGTGATTTTATATAACGTTTTCTTTGAAACAGACTGGAGGCAAATGGGCTACGTAATTTGGTTAACCGTGATTGCATTTGCGCTCGGACTCCTGCTAGCCCATTACCTTCATAATAAAGGAAGTTATTATGTGACCGCGTTCTTCTTAAGCGGCCTGTTTGCGGTATTGGGCGAAAGCTTTTTCCCGATTTCCGATCTCTATGCGCCGCTAGAAAAAGCAGCCTTTCTTTCCCCGATCGGCACCGTTCAGGGCGAAATCGTAAGCTGGATTAGCTGGTCCCTTTTGGCAATCGTAATTGGAATATGGGTGACAAGAAAGAGTGGTGAACGGATTGATTAACGTACAGGATGTAAAAAAGAAATACGGAAAGCACGAATCCTTAAAGGGCATCTCGTTTTCCATTGAAAAAGGTGAAGTTTTTGGTCTCATTGGCCCCAATGGTGCGGGAAAATCAACATTGTTATCTATTATGGCGACTATTCTTCAGCCAACTGCAGGCACCATCATCATTGATGGCAAGGACGTGAAAAAACAGGCAAAAGACATCCGCCGCAGACTCGGATTTGTCCCGCAGGATCTCGCCCTTTGGCCAGAGCTCACAGTCGAAGAGAATATGATTTTCTGGAGCAAGCTGACCAATCCAAAAGTCGATAAAAGTGAATTACTCGGCCATTGCGAACAGGTAGGTCTCAAGGAAAAATGGAAGACAAAAGTTTCAGCTCTCTCAGGAGGAATGAAGCGAAAGCTTAACATTGCCGTAGCTCTCATCCATCAGCCGTCCATCATTATAATGGATGAACCAACTGTCGGTATTGATATTCAGTCAAAACGTGACATTAATCATTACATCCAACACCTGGCGAAAGCAGGCAAAACCATCGTATATACGACCCATGATGCCGGGGAAATTCTGCGCATGTGCGATCGAATCGGAATTTTAAACCAAGGCGAACTCAAATTTATTGGAACCATCAGCCAGGCCATGGAAAAAGCCGATTCCGAATCACTCGAAGACGTTCTCTGTACCATTGGAGAATGGTAATGATTATAGGGAACATGGCTAGCGCCGCGAAGGCGATTTCCTGTTGTGAGTATACGTTCATAAAGTGCAAAAAAAGCAGCACCTCTATTTAGGGTGCTGCTTCCTCTTTTCCATTTCATTTAATAGCCTATCTACTTCCTGCAGTCCCTCTTCATGCTCCGTTTCCAAACCTTCCCGAATAAAGTAAACAAAGATACCTAAACCGATCAAAACTAATAAGAAGCTGCCAATCGTTGCGCCCCAAAGACCAACAAACATCTGACACCCCTCCTTTGTACACCATATGCAAAAGAAAGGCGGGAATTGATAAAAAAATGGCAGTGGGAAAAATTGTGTGGGGACAGGGCAGGGGTTGAGGTTGAGCTCGGATTATTGGATTAAAGGGGTAGCTGAGTTCGGTTAACGGTTATCCAGTTCGGTTAAGTCGATTCGAGTTGGTTTATTGGGCTTCTAAGTTCGTTAAAAGGAATTTTAGTTCGTTTATAAGTCGACTGAGTTCAGTTAAATCGATCTAAGTCCGGTTAAAGAAAGGCTGAGTTCGGTTAAATGGTCGCTGAGTCCGGTTAAATTTATCTAAGTTCAGTAAATTAGATCTGAGTTCAGTTAAAAAAGCTGATAACTTCAGAAAAACGTGCAATTCGTTCCAAGTAACAGGTCCTGAGTCACGCAATAGGTGGTGCTGAGTCTGGAATAGCAGGTGCTAAGTCCGGAAAAGCGGATGCTGTGTCCGGAAGAGCGGATGCTGAGTGGAATAACCGGGTTGATTCTGGAATAACCGGGTGCTAGTCCGGAAAAGCAGGTGCTAAGTCCAGAATACCGGGTGCTGATACCGGAATAACCGGGTCTGATTCCCAAGTGTACTGAGTCCTGAATAACCGGTGCTAAATCCGGAAAAGCGGGTGCTGAGTCTGGAATAACCGGGTACTAGTCCGGGATATCGGCTACTAGTACAGAATATCCGCTACTGAATCCAGAATAACGGCACTGAGTTCGCATTAACACCCTAAGATTTCCGAAAACATCAGTACCAAATCCTCCCCCCCCCCCCCGAAAAACAAGTCTTAAACTCTGATTAATCGGACTCCGCTCTTTAAAACCGGCCTTTCATAAAATAAAACATATAACTAAGCTAAATCAAACCATGCAACATCAACCCCACCACACCATCTCCTGAAAAATAACGTTTAAGAGTGATAGAATGCTATCCTATCACATACAAATTAGAGTAATAGGAAATCTGCTAGAGTTTGCAGCCAGTATTTGCTATAATGACCCTAGAATTACTAATATTGTGATGATTCTAAAAATTGAAAAACGGGAAGGGATGCGTTTGGACATTTTACATGTTTACCAAAATCATTATTTAATGATTTTAGCTTTTTTAGTAGTGGGGATGATGCTCCCAGTTGTTGCATTAACCCTAGGAAAACTCCTCAGACCGAACGTGCCGCAACCGGCCAAGTATACGACCTATGAAAGCGGGATTGATCCGTTTCATGATTCAAGAGTTCAGTTTAACGTTCGTTACTACATGTTTGCTCTTCTTTTTGTCATCTTTGATGTTGAGACTGTGTTTTTATATCCATGGGCGGTTGCCTATGAAGAACTCGGAATCTTCGCCCTCATTGAAATGCTCATCTTTGTTGTCATGCTTCTGATCGGATTAATCTACGCTTGGAAAAAGAAGGTGTTGAAATGGATGTAAAATTAGAAGCATTCTCACCGCTTGAAGAGGCAGAGGTCAAGCGTAATGTGTTTTTTTCGACATTGGAACAGCTGAAGGGCTGGGCCAGAAGCAATTCATTATGGCCGATGACGTTTGGATTGGCCTGTTGTGCGATTGAAATGATGGGTGTTGGGGGTGCCCACTACGATGTCGACCGTTTTGGATCGTTCTTCCGTACATCCCCTAGACAATCAGATGTGATGATTGTGTCAGGAACAGTAACTAAGAAGATGGCACCGATTGTTAGAAGATTATATGATCAGATGCCCGAGCCGAAATGGGTAATAGCCATGGGTTCTTGTGCAACAGCTGGCGGCCCGTACGTCACCTCCTACTCCGTTGTGAAAGGAGTGGATCAGGTCGTACCTGTTGATGTATACATACCAGGTTGTCCACCCAACCCGGCAGCACTTATTTACGGGATAAATAAATTAAAGGAAAAAATCAGATACGAGGCAACAACCGGGAAGAAGGTGAGGTAATCGTGTCAGAGGAAAATAAAAGAGAGGATCGGATGGAAGCGGAAGGGCTTGACCCAATAGGTCCAGAAGATCAAAAAAATCAAAAGGGACAAACAGCAGATGAAAGCGTTAACAACCAGGAAGCGGAAACAGACGATTCGGTAAAATCACAAGGTGCTGCAGAGCCAGTAGTTAGTGAGACTGCTGAGGAAATAGAGGGGAATGAGATTATACTCTCCGGAAACAAAAGCGAATCACCAAAGGAAGAAGGCGTAGAAGATCCTTCAGTACAAGAGGTGACCATCGAGGGAGAGCAGTTTGAAACAGAGGAACAAGAGGTAGATCAGACTTCTGACTTTTATCACAAAGCTGAATCGGGGGAAACGGAAACCGAGGCTAAGGAAAAAGAAACCAGTGAGCGCCAAGCCTTGTCCGATCGAGATGTAGATGAACGAGCACAAAGACTTGCAGCTGCCAATGAGCAAGCAGCCGCTGTTATGAAATCCAGAGAAGAAGCCCAAGTGACCCAGCCCGGCAATCAGCCCGCCACCCTAGACGCAACCGCCGATGAAAGAGCGAAACGAATCGCTGAAGCAAAAGCGAAATCCGCTGCAGCCAGAAAGGCCAGAGAAGAAGCTCAAGCGACCCAGCCCGTCGATCAGGCAGCCAACCCAGATACAGCCGCGGATGAAAGAGCGAAACGAATTGCAGAGGCAAAAGCGAAAGCGGCTGCAGCCAAAAAGGCCAGAGAAGAAGCCCAAGCGACCCAGCCCGGCGATCAGGCAGCCAACCCAGACGCAGCCGCGGATGAAAGAGCGAAACGAATTGCAGAGGCAAAAGCGAAAGCCGCAGCAGCCAAAAAGGCCAGAGAAGAAGCCCAAGCGACCCAGCCCGGCGATCAGGCAGCCAACCTAGATACAGCCGCGGATGAAAGAGCGAAACGAATCGCAGAGGCGAAAGCGAAAGCGGCCGCAGCTGCAAAAGCAAGAGGGGAAGCTGGTGCTGATAGAGCGAGACCGGAACGGCCAAGACGGGCCCGGGAAGAGAAGGCAGAACCGGAAGAGCTGCCGCCATCGCCATTGCAGCCATTATTAGATAAATATGTAGCGATTTTAAAGAAGGAACTCGGGGACGATTGTTTAGAAGAGGCGTACATAAATCGGCTGTCCAAGGATGTGCCGTCATTAGTAGCCAAAAAGGAAACGTATCTCCGAATCGCAGAGACTCTCTATAAACATCCGGAACTCGATTTCAATTTTCTTTCTGAATTGCACGGAACGGATTTTCAAACGCATATGGAAGTCTATCTGCACCTTTTCTCATTTACACATAAGCACTCGGTTGCGTTAAAAGTGAAGCTTGACCGGGACAACCCAGAGATAGAATCAGTCACGCAGCTTTGGGCCGGGGCGAATTGGCCAGAATGTGAGGCCTACGATTTATTAGGCATTCGCTTTAGCGGTCATCCGAAGCTGCACAGGATTTTTCTAGGAGAGGATTGGGTAGGTCACCCCCTCCGCAAAGATTACGAACCGTACGATGTGGAGGTGTAGGGTATGATACGGACTGAAGAAATGCTGTTAAACGTGGGTCCTCAGCACCCGAGTACCCACGGCGTTTTCAGGCTTGTTATCAAAATTGATGGAGAAATCATTAAAGAGGCAACCCCAGTCATTGGTTATTTACACCGGGGTACTGAAAAAATCGCTGAAAATCTGCAGTTCACGCAAATTATCCCATATACGGACCGAATGGATTACCTTGCAGCGATGACAAACAATTATGTCATTTGCCATGCAGTCGAAACAATGATTGGAGCTCAGATTCCGGAGCGGGCTGAATACTTAAGGGTACTCGCGATGGAACTCGGCAGAATTGCCAGCCACCTGGTTTGGTGGGGCACCTATTTGCTAGATATCGGAGCGGTCAGTCCATTTTTATATGCCTTCCGTGAGCGGGAAATGATTATCAATCTTTTAAATGAGCTTTCTGGCGGCAGGCTGACCTTCAATTATATGAGGGTAGGCGGGGTCAAATGGGATGCACCGCCTGGCTGGGTCGAGAAAGTTCGCGACTTTGTTCCGTATATGCGGGAGCAATTAAAGGGCTATCACCAGCTCGTCACAGGAAATGAAATTTTTCAAAACCGGATCAAAGGCGTGGGAGCGTACACCAAAGAGGACGCGATTAACTATAGCCTGAGCGGGGCAAACCTCCGTTGTACCGGGGTGAAATGGGATTTGCGGAAAGACGAACCATATTCGATTTATGACCGGTTCGACTTTGATGTTCCGACTCAAGATTCAGGGGATGCCTGGGCCCGTTATCAATGCCGTCTTGCAGAAATCGAAGAATCACTCAAAATTGTCGAGCAAGCCTGTGAACAGTTCCCAAAGGATGGGGAGATTATGGGGAAGGTTCCACGGGTAATCAGGCCGCCGCAGGGAGAGGCGTTTGTCCGAATCGAATCGCCGCGCGGCGAGATTGGCTGCTATATTGCAAGTGACGGTAAAAAAGAGCCATACCGTCTAAAGTTCAGACGGCCGTCCTTTTATAACCTGCAAATTTTACCGAAGCTCCTAGAAGGTCAGAATATGGCCAACTTAATCGCCATCTTAGGTGCGATTGACATTGTGCTAGGGGAGGTGGACGGATAATGGATATGTGGGTTCAAAATGCGCCTGCCTTCACAAGCTTTCTCATGTACGTTGTTTTTTCGGCACTTTTGTTGTTTGCCGTCCTCGGCTTCGTTACTTATGCAATCCTGGCCGAACGAAAAGTGATGGGCTTCATGCAGCTCCGTCACGGGCCAAACCAGGTAGGCGGACGCTATGGACTACTGCAAACGGTCGCTGACGTTCTAAAGCTATTAATCAAGGAAGATATTATTCCGAAGGTGGCAGATCGCCCCTTGTTTATTTTGGCGCCTGTGATTGCTTTTACACCTGCATTTTTAGTGGTTGCAGTGATTCCATTTACGGAAAACCTGCAGTTTGCAGACATTGGAGTGGGTCTGCTTTATTACATTGGGATTTCAGGCTTATCAACTCTTGGCATTATTGCAGGGGGGTGGGCCTCTAACAATAAATACTCACTGATTGGCGGGATGCGGGCGGCCGCGCAGATGATCTCCTATGAAATACCGCTCGTGATGTCGCTTGTCGGGGTTATTTTATTGGCAGGTTCTATTAATCTGGTAGAGATTGTGGAAGCACAGGAATCCGTTTGGTTTATCCTGTACCAACCAGTTGCATTCATCATTTTTCTGATTGCCTCAGTGGCTGAGCTGAACCGCACGCCTTTTGATTTGCCAGAGGCTGAATCAGAGCTTGTCGCCGGATACCATGTGGAATATTCAGGCTTCCGTTTTGCCTTCTTTATGCTTGCCGAATATGTGTACTTGTTTGCCATGGCAGGGTTAACTACCGCTCTATTTTTAGGAGGCTGGCTGCCGCTTCCGTTCTTAGGTTTTATACCAGGAGCGGTTTGGTTCAGTATTAAATTTATAATTATCGTCTTTTTGCTGCTTTGGATTCGTTTTACATTCCCAAGACTCCGTGCCGACCAATTAATGGAGTTTGGCTGGAAGGTACTGCTCCCAGTGGCGCTGGCCAACATTTTTGTAACAGCTTTGATCAAAGGGTTATTCACGATGTAAGGGAGCTGACAACGTAAACTAATGCCAGACTCCATACGACCAATGGAAGGAGGAAAAAGGATGCTCGGATTAGCGAAAGGATTAGCCTATACGTTAAAAAACCTTTCTAAAAAGAAGGTAACGTATGACTATCCGAATCAGTCAATCCAAATGCCGGACCGATTTCGGGGGATTCAAAAATTTTATCCCGAAAAATGTATTGTTTGTAACCAATGCGTCAATATCTGTCCTACGAATTGCATTTCATTAACCGGCAAAAAACATCCAGATCCATCAAAACGCGGAAAAATTATTGAAACCTATGATATTAATTTTGAGATTTGTATTTTATGTGATTTATGTACAGAGGTTTGTCCGACTGAGGCGATTGTGATGACGAATAACTTTGAATTAGCTGAATACAGTAGAGATAACTTGTTTAAAGATCTCGAATGGCTCAATGAAAACGATGAAAACATTCGGGAGGAGAATACCGTATGACCATCACTTTTTCAGGGGAACTCCTCATCTTTCTTTTACTATCTATTGTCAGTTTAGTCGGAGGAATTCTTCTGCTTCAGCTAAAAAAAGTTGTCCATATGGTACTCGCCCTCGTCTTGACCTTTGTCAGCCTGGCTGGGATTTATGTCATGCTTTCAGCTGAATTCGTAGCAGTCGTGCAAATCCTTATTTATTCGGGTGCTGTTACCATTATTATGCTGTTTGGCATTATGCTGACACGCCATTTGGACGAGGAGCAGAAGGACCGGGACAAAGGGCGAAAATTTCTGCTCTTTTTAGGAATCATGGTCTTTGCCGTTGTCGTATACTACGGCATTTTCCGATTAAACATCCCTGAGGCAGCTTCTAATTTGCATATAGAAAATACGAAGCAAATCGGAATTGAGCTCTTTTCCAAATATGTGATCCCGTTTGAATTAGCATCGGTTCTGCTGCTTGTAGCACTAGTGGGGGCCATTGTTTTAGCCAAAAAAGATGATGAAAAAGAGGAGGGATCCTCGTGAGCGCTGTTCCTGTTTCAGCCTATTTAACTCTGGCCCTGATCTTATTTTGTATCGGACTTTATGGAGCTCTCACTAAGAAAAATACGGTGATTGTCTTAATCTGTATCGAATTAATGCTCAATTCAGTGAATTTAAATTTAGTTGCCTTCGCTAAACTGGGGGTGGCCCCAAGTTTAACAGGGCAGGTTTTTTCACTCTTTACCATCACCATTGCCGCGGCTGAAGCGGCTGTAGGACTGGCGATTGTGATGGCACTGTATCGAAATCGGAAATCTGTACACACCGACGACTACCAAACAATGAAACACTAATTCTTTTCTGTCTGTACTTTCACATTAAGTACGGGTAGATGGGAGGATTGTGATAAACATGATGGAACAAGCGTGGCTCATCCCGCTGATTCCCTTGGCTGCATCTCTGGTTCTGCTTATAATTGGGAAAAGGCTGGGAGAAGCAAGTGCTTATATTGGAATAGGTGCTGTCTTTCTTTCGTTCTTGTCATCCATTTTCGTAATAATCGAGCGCTTTACGGCTACCACTGTAAGCCTTGAGTGGGAATGGTTTACGTTAGGAGACATCATCTTGACAGCAGGAATCGAAGTAACGGCCTTGAATAGTATAATGCTGTTTGTCGTTTCGATTGTAAGCTTACTCGTTCATATGTATGCGAAGGGGTATATGCATGGTGAGGAGAGGTTTTCAACGTTTTTTGCCTATTTAAGCTTTTTCACCTTTGCAATGCTCGCCTTAGTGATCTCACCAAACCTTTTGCAAATCTACATATTCTGGGAGCTAGTCGGACTTGGCTCATTTTTATTGATTGGCTTTTATTATCAAAAACATGCAGCGAAACAAGCTGCGAAAAAAGCATTTATCATGACAAGAATCGGGGATGTCGCATTTTTAGCGGGAATCATCCTTTTGTATATTGAGACAGGCAGCTTCCGGCTTACCGATATTTATCAGGCTGCGGATGCGAATCTCTTGTCAGCGGAGATTGCAACTCTTAGTGCTCTATTCATTTTTGTCGGGGCAGTAGGAAAATCAGGGCAATTTCCGCTCCACACCTGGCTTCCGGATGCAATGGAGGGGCCAACTCCTGTATCGGCTTTAATCCACGCAGCAACGATGGTGGCAGCTGGTGTTTACTTAGTCGCGATATTATTTCCGTTGTTTAGCTTGAGTGAGACTGCGATGTATATGGTCTCTTTAATTGGCGGATTCACTGCGATATTTGCAGCATCGATCGCCCTCGTGCAAAACGACATCAAGCGGGTTCTTGCATACTCAACTGTCAGCCAACTGGGCTATATGATGCTTGCATTAGGATCAGCCGGTTATGTGGCAGCCGTTTTTCACTTAACCACTCATGCCTTTTTTAAAGCTCTCTTATTCCTGGCTGCAGGAAGTGTGATTCATGCGACCGGTACTCAGGACATACGAGAAATGGGCGGATTAAAGGATAAACTGAAATCGACAGCTCCTCTTTTCTTAATAGGGACCCTTGCCATCACTGGAGTTCCATTGCTTTCAGGCTTTTTCAGTAAAGATGAAATCCTGCTCGCTGCCTGGAGCGGTGGGAACGTAATATTATTTGTTATCGCACTTGTCACGACCTTTTTAACCGGATTCTATATGTTCCGGCTTTACTTCTTAGTCTTTCATGGCAAGGCGAGTGTCAAGCAGAGAAAGGTTCACGAATCTCCTAATGTAATGGTTGTACCTATGGCGGTACTGGCGTTCTTTGCGATATTCAGCGGCTATATACAAACTCCTTGGTTCGGACACTTTTTGGGTGATTGGCTGGTTGAAGGAACCAACCTGTTCGGAGCTTCCCATGCTGAAGGGCCGATTTGGATTATGCTCGCATCGATCTTCCTCTCGCTTGGAGGAATTGGACTTGCTTATTGGACCTATGGGAAGGGGAATCTATCCAAAGAAACTGCGACATCCGCTTTACCGCTTACAGTGCAAGTCTTACAAAATAAGTATTATATCGATGAAATCTACGAAGCGACCATTGTGCGTGTAACCAGATGGATCAGCCTGCTGTTTCAATGGATAGACCGATATATTGTTTCGGGCATCGTCCGCGGGATTGCCATGCTGGTCGTCCAGCTGGGGAGACAAGGAGCAAAATGGCAGAATGGTCAGGTCCAGTGGTACGGTAGTGTGGCATTTTTAGGATTAGCAGTACTTGTAGCAATTTATATGCTGACGGGAGGGGTTCTTAAATGAGTTTTCCATTACTTTCAACCATCATTTTAGCTCCTCTTCTCGGTGTGGCGATTCTTGTTTTTATTCCAAAAGAAAACAAACGGTTGATCCAGGCAATTGGGATTTTAGCGACAATTCCGTCACTGGTTCTTACATTGGCTGCTTATATCATGTCACAAACAGGCTCGGATGTTCTTGCCTGGAAAGAAAAACTGACATGGTTTCGTTTGGGTACAGAGGAACAGTATGGCCAGCATCTCTATTCGATTGATTACGAGGTTGGTGTCAATGGATTTTCGCTGCTGCTTCTGGTATTGACGGCTTTTATTGCCACAATGGCAGCGATTGCTTCCTTGCGTATCACAAAGGAATGGAAAGGGTATTTTCAGCTATTTTTATTGCTTGAGCTAGGAATGCTTGGTGTATTTGCGGCTGAAAATATGATTCTATTTTTCTTGTTCTTTGAAATCACGCTTGTATCAACGTTTTTCCTGATTGGAAAATGGGGCTATACCTATAAAGAAAAAGCAGCATACAGCTTTTTACTCTATAACGGGCTCGGTTCAGCCATTCTCCTCATTGTCATTACAATCTTGTTTGCGAAAACCGGTACCGTTACGTTTGATTTATTAGGGGATGTGCTGCAGGACGAAGCCACGTTTGATTTAGTAAATATCACTCCTGCTCTTAGGATGGGAATTCTCATTGCGATTCTTATTGCATTTGGGATTAAATTGCCGATATTCCCATTCCATACATGGATGGTTCATGTGCACACACAAGCACCGCCACCTGTTGTTATGATTCACTCGGGTATTCTTTTAAAAATTGGGGCGTATGGCTTGATTCGGTTTGGGATGGAGCTCTTCCCGCAAGAATTTGCTCGCATAGGTGGGGTTATCATAATCCTCGGGCTGATCAATCTTTTATACGGGGCATTCCTTGCCTTAATTCAAGATGACTTGAAAAAGGTTTTAGCCTACTCTTCAGTCTCCCATATGGGGATTGTGCTAATTGGGTTAGGTGCAGTGAATTCGGAAGGTCTTCAGGGTGCGATGTTCCAAGTCATTTCCCATGGATTGATTTCAAGCCTCTTCTTCTTCCTTATTGGAGTATTGTATGCAAGAACTGGAACAACTAATATTTCCGAGCTTGGGGGCTTGGTTAAATCGGTACCAGTCATCGCCGGGCTTCTTCTGTCGACCGGACTTGCTTATCTGGGAATTCCTGGGATGTCTGGCTTTATCAGCGAATTTACCGCCTTTGTTGGTGTATTTAAATCGAACCCGATTGCAGGATATATCGGCCTGTTAGGACTGATTTTAACTGCTGTCTACGTATTAAGAGCTGTTCTTGGAATCACATATGGGGAACCGAAACGAAAACAAGTGCGGGTTGATTTAAATCCGATAGAGTGGGTTCCTTCAGGTTTATTAACGCTTTCGATTATTGCCATTGGCGTATTTCCTGCCATTCTGACAGAACCACTCTTTACATCACTACAAGCCATCATAGCAGGAATAGGGGGGTGACGTGAATGGACTGGGAAACATTAAAACTGTTTGAATGGGAAATGATGGCTCCAGAATTTATAATATTTGGCGCAGCAGCTGTCTTGAGTTTGCTGGATTTGTTCCTGCCCAAAAAGGTAAACCGAAACATCATTGGCTGGCTGTCTTTAGCCAGTGTTGCGCTTGCGTTTATCGCTTTAGCCCAAGTCCTTCAGGCACCAACAGTGTCGATTCTGTTTGATACCTTTTACTTAGATGGATTTGCCAAGACGTTTAAGGTACTGCTGCTAATTGGCACAGCGTTAGTTCTCCTGATGGCAATTGGGGTTAAAAAAGAAGAAGGTCTACAAGAGTACGGGGGCGAGTTTTATTACCTCTTGCTGACGGCCCTGCTAGGCGCCATGTTTATTACATCAAGTGCCGACCTAATCACTCTCTTTGTCGGCTTAGAGCTGTTGTCGATTTCGTCTTATATTTTGGCAGGATTGAAAAAGAAAAATAAACGATCCAATGAATCAGCCATGAAATATGTCATTAACGGCGGAATAGCCTCGGCCATTCTCCTGTTTGGACTTAGTTATATTTATGGATTAAGCGGCTCAACGAACTTATCGGAAATCAGACTTGCTCTGACTTCACCGCTAAGTGAAAATTATACGTATTTACTTGGGATCGCATTTTTTATGGTTCTGGTTGGCGTAGCTTTTAAAATCGCTTCCGTTCCTTTTCAAATGTGGGCACCGGATGTATATGAAGGAGCACCGACCCCTGTAGCCGCATTCTTAAGTGTCGTTTCAAAAGCGGCAGGGTTTGTTTTATTGATTCGTTTGGCCTTGTCGATTTTCTCGGCAACACCAAGTGAAGGGCAAACAGGGACCTTATTAATTGATGCACAGGTCTATCTGGGTGTGATTGCAGCATGTACGATGATTGTCGGAAACCTGATAGCCATTCGCCAGCGCAATGTCAAACGAATGCTCGCTTACTCAAGCATTGGCCATGCCGGTTATATATTAGTGGCCTTCACCACTTTAGCACCGTTTATGTATGAGGCGATTTGGTTTTACTTATTCATCTACATTTTTATGACTCTTGGAGCCTTTGCGGTCTTACAAATGGTCACCGAAACAACTAAATCTGAGGATATCAGTTCCTTTGCAGGCCTTTACCGGAAAACACCAGTGCTCGCAGTTGCCATGGCGATATTCCTGCTTTCACTGGCAGGGATTCCAGGAACGGCTGGGTTTATCGGAAAACTTCAGATTTTAACCAATGCCTTTGTTTCACATCCAGGGCATATCATTCTGGGCACCATTATGATTCTGACCACGGTGATATCCTATGTATACTACTTCGGAGTCATGATTCAAATGTTTTTCCGCCCAGTAGATGCGAAATTAAGTACGGTTGCTGTACCGACAGGACCTGCGGTGGTTGTCGTCGTTTGTGTGGTCGCCACAATTTGGTTCGGCCTCAATCCATCCCTGGCAACCGATATTTTTCATATGACGTTTACCGGGTTTATGGATTTGTGAGGCAGGGTTGGGTGAGGAACCGGATATAAACGGTTCGAATTGGCACATAACCTGAGATGAGCGGCACATAAATTGTGTAGAACGGCGCATAGATGTGCGGAAATTGAATAAAACCAGTTTAATAGGCTAAGCCGTGGCCCCAGTGGCTGCGGCTTTATATGTGTTTTTATGCTAATAACGGATAATTGCAGGAAAGATTTTATAAACATGAACCGCCTCCACCTATGTTATCATGTAAAAAAGGAGGGATTCATATGGTGACACACTTTGGACAACAGGCACTGGTCAGTATTCTTTCACACCTTATGTTCATCGGGATCACATGGTGGGCATTACAGGCATTGCATTTTGATAAATTACTCCGGGCTAATCGAGTTGTACAAGCTAGGCTTTTATATATACTGTTAACTGTTGCTATTGGATCTAGTGTTAGTAATTTCTTCCTTGATTATTTAATTTGGTCGCAGCAGCTTCCATTACTTTTGCCATAACATTTGTTTAAAATTTAGGACTTATTTCCCTATATTTCCAACCTAATTTATATTACAATTATATTACAGAAAGAAAATTTCCTTGGGTTTTACTAGTAAGTTGGTAGGGATACTTATTTTTTTTGAATGAAGGAAACTCGCCTTGAACACCTTCTCGCGGGAAGGTGTTCGGCCTTTTTACTTTACCGATTTAAACCTCCATATTATGAAAGAAAATGTTGTAATATTCCTACCAATTTTCCCAAAAACCGACATCGATTTCATTAAACCTTGCGGACATCACGCTGTTTGACATACATAGGGTGGAACGAAGTCAAAGGATGACGACAATTACCAGGTATGCTCTTTTCTAACATGGTAAGAATGGTTAGTAAAGGAGAGGAGATAGAGAGATGAAGCGTCAATACCTGGTAGTTTGGATCGTTGGAATGTTTTGTTTGGTCTTTGGATTTTTTGGGAATATAACCTCTACGGCAAATCAGCAGCATCACATTTTTACCCTAGCGGAAGCTCTTCAAAAAGAAGGGGGCTCCATTCAAAACTGGACGATTCACGCTAGTAAATCTTATTCCCAAATTACAGATGAAGCTGAATGGACTCGACTTGTTGAATCTTTCCAACATCATTATGAGCAATTTCAATGGGATTATTCCCAAAAAAATGACCAAGGCCTCTTAACGGGACATATGAAAAAAGACGGCTACTCAATTGAGCTTCGTCTTTCTGCGACCCCCACAAATGATACCCTTCAAACGTATCTTATATATGAGGTAACGTCTCACAACTGGAATAAAAAACAAGTCAACTCCGCCATCAATGGCCTTAGTAAATTTTGGAATGAAGAATTTGCCGTACAACCCCAATTTTTTACTAGTATTGAAGGGGATTTCAGTGATACAATGGTTGAGGATTTGTCAGAGAAAGCAAATCAGATCCTCGTCAGTCTTCAAGCAGAAAAAATTGAATCCCTTCAAGAAGAAGATTTTGTTTCAGTATCCGGCTATTCAAAGAAATTAAATAATGAATTAGCCAATTTTCACAACATGAATGTTCAAATTGGACTGCGAAATGACGGATTGGGCGCAAAGACTACCTTCGTGGTAGGCACACCAATCATTACGATTGAATATTAATATAGAGAATATGGACGCGGAGGGGAATACACTTGGAAAAAATCATCGTCCGCGGCGGAAATAGGCTAGAAGGCATTGTAAAGGTTGAAGGTGCAAAGAATGCTGTATTGCCTGTCATCGCTGCATCGTTATTAGCAAGTGATGGAAAAAGTGTAATTCGTGATGTGCCAGCTCTCTCCGATGTATACACCATCAGTGAAGTTTTACGATATATTGGTGCGGATGTTACGATCCGTGAAGGTGTTGTTGAAGTAGATGCATCTAGAGAGTTAAATGAGGAAGCTCCGTTCGAATACGTAAGAAAAATGCGTGCTTCCGTGCTTGTCATGGGTTCATTATTAGCTAGAAATGGGCGTGCCCGTGTAGCCTTACCAGGTGGCTGCGCAATCGGTTCCCGTCCAATTGATCAGCATTTAAAAGGCTTTGAAGCAATGGGTGCGGTCGTAAAAGTAGGGAACGGATTTATTGACGCTGAAGTAAATGGAAAATTAAAAGGTGCCAAAGTGTATTTAGATTTCCCGAGTGTGGGAGCTACTGAAAATATTATGATGGCCGCAACATTGGCTGAAGGCACAACAATTATAGAAAACTGTGCAAAAGAACCAGAAATTGTAGATTTAGCGAACTTCTTAAATAAGATGGGTGCTCAAGTTAAGGGTGCTGGCACAGGTACCATTAAAATCGAAGGTGTAACTAGACTGTATGGTACAGAGCATGCAATTATTCCAGATCGAATTGAAGCAGGAACCTTTATGGTCGCTGCTGCGATTACACAAGGAAATGTCCTCGTACGAGGAGCCGTTCCAGAGCATTTAACGTCACTCATAGCTAAACTAGAAGAGATGGGTGTTACCGTTATTGAGGAAAACGATGGAATCCGTGTAATCGGACCAGAAAAACTAAGGGCCGTCGATATTAAAACGATGCCACATCCAGGTTTCCCTACAGATATGCAATCACAGATGATGGCTCTGCTCTTATGTGCACAAGGATCGAGCATGATTACGGAAACTGTATTTGAAAACCGCTTTATGCACGTCGAAGAATTTCGTCGCATGAATGCTGATATTAAAATTGAAGGACGTTCAGTGATTATGAATGGTCCATGTGAACTGCAAGGAGCTGAAGTAGCCGCTACTGACCTGCGTGCAGCTGCTGCGCTTATTTTAGCTGGACTTCGTGCAGAAGGTATTACTCGTGTGACCGAATTGAAGCATTTAGACCGAGGATATGTCAACTTCCACGGCAAACTCGCGATGCTCGGTGCCGATATTGAACGTGTAGCTGAAGTCGATGAATTCGCAGGTAAAACTGTGAAAAGAGAAATCGCTCAATAAGAGATAAACCCTTCATTGGATGGAGGGTTTATTTTTTTATGGTGTAAATCGAATCCGTTGCAATTAAAAAGTAAATAAAATGCCGGCTAATGGGTGATAAATGCCTTAATAACCTGATTTTTTGGCAATTTAACTGAACTCGGCATCAAATAACAGAACATAGAGCCAGATAACCGAACTTACAGCATAGATAACCGAACTTATAAATCAAAAAACCGAACTCAGGAACAGATAACTGAACTCAGAGACCGGATAACCGAACTCAGGAACAGATAACTGAACTTGGAGACCGGATAACCGAACACAGGAACAGATAACCGAACACAGAGACCGGATAACCGTACTCAGGAACAGATAACCAAACTCTCAGAGATCGGAAAACCGAACTCAGGAACAGATAACCAAACTCAGAGACCGGATAACCGAACCCAGGAACAGGTAACCAAACTCTCAGAGACTGGATAACCGAACACAGGAACAGGTAACCAAACTCTCAGAGACCGGGTAACCGAACACATAGACCCAAGAACCGAACTTAGTAACTAAAAATCCATTCGAAAATTCTTTTTCCTATTGTATGACACCATTTTTTAAATCATGAGGTGGATCATCCGTTCTTATCTTTACATTTTAATTACAAAAACGCGAACCCCCTATGTAAAATTCCCCAATTCTAGCAACTCTATTAATATTTATTTGAAACAAAACAATTCTTATCATATTTCGACCAACCCCTCCATAGATATGAAGTGTAGGTTTAAAAATTGAATCAAGGACCAACACTACCTAAGTACGGAGGCTAAAAAACATGAAGGATTGGAAATCAATTGTCGTAGTATTAACTGCAGTAAGTTTAATCATTCTATTAATTCCTACCCTGCTCGTCCTACCATCTTTGGGCAAAGACGAAAATGGAGAGCTGCAGGAAGACTTGCCGAAGCAGGAAGAGAGTGAATGGACGGCACTATTAAATGACCCAGCAGTGGAAGTTGCTGTCTACCGTACCGGATCTGAGGAAATTGAAAAATTCCCGCTGGAGCAGTACATTGTGGGAGTAGTCGCCTCTGAAATGCCAGCCGAATTTGAATTAGAAGCTTTAAAAGCACAGGCCGTAGCGGCAAGGACCTATGTAGTCAGGCAGTTAAATCAGGGGAATACGGAAAGCTTGCCGGAAGGGGCAGTCGTATCCGATTCGGTTTCACACCAGGTGTTTAAAAGTGAAGCAGAATTAAAAAAGCAATGGGGCTCCGAGTTTGAGGAGAAAATTAATAAAATCCGCCAAGCGGTTGCAGAAACAGCCGGGCAAGTTATTACCTATGACGGTAAACCGATTGATGCTTCGTTTTTCTCTACCTCCAATGGCTTCACAGAGAATTCAGAGGACTACTGGGAAAATGAAATCCCCTATTTAAGAAGCGTTGAAAGCCCTTGGGACAAAGACTCCCCGAAATTTACTCAAGAAAAAACCTTTAAGGTTCAAGAGTTTGAAGAAAAACTGGGAGTCAAAGTCACAAGTGAGGATATTGGTACGGTTCTCTCGAGAACAGAAGGAGAAAGAATTGAACAAATTAAGATTGGCGGTAAAGTATTCACAGGCCGTGAAGTAAGGGAAAAACTCGATCTCGCCTCCTCTGATTTTTCATGGGTTATGCGCGGAGACGAAATTATTGTTAAAACAGAAGGGTTTGGCCACGGAGTCGGCATGAGCCAGTACGGAGCGAACGGAATGGCGAAAGAAGGAAAGACTTATCAGGACATCGTTAAGCACTATTATAAAGATGTAACGATTGCAGAGGCCGAACCATTTTTAAAACAATATATGGTTAAAAAATAACTAAATAAGACACTCCTCCAACATCGGATGAGTGTCTTCTTTATTTTAAACCTGTCAAATAAGCCTGAAGCTTTTTCAATGTCAAACCAGGCTGTTTCGGCGGATTGGCAAAAAATGTTCGATTAATAATGAAATAGCAAACCCATACACCAATAAAATCCTTTACCAAATCAATCACCTGAAACGAACGGTAAGGCACCGTATATTGATGAAGCTCATCAACCACCCCATACAGACAAGCCCAAATAGCAGCAAACCGACTGCTTTTTAAGGTGAACTTCCCAATCATGAGGAAAAAGAGCACAATCAATATATAAAGAATCCCAAACTCTATTAAATGGAGAGATTCTTTAAACCATTTATCAAACTCGTTATCACTTACTTTGATAATCGCATCTTGGCGAAGACTGGATAGTACCCAGATTAAACCCATATATAAAAACGGAGACAGGATGAATAACCATCGGATTAACCGCCTCATCGTACCACGTTCCTTTCGAGTTGCGTAAATCATTGTAGCACACCTCTCTTCCTATTAAAAAGAATACCCTGAAAAAATTTTTAAAAAATCATGCATAAAATAGGAATTTTGTCGAAAACTAAATCCAAAAAAATTTTTTTAAGATAGGTATAGAAATAGGTTCATCTGTTCAGACTGATTGCTGAGGTGATGAAAATGAGAGAGGAAGAAAAGAAGCGATCTTCTCAAAACTCTGGCACACAACGCAAAAAATGGATTTTTCCCGCAGTCTACATTGCAGCAGCGGCCCTTTTACTCACAGGAGTGGTTTGGTTCACATCAACAGGTGATGATGTGGCACAAGAACCTACTGGCGAGAATGGTACAGTAGTTAATGAAAATGGCGAAATAGTCGAAGTTAATAATCTCTTAGAAAACTTCGTATGGCCAGTTGAAGACCAAGATGCGGTGAAAGTAGTAACTGGATATTGGGATTCTGCAGCAACTACTGAAGAACAAGAAGCAGCACTCGTATTTTATAATAATCAATATCGCCCTAACAAAGGTATCGATATTGCAATGGAAAACGGGGAAAGCTTTAATGTTGTTGCATCATTGGCAGGTCTAGTAAAAGATGTCCGCGAAGATTCAGTGCTTGGGAATGTCATTGAAATTGAACATGCAGAAGGCGTTGTGACCCAGTATCAGTCTGTGACTGACATTAAAGTCGGGGTTGGCGATCAAGTCGAGCAAGGTCAAGTACTAGCAACAGCTGGTCAAAGTCTATTAAATGAAGCAGCCGGAACTCATCTGCACTTCGAAGTACGCGTAGATGGACAAGCTGTGAACCCATTAACAGTCTTTGAAAAGCCATTAAGTGATTTATTGGAAGCTACAGCTGATGAAAAAGCTGATGCAAATGAACCAGCTGCAGAAGAACCAGCTACAGAAGATCCAGCTGCACAAGAGCCAGCTACAGAAGATCCTGCAACTGAAGAGCCAGCCGATGAAGGCCAGGTTGACGATGAGACAGATAGCAACGAAGAAACTTCCGATGAGCCAGCTGATGAAACTGGTGATAACGAAGAAGAATCTCCAGACGCTTCCATCGGACAAGATAACGCATAAAATTGGAGAGAGAACTCTTAGCTGCAAAAAGCAGGTAGGGGTTCTTTTTTTGTTTAAAAAATGATTAACTCCAAATGTCCTATGCCCAATTTCCTCAAGTTCGGTATATTTTAATTTCCAGTAGAAGAAAATTTATCCAAAATTGGTATTTTCCTCATTGCAAAAAAATATGTATTTTGATGGATGTAATCAGCAGGTATCGGATGGGAGGGTGAAACGTCAGTTTGTCCTGTTTAATGAACATCGAGTAAAACATCGGGAGTATTGAAAAGAGTATGCTGTAAACCAAAATCCATTAAAAGAGGGGGAGATAAAGGAATGTACAACGTTATCACAGTTGGTGCAGGACATAGTGAAAAATCAAATGGTGCCAACAGAAATGGATATAGGGAACACGAAGTGGTCAGGGTGTTAAAGGATAAGTTAATTGCTGCACTGCGTTCGCTGGGGCAAAAAACGGTGGACTGCACATCAGATGCAGCCACTAAAGAAGCGGTTCTGGCGGAACAAGTAAGGAAGTGCAATGCTGTAAATAAGAATGGACGATTAGACGTTTCCATCCATCTAAATGCAGGTGGCGGGACAGGGTCAGAGGTTCTTTATTTTGATCAAAAGGCATTAGCAGCAAAGATCTCCGCAAGTATAAGCAAGATTGCTGGGTGGAAAAACCGGGGGGCAAAACTTAGAAAAGATTTATATTTTCTAAGAAACACGAATGCACCCGCGATTTTGATTGAAGTCTGTTTTATCGATTCAGCATCCGATATGAAAATCCTTTACGAAAAAATGGACGAAATTGTATTTGCAATCGCAGAAGACTTAACAGGAAAAAGAGGAAAAGTTCCAACTCCGAAGCCTACTCCTATTCCAAAGCCTGAACCTGTTATTCTGAATGTTAAAGACTTTAGGATTCGTGTGAAGGCAAAAGAGCTGTGGTACTACGACAAGCCTGACTGGAATGCCAAAAAAAATGTAGTAAAAGCCGGGGAAGTGTTTACAGTAGTTGATACATTAATGGTAAACGGATCCAAAATGTATAAACTCAAGAGCGGTGTATATGTAACGGCAAATCCTAGTTTTGTAGATATAATTTAATTAACAGAGTTACTGTAAAAACAACCAATTTTCTTTTTTAACAAATAGCAGGAAGGTGGTTGTTTTTATTTTGCATAGTTGTAAAAAAGTGAATGGATTCAGAATCTACCTAAATAATTTTCATTCATTTATCGCCGCCCTAGCCCCTCATGGTAAAATAGACAAAAAGAGACAAAGAGGGGAAACCATAATGAAAACACTTCTGTTAACAGGATTCGAACCCTTTTTAGGGATGCCTATAAACCCAACTGAAAGAATAGTAAAAGCTCTTGATGAAGAAACAATTGGAGCTTACCAGATTAAAAGTGTTCTCCTTCCGGTAGACTTCGAAAAAGCACCAGATGCCTTGCTTGAAGCATTCCATCAGGTCAATCCGGATGCTGTCGTTTCACTAGGTTTAGCTGCAGGCCGGGATGCCATCACACCTGAGCGAATTGCAATCAACATTCGGGATGGCGCACCGGATAATAAGGGAGTGGTATTAGAAGATGCTCTGATTGCTGCTGAGGGACAAGACGGGTATTTTTCAAGACTTCCAATCCGCAAAATGGTCAACAAATTAAAGGAAAACGGCTTCCCAGCAAATATCTCGAATAGTGCGGGTACGTACCTTTGCAACAACGTCATGTATACAATGCTACATTATATCGACAAGGAAAACTTACAAATACCGGCAGGGTTTATCCACGTTCCAGCTTCTCATGATTTAGTCGTAGAGGGCAAGAAAAGAATGTCAAGCTGGTCACAAAGGGATTTAGAAGAGGCTATCAGAATTTGTTTACAGTGCCTGAGTGAAGAATAGGGAAAAGAATCAGTATAATTCTAGATTATCAACATTTCCCTTCAATTATTTGAAGGCGAGGATCTTTTAAATGAAGATAACCAAGATGATTACTTGTATTATTCTCATACCTATAGCGTTTATGGTCTGGTTTGAGGTATTTCGATTATTACAGATGGAGATAAAAGGTACAGGTCAGTCTTATGAACACTCCGTTCTTTTAAAGGGAATTACTGATTTTTCATCATTGCAAATGAATGGTGAGCTTGAAGGCTGGATCATAATGGCTGGTTTGCTTGGAGTATTAATTTTTATATTGGCACGGAAGCCGAAAAGGGGGAAGGATAGTAAACTTTAATAAAGTTTCAGTGGAGAGGAGCGCATCGTTGCCTCTCTCTTTCTTATTTTAAAGAAAAAGAGAAGCAACGGATTGGTTACTTCTCACATTGTATTAGTAATCAATAGTGCTAGACATTGTAGATCCAACTGGAGGGAGATATGCACCACCGCCTCCTGCTACCTCACTGTTATTTGAAAAAGAAGAAGTAACGGCGAATATTACAGCAACTAAAAGAATTACGCTAAGTACTTTATTCATATATTCTCACCCCCTTTACATTAGTTCAAGGAAAGATTCAGCTCATAATATTTTGAAGCAAGTTCGTAGTTTCTTTGTTTTATGAAATAGTCACCCATGGTTTTTGTTAGATCAAGTAAAAGCTTCTTTTCATTTGTATTGAGTAAGAAAGGTGCAAGGGTATCTGTAAGATATGTATACGCATCATTCTCACTTGATAGCTTCTTTTCATAATACACACTCATTAGATAGAATTTTTTTAATGTTTCGTTTTTACTACTTCTTTGTTTACCTAGTTCAATTAATTCTTTTACATCTTGAAGTTCGCGATTCATTATCTTTGCTTCAACTAATGACATAAGTGTCATGAGATAAAGAACTTCATTATTATCTTCAAGTGTATCAAGTAGTTTTCTTGATTTCTCAATTGCTATACTATATTTTCCTTCTTTTGCTAGAGAAAGACTATGATTATATTCAATTTGGGCATTTAAGTGAAATAAATGAGTAAATTTAGTATTTCTTATAAGATGTTTATATAATTCTTCTGCTTCATCGTAGAAACCTAAATTAATATGACATATAAAAATTAACATTTGAGTATAAATGATTCGAAGAAGATTAAACTCGCTTAAATATAAATCTAATGCTTTATTTCCATAAATAATAGATCGTTTATAATCATCGAGATATACATAACCCCAACAGAGATGATAATAAATATCACTTGAAATGAAATCTGGAATATCATTATAATCATTTAAAATTGAATGGAAAATCTCTATTGCAGGGTCAACATCGACTTTGAAGATTTTGTCAACTGCATAATATGTATTAAAGACAACTTGATTTTCAGTACTTAAGGATTCGAATCTGGACTGTAGTTCTTTCCCGTACTCCTCAGACTTCTCATAATCATGTATAAATATAAAATACCGATACAAAAACAAATCCAATCTATCAATAATTTCCTGATCCAGCCCCTTGCGCTCTATCAATTTTACTTTTTCATACAGTGCGGTGGCCTCGTCCTTATCATAAAAGTGTATAGCTTCAATAAACTCATTTAATAAGTTATTTACTTCCTGTAGATCTTCTACTTTGTTCATCACTATATCACCCTTATGGATTATATTGTCGATTATACCATAATTTTTTTGAGAATAAATAGAATAGTGTATAAAGTTCTAGAAAATTAGTCGTATATTTTGTAAATTATATGCAAATAAAATGACAATTTATGCGGGATATCGGGGAGCTGTCTTATGAACATTGCTCTATTGACAGATTTTCATGGGAATGATTTTAGTGCTTGTGGCGGAATTGTGTGAAACGATAGATCTGTTGGTGTCGGAATATGTTGGCGGGTGATTTGATTTGGATAAGTTCGGACACGAATGAAGTATTATCGCTTTTATTCAGCATTAAAGATTTCAATGGTTTAAGGGATACATGGTGAGGGATATTATGTTAGCATGGGTATGTAAAGAACTCTATCCTAAAGTCATCAATCCGCCAGATTGCGATTATTCACTCTTGCAAAAGCTCCCAAGAACCTTCATCCTGTCCATTTCTTCGAAAACGAGTTGGTAAACTTACGAAATTTGTACCCGCTCAGTAGGAATCCTAAACCAAAAAGTCGTAAAAATGGTCTACTTTTTTATAACGATACCATATGTTGTATGAAAATACACCTATCCTGGAAAAGAAAGCATGTTGTGAAAATGACTTATCAAAATAAGGTGTAAAATAGTATTTTTAACAAAGAGTTGGTAAAATAGCTCCTTACAGATAGCAGGAGCTATTTTACGATGCGATTTACTGCGCAACTGCAAACGAAACCGTTTTCTTTACGTTGGGCACACCTTTAGCGACAAGCCATACTTCAAGCATGTAGTTTCCAGGCTCAAGATTTTGGAAAGCTCCTTCAAAATGAAGCTCCTCACCTTGAGCTAATTCTTTTTCCTGATAAATCATAATAAATTGTTTTCCATCAGAAAATTGCTCGATTTTTTCTCCGTCTTTATAGAGAATGTAGTCATACTGCAGCCCTGAAGTAAAGGTAACGGTCTGTTTGGCCTCTGACTGATTTTCTACATCAAATGACCATTTCCAGCTTTTATCTTGCTGATCGACCTTCAATGAAGAGAATAATGCACTAATCACAGAACCAGGCTCCTTTTTAACCATAAAATGATACAACTGATACAACGAAATGGCTAAATCACCACGCGTTACTTCTATTGTATAATCGTCAGTCCCTGGAAGTAGCTTTTCCGTTAAAACAGCTGCTAAATCATCCTGATAATCCGTATCGGCAGGCAGCCAAATTGAAGCATAGTCACCAGTATTTAATTTTGCTGCCTTCGCTAGAATTCCAGCAAGTTCTTGGGTTGTGATATGTTTTCCTGGCTGGAACTTTCCATCCTCATACACCATCCAACCGGCAGCATGGACGGCTCGAATGGCATCATAAGCCCAGTGACCTGCAAGATCTTGATGTGGGGTAGCCTTTTCGGGGATTTGAAGCTGAAACATTCTTTGTAAAGTTGCCGCTACTTGAGCACGGGTTGTCTTTTGGTCTAACTCGGCCATTCCATTGTCATAGCCATGGAACACGCCAATTCCATGTAAAAACTGATACGCTTCGTCTTCTGCAATCCATTCGCCTTTTTCGGGAAGCTGCATACATGTAACTTCATTACCGGTACAAACTCCATTTGTTGCAGCGAATCCGATTGAGGAAGGAATAAGCAGCGAAACAGTTGTAAGTCCAATGATTCCAAGTTTTTTCATATAATAGTAACACCCCTTTGCTAATGTCAATTCATTAGACGGAGCAAAGGCTTTCATAGTTACTGCAAAACGGAATTTTTAGTACAAAAAAACCATAACCGACAGAGGCTATGGCTTATAATATTAGTCCTCAAGAAAAGGGCTGTCAGAATCCACATAAATATAAGTACCCCGATTCGGTTTTTGTACGTGGGGATCGAGATTTTCTACAGACTTCATAAAGGTAGTCATATTGGCAATCGATGTTCCGGTAGCTTCCTCAACGGCACGCTGCAGGTCGACTCCTTTCATGCCTTCTGGATGCATTTTTAGGATTTCAATCGCAGCTTCTTTTTCTGGAGTAACGGTCGGTTTTCTTCCGCGTTTACTTGCCTTTAATACAGGTTTTTCCTGTGGTTCTGCCTGTATTTTAGGAGCTATTTCGCTTGGACGTTCTTCTGTTTGTATTGTTTCAACCGTAGCTTGGGCTACTGGATTTTTTTCGTCTAATTCACGGAGTTTATTGTAAATAATTTCTCTTTCTTCACGGAATAGCTTTAAAAAGCGTTCTTCTTGTTCAGCCAGCTGTTCCAGACGTAACCTTAGTGCGTCTCTTTCATTAAACATAACGACCTACCTCCATAAATTTTAAACAAAATTTTCATTGAAATGATAACATATACTAACGATAAATTTATATTAATAATATGTTACATATTAAAATTCATCCCATAATTTAAACATTTTATACATTAAAAGAAAAATGACGGATCCGTGAAAAAATCAGAAAAAATATTTTTTGTACAAAAATAGCTCGTACACCTTGTCCTTATTGGTAAAAACGTGCATAATCCCGTATCCAAGCTAATAAAATGTTACAAACACAAAAGTAAGAAGAGAGTGTTTGAGGTGAGCGCGTTATTTTTACAGCTAGACCAAGTTGGAGACATGTTTATATCCGGTAGGAACAGATGGGTTACTCCATTCTGCCGCATAAATAAATAGACGACCAAGAAGCTACAGCGAGAATCTTACACAAGACTGAGACAAAGGCCGGAACTTCATCTGCTTTGGAAAAGCAGGTATAATCGGAAACATTTTATGCGGGATTAAAAGTACTTCGTCCAAGTGAAAGCGAGTCTCATTTCACACTTCTCACATCCAATTTAGGGAGGGCGAGTGGTGTGCACGATTACATCAAAGAAAGAACAATCAAGATAGGCAAGTATATCGTGGAGACGAGAAAAACAGTTCGCGTCATCGCGAAAGAGTTTGGCGTATCCAAAAGTACCGTTCATAAGGATTTAACGGAAAGACTTCCCGAAATTAACCCAGACCTAGCAAATGAAGTAAAAGAAATTT
The DNA here is from genome assembly GCF_022808645.1 of Bacillus litorisediminis. GTDB lineage: Bacteria > Bacillota > Bacilli > Bacillales > JC228 > Bacillus_BF > Bacillus_BF litorisediminis. The sequence goes on from NZ_JAKZKT010000010.1 coordinate 89,330, forward strand.
TAGATTATCATAAATCAATTCGTCATTTGCGCGGCGGGGAAGCAACCAAGCTCAAGTATAAAAAAGAAGAGCCAGTATAAAAAAGCGCAGCCATCGGCTGGGCTTTTTGCATTGTATGATGTTTACCCCATTATTTTAAAAATAAAACTAGGGGTTTGTATTTTTTTATATTTTTGCTGGTTGGTCTTAGAAAACTAAGATTAAGTGACGGATGTGGTGTGGTGACATGGCGGTTGAGTATGGTAAACGTAATCTTGTTCAGGTTTATATGATTGCTTAGTTCGGTAAAATGGTTCTGAGTTCGTTAATAGGTAGGGTGAGTTTGGTAAAGTGGGTCTAAGTTCGTTTATAGGTTTTCTGAGTTCGGTAAAACTGATCTAAGTTCGGTAAAATGATAGCTGAATTCGGATAAATAGGTGCTAAGTTCGGTTAAATAAATTTAAGTTCTGTAAAAGGAAACTGAGTTCTGAAAAAAGTACACTGTTTATCGAAAATAGTACGCTAAGTTCCGAAAAACAAGTGCGAGGTTGCGAAAAGGATGCGCTAAGTTCCGAAAAACGAGTGCCGATTTCCGAAAAGTATGCGCTTGAGTTTCATAAACGAAGGCAAAGTCCCGATAAATAATACTAATTTCGCTCTGATCATCCAAAATAATTCCTTTTTTATGAATAATAATGGAAAACCTTCACAAAATAAACTTGTTACTTTGATTAAAGGAGGACCAAAACATGCAAGTACGTGACGTTATGTCCACTAATGTAGAAAGCTGTTCATCAAATGACAGTATTGAAGCTGTTGCTCAAAAAATGAAGAATTTAAATGTTGGAGCTATTCCAGTTGTTGAAAATGGACAAGTAGTTGGTATGATTACAGACCGTGATCTAGCTGTTCGCGGTGTAGCTGAAAACCGCTCAAATGCTGGCGATGTCGCTACGACTCAATCAGTAGTGACTTGCAGCCCAGATATGTCTGTAGATGAAGCAGCTGCGCTTATGGCACAGCATCAGGTTCGCCGTCTGCCAGTAGTAGAAAATGGTCAGCTTGTTGGAATTGTTGCTCTCGGGGACCTTGCGGTGAGAGAACAATCTAATGAAATGGCAGGGGGAGCTCTGACTAATATTTCTAAACCAGATGGACAAATGCAATAAAAAATAGCTAAAAAGGAATTTGAATGGAAGGGCCTTAATGGAGGCCCTTTTTTTGATGCAGTAAAACTTCGAAGATATTTTAAGCGAAACCGTAAAAATTGTCGAACAGAAATGATTGATGAGGCAAAAGTCTTCGTGTAACTTTAAATATAAATTACAAATTTTGGTAATTTTGTCCAACAGGAAACTTTTCGATCATTGAATGAACCCATACGAAGGAAACGATTGTCCATTTAGCAGTTACCGCTGATGATCATATGGGACCCATTCAAATACAATTATCAGATGATAATAGGACTTGGAGCGGATGGCAGGAACTGTCCGAAACAGCAACTTTTACTTTAGAGGGTGATAATGGAGAAAAGACGATTTACATGCAGCTTACTGATGGAGGAGGAAAAGTAAGCCCGAGTGAAATCTCATATACAACCTCTCCAACTGGTTCAATCATGATCGAAGAGAACAAAACCTATATCAATCGAACAACAGTCAACCTACAAATAACTGAGGACGATGTACATGGACCACTTCAAGTCAGATTTTTGAGCGATCTGTCAGTGAATCTGCATTCATGAAATTAATAAATTCGGTATAAGGTGTTCAATTTTGAACACCTTATTTTAATGGAGGAAAACCCGGATTTTATAAATTATAATAATTTCGACAAATTTCCCTGGAAATATTAAAAAAATGGTGAAAATAATCGAATATTTTCCTTCTTTGGAATGTGTTGTGGTAATATATAGAATTAGGGAGTTATAGATCCGTTAGAAATATTGTTAGGAGGATTCAGGGAGTTATGTTTGCAAGGGATATTGGAATTGACCTCGGAACGGCTAACGTTCTAATACATGTGAAGGGGAAAGGGATTGTATTAAATGAACCATCTGTTGTGGCCATTGATAAAAATACAAATAAAGTCCTTGCTGTGGGGGAAGAAGCGCGTCGAATGGTAGGGCGTACACCTGGGAACATCGTTGCAATCCGTCCTTTAAGAGATGGCGTTATTGCAGATTTTGATGTAACAGAAGCAATGCTTAAACATTTTATCCACAAGTTAAATGTAAAAGGTGTTTTATCAAAGCCGAGAATTTTAATTTGCTGCCCAACTAATATAACGTCAGTTGAACAAAAAGCCATTAAAGAAGCAGCAGAAAAAAGCGGCGGTAAAAAGGTTTATTTAGAAGAGGAACCAAAAGTAGCAGCAATCGGAGCTGGCATGGATATCTTCCAGCCGAGCGGAAATATGGTAGTTGATATTGGCGGTGGCACAACTGACATCGCAGTTCTTTCAATGGGTGATATTGTAACCTCTTCCTCTATCAAAATCGCCGGCGATAAATTTGATTCAGATATTTTGAATTACATAAAGCGTGAATATAAGCTTCTAATTGGCGAAAGAACAGCTGAAAACATCAAGGTATCCATTGCTACTGTTTTTCCTGGATCCAGAAGTGAGAAAATGGAAATCCGCGGACGGGATATGGTAACAGGGCTTCCAAGAACCATTTCGATCAGTTCTGAAGAAGTCGAAGTGGCTTTGCGTGAATCAGTTTCTGTCATCGTTCAGGCAGCGAAGAGTGTCTTAGAAAGAACGCCTCCTGAATTATCAGCTGACATCATTGACCGCGGAGTGATATTAACTGGCGGAGGAGCCCTTTTACACGGCATTGATATGCTTTTAGCTGATGAATTAAAAGTGCCGGTTTTAGTTGCGGACAACCCAATGAATTGTGTGGCAATCGGGACTGGAATCATGCTTGAAAATATCGACCGTATTCCACGCAGAAAATTAGGATAATTTTAGATAACGGCGCTTCTCATCTTGGGAGGGCCGTTTATTCATACGGTAAAGGAGATAACTCATGTTGATCCCAGCTTGGTTTTTTTATGTTTGCTATTGTATAGGTGCTATTTTATTTATTAGTGCCATTTTCACTATCGTCACAGGGAATCCTGTACTGATGGGCAAACTGAGACATAGTGTCACAAACCGAAAGAAAGCCGCAGCAGCATTATCTATTTATTTAATTGTGTCAGCGATTATAGTAACAAGTGTACCGCTCTTTGCAGTACAGCTAGGCAGAGCAGCCGGTTTTATTTTTATAGCTTATTTATTATTTTCCGGCGTTTTTTGGTACGTATTTCAATCTAAATGGGTTGAACCTATATCAAAACAGCATCCAAGAAGGTGAGGATTTTTTTTCCTCACCTATTTTTATAGAAAAAATTTTTAAATAATTTGAACGAAATTTAATGCTTATTTGTATAAGAGGTATAAAGAAGAAAGGGGAGCTGGAGCTTGACTTCATTGGGAGGAATTATAGGATCAGTGGTTACAGTCATACTTAGTGTTACATTTGCGACTGTCATTGTCTCTTTACAAAAAAAGGTTGTGAAAAAGCCAAACGGACAAATAGATTTTAAAAAAACAGATATATATTTTAAATGGACACGTTGGGATACGGTCAATTTAATTTGTGCGATTTACGCATTTGCCAGTATTTTATGTCTGTTAATTTTTCTTTCATTGGGTGAATCCATTGAAAATCCTTTGGTTCAGTTTTTTATCCATCAAGGATTTGTATTTACTACGTTAGCGTTTGCGTGGTTAATTAGCCGTGTGGCGTTTACGTTAAAAGGCATAAAAGAGCGGTGGAATCATGAGTTTGAATCAAAATGAGGAGAATGTTGAGGCTTTTTTAGAAGGGGATGACGATGCAATTGCTTGGATCTACCAGCAATATCGCGCACCCCTGTATCAGTTCATTTATCGATTTACCAATGAGGAACAGCTGAGTATTGATATCGTGCAAGATACGTTTTTACAGCTGCAAAAAGCGAAAGGGCAATACGATCCTGCAAAGGCTTCCATTAAAACGTATTTATTTCAAATTGCATATAACCGAATGCTAAATAAATTAAAGCGTAGAGCTAGATTGAAAAAAATTCTGCCGTTTCTGCTAGCGGATTCCCGGGATGTCGATATTGTGGAACAGCTGAATGTTAGGTTTGCGCTGCAAAAATTAAAAGAAGACCATCGAGCAGTTATCATCCTATCTTATTATCATCGCCTAACCCATGAGGAAATGGCAAATGTGCTGAATATCCCGGCAGGTACGGTAAAATCCCGGTTGCATCATGCAATACAGCGGTTAAAAAAGATGTTGGAGGTGGAATAAAAATGAAATACGAAGATCCATTTATAAAAGAAAAGGAATTAACTCATCATTTAGATCAATTTCATGTAAATGTCCCGGAATTCTCAGTTCAAAAAAATTGGATGAATCGGATGAGTGCTGCCCTTTTTGCAGAAGCCCCTAACCCCCTCCAATCCGTTTCATTAACTACAACGGCGGTAACATTGATACAGACAATTCCGGTAGCGGTTGCTGTGATTGTGCCGGTGCTGTTGGTGTGGGTAATATAATGTAGAATTAAGCACTTCTTTTGAGGAGTGCTTTTTTATTTATCGGGAAGGCCGGTTTTGGCGGTCTGGATTTTATAATTCTCATCACTCCTGTTGGGGGAGAGGCTATTAATTTATAAAAAGGCCGGTTATTGGGCATCTAACTAAGCAAGAATTTCTAAAATATCAATGAAAATTATAGATTTTAGCCGTACATGTACGCAAATAACTGAACTCGGTAGCGGGTAACCGAACTTATGGGCGGAAAACCGAATTCAGAAGGTAGCTAACCGAACTCGGGAATCAAATAACCGAACTTAGAGATGGGTAACCAAATTCACGAGAAGTAAAAACGAACTCAGGGCCGGATAACCGAACTCACGGGAGTGGAAACCGAACTTAATATTCGATAACCGAACTCCTGCAGCAATAACCGAACTCACGAGAGTGGAAACAGAACTTATTATCCGGTAACCGAACTCCTAACAGCAATGACCGAACTCCTAACAGCAATGACCAAACTCCTGCAACAATAACCGAACACCTGCAGCGAGCAACCGATCTTGCGCAAGAGATTTCCGCGCTCAAACTCTCTAAAAACCCAACCAGCCGCCGCAATAAAATCGAAACTTGTCAAAATAGGTAGAATTTCTGCTGTTTTGATGAGGAAAAATATACTATAATAATAGGAAGGAAAGAATAGAACGGATTTACTAGTAAGCTATCAGCAACAGGAACCTACCGCTATTCTCAGAAAAACGTTCGAGGTGAACACGATGTTTAAAGGGTTTTATACAGCAGCGACGGGGATGCTCTCGCAGCAACGGAAGACGGAAATGTTAACCAACAATTTAGCCAATGTCGACACACCAGGCTATAAAGCTGACCAGGCTTCACTTCGCGCTTTTCCGGAAATGCTTTTGAGCCGGATTGGATCCCAGGAGCTGCCGGTTCAAAATGGATTTAATGTCTTGACTCAGAATCCGATTGGTTCGATTAATACAGGAGTCTATATGCAAGAAATTACTCCAGATTTTATCCAGGGCGCCTTAAAGGATACGGGATTGTCAACCGATTTGGCACTGGTCAATGCGGTGATGCCTGAGGTGGATGGGCAAGCGGGTTCGGTGTTTTTTAATATAGAACATTCAAGCGGTGATACATATTACACGAGAAATGGAAATTTTTCAGTCGATCCTGAAGGGTTCCTCACAACGGCTCAAGGCTATTACGTTTTAAATGATGCGGGTGAACGAATTCAGGTGAATAGCTCGAATTTCCAAGTCACGGAAGATGGATTTTTATTAGTCGATGGCCAGGTAACAAGCCGGCTCGGCATATCATATGCAGCAAACCCTTTGCTCCTCATGAAGGATGGGAATGGTTTATTTCGATTGGAAGAGGGAGAGCTTCCGCTTGCATATGGACAGGCTGGGGTTGAATTCAATGTGTATCAGGGTTCATTAGAACGCTCGAACGTTGATTCTGCTAAGGCTATGACAGATTTGCTCGCGAGCTACCGAACATTTGAGGCGAACCAAAAAGTGTTACAGGCTTACGATAGAAGTATGGATAAGGCAGTTAATGAAATAGGGAAAATCGGATAGGTTTATATAGACAAATAGAAAGGGGGAGGTCAGATGAATCGCACTATGATTGTGGCCGCGAATACGATGTCGCAGCTGCAGCAAAAGATGGATGTGATCAGTAACAATATATCAAACGTGTCAACGAATGGCTTTAAACGCAGAGAAGCTTCTTTTACAGAGCTGTTAGCTCAGCAGTTTAACAATCAGCCCTATGACGAGTTCGAAGTTGGACGAAATACCCCAAATGGCATTCGCCAAGGCGTGGGAGCGGGTGTGGCGCAGTCGCAAATGGTGATGTCACAAGGCAATATTATCACGACCGGACGAGAATTAGATGTAGCTTTTACAACAGAAGGGCAATATCTGACTGTACTGGTTCCCGGGGAAAATGTGGATGAAATCCAGTACACCCGAGATGGCAGCCTTTACTGGTCACCTCTAAATGATACACAGGTGATGCTCGTTACAAGCGAAGGAAATCCGGTGCTAGATGAAAATGAAACGCCGATTGTTGTAAACGGCACCCCAACTGAAGTCAGTATTTCACCAACAGGGGAAATCAGAGTTACTACGGAGAATGGCGACCAAGCCTGGAATCTCGGCGTAATTCAGCTCAATCGACCTCAGCTTATGGTTCAACAGGGCGGGAACAGAATTGCAGTTCCTGAAAATCTTGCTGAATTAGGTGTAGAATTAGAGGAAATCCTAACACCAATTAATGGTGCACTTCGTGAAACGGTAGGCATGCAGCAGGGGGCATTGGAACAATCCAATGTAGATTTAAGCGTTGAGATGACGGATTTAATACAAGCCCAACGGTCTTATCAATTCCAATCCCGAGCGATCTCGCTTTCGGATCAAATGATGGGACTGATTAATGGGATTCGATAAAAAGTTTAAAAGGAAGAGGATTGTAACCTTGAAAACGTAGTTTAAAGGAGTTTTAGAATGGATATGGTAGGAAAAACGGAACAGGAACAGACCACCTCCAGGGAAGAACGGAAGCGAAGAAAATTACTAGAGCAGGAAAAAGCGGAAGTCAGACCGAATATTACTTCTATCAGAAGAATGCGAATTCGGCTTATTCCAATATGGGCTAGAATTTTAATTGTCCTGCTTTTAATTGTATTATGTGTAGTGACAGGTCTTATGGTTGGCTATGGGGTCATCGGGGAAGGAAATCCAACCGATGTGCTAAAATGGGAAACATGGCAGCATATTATTGACCTGGTCAATGCACCATAATGTACAGGAGGTTTCTATGTTAAATATTGAAGAAATTAAAGAAATTATTCCGCACCGTTATCCATTCCTTTTAGTTGACCGCATTTTGGAAGTAGAAGAAGGAAAAAAAGCGGTCGGTATCAAAAATGTCTCAGCCAATGAAGAATTTTTTAACGGTCATTTTCCAGAATACGCTGTAATGCCTGGTGTGCTTATTGTTGAAGCACTCGCTCAAGTCGGAGCAGTCGCGATGTTGAAAAGTGAAGAAAACCGCGGTCGACTCGCCTTCTTTGCCGGAATCGACAACTGCCGATTCAAGCGCCAAGTTGTTCCTGGAGACCAGCTTCGCCTCGAAGTCGAAATGGTCCGTTTCCGCGGAGCGATTGGAAAAGGAAAAGGTATTGCAACGGTAGACGGCGAACTAGCGTGTGAAGTTGAGATTATGTTTGCGCTAGGGGATAAAAAAGAATAACGTACATATAATAAAGGATCTTCTGTTTATGGGAGATCCTTTTTCGTTTATAATGGAGAGGAAAATATAAAGGAAGGTGACTGTAATGGCCAAAAGCAATGCACGAAAAAAACGAGAGCATATTCAGCGCAACTCGGGCAGGGATGTAACAATCCTGAGGGGAGAACAGCCGCAATTCAGCACCCACGAACGAAAAACCAAAACGAAACTCGAAATCCAAAAAACAATGATCAGCAAACACAAAAAGCGATTCCTTCAAAATCAAAATGAAGACGGAATCGCTTTTAATTTTGTAAAAAAAGGGTTGGCTCCAGCTGCTTGAAACGTACTTATAATATAACGAATGCCGAAAGGATGTTACATTATGGGGATTGCATTGGCATTTCTGTCCGGCCTTAGTTTTGCCTTGGGAAACATTGTCGCAAAAATCGCTTTAGATCAGTCAACAATCCGCTATTCCTTGTGGATCACTTCTTTTGTGAATTTTGCAGTTTTCGGCTTGGTTGAGTTGGTCTATCGGCAAGTTGCGAGCGATCCGGCTCCGATAAATGGGGAGGGGTTCCTTTATTTTTTAATGGCCGGTTTATTAACAACGTATTTAGGAAGAAAAACACTATATATCAGCTTTCAGTATATAGGTCCTTCGCGAGGATCGGCCATTAAAAATAGTTCACCCATCTTTACGCTGCTCGTGGCGTTTTTCATTTTTAATGAAAGTATTTCATTTTATTCGGCCATCGGTGTGGGAATTGTGCTTGGCGGAATTCTTCTGCAAGCGGTAATCCTGTTTCAGGAAAACGGAAAATCAGATCAAAACGTATGGCGTGGTTATCTTGTGGCCGTTATTTGCGCGATTTGTTTTGGAGTGGGACTGGCGGTCCGCGGCCCCGGAATGGAGGAAATCCCGGATCCATACTTTGGCGCCTTTATGAGCGGAGTCGTGACCCTCTTTTTTGCGACAGCAGAGGAAGTGAATCGGTACGGAGTGTGCAATTTTTTCTCGTTTTTAAAAAATTGTGCGAAGCGGGAAAACGGGCTGTTTATTGTGGCTGGACTTTGTACCTCAATCGGAGTTGGCACCTTTTTTCTGGCTTTACAATTTCTAGAGGTAGCCCTTGTCTCCACCATCGCAGCGATTGATCCGATTCTTACTATTTTGCTAAGCGTTATTATCTTGAAGCGGGCCGAAAACATAACGAGATGGACGGTTTTGTCGGCCGTTGTGGTTTTGTTGGGGGTGGCTTTTATAATGATGGGGGAGTAAGAGGTTAGGTGAATTGGCTTTTAGGTTGGGTGAGTTCGATTAAATCATTTAGAGTTCGGTTAACCGGTATTGAGTTCAGTAAGGGGGGAGCTGAGTTCGGTAAAACAATATTGAGTTCGGTAATAGCGGCGCCGAGTTCGATAAAACAGTATGGAGTTCGGTGAAATTTATGCTGAGTTCGGTAAAACGATCCTAAGTTTGATAAAAATAGAAACTAATTCTCAAAAAAGGCGATAAATGTGGAATCATTAATGCAATTAGGACCACCTCACCAAAAAATAATAAAAAAACAGGATTTCTTAATCCAGTAAGCGAACTTCATAATGATAATATTTAAAGGAGTGAAGCTATGATAGAAAAATATCGTACAGTTCCCGAACAGCTTGTCAAAGAAATTGTATTAAGCCAAAGAATCTCCCCGAATCATCATCTGCAATCTGCGTTAAAATCCTCAATAAATATTGGAAAGGCCGGCTATAAAGGTGAAAAAGAGGTAGATTATTATTTAGAACTCTTACCTCATGATAAGTTCCGGATGTTCCAAGGTCTCAGGTTACCTCGTGATGACTATTATTTTCAAATGGATAATCTCCTGTTAAAGAGTCAGCTTATACTGATAATCGAAGTAAAAAATATAGATGGAACGCTTTTCTTTGATCAGGAGCATAATCAATTTTACCGAATAAACCGGCACACAAAAGAAAAACAAAAAATGAAGGATCCATTTAAACAAGTGAAACGGCATAGAAAACAATTGTTTCAATGGATGGCAAAACACGGTTTTCCAACTGTACCTATAGAGTATTTAGTGGTAAACACCAATGAAGATACATTATTTGAATCGAATGGAGGTCAGCACGATACATTCGAAAGAATTATTCATTCTGAGTACTTGCTTGAAAAGGTACAGCAACTTGAACAAAAATATCGGAAGGAGTTCCTGACCGAAAAAGATTTAAAAAAGATGACTAAGCAATTGTTGAAAGAAGATTCACCTTTCACTTTTAATGTTAAACAATATTATAATTTTGATGAAGCCGACCTAATTAAAGGTGTCCGATGTCCCCAATGTAATGCAATTCCAATGACCTGGCAGAAAAGGGCTTGGGAATGTATGAAATGTAAACACCGTTCGAAGAATGCCCACATTTCAAGTCTTCGTGATTATTTCCTCTTGGTTTCTCCCATTATTACGAACCCAAAATGCAGAGAATTTTTAAAATGTGACAAAACCGATACCATAAGATATTTACTTAAATCGATGAATTTACAAACTACAGGTAAAAAGAAAGGATTCCAGTACATCCTTAGCTTTCCCCCATCCCCAATATTAAAATAAGGGAAAAAAGTCCATTCCAGCTTAACACGAACGTAAATGTTCTGTTTCTTTCTTTACAGCTTGTCCCACTTTCTTCCCAACTTAGGGTTTTTAGGTTTTAAACCCTATAATTAAGTCTAAACATATAGAGAGTAAGCGCTGCTCAACCCTTTTCACTGTTCAAGGAAGCTTCCGATTCAGTGGCTAGCCACCTATAAATGTATTTTTTTAACAAAAAAATTTTAAAAAACATGCAAGATTTTTTTCGTCTTGGGCAATATAAATTCGAGACCCAAGAGGTCAAAGTCCAAAAAGAATGAATGAAAGGGGCTAATCAAGTGAAAAAGAAGCTTTTAACACTTCTAAGTGGTTCTGTTTTTGCCGCTATGCTTTTAGCTGCATGTAATGTCAACGATGACCAAAATCCTCCTCCAGAAGATGACGTAATCGAGGATGAAAACGGAGTTATCGATGAAAATGGTAACAACGAAAACGGCGATGATTTAATTGAAGGTGAAGGTCCAGTCGATGAACTCGAAGAAGGACTTGATCCAAACGAAGACGATAACAATAACAACAACAATCAATAATGGAACATTAACTAATTGATAAAGGACAGGCTCCTAAAGTGAATCTGTCCTTTATTTTGTGGAAATTTTCCTAAAAAACGCTGCGTTCCCCTACCTCATCAGCACCTCAAAACCGTCCTCATGAATGTGCCATATTTCCTATTTAGTTTACAAAGTATTTACCCTATTATTAATGTAGTAAAAATTGACACGATTTCTACATTTTTTGTAAAAAATAGCTTATAATAGAAGTTATTACTGTAAAATTTCTAAATATTTCAAATAGGAAAAAGGAGTTATTTTTATGTTATATCCCAATACGGAAGAAACCATTGAACTGCTGCAGCAGTTAGTATCTATCCCGAGTCCTTCGGGTAATACCTTTGAAGTGATTTCATTTGTAGAAAATTATTTATCACAATTGGGCGTAGACACTTACCGAAATCGAAAAGGCGGCCTCATTGCAACACTCCCAGGCAAAGACAACACCCAACATCGGATGCTAACGGCTCATGTTGATACATTAGGGGCGATTGTAAAAGAAATTAAACCGAGTGGACGTCTTACGTTAGACCTGATCGGGGGGTTCCGCTATAACTCGATTGAAGGGGAATACTGTGAGATTGAAACAAGATCAGGCAAAAAATATACGGGAACGATTTTAATGCACCAAACTTCAGTCCATGTTTATAAGGATGCGGAAAAGGCCGAAAGAAACCAGGCAAATATGGAAGTTCGCATTGATGAAATCGTACATAACAGTGAAGATGTTCGCAAGCTCGGGATTGAAGTAGGAGACTTTGTTTCGTTTGATCCGCGCGTTCAAACTACTGAAAGTGGATACATCAAGTCCCGCCACTTGGATGACAAAGCGAGTGTTTCGATTCTGCTTCAAACGATCAAACATCTGAAGCAAAACAACATTGAACTGCCTTATACCACTCATTTCTTAATTTCAAATAATGAAGAAATCGGATACGGCGGAAACTCCAACGTGACACCAGAAACCGTTGAGTATTTAGCAGTGGATATGGGGGCAATCGGTGATGGCCAATCGTCGGATGAGTACACCGTATCCATTTGTGTAAAAGATGCAAGCGGCCCTTATCATTACCAATTACGCAAAAAATTAATTGAAATCGCCGAAGAGAATGGAATCGGCTATAAATTAGATATTTACCCATACTACGGTTCCGACGCATCCGCTGCGATTCGTTCCGGTCACGATATTGTTCACGGACTTATTGGCCCTGGGATTGATGCCTCTCATGCATATGAGAGAACCCATAAAACGTCTATCGAAAATACAACAAAGCTAATTTATCACTACCTCCAATCGAAAATGGTTATATGAAACAGAGGGACGGTTCTTGCGTTTCATGAAACGCAAGAACCGTCCCCGTTTTGCTTTTAAATTAATGGTTCTAAAGCGAACACATTATGGTTTTCAAATTCCTTCATAATTTTGGGCGTCAGCAATAGTTTCATCTCTTCCTTGGTACACCAACGTGAATCGGTGTGCTCTTTTGAGAGGGTGACGGTTTTGCTATTACTGCTGCATAAATAGGTCAGCATGACAACTTGTCGGGTTGGATCTGTGTGAAAAGTAGTGGCATATAAAATTCTCTCGACTGTAACACTCAACCCTGTCTCCTCTAGAACTTCTCGCATGAGGGCTGATTCTAGCTGTTCGCCAAATTCAATTTTCCCGCCAGCGCATTCCCAAGTTCCGCCGCCTACTTCATCTTCCGCCCGCTTCACAAGCAAGACCTTGCCCTCATTTACAATGACCCCTTTAACAGCTACTACGATTTTGTTTGCATTGACCATAATTGCACCTTTTCTTTATATTTTTCCATTTATTATAACAGTCCGTCCTTTTTCCAAAAATACACATACCGCACTTTTCAGAATAACTTCCACCCAGTAGCAAACGCTAAAAAAGAGAGAATGCGCTCGCAACGTGAAACAGAGGGACGGTTCTTGCGTCTCAGAAATAAAAATTGAAACAGGAGAACCGTCCCTCTGTTTCACAGAACGAAAAAATGAAACAAGAGAACCGTCCCCATGTTTCGGCAAAATGTGACGGGATTTTGCAAGTTTTTCTTTGGCAAGTCGAAAATTTTATGATAAGGTAAAATAATGTAAATGGTGATTGATGAATTTGTAGGGGGTCATTTCTCGAACATGAAAAGTGAACTTACACCAGGAGTGAAAATTAGTATAACCAGATCGATTACGACTGCCTTTGAGCAATACATGGCAAATATCGAGTGGAGCGATAAACTGTATAGTTTGCCTGAATTTGTGAAGGAATGGCGGATCTATATTGAAAATCATGCATCCTGGTATGGTAAATTAAGCCATGAGGTGAAATCCTCTCCAGAATTCCACCAGTTTTTGGCGGATAAAATCAATGAAACATTAGAAAAAATTCTGTCGGAAGAACCAACGGAAGAACAAATGAAAGAAATCGAGGAGCTTGAAAAACAACTAGGCCGAGAAATAGACTACTCATGCAAGCTCGAAGCGAAATATTGGATTGATACGCTTAAAAAAAAACAGAACAGCTAAAGCCTGTATCTGAAAAAGAGTTTCGCTATGCAGCTCTTCTGTATCACACCGCATTTGACGAGGAGTTGGTGGACAGGGGCTATACGAAGCAAGACCTCGACTACATCATAGAACTCTCACAAAAAAAGCTCTATATCGATGAGCTTCAACACCAAAGTGAGATGGGCTTTGACCCGGACGAGCACAGTCATAAGCCTCTACACTGATAGAAAACCGCAAGTTGGACGCTTGCGCTGCGCAGCCACTACTGAAGAACTTATAACTTTTTTATAAAATAAAATCGGCTCCCGGGCGGTATACCCCGGGAGCTTTCATGTTAAAATTGAAAATCTACCTCTTTATTTTCCTGTTTTTCGTAGCCTTTCATGTATGTAATTCTGCGTTGGATTGCAGAATGGGAGACTTGTTCATCAGCATGGTATGAGGATCTGACTAATGGGCCTGATTCACAATGACGGAAACCTTTTTCCAGAGCAATTTCTTTTAATTCTTTAAACTCATCCGGGTGATAATAGCGCTCGACTGGTAAGTGCTGTTTCGTAGGCTGTAAATATTGCCCAATCGTCATGATATCGACATCGTGAGCCAATAAGTCATCCATTGCTTGCAGGATTTCTTCTTTTGTTTCGCCTAAACCCACCATGAGACTAGATTTGGTTGGCGTATCGGGCGAAATCTCTTTCACTCGCTTCAGTAATTGTAAAGAGCGGTCATACGTCGCTTTTGCCCGAACGCGTTTTGTAAGTCTGCGAACGGTTTCGATATTATGGTTAAATATATCAGGCTTGCTGTCCATCAATGTCTGTAGACTTTCATAATCACCTTTCATGTCTGAAGGCAGGACTTCAATTGTGCATCCAGGATTTTTTCGGCGAATGGCGCGAACCGTTTCTGCAAACACAGCTGCACCGCCATCATTTAAATCATCACGGGCAACTGCGGTTACGACCACATGCTTTAACCCCATAATTTGAACCGAATCCGCAACACGTTCCGGTTCACCCCAGTCCAGCTCTGTTGGCATCCCGGTTTTAACGGCACAGAAGCGGCATGCCCTCGTACAAATGTCTCCAAGAATCATAAATGTGGCCGTTTTTCGCTCGCTCCAGCATTCATGTATGTTGGGGCAGCGCGCTTCTTCACAAACAGTGTTGAGGCGTTTTTCGCGCATTAATTTTTTTAAACCGGTATAAGATTGGTTTGTATTAATTTTCGTTTTAAGCCATTCTGGTTTCCGCACATATTCTGTTTGCTTCGTCATTTCCGATCACCTCATTAGCTTTTTTGTACGATTTTATAATTTAAATCCTCATACTTTTTCGCTAGTTTCTCTACTTCTTCCCACTGTGTTCGCGTCAGTTTAAAAGGAATAGGGTTAATGCCAAGTCCTTCTTTAAAACCTTCCAGAAAAGCTGCTTTCACACGTTCCAAACTTACCTCTTCTTGTTTAATCTCTTCAATAGTCGTTGCTTTTTGATGGAATTTTACTTTTTTATGTTGACGGATTGCTTCATTGGGGAAGTTGAAAAGATCAAAAAGCAAATCAACATTCATAGAAATCGGAATCGATCCATGTTGTAATAAAGTGCCTTTTTTACGAATCTGGGCATTTCCAGAAACTTTTTTCCCTTCAAACACGAGTTCATAGAAGGCAGGCCTCTCAAAACAAACAGCACTCGATTGATCTCTCTTTAACTGGTCCGAGTATTCGACATCAATGCCAAGCTGCTTATAACCCATCAATAAGCCTTTTGAGAGTTTAAGATAAGCTTCTTTAATAGAAGGCGGGATGTCTGGATGGTTCTCACTAATAACAATACTATAAGTGAGTTCATCATCATGCAGCACTGCACTGCCACCTGTCATGCGGCGTACGATTTCACAATTGTTTCGTTTAATGGCCTCTAAATCAATGGTGGAAAGATCCTGAAAGTACCCAAGTGATAGACTTGGATTTTTCCAACTATAAAAACGCAAGGTTGGAGGAATGAGTCCATTACTATTCCACTGAAGCAAAGCCTCATCCAACGCCATATTCATTGATGCCGACATGGCTTCAGTATGCAGAAATCCCCACAGCTGTTCCAATTTCTTTCCTCCTTCGTATTGAAAGTTAAAGGGTATTAATTGTTAACCCAATAAAACAATAACGTAAACATTGTCTTTAATAAAGAGCAAAAAGAACTTTTTAGACTATTTGTCAGAACTAAACTCAAATTTTAGCTATCTTGTTATTGGTGGAATTGATAGATATACTAAATGCAGTAGCCCATAACAAACTGATCCGTTTATCAGAGTTATACCATGTATCAGTAGATTATATATTGGTTAGAAGAAGAACAAAATAAAGATATGTCAGATATAAAAAGTATCATGGAGTCAAATGAGCTTCATTGGAATGGGATAAAACTATCGGAAAATGAATTAAAACCGATTCGTGATTTGTTAGAAATGGTTGCGTTAAAAACTATGAATAATGTAAAAGTCGAAGATCTAGAGTCTTCGTTTTTTTATACTTTAGGAAAGTATAAAATTAGCAATGATGCAGATTCGACGCAGTCAAAATTTTTAGGAATAAAGAAAGTGCAACTAGTTCAATAGCCTGCACTGAAGGCTTGGCGCTACCCAAGTTTTCTTTATAGAAAAAGTTCACTTTAAGAGAACTTTTTATTGATTGTATGGGAACATTTTACTAATATGGAGAAAATATAAAAAATATCACTAAAAGTGAGCGTTTTATTGATTTGCCTGATAGTCTAAAGATATTTAGGGGGAAATGGAGGATATCAGAAAGAATATTTAATTTCTGTATGAGTGGAGTTGGTCATAATGAACAGATTTCAACTAATGCTGTTACAGAATGAAATTGAAGAAAGTCGCCAGGAGCTGCAAAAATTGGCCCTTACAACCGGCTCGCTGTTACACCCAAACGTTCTATCTAAAAGTCAGGAATTGGATATTCTTATTACTAAATTTTATTCATTGACAGACAGAGAATAGGTAGGTGGCTAGTACCACCTACCTGCTTTTTTTTATTAGTTAGCCAAAACTTCTTCCGTTTTTTCAATACTCATTGATGGTCCAAAGAACTCATAATGGATCCGATCCTCATCTATGCCGATTTCCTTAAGCGTGCCAAATACATGCTTCATAAAACCAATAGGACCACAGAAGTAAAACTGACTTTTAGCAGCATTAGGTACAATTTGTTCAAGCCATTCTTTTGTCACAAGCCCCTCTTTGTGGAATCGACCTTCCTGTTTATCCTCTTCGGTTGGGTCACTATAGCAAGCATAATAGTGAAGAGAAGGGTGCTCAAAGTTTTTCGCAATAATATCTTCACGGAATGCATGAACCCGACCATTGCGGACAGCCTGAATCATCACGACTTCACGTTCTGGCTGAGCGGCCATCACGTGATTCATCATACTCATTAACGGAGTTACACCAACCCCTCCGGCAATCAGAACAATTGGATCATTGGAATTTAAATCCACTGTGAAATCACCCGCTGGCGCGCTAACTAGTAGCTGGTCACCCTCATTGACTTGGTCATGGAGATAGTTTGTCACAACTCCGTCTGGCTGAATGCCATCCTTTTCACGCTTCACGCTAATTCGGTAATAATCTTTACCTGGTGCATCGGATAAGCTGTATTGGCGGATATGCGTATATGTTTCCCCAGGAATCTGATCCAGTTTGACACTAATGTATTGTCCGGGGATAAAAGTTGGCAAATTGCGGTTATCCGCTGGTTTTAAGTAGAAAGAAATAATCTCGTCACTTTCCTTCACTTTCTTAGCAACCATAAATGGAATGAAATCATCCCAGCCAGCTGCTTCATACATTTCTTTTTCCACACTGATAAAGGCATCCGCAATTACACCGTATGCTTCCGCCCATGCATTGATAATTTCATCAGTCGCCGCATCTCCCAAAACATCCTTAATCGCAGCCAATAAATTCTCGCCAACGATTGGATAATGTTCTGGTTTAACACCGAGGCTTCTGTGTTTATGAGCAATTTGTTTCACGACAGGAATAATTTCTTCTAACCGGTCAATATAAACAGCTGCTGCATACACCGTATTGGCTAGGGCCGTTTGCTGTCTTCCTTTTTGCTGATTGGCATGGTTAAAAATATTTAATAATTCAGGGTGGTTTTCAAACATCATCTGATAAAATCGCTTCGTAATTTTCGTGCCATATTCCTCAAGCACAGGAACAGTAGACTTCACAATATCAATCGTTTTTTGGCTTAACATATTCGGTCACCTCATGTAAAAGATGTATTACAAATATATCTTTACACGAACCGGAGTTAAAAGATATATTTAAAATACATCTTTAACAAATCCGACAAATCTTCTTGGCGATTTTGTGAAAAATGAAACAAAGGGACGGTTCTTGCGTTTCACAAAACGCAAGAACCGTCCCTTTTTCAAAATCGATTCTGTATAGTAACCTAGTGGGGAAAACCTGAAATTATTAGATTAGTCAACCATCTTCAAATACTCATAACGCTCGTACTCACGAATTTTACGCGGCAGGAATCTGCGGATTTCATCTTCGTTAAAGCCGACGTTTAGTCTTTTTTCATCCATGATGATCGGTCTGCGCAACATGGATGGGTTATCATGAATTAATTGATATAATTCTTTGAGCGGAAGACTATCAATATCTACATTCAGTTCTTGAAAAGTCTTAGACTTGGTTGAAATGATTTCCTCAGTCCCATCTTCAGTCATACGCAGAATTTCTTTAATTTCATTAATGGTAAGCGGCTGAGAAAAAATGTTTCTTTCTACATATTCAACATTATGCTCTTCAAACCAAGCCTTTGCTTTGCGGCATGATGTACAGCTTGGTGATGTATATATAGTTACCATAGGGATAACATCTCCTATATTAAATGATATAAAATCCTAATTTCATTATAAATCTTCCCGTTTTAATCGGAAATAGTGCATAAGCCTCAAAATAGTAAATCTTGAAACTGAGACAAATTATATACCCTTCGCAAACCTCTGTCAATACCTCTAATTAGTAAATATCTCCCAATTCCCCGAGCTGAAGCATCTTACATATATTTTTCCATCAGCCTGTAGTAAACTTATAGAATATACTTCCCCTATTATAAGGAGGAAACTATGCGACTGACACAGTTTTCGGATTACTCGTTGCGTGTCCTTATGTATCTGGCAGCAACCCCTAAAGATGAACTATGCAGCATCCAGCAAATCGCAGATGCTTATGGAATATCCAAAAATCATTTAATGAAGGTGACCCACCAGCTGGGAAAATGGGGCTTTGTTGAAACAATCCGCGGCCGCAATGGAGGCTTGCGATTAGCGAAGGATCCAAAAGAAATCAACATTGGCACGGTCGTTCGCCATACCGAAGAGGATTTTCATGTGGTAGAATGCTTTGACTCTGGCATGTGTGTGCTAGCCGATATCTGCCGGTTAAGAGGTGTCCTCGGCAAAGCGCTGCAGGCATTCTTTGAAGTGTTAGACCAATATACATTAGCTGATTTAACGGAAAATCGTTCAAATTTGCAAACAGTTTTAATGAAAGTGAATAACATGGATGAAAAGGTTGCTGACAAGTAGCCTTTTTTTTATAAAATTTATTCTTTATAACACAAAAATGGGCCGAACTGATGTGAATCCATTCCGTTTTACCGAATTGGGCGCCCTTTAACAGAAGTCAATTCAATTTAACCAAACTCATAAGCTATTTAACCGAACTCAGTCACCATAAAACCGAATTCAGAGTCGCATAACAGAACTCATCAACCCGGAAAACGAACTCGCAACCACTTAACCGAAGTCAGAACCCGATTAACCGAACTAAAAACTGTATAACCGAACTCAACCACAGAATAACAGAACTCAACTACCGAAAAATAGAGTCAACCACCGAATAACAGAACCCAGTCCAACTAAACGGACCCGCAACCACCCATTTGAAAAACAGCATCACCCATACACACAACCCACCACCCAGGTATTACAAAAAATTCCCCTTAACAAACCCGAAGTTTTGTGATAGGATAGAAAAAATTTACCCAAAAAAGAGCAGGAGGGCGAAAGCAATGGGAAAACGAGTAATCTTATTTGATTTAGATGGAACGCTGTATGATAGTGAGGCAGTTTATGTCAAAGCCTTCGAAACAAGCTTCATGGACCATCAGGATCGCCCGCTTACTCCAGAAGAGCGAGCCTACCTAGTGGGAAAACCGCTCCACCGTGTGTTGGATCAGTGGCTGCCGGATAAGAAAACGTCATTTCTAGCTAGCTTTTTTAAAAACTACGAAAGTCTGTCTCATCACTGCAAGCCATACGATGGTGTCATTCCGCTAATTCAGAGTCTCTATGATCAGGATTATAAACTCGGGATTGTTTCTTCGAAAATAGGAAAATATGTGAAAGCAGAAATGGAATCGACCGGATTGCTCCCGTTTTTCGAGGAATTCGTTTGTGTCGATGATGTGAAAAATCCGAAGCCAGACCCCGAGCCAATCCTTGCAATTATGGACCTGATGGGCGGGGTCGACCGGAACAAATGCCTGTTCATCGGCGATCAATGGTCAGATATGCAAGCAGCTAAAAAGGCTGGAATTATAGGGGTCGGTGCTACTTGGGGAGAGGGAGAAGCAGGAAAATTGCTCGATCACGGAGCACAATACATTCTAACGAAACCGCACAAGCTCTTTGATCTCCTGCAAGTAAAATTCACGCATGTTTCTTAAATCAAACAGAGATATATGTAAACGGTGGGGACTCTTCCCACTGTTCATATTGCTCGCATTCCTCTATATAAAAACCCCAAACTCCTTCTTGAATACCATTACTCTTTTCCAAGCCTGTTTATGATATCTACTGCGATCCGGACAACAATCATGACAATAAAGGTGCTTATAAACGTGTGCATCCATGTCCATGTTTCGTACGCAATTAAATCAGTATATTTTTCCAGGACAACCTCAACAACAGTTAATCCCGCAGTATACAATACACATTGAAAAACGATGCTGATATACCTTGAATGGTAAGTGGTTTGATAAAAGTAAATACAAACAACAGGAAATAGAAGATATTCGTAAACAATACTTTCATCAAAATATTCACTTAAAAATCTTACAGGATATTTGAGCATTTTTTCTTTGACTACTATATGACCAATAAATGCTGAAAGATAAGCATTCAATAGGAAAATTAAAATCCAGTCTTTAATGGATGGTTTCCGTAAACTAAAAAATAATAATACAATTCCGATGAAAAATAATACCCATAAAATAGCTCTTTCCATGAAAAATCCGCCTTTAATAGTAATTGCTTCTATATATTATTGCCAAATCAGCGGTCATACAATAAGCGAAAACCGACTAATCAAACGTTTGTTTAAAAAATCAGAGGTGAAACAGAGGGACGGTTCTTGCGTTTCATGAAACACGGGGACGGTTCTTCTGTTTCAGCAAGAAAACATAGGGGTATTCGGGCCATTTCCGGTGCAGAAGTGGTCCTTTTTATTGAAATTGGGGTTAATTCTGGCTGGCAGTTATAAAATAACCGAACTCAGTGACTGATAACCGAACAAAGCGGCATTTAACCGAACTCAGGAGGTAGAAAACCGAACTTGAAAAGTAAATAACCGAACTTAGAAGGGGATAACCGAACTTAGGGTTATCGTAACCAAACTTAAAAACGGATAACTGAACTCAGGAGGAAGCAAACCGAACTCGCAAGTAAATAAACGAACTCAGAGAGGCCAGAATTGAGGAGACCACTAAAGAAGCAATATCAAAAGATAATGTTACAAAAACCTCCAAACCTCAACAACACACTGATTATACAAACGTTTGATTAAAATCCACAACATCCAAGCAATCCAAGGGCTCGCCCTCTATCCGTCCCCGCAAATCCTGTCAAAAAATAACCGGCCTTTACATAAAATTCACATCTACCACTTGGTAAACGATGGTAAAATAATAGTAAAGGGGGTATCTAGATGGCAGAAGTAATTGTGATTATCGCATTGGTTGCGGTGTTCGTGTTTCTATTTATTGTTGGGGTCAGCAGTCAAAATCAGGGTACTAAACGGAGATACCGCAATGATACAGACACTTCCAGTCCCGGCAGTTTCTTTTGGAAAGATTCCGCAGACGGATTCGATGGCTCTGGAGGAGGAGATGGTGGTGGCGGCGGTGGCGGTGAGTGACCGCCGCACCGACTGCTTTTAATTGCGGTAAACCCGAACCGGACATAGAATCCGTTATTTCAATAAAACAGTGCCAATTAAGGAAATTTGCGGACAGGAGATCCGTTATTTGACGAGTTTGCAAAGAAAAAGCCTTCATTTATATGAAATAACGGAACCAGTGTCCACATAATCCCCAAAAATCCTTCATTTTTCAAAAATAAAGGAACCAGTGTCCGCCAAGCCCCCGCCACGCCGCCATCCACACATCTGCGCTTTGCTATAAAGCAACCGCTTGCACACCCATCAGCTCACCCGCAACTACCCCAATCCAGCCGCCAACCCCCCGTCCATCCTCGCCAACCCCCCGTCCATACTCTCCATCCTTAAAACTCCATCTTAAACGCCATCACCTGATGTACTCCAACATACGACCGCAGCAAATCCGGATACTTCGCATACATATGCGCATAACGAAATCCATCACCCTTAGCCAGGATATGACACCATTTCGCTCCGTCCTCTTCGCTCGCGACTAAATAAAAGTCATCGAGCACACCAGCGCTCTCAAGCTCTCCGGCATTTAAGTTGAAATCCCCAGCAATCAGTACAATATCATCTGCCGCGCCAGCTGCTTGTAAAAACAAATTACTTCTTTGGAAAATCTCAACCGTTTCAACTAACCCGATTTTACAATGATGGTCAGACATAACACCGCCAAAATCCTTTTTCAATGACCCATGCAAACTAAACGCATGAACCGTCCGTCCATTCTCAACGAGCTTGAACCTTTTATAGACCGGCCACCTCATATGTAATGCTAAATGAGTCAGCGCTCCTTGTTCAAAAGCATCCTTGTTCCGAATCCACTGCTTAATGTGAACATTCGTATATGGATCGCAATTCACATGAACACTCTGGCTATCAGCCACTACTCTCTTTTCATCCCATGCCCACAAATAAGATTTGTTGTTCAGTAAATACTTTGGCTGGGTATCGGCAATTTCCTGGATATACTCGGTCTGATACGAGAAACCTTCTGCGACTTCCATTATTTCTTTTCGGTCACCGCCAGCCTCCTGAAACACCATCAAATCCGGGAATCCAAAAAGCTTCATTTCTCGCGCAACATCTTCTAAACTCCACTGAAAACCGTCTCTTTTCCAAGTTTCTCCACCTGGATTCCAGGAATACAAAACAAAACTAGACATCCCCCATTACCACACTCCCCGATGAAATTAACCAAAATAAGCGTACTCGCGAAACTCCGCAAATATTACCTTGAATTACCTCCTATATAAAAATGGGAATAAAGGACCATTTTTATAAAAAAGGAATAAACAATTTTTGGCAGGAATATTGGTAATGTGTACCAATTATGGGAGGGATCGAACCATGTCTGAAGTGGTATTCAAAGATCTGATCTCGGCAATTAAAACATCAGTTGTAGAAGCAAGTGATATGGTGGCAAGGAAGCAGGTCGAAAATTTTCAAAGCTTGTATTTTCAGAAAGACGGGACTCCCAATACGGTGAAAATGCGTTTACCTTCCAGCAAATTCGAGGGGGACCAACCGAAAGAAATCGAAGTACCGCTCATCTGTATTGCACCTACCTCGTCGTTTAAGTTAAAGGAAATCTCCCTCGATTTCAGCGTAGAATTTACAGAGCTTTTTGGCCCATCCAAAGATAACGGGAAAAATGACTCCTTACATGCGAGATTGGTAGCAGGAAAACTAGAACACCCGAATACGGCTAACATATCTATCAAAATCGAAGGAAGTGATCCCCCCGAAGGTGTTCTGAGAATCAATGATTATTTTACTAAATTCTTACCTTAAGGAGATGAGGAAAAATGGAAAATGAGCTCGTAAACATGGGAGAACAGTTTGCAGGACTACCAATCGAAACACTTATTGCAACACCACTGAAGGCAGCATCGGACACCCAAGTGCTGCTCGCAAAATCAACGTATGACTTTATCAAAACAGTTGGGTTTGATCAAAACGATCAGGTCAGAACCGCGAAGTTTGCCTTCAAGCGAACTAGCATTGATCCAATTGATCCATCCCAAACAAAAGAAGAAGTCGTCATCGACGCGCCATTCCTATCACTCGTAGCCATTCCAAATTTACAAGTGGACTTTGTGGACATTACGTTTGATATGGAAGTGAAATCTTCCTTTATGGATAAAAGCGGGACACAAGCAGAAGCAGGGGGAGAGCTCACCATCAGCGGAGGGTACCCGCCATTTTTCTCAGGCAGCTTAAAAGTACATGGAAGTGTTTCTACTTATAAAGAAAACGTCAGAACCAGCGACAACTCAGCGAAATACCATGTCGCTGTAAAAGCATCCAACGCAAAACCAAGTGAAACACTGATGAGAATCATGGACTTAATGTCACACGCGGTGATTCCTGCATCCAGTACTCCAGCTCCGAACCCAGCGTAATGGGGGAGGGTAATCAGTGGATGATACCTTCGATTTAACCGATGTCGGGTATATAAAAAGAATCACAGTTGGCAACACAGATCCTACTAATCTCAAAGACGAATCCGTCATTGAAAGGCAAATGGCCGAATTAAACTTCTGCTTGGAAAAAGATTTCCCCAAGGGAAAAATCGTTGGCCAAGAAAAAAACTTTCAAATACTTCGGATTGGCGAACACCAGGTAGTCTTACAATCTATTACCTATCATATCGGATATAAACGCCGACCGGCAAGGTTTGAAAATAGGTAAAAAACGGTCCATCAACCTAGAGTTGGCGGGCCGTTTTTAGTTTGAACAAAAGATTGCTTAAGAAGCAAAAATGATTTAGTTATCTATGGTTGAAATATGTACAAAAGGGGAAGAAACTCTTATTCAATTCCTTACAATAATCATTAAACAAAATGAAAGAATTAAAGAGTTAAAATATCTGCTGCTTAGAAATTTTTTCATACTGCCTGCATTTTCAATTGATAAAAAGGTATGAATGGTTCAGCTTTTTCTTTGAAGAAAATATTCTCTAGTTCAGGTAACGCTTTTCGAGCCTCAGAGTCACCGAGTCCTTTTAATGAATTTATCCCTTTAATACCATCGAGTGCAAAGCGATTTTTTGACATCATAACGTCGTATCTATAGACATTTTCATGTCCAGCAAGAAGCATTGCTGTTCCAAGGGATTGTGAAGATTGACCACTCATAAAAGTATCAACCAATTTTAATCCCCAATATCCCAGTCCTAACCCCCGTTTTCTCCCCCAATCAACAGAGAAGGGTTCAGAAGTACACCCTATGCTCAAGACTGTAAATTCGCCTTTTTGCCAACCTAAAACACCAATTGCTTCCACAACTGCAGGACCTACCGGATTATTCGCCCATATACCACCATCAACTAACGAAATGCCTTTTTCTGTTATCATACTTCGAAAAAAAGTTGGAGCTGCAGAGGTAGCTCTTGCAGCTTCTACGATTGTTTTTTTATAGTCATTTTTAAACCGTTCATGATGGGCAGTTTTATAAATATGAACCTCACCTGTATCAAGATTCAAAGAGGGGATCATGACACGTGTTTTACATTCACCAATTCGTTTATCCCCAAAACATTTTTTTAATGCCAAATCTAATGGTTCCTCGCTATATTTTGCAACAGAAATCCAGCGCATAGTCTTTAATAACCGATTCCCTTTAAAAATATTGGGACCTTCATTTTCATAAAATCCGAGAATGTCCTTTGCACTCATTCCACTTGCAAGACCTAGTGCAATAATACCTCCTGTTGAAGTACCGACAATTAAATCAAAATAATCCCCGATGTTTTCCCCGATCGATTCCTCTAACGTAGCAAGAAAGGAAGCTGGAAACACCCCTTTAATGCCTCCACCGTCAATTGACAGCACTTTTTTCACTCTTTTTCCCCCTTACTTTAAAGTGCTCTCCTCCACCTAACCATTCTCCAGTTGCATGCCACATTTCGTAGTAATATAACCAAAGGCTTGTCCATGGGACGATTGTATCCGCAACAAACATTTCTTTTGTCCATTCTTTTTTTCTTGGTCGAAACAGGCAAAGTTTTTCCCCAGGATAAATGTGTGGAATTTTTTCATCTCCACGTTTTTGTAGTTTAGGTGAAAGGATGATAACTTCTGGCTGGTTCATGTCCAATGAATAAGTAACTTGCACAGTATAGTTGGCACTCATTTCAGTTGGTTTAAGTTTCCCTATCCAAATTACCGTATTTCTCTTCCAGGTTACTTTAAAATCTGGAAATATTTTTTCCATTGCAATGACCTGTTTAGATAAAGAGAGTTTGTTTTGTTTAAAGAGTGCCTTCTTATTCACCATAGAACGTGTTTTTCCTCACAGGTACTGCTTGCTCCTTTGTAGCAGCTACAAGGAGTCCAGATGTTCCTAAAACTCCCAGATTTGATGATTTACGGGCTTTTTCCATAAGTTCGGCTTGTTCTTTCAAGCTTTCGTTGATGATGTTCTCACCAAACATGATCTTTAGTTCTTTTGCAATCTGATCGATGCCTTGAATTTTGTTTAGCTCATCCCAGCGTTTGTTAAAATCGAGGATAAAATCAACGAATGATTGGTAAAGATCTGGATTTTCATCCCACCGTTCACTTAGGTCTTCCTTTGCATTTGTTGGGTTTAAAACAATGATTCTGCCCTCTTTTGGAATATTCACAATGATTTTATTCAAAATTACACTAAGTGCTTCATTGACAGATACTTGTCCATCATAATACTTTCCTGCGAGCGTAGTAAGAACAATACTAATTGGAGCTGAATCAGGATTCTTTTCAAAGTAAATATCACGATATCGTTTAATAAGTTGGACTGCGCGTTTTAAAGGCGGTTTCCGGGTTGGATCATCCATCGGTAGTGGCTGGATGGAGGCGGCTGCTTTTTTCTCAAGTAATACTCCCGAATACAGATTAGAGCGTTCATTAAACCAAGCTGCATATCCTTTAGGATTACTATCTTTCCAGTCTTTTGCTTTTCTGTCGGGAACTTTTACATTGGTGTTAAATCCTTTATCAGTAGGATGAGCAGGTAGGATATCCATATGAAATTCATTGGCGTAATTTAACCTAATGCAGCGGTTCTTTCTTTCTACCATAGCCTTATAAGTGTCATGTTCTTTGAGGCGTTTTTCTATGGAGTCAAGAAGTTGAATTGGATTCTTGTTATGCCAGTTTTCGTCAATTTCACAAACTAAGTCCAAATCATATTCTTGTTTTAGGAGTGGTTTCACTGTGGTGCTGATACTTAAGGAACCTTGTGGATAAATTTCTACTTTTTTTCCCTTAAATTCTTCGCCATTGGATAACCAAGTTCCAACAGCTTTGTATCTTTGTTCTGCTAGTTCACGTTGTGTTTTACTTATTTGGAGCTTGTAACCAACACGTTGCAATAAATCGTCCAACTGATTACTCAAACCATTGAACATATTATTCCCCCTTATTATAACGAATGTTTGTTCTATTTTTTTAGTATAACCCAACTGGAATAACTTGTTCAATCAGGAAGCATCAACAGGTTGATATATTTTTTATAGAAAAGTTTTAGTTAATTGATACTTTTTTTAAATAAGGAATACACTATTGTACCGCTAATGAAACAGAAGGATAGAGACGAAAATAATGATTAGCTATCGGGTGCATTAATTCGATGTGTTATTAAAACAGGGGTTCAATATGCAGAATTTGTATATAAAAGCCCTGCCTTTATACAAAAAATTTACTGTATCAACAACAATTTTAAATTACTAAATACAGATAGACCCTCTTATTATCATTTAATATTTAATTGAAGAGTTTAATCCTTTTCCAGTGAATCAATAATATTCTGAAACATCATCTGATGCCCATAGTCATTAGGATGCAATCCATCAGCGAGATATTTGGATGTATCCATCCCTTCAAATATCGAGTAGTTGTCGATTAAGTCAATACCGTTTTCCTGCGCTACTTGAGTAATTACCTTACAGACTTCTTTCGTATCGAAACTATATATGCCCGGATCATTATTAGCTGCAGGGTTTGGACACATGAGAATGAGATTTCTATTTGAATTCACTTCATCTAGAAGAAGCTGTAAATTCTTTTTGAATTCACCTGCCCCTTTTTCGACCCCATTAGCAATAATACGATCGTTGGTACCTAGCTGAATGAATAGATATTGATCTTCATCATTGATCGCATTTCCATCACCCATCGTATTGCCTTCAAGGTTGTTGGCTACATAACTCCTGGTCGTTGCCCCAATGATTCCTTGATTAGAGATCTTAATCGTTTTGTTAACGATGATCCCGCCTATTTTTAAAGTCTGTTGGCCATCGGTATCATTCTTAACCGTTTTGATTTCTATTAAAGCGTCCTTTACATAGTCAAATGAGTGTGTGCGACGATTGTCGTAGCCATCTCCGCTTGCAGGGAAAATGCCCTGTGACACTCCATCAATCAACAATTCATAGTCCAAACTATTCTCTGTGCTATCAAAGGACAAGGTGAATTCTTTCCCCGTAAAGCGAAATCTAATAAACCCCGTACCCTCTGACACATCAAAGTTTAATTGTTTACCTGAAACAGAGTCTTCATTTTGTTGTACTTCTTGTGAAGCATCTCCCTCTGTTCCAACTTCAAAATTCTCTCCTTCCGGAAAAACAATCACTTCTTTTTGGTACTCGACTATAGATTCTCCGCTGGGTGACTCACTCCAGTTGGATAACAAAGGAGCTGAACCATCCATGTACTCAGAACCAATGTAACGCTTAAATTCATTCACAAAAGACTGCGAGTCAAAATCATCTCTTCTGTCAGATAAAGTACCATCGCGACCACTAGCATAATCTTCTGGGTTCCCTGTTGCTGTCAAACCCCATGTAATAGAATCTCCGATAAAAACGATGCTCATATATTGTTCTAAAGGGTTAGATAACGCAATCTTTAATTTTTTTAGCTGACTTAAATTAGGCTCTGTTTCTTCTAAAGGATTCTCTTCTATTGTTGAGCTTATTGTATTACTTGTATTTTTATCCATTATAAAAATACTAGATATGATTAATATAGAAAGAATAAAGAGGAATAGAACTTTTTTATTCAAATGACCACCGCCGAAACATTTTACAAATATTGTATCAAGGAATCTGTATCTCTTCTATTATATTCGTACTATACTGAAAAAAGATTGACGAATCCTGACAAAACAGGTACCTTTTCCTTATACCAATTAAGGAAGTGCAATGATGTCGAAAAAGAAAAAAATTATCCTGACAATTGTATCAGTAGTAGTCGTTCTCCTAGGTGCAGCAGGAGTTTACGGGTTCAATATATATCAATCTTTAAAAGAAACAACTGAAACTATGCACACGCCGGTTGACAGAGTACAGCCGGAAAAGCGCCCGGCAAAAGTAACGCTTGAAAAGAAAGATCCATTTTCTGTTCTATTAATGGGTGTGGACAAACGGGAGTATGACAGCGGACGTTCGGATACAATGGTTGTCTTAACCGTCAATCCCAATTCGAGCTCTGTTAAAATGCTAAGTATTCCAAGGGATACAAGAGTTGAAATTGTGGGGAGGGATATGGAGGATAAAATCAATCATGCTTATGCTTATGGTGGGGTGGCGATGTCAATGGCTACCGTCGAAAATTTCCTCGATATTCCGATAGATTACTATATTGAAATCAATATGGAAGGGTTTAAGGAGATTGTGGATGCAGTTGGAGGGGTTGAAGTTCATAACGCTTTCACCTTCAGCTATGAAGGCTACACCTTTGAAGAGGGAACCATCCAATTAACCGGAGAAGGGTTCTGCTGTACATAATACATTACATGCAGAAAGAATTATTATTGGAACAGAAAGTAAATGGGCAGAAGAAATGCTTATGAAGATTTATGAGCCATTTCATCTGCCCATTGTTTCTGTAAATAGAAGATCAGCAGAAATGATTAAATATGCTTCAAATGATTTTCTTGCCCTTAAAATTTCATATATGAACGACATTGCGAATCTTTGTGAATTGGTTGGAGCGGACATTCAGGATGTTGCAAAAGGTATGAGCTTTGATGAACGGATTGGAAGTAAATTTTTGAATGCAGGTATCGGTTTTGGTGGATCATGTTTCCCTAAGGATACGAAAGCACTTGAATATATTGCAAGACAACATGGATATGAATTAAAAACTGTAAAAGCTGCCATTGATGTGAACAAAGAACAAAAAACAATGTTATATAAAAAAGCTAGCAAGAGACTTATTACTTTTAATGGTCTAAAAGTAGCAGTGCTAGGCTTGACATTTAAGCCAGGTACAGACGATTTAAGAGAAGCTGCATCGCTTGAAAATGTACCTTTATTATTAGAGCAAGGCGCAGATATATATGCATTCGACCCTGTTGGAGCCTTTAATTTTGCTAAGATGTACCCAGAAGGTAAGAGTGGACAAGGTTCTATTACGTATGCAAACAATCCTGAAGAGGCTTTAGAAGGTGCAAATGTTTGCTTTATCTTTACTGAATGGGGAGAAATCAAAGCAGTAACTCCTGAAACATATAAGAAGTTAATGCGAACTCCTTTAGTATTTGATGGTAGAAATATTTATGATGTAGATGACATGGAGAAAGCCGGAGTGGAATATCACTCTATTGGCAGAAGATCAACCAGTAGAGAAGGACTGAAGGAGATGAAGAGTCTTGAATTACATACCTCTTGATACAGGAAAGACTTATCTAGTTACGGGAGCAGCCGGATTTATTGGGTATTACTTATCTAGAAGGTTATTAGAGCAGGGTTGCAGGGTGATTGGGATTGATAATATCAATGATTACTATGATGTGAATCTGAAATATGCCCGTTTGGAGCTGCTTGAGCCTTATGAGAGGTTTACCTTTATTAAAGGGGATATATCCGACAAGGCTCTAATTATGAAAGTCTTTGAGGAGTACAAGCCTAATGTGGTCGTGAACTTAGCTGCACAAGCGGGTGTACGTTATTCAATTGAAAATCCAGATGTTTATATCCAGAGTAATATCATCGGTTTTTTTAATATTCTTGAAGCTTGCAGGTATAATCCTGTAGATCATCTTGTCTATGCTTCTTCAAGTTCAGTATATGGGGCAAATAAAAAAGTACCATTTGAAGAAACTGACTTTGTTGATCATCCTGTATCCCTTTATGCATCTACCAAGAAATCAAATGAATTGATGGCACATACATATAGTCATCTGTACAAAATACCAGCTACGGGACTCAGATTTTTTACAGTTTACGGACCAATGGGGCGTCCGGATATGGCCTACTTTGGTTTTACCGATAAGTATTTTGATGGGGAGCCAATAAGAATCTTTAATAATGGAGATTTTGAAAACGATCTATATAGGGACTTTACTTATATAGATGACATTGTCGAGGGGATTGAAAGATTGATTGGACATCCACCTAGTGATTCAGTTCCTTATAAGGTATACAATATTGGCAACAACAGTCCGGAGAAATTAATGGTATTTATCGGAACATTGGAGAGAGCATTAAGTAAATCCCTAGGCAGAGAAGTTTTATTTGAGAAAATCTTTGAGCCTATCAAGGCAGGGGATGTACCGGCCACCTATGCTTCTACAGATTCACTGCAGCATGCTGTTGGATTTAAGCCGCAGACTCCGATTGAAGTTGGATTACAAAGGTTTACGGATTGGTATGTGGAGTATTATAAAAAGAAGTAATTAAATAATAGTGTTATAGAATAGCTGCCAGAAGGATGTTATACCAAGTAGTCAAATTAAACGAACAACGAAAAACATTATATGGTGAAAAAGTAATGAAGGAACCCACTGAGAAGGTGTTAAGCCTTTTGGTGGGATATTTTTTTTTGCCGTTATTTGAATGCAAAACTCTTTCTTATTTATTAGCATTTCCATTATTATGCACATTGATATAATAGGTCTTAGAAACTATTCGATTTGAAGGGATGTGTATTGCTTGGACTCGGCCTACCTACATAATTCCATCTTTAACATTGAATTGAAAAAAAGAGAACTAGAACAACAAAATTTAAGCCGTTTTGAAATAATTCGTTCGTTTGAAGATAATTATCGTGTTTTTTCAAAAAAGAGTGCATTTACTTGTTTATGTTGTAACAAGCCAGTTAATATGAATTTAACTAAAGATGAGGGAAGACCTTTTTATTTTCGCCACAATGATGAGAGTGAATGTTCTTATTCAGAAAACACCAGAACTTATGATAAGCATGTTTCTAAATTGGAGGATAAATCTAAAAAGGATATTGGTCTCACCATTTTCCGAGAGATATTAGAAGGTGAGTTGAAGCCTTTTGATGTTGAGATCGAGAGAGGGTATAAATGTCAACGATAATATGTACACTTTTGCTCGTTTTAGAATGTACAATTCTGCTATTCGGACTTTGGTATTATCCCCCAGCCTTTCTGTTTCTTTTGCTGGGGGGAGGTTTTGTTAATCTAAA
>NZ_JAKZKT010000100.1 GCF_022808645.1 Bacillus litorisediminis
TATAAATGTCAACGATAATATGTACACTTTTGCTCGTTTTAGAATGTACAATTCTGCTATTCGGACTTTGGTATTATCCCCCAGCCTTTCTGTTTCTTTTGCTGGGGGGAGGTTTTGTTAATCTAAAAAGGATTAATCCCTAGTCTTAACTCTAAATTTTCTTTCTCCTTTTTTAAGGCTGATACCTCACTTTGAAGATCATTAATTTCTTCTAATAATCTTGCGATTTTAGTTTGATCATCTATTCCTTCTTCATAGGGGATTCCTTTCCATCTACACCATTCATTAAAGTAGTAAAGGTCATCTTCACAAACTTGTTCGCTTAAATTTTCTCTTCTGGAAGCCGTATTCAACCATTCCGCAATGAGTTCCTCATTACATTTAATTCCGTATGAACGAAAGAACTTCGTAGTTTTTGTTAATGCCAATTCACTCATCTTATTTATCTCCTTGTTTAGTGTTTTCTTTATTAAAATGGTCTTTCAGGCGATAGGAATCTCCGATAATATTCACCACTGTCGCGTGATGAAGAACACGGTCTAAGATGGCATTGGCAATTTTGGGATCCTGGAATATATCTCCCCATGTTTTAAAGCTAGCGTTTGTGGTTAAAATGGTGCTTTTTTGTTCATATCTCATATCTATTAACTGAAAAAACAACTTGGCATCTTCTGCATCAATAGGCAAGTAACCAATCTCGTCAATGATGAGAAGTTTGTATTTCGCATAATGTTTTAGTCTGTTTTCCAATCGGTTTTCAAGTTTTGCTCTTTTTAAATTCAGAATCAAATCATTACACTTAATAAAATACGTACTTGTCCTTTTCTTAGCTGCTGCGATTCCAATAGCCGTTGCTAAATGAGTTTTTCCTACACCACTTGTTCCTAAAAAGACAATATTTTCTTTTTGCTCAATAAACCGTAAGGTGGTGAAATCCAAAATCTGCTGCTTATTAATCGATGGCTGGAAATCAAAATCAAAGTCTTTTACTTCCTTGAAATGTGGAAATGCGCCAACTTTCACCATTGATTTCACCATGTTTACTTCTTTCATATCGATTTCGTAATCCGTAAGTTTGATTAACGTATCCGTAAATGACAATTGATTATTCGTCATAAAATCAATCGTTTCATCAAGATGGATCATCATCTGCTTTAACTTTAAGTATTCTAGATTCTGTACCAGTTTGTTATAACTGCTATTCATTTTTATACACCTCATTAATTGCCTCTAAATTTCTTTTAGCCAGTTCTTCTATATTGGAGGAAGAAGGCAAGCCTCTCGCCAAATTCTCAACGTAATGTTCTGGTTTGTAATTTATTTTCAAATGGCTAATAGAATGTTGAGCAACTAATTCCGTGTTATAATAGATAAAAATATGGTTATCATATACTTGTAAACTTAACGTTTTCCCAATGTATCCTGGTGGGACTGAATACTGGTTGGATTTGAAAGTGATCATATTTGATGTGTTCACTTTCACGAGTATATGGTCAATTTTATAGAAATCTCTTATTCTTTCATGTGGTAGTGGAGATAAGAGGTTTCTTTCTTTTTTTAGTGCCAGTATTGGTATTTTCCCAGTTCCTTGGTGGTAGCTATTGTTGATTCGATTACATAATTTTTGTACAAAATGATGAAGCTCCTCATAATCAAACTTTCCTTGATAGGCATGGATTTCATCAAGTATTTTCATCGGTGCCTCTACCTTAGCTTTTGTCCTCGGCCTTCCGGCTATGCAAGGCCACACTTCAAATCCCATATCTTTGGAGAATTGAAAGAATCGTTCATTTACTCTTCCTTTTTGATACTCTGTTCGAGGCTCGTCCATGATCGTTTTCATATTGTCAGTCAAGATCGTCTTAGGAACTCCTCCAAATGCTTCGAAACTTTCCGTAAGGAAAGACAGTAATACACTTTGAGACTTTGATATTGATAAGTTGAATGTTCGAAACCTGGAATAGGCAAGTAAGAGCACGCACACATTCACATAAAGGATTTCTCCATCTTTTGTGATATATCGAATATTTTCTTTCCAATCTAATTGCGCTTGTTCAGCTGGCGGAGTCTCAAAACGTATCACTTCATTATTTGAACGCTTACGCTTCTCCGATTCGAAATAACTTTGAAACTCCGCTTTACTTGATATGTAATTTCTAAAAGTTGATTGCCCACATTCCAACCCATGATTATCTTTCAAATATTGCCATAATACTCGTTTGTAATAAAATTTTTGATTGGATTCTTCTGAAAGAAGTAACGTGATGATTTCGTAATAGTTATCTATTTTGGAAGTTCGATTCCGAATATTTTTCGGCTTATACCCCTGTAGATATTTATCAACAGTCCTCCGATCAACTCCCATATCTCGAGCCAATTTACTTTTATTGATTTTCATTTTTAAATTCTCCATCAACAATTTAAGTTTTGGTAAATCTACAAGACTGTTAATTTCGATATCTGTATTTACTTTGATTTGCATATGCACAATATTCACCCCAAGAATATTATGCAGCGCAATGAGCAAACTGTACATTCTTAAACAGTCATTTATGTACACTCTTAAATTAGCATTTATA
>NZ_JAKZKT010000101.1 GCF_022808645.1 Bacillus litorisediminis
TGTTTATTGCAAAATAAAAGTGCAGAGCTTTGCAAAGAAAAAATGCAGAGACCTGCACTTATTTTGTTAGGTGCATAAAAAAAGACTTGCCAGCCACCCCAAGTCCCTCTACTGTAATTGGTGTCGAATCAATACAGAGTGGAGGAAAAGAAAGGATGCTAGCAATGTCTGATATTAAGTGTATCAAACACTTACGAAATAACAAAGGACTATCTATATCAAAGATTCAGGAAACATTAGGAATTAACTGGCGTACTGCAAAGAAATATGCAGATGAAGATCAGATACCTACACCGAAAATTAAAGTTAAGGAAGGAATGATGTACGAAGGAAAATGGGGAGAGATTGTTTCAGATTGGTTATTAGAAGATAGTAAGCTGAAGAAAAAATTACGTCGTACAAAAAAGCAATTGTTCGACGAACTCCAAAATTTAGGGTTTCAAGGGTCATATAGAACAGTCTGCTACTTTATTTCTGATTGGGAGAATAACCATAACAACGACGGAACTGATAAAGGGTTCGAACGTCTAGAACATCCACCTAGTGAGGCACAAGTTGACTTTGGAATCATGGAAGCTGTTAAGGATGGCGAGTTTGTAGATATACATGCACTAGTCATGTCATTTCCGTATAGTAATACAGGTTTCGCAGTTCCGTTACCATCAGAAAACCAAGAATGCTTTCTCCACGGACTAAACATATTGTTTAAACAGGCTGGAGGTGCTCCTAGGAAAATCAGAATCGACAATTTAACACCAGCTGTGAAGAAAACAAGATCCAAGTTAGAAGAAGCTCAATTAACTGACGCTTTCATACAATTTCAAAACTACTATGGATTTGAAGTACAGGTGTGCAATCCTCGTAGTGGTCATGAAAAAGGTAATGTAGAAAATAAAGTTGGGTATGTTCGATATAACTTCTTCAGTAGCTCTCCTGTTATGAATAGTTTTGAAGATTTAACGGAAACACTTCGTGTTCAGCTACTAGAGGATAGAAAAAGGCTTCACTACGAGAAAGAAGTTATGATCGAAGATCTATGGAACCAAGAATCTAAGTTTTTATTAGAATTACCCGAAAAAGAATACCCAGTTTTTAAAGAAATTGAGACTAAAGTTAACAAATATAATGAAGCTCAATTGGATAAAGTTATGGTACATATTCCTAGAGCAGCGAATTATCCCAGCATCTACTTTATACTAACCTGGGATAGATTTAAGGCCGTTTCTCCTGACGGAGAAATCTTACATGAAGACTATAGACCTTATATGAATTATAAAAGAGCGATTCCATGGGTTTCTGTTATAAAAGATTGGATTAGAAAACCAAGAGTTGTTGCTTACTCAAGATATCAGAAGTATTTACCAGGAAGAGTTAAAGATTACTTAATGGTTGATAACTTAGTTTTACGCCAAGATAGACTTAAAGAGTTAGTTAGTCTTCTTGTCACTCATGATATGAAAAGAATAAATGAGGAATTTTATGACCTAATTTCTGATACAAACGGTGACCCATATGGAGTTAATTGGACTCTGTACGATTCATTAGCACCTACGGTAACGGGAGTGATAAAAGATGAGTGAAGCTATACGTTCTATGTGTAAATCCCTAAGACTGGCTTATGTAGCAGATATATATGAGAACATACCATTTGAGACACCCGAACAATTCATAGAATCGTTGTTTTCTGAGGAATTTCGTCTAAGGGAAAAGGCGAAAATACAAAGATTGATAAAAAATGCGAAGTTTTTAGATTCAAAGAGTATAAGTACTTATGAATGGCATGAACAAATTAGATTTCCTACACAATTAGATAAAGAATCATTACTAAGCCTTTCATTTATTCAAAAGCAACAAAATGTGGTACTGATAGGGTCGCCGGGAACGGGCAAAACCCATTTAGCAACAGGATTGGGCCGTAAGGCTTGTGAGGTGGGTTTTGAGGTTAGATTCTACAGAGTTTCTCATCTAATCGAGCAATTGGAACAAGCTTTAAGGCATAAGAGATTGGAGGCGTTTAGGAGGAAATTTGAAAAAGTTGATATGGTCATATTAGATGAAATGGGATACCTTCCTTTTAGCAAGGAGGGTTCCGAACTTCTTTTTCATTTAATTGCGGAGTGGTATGAACAAAAGAGTTTAATTATTACTTCAAACCTAGAATTTAGCCAATGGAACAGAATTTTTACTGATTCTAGATTAACGGCTGCTTTAGTGGATCGCTTAATTCACCATGCCCATATTCTTACATTTTCAGGTGAAAGCTATAGACTTACTAACGCTTTATCAAAATCCCATTAAATAGGTTTAAATTGGGTGGCAAAACTCTGCATTTTTCATTGCATTTTTCTGCACTTTTTTATTGCAAAATACA
>NZ_JAKZKT010000102.1 GCF_022808645.1 Bacillus litorisediminis
TTTCTCTTTTTATCTTTTCCCTTTCTTTTCGGGTATTCCGGTAAGGTGGACTGGTTTATGTACTTTCTAATCGTTTTGCGATCAAAGCCAGTCTCTTCAGCAATAGCGCTAATAGTCCATCCTTTCTAATAAAGTTCTTTAATCATAAAAAATTCCCCTATCTCAATCATCAATTGTCTCTCCACTCCTAAAAGTTGTTGTATCGAGACAATTATCCGTTATTTCTGGGGAATTTTTAACCGTTTATATTGGGGATTTTATCACCGTTGTTAACAGTGTCTTGGTTTACGGGATAAATAGTGAATCAGTATATGCAATTTCAAATGATAAACCGAGACCTTTAGAAGAAATCTACCCTGAAATAGGATATAAAACTGTCGAAGAGGCTGTAAAAGAATTTGAACAGCATTTTAAACACGACTTAAAATTACCGCTTAGAGTTCCACCCCTAACATTTACACATTATTTTGGCAGGTTTAATGATTTAGGAGGGGATATGAATGACTATATTGAGTGCGTGTTTATAAATGAAAATTCAGCTGAACACCATTACAAAATTGATGTTCGACATATTACGAATAAAATTCCAATTAGGGACAAATATGTTAAAAACGTCTTTAAACTAAACAACGGAACTAATGCAACATACATGAAAATTTCAGGTTTTAATGTATTGGTTTTCGAAACAGATAATTGGCAATATATGCTTAGTATTGATAAGATAGTTTCTGATAAGGTGACTCCTTAAACCTTAATTCAGATTGCTAATTATTGATTATACAATTGAAAATTGATTTTAAACTAAAGAACGCGTTGATCCAAAAGGATTAACGCTTTTTCTGTTGAAGTTATTGAGCTAACAGGGCAGTAGAGTTGAATAAGACTTGTTGCATAAAGGTCGTCAATGAAGGCGATCTTTTTATTTTTGTCAGTCTTTTCAGAATAAAAGAGAATTCTTTTGGAATTTTATGTTAAACTTTTAATTATCAGTCTAATACGAATGGAGCAGGATAGTTCAAGAAGGTAATCTGACATTTTGTAAAAATAAAAAGAGGTATTAATGTAGACTTTTCAGGGGGAGAGAATGAGGAATGTTTTTATTGGATTTGTCTTTAGTGTGTTATTGCTACTTTGTTTTACATTATTAAATAGAATTGGCATATCGATATCTTTTGGGATTTCATTAGTCATTTCCTCAATTGTATTTGTTTATTATGTAAATAATAAGAAACCTAATCTCAAAGGGATTGTATTAATTTCCATAGTGACTGGAGTATTTTATATAATCTTTGTTTCAATTGGAGTTAAATTATTCCCTAATGAAGAAGTAAGGGATTTAGGTGATGTAGTTATGCCCTATCTATATGCTTTTATTTTTGGTTTACTTACGACTTTTGTTTTTATCTTTTTAGGATTTAAATATGCAAAGAGTAGCTGAATCTATGTGGGGGAGTTTTTACCATGATATCTTATGCTAAAGGGTTAATTCTTTCTATAATCCTTTTTGTAGCTTTTGTTGTACTTTATTATTTAATGGGTAGGAACGGTTTTATAATTGATGACGGTGTTCTAATGGTAAGCCAGGTCTTTTTGGGATTTATCCATTGGATTTATGCTTGGCCGCTTTACAAATATCTGAAAAAGAAACACACTGGTAGCAAAAGCTCTCAGGGATTCTTACTATCATCACAATGTATATCTGTATTAAATATTTTACTTCTCATGTGGATCCTTGCAGACCCTTCTACATTCTTCTGAATTTTTGCGCCTCCAGGAAAATTAGAACAGGCTCGTAATGCAATAATGGTTAATTTCCCTTACTATTTAGGACTATTTTTTATTTTTATTGGGTTAATTTTATTGTTTTTAAAGGAAATTAAAGTTGTTTTTAATTTGTTAGTAGGAAATAAATAAGAACTATTCAACTAAAGGAGCAGGTTTGTTTAAAAAGGAAAAAGTGAATAAAGGGGGAGTTTTTCATGTTACTACTGTCTACTCAAGGTGGATTTACATGGGGAGATAGTATCTTTCAATTAATTTCTTTTCTATTAGTTATTGCCATTCCCTTGGGTTTAATTTTATTTTACCTTGCTGTTAAAAGAAAAAAGAACCGATAAATACTAGGTTCTTCAGCTAAAGGGCAGGTGTGCGGCCGAGCCTAGGTCGTATCATATAACGGGTGGGATTCCCGTCGAGTAAGAACTAGCCATTCACTCGTAGCGAGTCTTGGAGGGCTAAAGGTAACTTTAGTCTTTAAGCGTAGACAG
>NZ_JAKZKT010000103.1 GCF_022808645.1 Bacillus litorisediminis
TGTATTTGATAATTTAAAATTGAGCCACTTTCAAGCAGTTTGATCACATAAAAAATGAGCCACCCGATTTCCAATTAAATAACCTTCTCTTATGATAGAAAGTGACCAAACTTACTACATGAGAGAGGAAAAAAAGGATGATCAATATGGCTCAATTTCATCGTATCAAAATTTTAAAGGAGATTGAAGGTTTATCACAAAGACAAA
This sequence comes from Bacillus litorisediminis, assembly GCF_022808645.1. Taxonomy (GTDB): domain Bacteria; phylum Bacillota; class Bacilli; order Bacillales; family JC228; genus Bacillus_BF; species Bacillus_BF litorisediminis. Next base: position 208 of record NZ_JAKZKT010000103.1, read on the forward strand.
TCGCCAAGAAGCTTGGCATTTCAAGGAATACAGTAAGCAAGTATACCAAGCAACAAGAGGCTCCTACTACGATCCTGCGCCAGAATGTTTACGGTAAAAAAGAGTATTCTGATGAAACGAAACGCGTGCTCCCTATTATCGACCAATGGCTCGAAGATGACCTGACTAGTTGGGGTAAACAAAAACATACAGCTATAAGAATTTATAATAGATTAGTAGACGAATATGACTTCAAAGGTTCGGCATCCAACATTCGCAAAATTGTAGCTAAACGCAAGAAAAAGCTCCAGGAAGTTTTCATTCCTCTTGATTTCCAACTCGGCCACCAATTCCAATTCGACTGGGGAGAGGCGGACATTTTTCACCAGGGTCGAAAGCAACGCATTTACCTCTTCTGTATCCAGCTTTCTGCAAGCCGGATGCGATTTGTGAGAGCTTATCTTCATGAAAAGCAGGAAGCTTTTTTGGATGGCTTTGTTCGAGCGTTTGAGTTCTTTGGTGGTGTCCCAATCGAAGGGATTTTCGATAACTTAAAAACAGCTGTGGTGAAAACCCTCCAAGGGAGAGATCGTCTGGAACAAGAATCTTTTCTTGCGTTACAGGCCCACTATCTTTTCAAAGCGGAATTTTGTAACCCAGCCTCTGGGAACGAGAAGGGGCGTGTAGAAGGTACTGTCGGATACATACGAAGAAATGCCCTAGTTCCTCACCTTGAAGTACAATCCTTAGAAGAAGTAAATGACTATCTCTTGGATTGGTGTTTGAAAGAGGCCGAAAGGACGAAGGTCCCTCATAAGGAAGAGACGGTCTTACAATTGTGGGAAAAGGAAAAGGAGGCTCTTTACCCTCTTCCAGACAATCCATTTGAGGCCTGTAAGCTCGTATCCTGTAAGGTAAATAAGACATCACTGGTTACGATTGAGACGAATCAGTATTCGGTTCCATCTAGCTTTGTTGGACAGGCTGTATGGGCAAAAATTTTTGTCGATCGTGTGATCGTTGTGGCTCAAAATCAAGTGATCGCGGAACATATCCGTTCATATGATCGTTACCAAATGATTGCTGTACTCGATCATTATCTGGAGGCTTTACTGAAGAAACCTAGGGCAATTAGGGATGCCCATGCCTTTCAATCACCTGATATCCCTGATGTATTCAGGCGTTACCAACGTAAGCTGCGTGAACAAGAAGGCGCAGCAGGTGATCGAAAATTCATTCGACTCCTTCTCCTTCATCGGGAGATAGGAATGGAAAAGTTAACGGAAGTTTTACTGGAAGCCGAGAAAGCTCATGTCTTTCGATATGAGGCTGTACATGAAATGATCCAGACGCTCATTAACCAACCATTTCTTATTCAAGATCTGCCAAAGGAGAAAACGCCTATTAATCTATTGGACTATAAAGTAAGTAAGTCCAATATTGAACAATACGGACAACTAACTGGAGGAAGAATGAAATGACAACCGAATTACTTTTGGATCACCTTACCAAACAACTGAGAGTCCCAAGCATCGCCAAAAACTACCGTACTCTCGCGAGAGAGGCAGAAGAACGAAACCTTCGTTATGAGGAGTATCTACTAGCATTATTAGAGGCTGAGGCCGAGACCAGAGAAGAAAACCAAAAGCAAAGAAGGCTCAAGCTAGCTACCTTTCCTGTGCAGAAGACGCTTGATACCTATGACTTTAGTTTAATGCCGAGTCTAAACCGTAATCGGTTTCTGACACTGTCTAAAGGTGAATTTGTGGAGAAAAAAGAGAACATAATTTTTCTAGGGAACAGTGGTACGGGAAAGAGCCATTTGGCGACCGGTTTGGGAATAGAAATGGTGAAAAACGGCTACAAGGTTAAGTTCGTTACAGCCGCTGAACTAGTGGAAGAACTCCTAATGGCGAATGAAGAACACAAACTTGTCTTGTTTGAGAAGAGGTGGCTCAAATTTGATCTAATCATCATAGATGAACTGGGGTATGTA
>NZ_JAKZKT010000104.1 GCF_022808645.1 Bacillus litorisediminis
TTTTTTACATCCTCGATCACATCAATTTTCTTTCTAGGCATATTAGGCCCCCCTTCCATGTAAGTTAGTTATCACAAGTGTAATCATTAAGCATTATCGTGTCCAATGGAATAAGGGGTCCTAAAAGGATTCTTGACGCTTATCAGCGAATTTCAGCTTTTTATCAATAGATCTCGCGCTTTATCAACGGATTCGCGGCGTTATCAACGAATTTCCGATGTTTATCAACAAATCCATTTTTTATCAACAAATCTCAGCCGTTATCAGCGAATTCGCACCCTCTATCAACAGGTTCGAGATATTTATCAACAAATTCAATCGTTCCGCTGATCAACTACTCTCTGCTGCTCAAGGCTCTTATAAAACCTTGCTTAAAAATAGCTTGGTCCGTTCTTGCTGCGGATTTTCAAATAACTCTCTAGGCGTATTTTCTTCGACGATGTACCCCTCGTCCATAAAGATAACACGATCTCCTACTTCTTTTGCAAATCCCATTTCATGCGTAACGACGACCATGGTCATGCCTTCTTTAGCGAGCTGTTTCATAACTTCTAGTACTTCTCCTACCATTTCGGGGTCAAGGGCAGATGTCGGTTCATCAAATAGCATAATTTTCGGCTCCATCGCAAGGGCTCTTGCGATCGCGACTCTCTGTTTTTGTCCGCCTGAGAGTGAGTCCGGGTATGCATTTTCTTTGTCAGCCAGTCCGACTTTCTTTAAAAGTTCTCGTGCTTTTTGAGCCGCATGCTCCTTGGAAACCTTTCTCACCTTAATTGGAGCGAGCATAATGTTCTCTAGCACTGTTTTATGAGGGAATAGATTAAAGCTTTGGAAAACCATTCCTACTTCAGTACGGACTTTATTGATGTCTACTTTTTTATCGGTCGTATCAACACCTTCAATAAAAATTTTGCCAGAGGTTATTGTTTCTAATTGATTGATACATCTCAGAAATGTAGATTTACCTGACCCGGAAGGCCCAATTACTACTACAACCTCTTGCGGCTCAATCGAAACACTTATATCTTTTAAGACTTCATGATTGCCAAATGATTTTTTTAATTTTTCAACTCGGATCATTCTGTTTTCAGCCTTCTTTCTAGCAGACTTAGCAAGAAGCTAAGACCTATTGTTAGGATTAAGTAGATAGCTGCTGTCGCTAAATATGGCTCCCAGACTTTAAAGTATTGACTTCCCATAGCACGTCCCCAATACATTAACTCAGGTGTTGCCACGACTGAAAGTAAAGAAGAGTCTTTTAATAGGATAATAAATTCATTGCCAAGCGGAGGAATCATTCGTTTGAAAGCTTGCGGCAATATGATGTAGCGCATCGATTGAACATGAGTAAGCCCAAGTGAGCGTGCTGCTTCCATTTGTCCGCGGTCAATCGATTGAATACCAGCTCGGAAGATTTCCGCAATATAGGCAGCTGAATTGAGTGATAAGGCAATCACACCAGCTAATATCCCATTCGTTTCTCCTGTAAGAAGGGGAACTAGTCCAAAGTGTATTAAAAGAATTTGCACAAGTAAAGGTGTTCCGCGGAAAACGGTTATATAGAAAACAAACGGAAAAGCCAATACCTTATTTCTCACGATTCGTCCTAATCCTATTAATAGCCCTAATATCGTGCCTATCAATATACCAGCAACAGAAAGGCCTAATGTAAGCAATGTTCCTTCCAATAAAAATGGCATATATTCAATAATAATGTCCCAACGGAAATTCACAAAGTTATCCTCCTAACCTAAATAAAGCAGTAAATCGATGCATCCAAATATACTTTTTCACATTAGTGATTTTAAAAAAACGGTTCTCCGTCAAATGTTGGGGTGATGACTAATTGTCGTCACCCTTATCCAATGTGAACCCCAATTCCTTTATATTGATGTGAAAGTAATATTTTTGCTCTAAAGCGTTTAAAGCTTCTAAAGCCAAATGCGTTTCGTTTTAATACTTTGGTTGAGTTATTGATCCCTTCCAAAAAACCATTGGAAAAGTTATATGCAAAACTATTAAGAATTTCGGTTTGCCAGTTTTGAATGGTTTGAATGGCCTTTTTCATTTCTGGAATTTCAGAAGCCTCAACCAGTTGATAAAAATCCTTTAGTTCTTGT
>NZ_JAKZKT010000105.1 GCF_022808645.1 Bacillus litorisediminis
CGATGAAGGACGGTACTAACACCGATATGCTTCGGGGAGCTGTAAGTAAGCTTTGATCCGGAGATTTCCGAATGGGGAAACCCCCTGTCTGTAATGGGGCAGGATCATAACCTGAATCCATAGGGTTATGAGGGTACACCCGGGGAACTGAAACATCTTAGTACCCGGAGGAGAGGAAAGCAAATGCGATTCCCTGAGTAGCGGCGAGCGAAACGGGATTAGCCCAAACCAAGAGGCTTGCCTCTTGGGGTTGTAGGACACTCAACATAGAGTTACAAAGGAACGGGGTAGATGAATAGGTCTGGAAAGGCCAGCCAGAGAAGGTAACAGCCCTGTAGTTGAAACTTCGTTCCCTCTTGAGTGGATCCTGAGTACGGCGGGACACGTGAAATCCCGTCGGAAGCTGGGAGGACCATCTCCCAAGGCTAAATACTCCCTAGTGACCGATAGTGAACCAGTACCGTGAGGGAAAGGTGAAAAGCACCCCGGGAGGGGAGTGAAAGAGAACCTGAAACCGTGTGCTTACAAGTAGTCAGAGCCCGTTTATGGGTGATGGCGTGCCTTTTGTAGAATGAACCGGCGAGTTACGATTTCATGCAAGGTTAAGCTCGAAAAAGCGGAGCCGCAGCGAAAGCGAGTCTGAATAGGGCGCATGAGTATGAGGTCGTAGACCCGAAACCAGGTGATCTACCCATGTCCAGGGTGAAGGTAAGGTAACACTTACTGGAGGCCCGAACCCACGCACGTTGAAAAGTGCGGGGATGAGGTGTGGGTAGGGGTGAAATGCCAATCGAACTTGGAGATAGCTGGTTCTCTCCGAAATAGCTTTAGGGCTAGCCTCAAGTGTGAGAGTCTTGGAGGTAGAGCACTGTTTGGACTAGGGGCCCTCATCGGGTTACCGAATTCAGATAAACTCCGAATGCCAAAGACTTATCCTTGGGAGTCAGACTGCGAGTGATAAGATCCGTAGTCAAAAGGGAAACAGCCCAGACCACCAGCTAAGGTCCCAAAGTATACGTTAAGTGGAAAAGGATGTGGAGTTGCTTAGACAACCAGGATGTTGGCTTAGAAGCAGCCACCATTTAAAGAGTGCGTAATAGCTCACTGGTCGAGTGACTCTGCGCCGAAAATGTACCGGGGCTAAACGTATCACCGAAGCTGTGGATCCTCTTTTAGAGGATGGTAGGAGAGCGTTCTAAGGGCGGTGAAGCGGGACCGGAAGGACCCGTGGAGCGCTTAGAAGTGAGAATGCCGGTATGAGTAGCGAAAGAAGGGTGAGAATCCCTTCCACCGAATGCCTAAGGTTTCCTGAGGAAGGCTCGTCCGCTCAGGGTTAGTCGGGACCTAAGCCGAGGCCGAAAGGCGTAGGCGATGGACAACAGGTTGATATTCCTGTACCACCTCATCACCGTTTGAGCGAAGGAGGGACGCAGGAGGATAGGGTAAGCGCACTGCTGGATATGTGCGTCTAAGCAGTTAGACTGGTAAGTAGGCAAATCCGCTTACCGTAAGGTTGAGCTGTGACAGCGAGGGAAATATAGTACCGAAGTTCCTGATTCCACACTGCCAAGAAAAGCTTCTAGCGAGGGGATAGGTGCCCGTACCGCAAACCGACACAGGTAGGCGAGGAGAGAATCCTAAGGTGAGCGAGAGAACTCTCGTTAAGGAACTCGGCAAAATGACCCCGTAACTTCGGGAGAAGGGGTGCTCTGGTAGGGTGTCAAAGCCCGAGAGAGCCGCAGTGAATAGGCCCAGGCGACTGTTTAGCAAAAACACAGGTCTCTGCTAAGCCGCAAGGCGATGTATAGGGGCTGACGCCTGCCCGGTGCTGGAAGGTTAAGAGGAGAGGTTAGCGAATAGCGAAGCTTTGAATCGAAGCCCCAGTAAACGGCGGCCGTAACTATAACGGTCCTAAGGTAGCGAAATTCCTTGTCGGGTAAGTTCCGACCCGCACGAAAGGCGTAACGATCTGGGCACTGTCTCAACGAGAGACTCGGTGAAATTATAGTACCTGTGAAGATGCAGGTTACCCGCGACAGGACGGAAAGACCCCGTGGAGCTTTACTGTAGCTTGATATTGAATTTTGGTACAGCTTGTACAGGATAGGTAGGAGCCTG
>NZ_JAKZKT010000106.1 GCF_022808645.1 Bacillus litorisediminis
TTCGGTTCATGCGAACCGAAATCCTATCCGGTATTAGCCCCGGTTTCCCGGAGTTATCCCAGTCTTACAGGCAGGTTATCCACGTGTTACTCACCCGTCCGCCGCTAACCTTTGGGAGCAAGCTCCCAGAGGTCCGCTCGACTTGCATGTATTAGGCACGCCGCCAGCGTTCGTCCTGAGCCAGGATCAAACTCTCCATAAAAGTGTTTGATATAGCTCTTAAAAAAATAGAATTAACGTTGACGCTTTTCTTTGTTCAGTTTTCAAGGAGCAAGGTTTCTATTATAGCACATATATTATTATGTGTCAATATTTTTGGACCTCTAGATTTAATTGATTTATATCATGCATCGCTTAACAGCGACTTTTATAATTTATCATCAATAACGCCTAAAGTCAACGGTTTTATACAGTTTTTTACCTTCCATTTAATTCCTCAATATATACCTGACATAATAAAGGACATGTGTCCCGTATGACACATGCCCAAAATTGATTATTCTTGTTACTGCTACATTTAAATTTTAATAATATGATCTATAAAATACGCACGATTCGTTCGCAAATCAAGCAGTTGATCAGTTTTCTCCACTTTAATAATTGGCCTTAAAGGTGATTTTGTATCAACAAACATTACATCTCCAATAGAACCATCATTTAATTTTACCTTCGAACCTAAAGAGAATTTAGTTACATGTCTTAATAATACTTGGACAATTTCAATATCAAATTTACCAAAGCTGTCTTCAGTCATGATTTCAACCACTTTGAACGGAGATAGAGCAGCAGAAGCGCCCTCTCCTGTACACATTTTATGATAAAAGTCAGCAACTGCTAGAAACCTTGAAAATTTGTGTATCCGTTTTGCTGATTCTTTTAAAGGGTATCCGCTTCCGTCTAATCGCTCATGGTGTTGGAGAACAGCCAATTTAACTGCGTCTTTTAAGGATGGAATATTTTTTAATAAATTATAGCTGTACAACGGATGTTTTCGTATTTCTTCTTCCTGAATCGACAGATTTTTTGTTTTGTTTAGTACTTTTGGATCCACTTTTGAAAAACCGCTATCTGCCATTACACCCGCAAGAGCAATCTGAGCCGCTTCCCCAGATGGAATATTTTGTTTTAAAGCCAAAAAACCGCTAATTAACCCAGTGGCAATACTATGATGGAAAAGATAATTTTCATGTTTTGTGTAACGGTGGAAAAGCAATAATTCATTTGTTTCATTGAAAAATCGAATGAGCAGTGGAATGATAATCTCTCTTATTTTTAAAATATTGATAGAAGATCCAGCTTGCCACTTCAAAAATTCCGTTTTATAAACTTCAACAGCCTTCGTATAATCCGAATAGAAACTAGTATGTTTAGCCGTTTCAATTGTTTCTTCATGTGACTCATTGTAAAGATATGGTTCGCCGTTCTGAAGAGTCTTTTCTATGCTTACCTCATCAATTAAGAAGGCTTCTAAAACCTCTAAAATATCTTTGGTTATGATTGTTTTTTTAGTAATAATGGGATGAACGGATTGAGAAAAAATATCCTCTTTTACGATACATCCTTCAATTAGGTCACGGCGTTTTACTTTCATACGGACACCTCAAGTATGAAAATTCTTTATTTTCATTGTAAAGTTTTATCAGGATTCTTTCTAGACATAACTAAAATAAACTATTAAAACTTATATGTTTATGTATGTTTAAAAAAAGGTTCTCCGTCAAATGTTGGGGTGATGACTAATTGTCGTCACCCTTAACCAATGTGAACCCCAATTCCTTTATATTGATGTGAAAGTAATATTTTGGCTCTAAAGCGTTTAAAGCTTCTAAAGCCAAATGCGTTTCGTTTTAATACTTTGGTTGAGTTATTGATCCCTTCCAAAAAACCATTGGAAAAGTTATATGCAAAACTATTAAGAATTTCGGTTTGCCAGTTTTGAATGGTTTGAATGGCCTTTTTCATTTCTGGAATTTCAGAAGCCTCAACCAGTTGATAAAAATCCTTTAGTTCTTGT
>NZ_JAKZKT010000107.1 GCF_022808645.1 Bacillus litorisediminis
TCCTCGTATATTAGTAGTAAGAGCTCTTTCTAGTAGAATTTCCAGTTGATCCGGACAACTGGGGATCTATTGGATTCCTATAGGAAAGTGGTTGCCTTTCGGCTCCCTCACTCTTTTTGTTTTGCCCTGTTCCACCCGTAAGGCCGGGGGAGCGAAAGGCGATCAATATAACCATTGATTATCATAGCTTGCAGGTGCTGACCTGCCGGCACAGCTAGTTGCTGTGCGCACAATTTCATACGTGACAGGGCGGAGAATGGAGCGTACTCCATTTCAAGACTTCGTCCTGTTTTGTATGTCTTCATTTTGTCGATTCATGCTTTTCTGCCAAACCTGCTCATGGGACAATAGGAGCTGACAGAATGGTCTCAGGAAATGGCTTTCACTCCTTGCGGACACACACGTGTACTGCTTAAAAAGCCTGCTACCTATGGCTCATCATGGAAGGTCTAACCCACTGGCTGCGCCGCTAGCTGGAAGAGAGTACAGCGCTCATGATGGTCTTCTAGCTTTTGAGTGCTTATGACGAGGAAGACATCGATGATCCCCATGGGCACCCAGGTCTGGCACGATTCTGATTATTTTTTCACTAGGAGGTGATTGGCATGTCACAAATGCTTGTCGGTGTAGACGTGAGCCTTCGATCCCACTATGTCCATTTCATGGATGGGGACGGGGCAGCACTGGCTGACTTTTCCGTTTCCAATGATCGTGCTGGGGCTGATACCCTGATCAAACGCATACTGGAAACGGCGGAAAAAAATCAGTACGCCCATATCAAAATTGGCATGGAGGCGACAGACCAATATAGTTGGCACATCGCTCATTATCTTCAAGAACAGCTAAAAGGATATGAACCTCATTACTGTTCTCAGATTTATGTGCTGAATGCTCGAAAGGTTGCACGCTTTAAAAAAGGGTACGATACACTGCCGAAAAACGATAAAATTGACGCCTGGGTTATCGCGGATCACCTGCGATTTGGACGATTGCCAGGCGAGATGAAGGAAGCGCATCATTATGCAGCTCTTCAGCGATTAACAAGAACCCGATTTCATATGATGAAAGAAATTGGTCGAAATAAGACGTACTTTTTAAACCAATTGTTTTTAAAGTTCAGTGGATTACGACAAGACAATCCATTTTCGAATGCATTCGGAACGACCAGTTTGGCCGTGATTGAAGAACTAGACCCCGAAACGATTGCCGAAATGAGCTTAGAAGACCTGACCGATTTCCTTCGGGAAAAAGGAAGAAACCGATTTGCCAATCCAGAAGAGATTGCTTCTTATTTACAGAAACTCGCTCGTTCTTCGTATCGTCTAAATAAAGCGATGGAAGATCCGGTTAATCTCTCCTTGTCTGTCACATTAAGCGTGATTCAGCACATGGAATCACAGGTAAAACGACTGGATAAAGAAATTGCGAAGTTGATGAAAGGTATTCCGCAAACATTGACTTCTGTTAAAGGCATTGGCGATGTATTCGCAGCTGGATTGATCGCTGAGATCGGCGATGCTCACCGGTTTAAAGATCATCATGCCCTTGCCAAGTACGCAGGACTTGTCTGGAATCAACATCAATCGGGCGAATACGAATCAGAAAACACAAGCAGAATGAGGACCGGCAATAAATATTTACGTTATTACCTCATTCAGGCAGCTGAATCGATTCGCAAGCACGATTCGGAATACAAAGCATTTTACTTAAAAAAATACAATGAAGTTCCAAAGCATAAACACAAACGTGCTCTCGTCATGACCGCAAGAAAACTGGTACGGCTGGTGCATTCGCTGTTACGCACCAACCAACTGTACACACCCCCTGAAAGGAGACGTGGATGATCACCACTTCACACCCTTTCAGCCCTTAAATAACTTCCATTTTTTTCTTTTTTTAAAAGAGAAAAAGCGAAGTTTATTTGTCATGCCCAAAATCTGCTTTGGTTTAGACAACTTACGTTTTAATTTCCAATTCATTTGATTTTGGTGCTTGACATATTACCACTGGGCT
>NZ_JAKZKT010000108.1 GCF_022808645.1 Bacillus litorisediminis
AGTCGAGTAGAAGAGAACCTCTCTACCTCTCGGTAGATTGTATTCTCCCCCCTCACAGAACCGTGCTTGCGCTACTCACGCACACGGCTCCTCCTAGTTATCATTCACAAAATGTAGCTTAGCTCTTTTCTTAACTCGTATATATTAACCTTCACTCTTGCGTAAGGTAATGGATGTTTAGTAAGAAAGAGTCTGAATTTATCCCAGGTAAATGATTTCCTTTGACTTCTTCTATTGAGCCATTTAAATAGTATGTATCCGATTTTGTCTCTGAATTTGTTTACACTTGGAGTATTATCGGTGATGCAATAATAGTTGTAATACCCAGTAAGTGAGCGTTTAAATCTATCCATAATCATATGAATATCTTTATTTCTATTATTCTTTAACCATTCTTTAGTTTCTTTTAGCTTGCCTTGGATTTTCTTCCTACTGGTTTTGCGTTTCACCCGAAAGTTTCCTTGTTTACTTTTCCCACAATAGTGAGTAAATCCAATGAAATCAAAGGTTGCTGGCTTCTTGTTTCCCTTCTGTTTTGCATCTTTCTCGGCATACCGCCCGAAGGGAATTATTTTGGTTTTATCCTCAGCTATTTCTAGGTTAAATTTCTTTAATCTAGATTTTAATGATTGAAAGAATTGTTGAGCCTCACTCTTAGATTGAAAACAACAAACAAAATCATCTGCATATCTCACCATGTATGCTTGGCCCTTACACTGTTTTCTAACCCTTTTCTCAAACCATAAATCGAGGACATAATGGAGATATACATTGGCTAATATCGGAGATATAACTCCACCTTGCGGTGTGCCAGTGTCTGTCTTGTATTTCTTACCTTCCTCCATATATCCACCTTTAAGAAACCTACCAATTGTTCTAAGTAGGTTGGGGTCAGCAATTCGTAGTTTTAGGAACTCCATCATCCATTTGTGGTCAACGTTGTCAAAGAATCCTTTGATATCTACATCTACTACATAATTTACTGATTTCTTTTCAATGTAATAGTTCAGTATTTTCAATGCATCATGGCAGTTACGATTGGGACGGAAACCAAAAGAGCAGTCTAGGAAGTCATTTTCATAGATGGTATTTAGTATCTTTGTAATGCCTTTTTGAACAATCTTATCTTCATGTTCTGGTATTCCCAATGGTCTTTTCTTGTTTGAATTGAGCTTTGGAATATACATTCTCCTTACTGGAACAGGACGATAACTCTTGCTTTTAAGCCTATTTACTAAATCCTCTATGTATTCTTTTAGATTTTCACTGTATTGCTCTTTAGTTGTTCCATTAACCCCAGTTGCCTTCTTATTAGGTAATTCAAGATGACATTGAACTAGTGCTTGCTCATTTAGCAGATGCGCAAGAGATGTAAATTTCATTTTAGGATCCGATTTTGCTAATTCTGCTATCCTTAGTAGTTTTGTTTCCATTTATTGTTCCTACCTCTGCGTGTAGTAAATGTGTCCCTAGTAAGGGTGATAACTGGTAGCTAGCCTTTCCTCCATCAGCATTACCCAACTTCATTGGTACTACGCTGCTATCCGACTCCCTACAACGGCATTTGGTTTCCTTGCTTTGTATCGCTTGTACACCATACTCTTCTAAAAGAAAAAATAGAAAAGACCGGTAGGGTCTCCCGAGTTGCCGTATCATATCAATGTATAACGTGCCGAGGTCTCTGACTCCAAAGAGGTTTCATTCTTCTTGCCATTTACGACGAATGAAATGTTGCTTTCTGCTGCAGGTAAAGCATCAGCCCTCTTGAATTACTAACATTATGGAGCTCAATCCCTTCAACCATTTGGTTTTCGGCCCGCCACCTTACTGTCTACGCTTAAAGACTAAAGTTACCTTTAGCCCTCCAAGACTCGCTACGAGTGAATGGCTAGTTCTTACTCGACGGGAATCCCACCCGTTATATGATACGACCTAGGCTCGGCCGCACACCTGC
>NZ_JAKZKT010000109.1 GCF_022808645.1 Bacillus litorisediminis
TTTTCTTTTTTTAAAAGAGAAAAAGCGAAGTTTATTTGTCATGCCCAAAATCTGCTTTGGTTTAGACAACTTACGTTTTAATTTCCAATTCATTTGATTTTGGTGCTTGACATATTACCACTGGGCTTAAATATGTAAAACCCCGACCTACAAATAGGACAGGGTTTACATTCGTTGTATAAATTTTGACATAACACTTCACAGTCTTAGACTTACCAATAGTGTCATTTAGAAACTTGGTTCGTTCGTCAGAATGTTACTTCTGCTCTATCAATTGAATAAGGTTTCCGCATGTATCGTCGAAGACAGCTATTGTGATTTCGCCCATTTCTGTAGGTCCCATAGTAAACTTTACGCCTTTTTCTACTAATCTTTTGTACTCTTTGCGAATATCTGCAACCCCAAACATTGTTACTGGAATGCCATCAGCAAAAAGCTTTTGTTGATACTCTTTGGCAGCAGGGTGTTCATTAGGTTCGAGTAAAAGCTCCGTACCGTCTTGTTCATCAGGAGAAACAAGCGTTATCCACCTATATGCTCCGCTGGGAACGTCATGCTTTTTTACAAAGCCCAGTGTTTTTGTATAAAACTCTAATGCTTTGTCTTGATCTTGAACGAATATACTAGTAATAATGATTTTCATCATGTTTTGGCCACCTTTATATTTGCAATCTATGATTCTTTTCTAACAATTTGGCTGAATAGACAAACTCATACATTCGTCATTAGTAATAAAATTAATCTACCCATCCTTTCAGCAAATTTTTAAGTGGATCTTTGTTAAACATAAGTACTCGATATTTTCCCTTTCGTTTTGATATTACGAGCCCTGCATCTTCCAAGGTATTAAGATGTTTAGTGATTGCCTGTCGAGTAATGGGAAGGTTGTGTTTCATAACGAGACGTGCTGTAAGTTCATACAACGTTAGCTCATTGCGTTCGGAAAGTTCATCTAATATAAGCCTCCGAGTCGCGTCGCCGAGTGCTTTGAATATAGCGTCTTTGTCCCAATCCATATGTCGATTATATGCAACTCTACAGTTGCTTGTCAAGTGTAGGCAACTGTAGAGTTGCATAATAAAGGAACCACATCATACAACCCTTAAAATCACATAAAAGCAGTATGAACTATTACGGGAAAATAAAAATTCCTAGCACTTTCTTATGAAACTATACTGCACCGTTAGCTTCATTGTTTGACTTATTGTACCAGTTACTTGCACATCGTTTTCACAACTAATCTCTGTTCAAATCATTTAAGGCTTTTTGAATTTCATCGTCAAGTTCAACTTTCATACTTCGGTCAAGTTCATGCACATAGAAAATTAGTACATTTTTAACTTCATAAAAATTATAAGAAACGACATTTGATGTAGCTGTTTTATTACGAAAATCATTCAATCCCTTTTCTCTTTCTTTACTTGAATCAAAGACATATATCAATATTTTTTTTCCATCCAATTTATAAGCAGCAGGTCTGATCCTATTAAGTTTCATTCCAAAAATGTGATTATCGCTAACTTTATCTTCTACCAATTTTAATTTCTTTTCTTCAAAAGAAGAAAGCACTTCTTCTAATGTAATACCTTCAGAATTTGCTACTTGGCAGGCTGACAATATCAAAAATATTGAGATAAGGATAAAGGCAATTTTATTCATATACCCCCCTAAAAAGACTTTAAACTTCTCCATAAACTTCCCCCTTACTTGATAGCATTGAAGCAATTAAACCCATTTATAAATGCTAATTTAAGAGTGTACATAAATGACTGTTTAAGAATGTACAGTTTGCTCATTGCGCTGCATAATATTCTTGGGGTGAATATTGTGCATATGCAAATCAAAGTAAATACAGATATCGAA
>NZ_JAKZKT010000011.1 GCF_022808645.1 Bacillus litorisediminis
TTTAGATTAACAAAACCTCCCCCCAGCAAAAGAAACAGAAAGGCTGGGGGATAATACCAAAGTCCGAATAGCAGAATTGTACATTCTAAAACGAGCAAAAGTGTACATATTATCGTTGACATTTATAACCAGAATTTACTTTTCACACCCTAGAGTAAAGCTAGATTCTCCGCTACTGCCGGTTTGAAGTCCGATTTATTACATAAACCTGTGTCTCTTTGAAATTTAAACAATCGTTTGTTTAAACTCTTATTGGTTGTGTGATAGAAATGCAATATAAAAAGCCTTGCGGATAACCTCTGCAAGGCTTTATTCAAGTTTATTATTTAAAAGAAGGTGTAGAGAGGATAGTTGCTTAAAGCATTTTTCCAAGAAACATTCCACTGCATTTGACATAACCCTTCTAATTTAAAATCTCTACCAACTATCCTTCAGCTTTTCGATTCGCATCCTTTCTCCATCAATTTACAGATGAAAGACCAACTCCTTTGAGTTTGCGCAATACCAAAAAGCCAATATAGGAATAAATGACTAAAAATTCAAAACATATTGCAATTTAAAACCGAGTTTTATAATATAAAATTCAAAAAATGCTTACCCATTGTTTTACAAATTTTTTCCGCGTAAATGATACCGGTTACAAAGCATTCAGTTCCTATTATTCTTCTTTTGAATGTGTAAAAACACATGTAGTTGTAGTGGATTATCCATAAGGAGGGGATGAAGTTGCTGGAGTTAAAATATCAAAGGCTTCAGGAAATTTTGCGGGACATGAAAACCGTCGTTGTCGCTTTTTCCGGTGGTGTAGACAGCACCTTTTTATTAAAGGCTGCCATTGATACGCTTGGCAAAGATCATGTCCTGGCTGTGACAGCTGACAGTGAAACGTACCCCTATGAAGAGCTCGAAGACGCAGTCAAACTTGCACAGCTTCTCGGTGCCAGACATGAAGTCATTCAAACCTCTGAATTAGCGATACCGGGTTATTCAGAGAACACCCCAAACCGGTGCTATTACTGCAAAAAAAGTCTGTTTGAGCATTTAATCCCGATTATGAAGGAACAAAACTACGAAAATATCGTTTTTGGCTTAATTGCTGATGACCTTGGAGATCATCGGCCCGGGATTCAGGCTGCCAAGGAATATAACATACGGGGGCCATTAGCCGAGGCTGACCTCTATAAAGCCGAAATTCGGGAGCTTTCCCAGCAGCTGGGACTGTCAACCTGGGATAAGCCGTCATTCGCCTGTCTTTCTTCAAGAATTGCTTATGGAGAAAAAATTACGATTGAGAAGCTCAACCGAATAAACCGTTCCGAACAGGCGATTCGTGCCTTGGGTATTCGTCAAGTCCGTGTTCGGACCCATGGAGAAATTGCCCGAATCGAGGTAGAGCCAGGGGACATGCCGATTCTGATGGAGGCGCATCAGGAGATAAGCAAAAAACTGAAAGAGTTAGGCTACAAATATATCACAATGGACCTCGCTGGCTACAAAAGCGGCAGCATGAACATGGGATTAAAGATGGCAGAGACGTCATAAATCCAGACATCAACTTAACTTTACAAGTTCTGAAATGAAGGTGAGAGCATGAAAAATTTTACGGACCTGGGGTTTTGCAAAGTAGACATTGACCGGGAAAGGAGAACTGGCTATCCAGAGGTGATTTATGGGGAAGGTAAAACGGCCGATCAGATCACGGCCATAATGGGCAAATTGATTGAATCTCATGGAAAGGTAATGGTGACGAGGCTGGAAAAGGAAAAGGCAGCTGAGGTTTTGAAAGAATACCCGCATGCAAACTATGATTCTGTATCTAGGATTCTCGTATATGGTTCACCGTCCCGTAAATATCCTGGTCAAGTCATCGTGCTTTGTGCAGGAACCTCTGATTTGCCGGTGGCAGAAGAAGCAGCAATAACCGCAGAGTGGATGGGATGCAGAGTCAAAAAGCTGTATGATGTCGGTGTTGCAGGGATAGACAGACTCCTTTCCTACCGGGAGGAAATCGCCAATGCCAGTGTTCTTATCGTTGTTGCGGGAATGGAAGGAGCCCTGCCAAGTGTGGTGGGAGGAATGGTAAGCCGGCCTGTTATCGCCGTCCCGACATCTGTGGGGTATGGCGCGCACCTGCAAGGATTAACACCGCTGCTTGCAATGCTGACTTCCTGTGCTTCTGGGGTCAGTGTCGTCAATATTGATAACGGCTTCGGAGCTGCTTATCAGGCAGCCCTTATTCTTAAGCTTGTGTCAGAGGAGGCGGTCCTGCATGAACATACTTTATCTTGATTGCCAGTCAGGAATTTCAGGAGATATGACCTTGGCTGCGCTCATTGATTTAGGCGCTGATCTATCTTATATCAAGGACGAGTTAAGTAAGCTGGCGATTGACCCGTTTACTCTAAGCATTAAGAAAGTAGATAAAAAAGGAATCTGTTCCAGTCAGCTAGTGCTTGAATTTCATGATGAAAAGAAGGAAATGGTTTACGCTGGCGGACACATCCATCAGGAAGAGCTATTTCCTCATGATCATGCTTCTCATCACCACCATTCTCACGATCACCACGATCACCACGACCACTCGCATCACCATGTTCACAGAAAAGCCTCGACTATCATCGAAATGATCGAAAAAAGTAAATTGCCAGTTCGAGTCAAGCAGCGGAGCATCGCTGTTTTCCGAGTCATAGCAGAGGCAGAAGGAAAAATACATGGTGTAGACCCTAAGGATGTCCATTTCCATGAGGTTGGGGCCATGGATTCGATTATTGATATTATCGGGGTTTGTTTAGCTCTTGAGAATCTTGGCATTGATAAAATTATTTCCTCTCCTGTGCCGACCGGGTATGGCAAAGTCAAAATGGCACATGGTCTCTATCCTGTCCCTGCTCCTGCTACGGCAGAAATTCTAATCGGAATTCCATTAGCAGATTTTCACGTGAAAGGCGAGCTGACAACGCCCACCGGTGCCGGTTTTTTAAAAGCATTGGCAGCTGAATTCGGCTATTTGCCTCCGCTTCCGATCGAACGGATCGGCTACGGTGCTGGCAAGAAGGATTTTGATCATCCTAATGTTTTAAGAGCCTTCCTCTTTCAGTCATCCCCTTTTCCGCAAAGGGAGGTTATTACCGTTTTGGAATGTCAGCTGGATGATATGACGGGGGAAGCCTTTGGGTTTCTTATGGGAAAAATCCTCGATAGTGGAGCCCTGGATGTTTTTTATACTCCTGTTGTCATGAAAAAAAGCCGGCCTGGCTGTCTGATTACCGTCCTCGTGAATCGGGAAGACGCCGAAGCCATTGAAGAATTGCTTTTGAAAGAAACCTCTACATTTGGTGTCCGGAGCTCAGAATGGTCGAGAAGAGTACTGTCCCGAAAGTTTGAAAAGATCTGCACCCGTTTCGGTGAAATCACAGTAAAAATTGGATATGAAGGAAATAAAATTTTCCAAATATCGCCTGAATTTGAAGAGGTAAAGACAGCTGCCATCCATTTTAAAAAGCCATTAATGGATGTGTATTCTGAAGTGCAAATGGAAGCCAAAAGGAAAATCATGCACCAGAAAGGCCATTCTCCGGAGGAGTGAAAAAGCCGGTATATCCAAAGCAATGGCAGGTAAAAATGGTTAGCTCTTGTTTGTCTGGAAAGCAGAGAAATCAAGGGTTCTTTTATCAGGAAGAGAAAAATTCCAAAATAGTTTATTGACAAATCAGAAAATTCAACTTTATTATATATAGGTAGCAGTTGTTTTATATTATAAATATTTGTTTTATATTATAAAACAAATATTTAGTCTAAAACGATATAAGGGGGGATACCGTATCCATCAAATTTATTTGTTGTGAAATGACACCGCTTTCATTCGGACTAAGGGCGTCGGTAAGATTTTAAGACTCTTTTTTTTATAAGTAACCGGTGAAACAGCAGAGTGTACTCCCAGATGCTGTTTGCTGATTCGATCAGAAGATTAATAGTTTGAAAGGGCTCCCAATGAAGGCTTAAACATTTACAAGGGGTGGGATAAATGAAAAAAATATTGTCTGTTGTCAGCGGCCTTGCTCTTAGTGCCTCTTTCATTCTTTCCGCATGCGGAGGCACTGAACAATCCAGTTCAAATGGAGCAGGCGGTGAAGGTACTGCTAAAACCATAAAAGTCGCCCATTATTTTGCAGAAGATCATCCTCAAAACATAGCCCTCAAAGAAAAATTCAAGAAGATTGTAGAAGAAGAGAGTAATGGAAGTCTAAAAGTGAACATTTTTCCAAATAGCACACTAGGTGCTGAAAAAGAATTTTATGACGGTGTACGAAACGGCACCATTGAAATGGGAATTCCAGGTTTAATCATGCAGGCGGATATTCCAAAAATGGCAGTTCCGGAATGGCCTTTCCTTTTCGAGGATTTTGATCATGTAAAGGCTGTATTAAACGGCCCCATTGGCGAAGAACTGACAGCTGACCTTGAAAAAGAGCACGGTGTAATACCTCTTGCCTGGAGTGCAAACGGATTCAGAATGTTTTCTTCCAATAAACCAATTGAAAGCATGGAAGATTTCCAAGGTCTTCGCATCCGTATGCCAAATATTCCAAACTACATTGAGCTTGGAAAGCTTCTTGGGGCAAATGTTACCCCGCTGCCGATTTCCGAAGTGTTTACCGCTTTGGAGCAGCAGGTAGTGGACGGACAAGATAATCCAATAGCTACGCTGCGTGCATCAGGATGGTATGAAGTTCAAAGTGATGTGCTGGAATCCAAGCACATGTTTAGCCCCAATATCTACATCATTAACAGTACCTTCTGGAACAGCTTGTCAAAGGAACAGCAGGAGATAATTAAAAGGGCTTCGAAAGAAGCTGCAGAATATGAATTTGAATTATTGGAGAAAAGCTATGAAGAAGATAAAAAGTTCCTTGAAGAACACGGTATCACATTTACCGAGCCAACCGAAGCTTTCTCATCGGAAATGGAAAAAGCTGTCCAGCCTTTATATGATGAAATCTTTGAAACGTATGATTGGGCCGAGGATCTGGTTGAAAGGATAAAAGCTGAAGCTAACTAAAGGAGGGAAAAATATGCTGCAGAAAACAGCTAAGATACTGGATAAAATGCTGATTGGTTCCATTGCTATAGCTTTCACCTTCATGTGTATCCTTGTTTTTGGAAATGTAGTCCTCCGATATGTTTTTAATTCAGGGATCACTTGGTCAGAGGAAATGTCAAGATTCCTGTTTGTGTGGATGGTATTTTTAGGGGCGATTGCCGCTCTTAAAGATAACATGCATCTTGGGGTTGACATTATTGTAAATGCCTTGCCGCAAAAGATTAAAAAGATTGTTTTTGTGATTAGTAATTTATTAGTCTTATATGTTTTATGGCTTTTGCTTGTAGGCAGCTGGAAAATGACCGTGTTGAATATGAACAGTTATGCGCCTGCGACTGGACTTCCGTTTTCGTTTCTATATGGAATCGGGATTGTTACAAGTATCTCAATGGCTGCTATTATTATCATCCGCATGGTTCAGACCCTTACTTCAAAGAACGAATCCTCTTTGACAATGGTCTCATCTACAGAAGATATTTTGAAAGAGGAATTGGGTGATAGCCATAATCAACCGTCAGGAAAAATGACGATTTAATCCAAGTCAATCGAAAGGAGGAGAATAGATGGTTAGTATTTTTTTAGGGTCACTATTTGGTTCGCTCGCACTGGGAGTTCCGATCGCTTTTGCTTTGATTCTTTGCGGCGTTGCCCTCATGTTTACTTTAGATATGATGGACGCGCAAATTGTTGCACAAAACCTGATTAATGGAGCTAATAATTTTTCGCTGATGGCGATACCGTTTTTCGTGCTTGCCGGGGAGCTGATGAATGCGGGGGGAATTTCCAAACGGATTGTCGGGTTTGCCATGGCTCTTGTCGGGCATATCCGCGGCGGGCTGGGATTTGTAGCGATCATTGCCAGTATTTTGTTTGCCGGGTTATCAGGGTCGGCTGTCGCTGATACCGCTGCTCTTGGGGCGATTTTAATACCGATGATGATTGCCAGAGGCTATGATATCAAACGTGCAACAGGGTTGATCTGTGCTTCGGGAATTATTGCTCCCGTAATCCCTCCTAGTATTCCGCTAATCATCTACGGGGTTACGGCTGGAGTTTCCATTACTCAGCTATTTATGGGGGGAATTGTTCCGGGAATTATGATGGGTCTTGGCTTGATTGTTGCTTGGGCACTGATTTCAAGGAAGGATACAAGTGAACTTCCAAAGCGCAAATCGATGAAGGAGATTTTACAGGCCACCAAGCAGGCCAGCTGGGCTCTATTGCTTCCGGTCATTATTATTGGAGGATTAAGAGGCGGAATTTTTACTCCAACTGAAGCAGCTGTTGTTGCCGCATTTTATGCTTTATTCGTCGGTATGGCAGTCTATCGGGAAATGAACTGGAAGGATATCAGTCATGTTCTTGTATCCGCAGCTAAAACAACTGCCGTTGTGATGTTTGTCGCTGCAGCAGCGATGGTGTCTGCATGGCTGATTACTGTTGCAGATGTGCCAGGAGAAATGGCAAGACTTCTTGGCGGGCTTGTTGAAAACCCTTTAATGCTGATGCTGGTCATCAATCTTCTTTTATTAGCCGTCGGCTTAGTAATGGATTTAACGCCAGCCATCCTGATTTTCACGCCCGTGTTTCTTCCGCTGGCTGAACTAGCTGGGATTGATCCAGTCTATTTTGGAATTGTGATTGTCATTAATCTGTGTATTGGGCTGATCACTCCTCCAGTAGGAACGGTTTTATATGTCGGATGCGGGATCAGCAAAATAAATATAGGCGCTTTAACGAGGGGAATTTGGCCATTTGTGCTCGTTCACGTAATCGTGCTGCTGCTTTTAATTCTATTTCCTTCTATTATTAATGTTCCGCTGCAATTCCTAACCTAACCAATCAAATGAAAGGAGGCTGTTTAGAATGGTTAAATTCAAAGTAGTCGTCACTGATTTTGAGTTTGAAGATCTTAGGTTTGAAGAAAGGGTTTTACATCAAACAGGTGTGATCGAAGTAATAGGGGCCAAATGCCGCACAGAGGATGAAGTGATTCATGCGTGCCGGGAAGCGGACGGAATTATTAACCAGTATGCACCTTTAAGTAAAAGAGTCATAGAACGGTTGAATAAATGTAAGGTCATCACAAGATATGGGGTCGGAGTCAATACGATTGATCTCCAAGCGGCTACAGAAAAAGGAATCTGCGTAGCGAATGTACCGGATTACTGTATGGACGAAGTTTCGGATCATGCCCTGGCGCTTATCCTGTCGGGGATAAGAAAGGTAGTGGTCGCAAACGATCAGGTGAAAAAAGGGAATTGGGACTTTAAGGTTACAAGGCCGATTTACCGTCTCCGTGATAAAACGATTGGTCTTGTTGGATTCGGGAAGATTCCGCAGTCACTTGCAGAGAAATTAAAGCCCCTGGGATTTCATATTCTTGCATTTGATCCTTATGTTTCTGATCAAGAAGCAAAGAACAGGGGAGTAGCTTTGGTATCGCTTAATGAGTTAGTTGAGCAGGCGGATATCATTTCTGTCCATGCTCCGCTGACTCCAGCTACGAAAGGGATGCTTGGAAGAGAGCAATTCGCAAGGATGAAGAAAACGCCATTGATTATCAACACCTCAAGAGGCCCGGTGATTGATGAAAGTGCTTTAATTGAAGCTTTACATTCCGGGCAGGTATCGGGGGCAGCTCTTGATGTAATAGAAGAAGAGCCGATTAGTGAACATCATCCTTTTCTTACCATGGATCATGTCATTCTCACACCGCATGTTGCCTGGTATTCGGAAGAAGCGGAAGAAGAAATGCGGACAAAAGCAGCTTTAGGGATCATCGATGTTCTTGTACATAAAGAGTATCCCAAGTATCTGGTCAACCATGAGGTAAGGAATCGGATCAAGCTAGAAGAAAGTCTGAGTGAGCTGCGGTATGCAGAATTGGTTAAATAAAGGAGGAATTTCAAAATGAACAAATGGTTAAAGAAAATCGGGATTGTCATGATGCTGCCGGGGCTCTTGCTTTTAAGCGCTTGCGGAGCATCTTCAACAAGCAATAATACTGGATCCGGCGGGTCTTCAGGGATCCAGGAAAGAACGATTAAAGCCGGTATTGGTCTTAATGAAGACCATCCTCAAGGGCAAGCGTTAAAAAAATTCGTTGAAATTGTAGATGAAAAGAGCGGCGGTAAATTAGAAGTAAAGCCTTTTTATGCTGCTTCACTCGGAGATGATCAGAAAATGACTGAGGCTCTCCAGGGCGGATTGCAGGAAATTACGATTCCTTCCACTTCACCGCTGGTTGGAATGGTGAAGGAATTTGGAATTTTCGATTTCCCGTTCCTTTTCAATACCGCTGAAGAAGCAGATGCCATCCTAGACGGACCGATTGGCCAAAAGCTTTTAGATAAACTTCCAGAACACGGGCTGATTGGGCTTGGCTATTGGGAGAACGGATTCCGCCATCTGACCAACAGCAAACATGCAGTTGAAACCGCTGAAGACTTCGAGGGACTGAAGATTAGGACGATGCAAAATGAGGTCCATCTTGATG
The DNA here is from genome assembly GCF_022808645.1 of Bacillus litorisediminis. GTDB lineage: Bacteria > Bacillota > Bacilli > Bacillales > JC228 > Bacillus_BF > Bacillus_BF litorisediminis. The sequence continues at coordinate 8,601 of NZ_JAKZKT010000011.1, forward strand.
CTTTTAAAGCTCTAGGAGCCAATCCGACGCCGATGGCTTTTTCCGAAGTCTTTACTGCTTTGGAAAGCAAAACCGTAGATGGTCAGGAAAATCCGCTTGCCACCATCAAGTCAAACAAATTTAATGAGGTCCAGGAATATTTGAGCCTGACCAAGCATGTGTATACGCCGTTTGTTTTTCTCGTCAGCAAAAAGTTCTGGGACCAGCTTTCTGAGGAGGAACAAACCATCCTAAAAGAGGCAGCAGTTGAAGCAGGGCAATACCAGCGACAATTAAGCCGTGAAGAAGATGCAAATGCGATTGAAGAAATTAAGGATTCAGGAACAAAGGTCAACGAAGTTTCAGACGAGGAAAAAGAGAAAATGAAAGAGATTATTCAGCCTGTAATAGATAAATATGCAAAAGAATTCGGTCAGGAGCTTGTTGATGAACTCATGAAAGAAATTGAAAACGTTCGCAAATAGAACGGATTCCGGGAGATGATCTGAATGACAATTATCAAAGAACTTTTGCGTGATGTACCACTCCCGCGAATGGTAAAGGTGAGACAAAAATTTAACGCTCCAGAAATTGAGAATGTCGCAGAAGCCGTTCACGAAGCTATTAATAGAGCCGGTGTTCTCGACAGAATCCTTCCTGGGGACAGAGTAGCGATAGCGGTAGGCTCAAGGGGAGTCGCTGATATTCCTGTTTTGGTCAGGGAAACCGTGCGTGCCGTGAGAAGAGCAGGCGGCAGCCCGTTTATTGTTCCCGCCATGGGCAGCCACGGGGGAGCAACGGCTGAAGGCCAAATTGACGTCCTGGCGCAGCTGGGTGTAACCGAAGCTGCCACCGGTGCTCCTATCCTGGCAACCATGGAGGTTGAAGAGATTGGAAGGCTAAAAAACGGCCTTCCAATCTACATCGATAAATTTGCATATGAAGCAGATAAGGTCGTAGTGATTAACAGAATTAAGCCGCATACGGCCTTTAGGGGCCAGGTTGAAAGCGGGCTGATGAAGATGATCACGATTGGGCTCGGGAAACAAAAGGGTGCGGAGGCTGCACATGCATTCAGTTTTAAATACATGGCTGAGCATGTGGTGGAAATGGCTAAGGTCGCGATTCAGCGTGTCCCGATTATATTTGGTCTTGGGACCTTAGAGAATGCTTATGATCGGCCAGCGAAGATTGTAGCGATCCCGGCAGAAGAAATGATTCATCAGGAGCCGGAACTGCTGCTTCAGGCCAAATCCCTCATGCCGAGAATTATGTTTGACCCTATTGATGTTCTGGTCGTGAATGAAATCGGCAAGGATATTTCGGGAGACGGAATGGATCCGAATATTACAGGCAGGTATGCAACGCCTTATGCAAGCGGGGGCCCACAAGTCTCAAGAATTGTCGTGCTGGGACTTACCCAAAAAACGCACGGCAACGCTAATGGGATTGGAATGGCCGATATGACAACCCAAAAAGTAATGGATGACATGATATTGGAAAAAGGGTATGCAAATGCTCTGACCAGTACGGTGATACAGGTAGTAAAGCTGCCGATGATATTGGAAAATGAGGAGCTTGCGGTAAAAGCGGCGATTAAAACGTGTAACGCCTTTGACTTATCTAAAACAAGAGTGGTCAGAATCAAAAACACATTAGATATCAAGGAAATCTGGATATCGGAAGCCTTGGTAGACGAAGCGAGGCAAAAACAGGAGATCGAAATCCTGTCAGAACCTGCTGAAATGAAATTTTCTTCAGAAAAAGTGTATTAAGCACAGCACCAATCTATTTTGGGGAGGTGATTCTATGAAAATATCAAGTTTGACTCTCTATAAAGTAGCTCCACGCTGGTTATTCTTGAAAATTGACACAGATGAGGGGATTTCCGGATGGGGTGAACCCATCGTAGAAGGGAAAGCTGATACTGTCAGAGCATGTGTCGAAGAGATCAGCTCCTATCTTGTGGGAAAAGATCCATTAAGGATTGAAGATCACTGGCAGGTTCTATATAGAGGAGGCTTTTACCGGGGCGGACCGATTTTAATGAGTGCGATTTCGGGAATCGAACAGGCGCTTTGGGATATCAAGGGCAAATATTACGGAATTCCTGTTTATGAAATGCTGGGCGGAAAAGCGAGGGATCGAATCAGGGTGTACGCCTGGGTAGGCGGGGATCGGCCAACCGATGTTGCAAGAGCAGCCATGGAAAAGAAACAGGAGGGCTTTACCGCTATCAAAATGAATGCAACAGAGGAAATGAATTACATAGATACATTTTCCAAGGTTGAGGAAGCTGTTAATCGGATTGCTGCGGTCAGGGAAGCTGTAGGAAAAGATATGGGCATTGGCTTGGATTTTCACGGACGGGTGCACAAATCAATGGCCAAAATTCTTGTCAAAGAGCTTGAGCCATTCCGCCCAATGTTCATCGAAGAACCCGTGCTCCCTGAAAACAATGAAGCATTAAGGGAAATAGCGAGGCATACGGTTTGCCCGATTGCCACAGGTGAAAGACAGTACACACGCTGGGGCTTTAAGCAGCTCTTGATCGACGGGTATGTTGATATTATCCAGCCCGATTTATCCCATGCAGGCGGAATACTTGAATGCAAAAAGATTGCCGCGATGGCGGAAGCCTTTGATGTATCCGTTGCACCCCATTGTCCGCTTGGTCCCATTGCTCTGGCGTCCTCCCTTCAGCTGGATGCCTCTACACCAAACGTGTTTATTCAGGAACAAAGTCTCGGAATTCACTATAATGAGGCAAATGACTTGCTGGATTATTTGACAGATGCCTCGGTGTTTGCATATAAAAATGGTTTTGTTGAAATACCAAATGCCCCTGGTCTCGGGATTCATATCAATGAAGAAATGGTGAAAGAAGCCGCAGCAAAGGGTCATAATTGGAAAAACCCAGTATGGCGGAATGAAGATGGAAGTGTAGCTGAATGGTAAAGAAGGAGGAGAAAGCATGACCGTAAAGTATCCCCGTATTGATAACAAAGTTAATCCTTATCGGGACAATGTACAGGGAAAGGCCAATGAACCGATCTGTGTCGCAGGGCTGCTGGATCGTTCTAAACAAATTTTAAGCAGTGAACTAAAAGGATTGCAGCCGGACTGGTCTTTAGACGAGATTTATGACAGACTCCATCATAACGCTCCCCGGATTGCGATCATCGGTGGCTCACCGGACCATCCTGCTCATATTATGGATTTCCAGACAATTGCGAGGGCGGCAATCCGGATTTGGCAAAATGGCGGCGTCCCTTTCCAATTTTCCACTCCTGTTATGTGTGACGGAACGGCACAAAGCAACCAGGGCATGAGCTACTCGCTGCAAAGCCGAAATGCGGTTGCTCAAATGGTGGTTAATCAGATGGAGGCACACAGCTACCATGGTGCTTTTGTGATACAGGGCTGTGATAAACAGCCGCTTGGTGTTGTAAGTGCGCTGGCCCAATTAGACCGGATTAGGAGACACCGCAATGAAGCACCATTCTTTGCTACTTTTGCACCTGCTCATGTACTGAGGGGAGGAACCATTCCTGCTGAGCTTTTTGCTGAATTGGAGAATGTTGCCCTTCTCGCAGAAGCAAAGGGTGCTGAAGACATCGCCTTTGATCTCCGCGATGCTCTTTCTTATATTTTACAATGTTCCTCAAACACAGCCTTTCAGGGGGTCCTTGAGCGTGCCACTGATAGAGGGATCATTACAAAAGAGCAGCATGCGATGTATGAAAAGAAACTCGCCGTTGCCACTTGCGACGGACAGGGAGGAGTATGCGCATTCAACGGTACCGGAAATAGCTCCAGACATCTTGTTGCAGGCATGGGGCTCGTCCATCCTGCCCTTGAGCTGCTGACGGAACCGCCTTCACAGGATGAAATCAATCAAGCTGTAGACTCACTGGCATACCTTATCAACGATCCTGTATATGGAGTAGCGAACATAATGGCTGCCAATATCAAAAATGCAATCAGAATCCACAGTGCGTCCGGGGGCTCGACAAATCTGATGATGCACATTGTCGCGGCCATGCTTTATGGAGGATATAAATTCGATCTTTGGGAATATGACCGGATTCATCATGAAGTGCCAGTTCCTGATCTGTTTGATTATAGCCTGACTCAAGGGCGGGACATCTTTGCCCTTGCAATGCAATGCTGCAGCGGCAAAATAAGGGGAATGGAAACGTTATTCTATGAACTGCTCGAAAACGGCGTGCCAATGGATATTGGAGCACCGACCGTAACGGGAACAACTTGGGAGGAAAGGCTCTCGGACAAACACGATTTGTCAGCAGCGGGAGTAAAAGATAATCCTATTATTCTATCAAATCCAAGAAGATCGTTCAGCGGAGTTGATGTCATCAAAGGGAACTTCTTCGAAAGCGCGGTAGTCAAAATAAGCGGTATGACAACGCCGCAGCTTGATAATTTCGATAAGAAAGCGTCATTTGTGCTTTTCTATGATAATGAGGATAGTGCGAATGAAAGTCTGCTTGATGAAAATCTATTGGATAAATTAAAGAACTCCCGAGTCTTTCGATACGATACGATGCTTGCAATGCTAAAACAGAATGCGCCAGATTTGTTTGAAGCCTGCAGGGATCTCGATTATGATCAGCTTTTTGACAAAATGGCGGCAGAAGGGGCATTAAAGATTTCTATCATTGTTTCCGGGCAGGGACCAGAAGCGTTTGGCATGCCCGAAATGTTTACTCCGATGCAGCATATCAACGCCAACCGGAAGCTGAAAAGACTAGCTACTTTAATTAGTGACGGCCGCTATTCCGGCGTAACCTATGGGGCAGCAATCGGGCATATGACTCCTGAAGCCAAGAACGGCGGGGGGATTTTATACCTGGAAACAGGGGATGTCCTGTACCTTGAGCTTCGCAATCGCAGAATCGAATTTCTCGATGAAACCGAATTCCAGAAGGGTCATCTCGTTTTTAATTTTGAGGATACAAAACAGATGCGAGAAGAACTTGGCAGAAAAAGGCTTGAAAAGATCCGGGAACGGCAGCGTCTTGTTGCAGCAAGCAACCGCTTAGCAGGCCATACCGATGCAGCGAATGGCGTCGTTCCTTTAGCGGTTGCAGAAGAGGCCGTGTACGACTATAAAACCGATGTGCTTATGCCCGAGCGCAAGGATTTGGCAGAAAACTCACATTAAAAGACGGAAAGGAGAAATAGATTGTGGACAGTACGCGTAAAGTAATTGAAAGCCTAGGGTTCCCAGGCAGTGATCTTCATCATCTTCCCGATTCTGTCAAAACATTCCCGGATGGAGCTCAGTATCGAATCGAAATCCCAAGCGTAGAGGGCCCCGCGTCCTTTCGGGAAGTGATTCAGGCTTCCAGGGAATATGATGTAGAGGTGCATCGGATTTCGCAAGGTAGCGGAATCATGCTCCTGACTGACGAAGAATTGAAGGAAATGGCTGCCATCGGGGCAGAAAACCAAATAGAGGTCAGTCTTTTTGTAGGACCAAGAGGCACTTGGGATGTGACTCCTATGTCATGGGCGAGCGCCGGAAAAGTGACGGGGCTCCGGGTCGAGAGCATGGATCAGTTAGTGTATTCTATCGAAGATATTAAGCGGGCCACAAGCTTCGGAATAAGAAGCATCCTGGTTGCGGATGAAGGGCTGCTGTGGCTTGTTCAGGAGTTCAAGAAAAAAGGGGAACTTCCATTAGACCTGACGGTGAAGATCTCCGTGCAGATGGGTCAGGCAAACCCGGTATCGATTAAGCTAATGGAAAACATCGGCGCCAATACATTTAATGTTCCGACTGATTTAACACTGGCGCGTCTGGCTGCGATTCGGCAGGCAGTCGATATTCCAATCGATATTTATGTAGAGGTGCCTGATGATATTGGAGGTTTTATCAGACATTATGAAATACCCGAAATTATAAGGGTTGCATCCCCGGTTTATATCAAATTCGGTTTGAGAAATGCTCCTAACATTTATCCTTCCGGGACACATCTTGAACAAACATCGATTGCCTTATCGCGGGAAAGAGTGAGAAGGGCCAGGATTGGATTGGATATGATCAAAAGATATGCCCCGCACTTAAAAGCATCTGCAAAAGGAGCCGAAGGTATATCAGTTCCTATACAGGGTGAAAAAGCATGGACGTAATTACGTTTGCAGCAGCAATGGGACCTTCTGCCTCCCGGACTATAAGAATTTCGGGCAGCAATCATTTGATCACTGAAGCTCAATCTGGTGTGGCGATTGTCCTATCATGCAGATGCGGATTGGTCCCGATTTTGGACACAACCGAATCAGGACAATAGAGTTGCGGAAGTGCTTTGTTAAGGATAACGACCCCCTTTTTGGCATAAAAACTTCCAGCCTCTATGGTAATATAGACATATATCAACAATCGCAAAGGGTGAAAATAAATGCCGATTATTCAATCAGTTGACAGGGCACTCCGCATCCTGGATTTATTTGATGAATACGAAACCGAACTGAAGATTACTGATATTAGCGATAAAATGCAGCTTCATAAAAGCACCGTTCATTCATTGCTAAAGACTCTTCAAACAAATGGCTATATTGAACAAAACATGGAAAATGGCAAATACAGACTTGGAATGAAACTGTTTGAGCGCGGGAATCTGGTGATTCGCAGATTGGATCTCCGAACGATTGCCAAAAAATATTTAATAGACTTATCAGTAAAAAGTCAGAATACCGTGCACCTTGTGATTCTCGATGGCAAAGAAGGGATCTATATAGATAAGGTAGAGGGAGCATCAGCCACTGTTCTCTATTCAAGGATAGGGCGGAGAGTTCCCCTGCATTCGAGCGCAGTCGGTAAGGCTCTTGTTGCAAATAAAGGCAAAAGAGAGCTTCAGGAAATTCTTAATGATTATGAATTTATTCAGCAAACACCTAATACTATTACAGATGAAGAGACATTTATTGCAGAGCTTGAAAAGGTAAAGGAAAAAGGATATGCGATTGACAATGAGGAGAACGAACCAGGAATTACATGTGTCGCTGTTCCTATCTGGGATCATTCCGGGACAGTGGTAGCCGCTATAAGCATGTCGCAAAATACCGCGAGTGTAAATGAGGAGAAGCTGGAACGAACAGTCGAAATGCTTAAAGATGCTTCTATTAAAATCTCAAAAGAGATGGGTTTTGAAATAAGCTCAGTTGCAAATTAGATTGAAATTCTGCTCGAACAGGGCAGAGTATGTTTTAATAATAAAACTTAGTTTTATATTGTAAAACAAGAGGAGTGTGAACATGAGAATTATTCGATATTTAAATGATAATGCCATTCCTGTTCTTGGAGCCGTAACGGACGAAGAAGAAGTATACCTCCTTCCATTTGCGGGTTTTATGGAGCTGGTAAATGAAGCGGAATCCAAAGGGATTACAGCGCTTAAGCTAGTTGAAGCTTCCATAGCTGGGATTAATCCTCTTGACAAGCGACTTGAAGAATTGGAGCTGCTTGTGCCAATCGTGGCTCCAGAAGTGTGGGCGTCAGGAGTCACCTATGAAAAAAGCAAGGATGCCAGAAACTATGAAGCTACTGGAGGAAATATAGGCGGTGCAACCTGCTATGACAAAGTCTATGATGCAGAAAGGCCAGAAATCTTTTTTAAATCAACAGCTGCCCGGACAATTGGCCCGCACACTCCTGTCTATTTAAGAAGCGACTCCAAATGGCAAATACCTGAGCCGGAAGTAGGGCTTGTCCTTACCAAAACCGGCAAAATTGTCGGATATACGATTGGTAATGATATGAGCTGCCGGGATATTGAAGGTGATAATCCTCTCTATCTTCCGCAGGCAAAAATTTGGAAGCATTCATGTGCCATCGGTCCTGCGATTCGTCTTGCGGAAACGGTGGATGATCCCTACAATTTTACACTAACCTGCCGAATTTACAGGGATGAAAAACTTATTGTAGAAGGAAGCGCCAATACAGCCCAATTAAAAAGGAAATTTGATGAGCTGGTCTCTTTCCTTTTAAAAGACAATGAGATTTTTGATGGGACTGTGCTGTTGACTGGCACTTCGATTATACCGCCAAATGATTTTACGCTTCAGGAGCATGACCAGATTGAGATTGAAATTTCCTCCATTGGGATCCTGAGAAATCCAGTTAAAGTCCAGTCGTACAGCATAGAACAGGCCCGATAATTCAGAAAATTGGTTATTATCAAGTTTTTCGTGGTGGGTTGTACCACAAAAAAGCAGGAGGTGGAGCTTGAATGGAAGAGAAATTCAAAATAGTCATGATGAAGCCGATTGACAAGGTTGCGATTGCATTAACGACTATTCCCCCGGGAACAGATCTAACTTTTACGTGTGAGGACAAAACGTTTGAGGTAACCGTTTTAGACGAAATCAAATTCGGGCATAAATTTGCAGTTGTGTCAATGGAAGAAGGAGAAGACATCATAAAGTACGGCGAAGTCATTGGCCAGGCGACAAGGAGGATTCTGGCCGGAGAACACGTACATATTCATAACCTGGAAGGCAAAAGAGGAAGGGGAGATAAAGTTGGGGCATGATCAAAACCATTCTTTTTGGGGATACAGAAGGCCAGATGGAAAAGTGGGTATCCGCAATCATGTTTTGATACTGCCGACGATAACATGCGCCACGCAGGCCGCCCATCAAATCACCCAGCTTATTTCTGGAACGGTCAGCTTCATTCACCAGCATGGATGTGCCCAGGTTGGTGTGGATTATGACCAGACATTCCGAACTTATGTCGGCATGGGGCTGAATCCAAATGTATACGGTGTAGTCGTTCTCGGCCTTGGCTGTGAAACCCATCAAGCAAGAAGTGTAGCAGGAGAAATCGCCAAAAGCGGCAAACCGGTAGAGGTGGTTTCGATTCAGGATCATGGCGGAACCTTATCTGCTATTGCAGAAGGTGCAAAGGTGGCAGCCAAAATGGTGCAGGATGCGTCAGCGCAAACTCGTGAGTTATGCCATTTCAGCGATCTTATTATTGGAACAGAGTGCGGCGGGTCAGATGCCTGCTCTGGCATCTCAGCTAATCCTGCTGTAGGAGTGGTAAGTGACCTGATTGTTTCTGCGGGAGGAACTGCGATTCTTGCTGAAACCACTGAATTAATTGGAGCCGAACATTTATTAGCTAATCGTGCCGCAGATGACCGGGTGGCAAAACGGGTATATGAAGTGATTGAGGCTATGGAACAGAGAGCGATTTTAATGGGGGTTGATATTCGGACAGGAAATCCAAGCCCCGGCAACATAGAAGGGGGCTTGAGCTCGCTTGAAGAAAAATCGCTTGGCGCCTCCACCAAATCTGGCACCAGTCCCTTAACAGAAATAATCGATTATGCAGAGGTTCCCAGTAAAAAAGGTCTTGTGTGGATGGATACACCGGGACATGATATTGAGCAATTGACAGGTATGGTGGCAGGTGGAGCCCAGCTTGTATTATTTACAAGCGGAAGAGGCACCCCAACAGGTTCACCGATTGCTCCTGTGATCAAGATTTCTACCAATACTCCGATGTTTGAAAGAATGAGCGAAAATATGGACCTCAATGCAGGCACGATTATTGACGGGAAAGAAACAGTAGTTGAGGTTGGGAAACGGATTTTCTCCGAGATTGGGAACGTATGCTCGGGTAAATTGACGAAGTCCGAAATATTAAAGCAGCATGATTTTGGGATTTGGCGAATCGGCCCTACATTTTAATAAAAATAGGAAGGTGATTGTATGACAATTCAAACACAGGCAGCGATATACAGCAATTATATAAATGGTGAATGGATTTCATCTCCGTCAGCGAGATTGGAAGCAAGTGTGAATCCTGCCAATAAAAATGAGGTGGTAGGCTATTTTCAGCAATCGACGATAGAAGATCTTAACCATGCCGTACAAGCAGCGAAAGACTCAAAAAAGAGCTGGAGCCGGCTTTCCGGTGCGGCCAGAGGAGATTACTTGTATAAAGCTGCTAACATACTTGAGAAGCGATTGGACGAAATTGCAGAAATTATGACTAGAGAAATGGGAAAAACACTCCCCGAAGCGAAAGGTGAAACAGCCAGAGGCATAGCTATTCTCCGCTACTATGCAGGGGAAGGAATGAGAAAGGTGGGAGATGTCATTCCGTCTACTGATAGTGGGGCCCTTATGTTTACGACAAGAGCCCCTCTCGGAGTCGTAGGTGTGATTGCGCCTTGGAATTTCCCGGTTGCCATCCCGATTTGGAAAATGGCTCCTGCGCTAATCTACGGAAATACAGTTGTTCTAAAGCCTGCGTCAGAAGCAGCTGTTACGGCAGCAAAAGTGATAGAATGCTTCCATGATGCTGGTTTCCCTGCAGGTGTCGTCAATATGGTGACAGGGTCTGGATCTGTTATCGGGCAGGGAATCGTCGACCACCCGGATATAAACGGAATTACGTTTACAGGGTCAAATAGTACGGGAAAAAGAGTCGGACAGGGCGCATTGGCTCGCGGGGCGAAGTATCAGCTTGAAATGGGCGGAAAGAATCCTGTCATAATTGCCAAGGACGCGGATCTAGACCTTGCTGTGGAAGGAACGATCAGCGGGGGATTAAGGTCCACAGGCCAAAAATGTACAGCCACGAGCAGAGTGTTTGTGGAGGCGGAGGTATATGAGTCATTTAAGGAAAAACTCCTCGCAAAAGTGAAAGAGATAAAAGTAGGACATGGACTCGAAAGCGAAACATGGATGGGTCCATGTGTGAGCGAGAGCCAGTTAAATACGGTACTTTCTTATATTGAAAAAGGAAAGGAAGAGGGGGCTGCCTTACTGTTTGGAGGCAATAAGTGTACAGACAAAGGGCTAGAGGATGGTTTCTTTGTGCAGCCTACTGTATTCGACAATGTCAATCTCAATATGACCATTGCCCGAGAGGAGATATTTGGTCCGGTGCTTGCAATAATCAAAGTAGATCGCTTTGAGGAAGCGATTGAAATGGCCAATGATACAGAATATGGGCTTAGTGCTTCTGTTTACACGAAAGATATCGGGAAAATTCTAGCCTTTATTAATGAAATCGAAGCGGGGCTTGTACGAGTAAATGCTGAAACAGCAGGGGTTGAACTTCAGGCTCCGTTCGGAGGCATGAAGCAGTCAAGCTCACATTCACGTGAACAGGGGCAGGCCGCCATCGAATTTTTCACTTCTATCAAAACCGTTTTTGTTAAGGCTTAAATAACGGGTCCTCCTTCTTACCATGGAGGACCTTCATATTAGTAAAGGCATTTTTTCGGAGTCTCAGCAATCTAAAAAGCAAGCTGGGGTCTGCTTAAAATCAAGAAAGGGGGATGGGAAAAGTGACTGGAAAAATAAGAGGGTTTCACGGGATTATCCCGCCAGTCGTTACCTTATTTAATGAAGATGGAGGTTTTCATTGGGAAGCCAATAAGAAGCTGACAGACTATCTGATTGATAAGGGAGTTCATGGAATATTATATATGGGAAGTACGGGTGAGTTTTCATCCTTATCGATTCAGCAGCGAAAGACCTTCGTTTCAAAAATGGTAGAATATGTGGACAGACGGGTGCCGGTACTGGTTGGTACTGGAACGACAACACTTATTGATACAATCGACCTGTCTAAGCATGCTCAAGCGAGCGGGGCAGATGGGGTCCTAATAGTCAACCCCTATTACTGGAAGTTCAGCGAGGACCAGCTTTTTGAATATTTTTCGGTAATCGCGGATAGTGTAGAGATTTCTGTCATCCTTTACAATATTCCTCTATTAACGGGTCAAAGCTTGTCGGCGCAGCTTGTTGCCAGGCTGGCAGACAAGAAACAGAATATTGTCGGGATCAAGGATACCATTGAAAGTCTCGGCCATATCAGGAAGCTTATCTCCGAGACTAAAAAGGTAAGAAAAGATTTTGCGGTTTTTGCGGCTTTTGATGATCTTGTTCTTCCTGCACTGCAAATGGGGGCCGCAGGTGCGATTAACGGTACATCGGTATTTGCCCCAGCATATTCTGTGAACCTTTATAATTCTTATCGGGAAGGGGAATATGAAAAAGCGCTTGAGCTCCATCAAAAGCTCCTCCCCCTTATGTCTATTTATGAACTCAGCCAGCCGCTCTTTCTCGCCATCAAAGAGACAGTCAACCAGGCAGTGCTAGGATACGATACACCTAATATTGCCCCAGCTCCTTCAATTGATACTGCATTAAAAACAAACGTACAATCATTTGTAAACACACATCTTGTGTGAAACAGAGGGACGGTTCTGAACTGCACCCCAATTGTTAGACACAAATAACAATTGGAGGTGCAGTTTCTTTATGAAAAAATATTCCTTAGAAACAAAACTAGAAGCTGTTCACGTTTATCTTAATGGTGCAGAATCTTTAAGAACAGTAGCTAAGCGATTTAATATTAGTAAAAGTATGTTATGTAGATGGGCTGCGAAATACCAAGAACATGGAATTTCTGCGTTTCAAGAAAGATGTACAAAATACTCTATCGAGTTTAAAATGGACGTAATTAACTATATACATAATACGGGAGCGTCCACGGAAGAAGCCACTGCGAAATTCAATGTCTCTACATCCAGTGTAGTGAGAAGATGGCTAGAATTATATGACACAAGAGGGATTGACGCTCTAAAACGTAATAAGAAGGAGCGCCCACCCATGAAGAAAAAAACTAAAAAACATAAGCCTGAGAAAAAAGTAGAAAAAGACTTAGTAGCTGAAAATGAACGTTTACGCATGGAGAATGCCTATTTAAAAAAGTTACATGCCTTAATTCAAGAAAAGGAACAATCACAGACCAAGACAAAGCGCAAATAATCTATGAATTAAGGCATGAATTTAAAGTAGTTGAGTTAGTGAAGGTAGCTGATATTCCACGTAGTACATATTATTACTGGGTAAAACAGATGGATCGTCCCGATAAATATAGACAGGTAAAAGAAGTCATCCAACAGATTTACGATGAACATCGAGGTCGATACGGATATCGTCGTATCACATTAGAACTCCGTAATAGAGGCATTATTATAAATCATAAAACAGTTTTACGCCTTATGAATGAGTTGGGATTAAAGAGTCTTGTTCGCATGAAGAAATATCGTTCATACCGTGGTAAAGTAGGGAAAACTGCCCCTAATATCTTAGGACGTGATTTTACAGCTACAAAACCTAATGAGAAGTGGGTAACCGATATAACTGAGTTTAAAATTCATGGTCAAAGATTATATTTATCGCCAATACTTGATTTGTTTAATGGTGAAATTATCGCGTTTAATCTAGGAAAACGACCTACATTCTCCTTGGTATCAAAAATGCTGAATAAGGCTTTTAATAGATTAAAAGACGAAGACACACCTATCCTTCATTCAGACCAAGGGTGGCATTACCAGATGAAAAAGTATCGTCACATGTTAAAAGAGAACAATATCACACAAAGTATGTCCCGTAAGGGCAATTGTTTAGATAATGCGGTTATTGAAAACTTCTTTGGTTTATTGAAGTCTGAGCTGCTTTATCTTAAAGATTTTGATAGTGTAGATCATTTTATTTCAGAAGTAGAAGAATTTATCTATTATTACAATCACAAACGAATAAAAGCAAAACTAAAAGGACTGAGCCCTGTTCAATTCAGGACTCAATCCTTGATAGCTGCTTAAAAATAATTGTCTAACTTTTTGGGGTCACTTCATTCTTGCGTTTCGCAACGCAAGAACCGTCCCTCTGATTCGACTATTAATCTTTAATTTCTAATAGCCCGCCTTTCAGTTTTTCCTTCGCTCCTTTGCGCCACTGTTTCACCGCGGAAATGTTGACTCCTTCAATTTCTGCTATTTCTTGTACGGATAACATGTGAATACAGGTGTACATCACCCATTTCTTTTGCTGCTTGGTTAAATGACACCCTTCAATCATAGATAGAAGAAAGTGGTTTGCATGCAGCATCGGATCGGCATCATCATCTTGAATCATCTCCCAGAATTCTTCCTTCGGATAGACATTCCGCTGCTCTACTCGATTGGATCTCCTCATTTCCGTTAACATCCTTCCTCTTATATACGTATAAGCAAACGAAACAAAAAGACCTTTCTCAGGATCGAACCTTTCATGGGCTTCCCATAGTGCGATCAGGCCGGTTTGGTAGAATTCGGCTTGATTTTTATAAATGTTCAGTGATTTGATGATTTTATAAATCATCGGTTCAAATTGTGTTTTGAGCTGTTCAAATTCCTCCAACTTGCATTCCTTTCGAAAAGTGCACCTTTCTTTGTATTCCTAGGTAGCTTTACCATACTAAGGGGAAGGGGATGAGACAAAAGCCGGAATGTTACATTTTAAGGGGGAATAATCTCGAAATATTAATTTTTTATTGGGTAAATGTGATTTTCTCCCAGAGAAAGTTGAAATATCAATCATTTTGATAGAATCCTAGTTTCTTTAAAATTTAGAAAATATCGGAAAAAAGTATTGGAATTTTTCAGGGGGATAGGCTATAGTAAAAGTAGGTTATAGTAAAAAATACCTATTAAGGGATATGATTCCAAATTGGAAGAAGGGGAAGGTGTTGTTATTTGAAAAAAGTAGAAAATTTTATAACTCTCAGTACGATGGCTCTCCTGCCAGCTTATGATGGGATGAATCAAACCATTATTTTAGACCAACATGGCAACAGTAACAGTAATCCCCAGTCGAAGTTAAAAATACTGGATGATGCCTGTCTTGTCAGAGCCTGCAGTTATGACGGGCGCATTAAGGCAGTCCGAACAGCTCTCGATTACCCAAACAAAACACCTCTTATGATCTGCCCTCAGGATTCAATTTATGCATTCTCAACCAAATCACCCCAAGACTACGACTGTATCTGGTTGTTCCACCACCATATTAAAGCCTTCTTTATAGAAGGCAATACACCCTACGTATTATTCAAAAACGGCTATCGATTACAGGTCAATTGCTCGATTTACTCCTTGCATAAACAATGGGAACGAACCGCAAACGTCATCACCTATTTTTCATCCTCCAAAGTCATTGTGTGAAGGTACGAGTGCGTTAATACATATTCTTACATTTTATATCACATAAAATCACATAAAATTTAAACAAACGTTTGATGAAACATAGGGACGGTTCTTCTGTTTCATTTCTATTACTATGTCAGTGCCTAAACTCCCCAAGGTGCTTTAACACTTTAATGCTTGGAGAAAGGTCTCCAACCCTATACTTTTGAAATAAAAAGCCTTGAGAATCTCGCAAGGCTTTAATTTGTGCCTGTTTTGAAAGATCTGTCAGAACTTTCTACTTCAGAAAATCATATCTTGTCTTATCCGACTTTTATTTCTGTATTTCGTAAACCTTGTTAGCAACTTGTTGAAGTGAAGGTGATTAGAAAAATTGAATAATGAAATAGTAACATTGAAACAATATTTTATTGGAACACTATTTTGAAGAAAGAAAATGGAAATCTTTGATTAATTTAGGTTATTATATATTTTATACTGCCGATTCAAAGTAATCATTGATAGGGGGACAATATGGAATTATCTTTGTTAGTAGAGTATGGCTGGGTTTTACTTGTATTGATTGTATTAGAAGGTTTATTATCTGCAGATAATGCTTTAGTTTTAGCTATCATGGCAAAACATTTGCCAGAGGAACAGCAAAAAAAAGCCCTTAATATTGGCTTGTTATTAGCCTTTATATTTAGGATTGGTGCGATTTTTATTATTTCGTTCCTTTTCCATGTTTGGTGGATTCAAGCTATCGGAGCTGCTTATTTGATCTTCATCGCTTTGAAGCATTTATTTCAAAGAGATCACGGTGAAAAAGACATGCAGGGAAAAAGCTATGGTATGACGATTGCCCAAATTGCCTTAGCCGATATCGCTTTTGCCGTCGATTCGATATTAGCCGCAGTTGCTCTAGTCCTTGCCTTGCCAGATACGCCAATGTTCGCAATCGGAGGTATGGATGGCGCGAAATTTATAGTTATTTTATTAGGTGCGATTGCAGGATTAATCGTCATTCGGTTTGCTGCAGGATTGTTTGTGAAATTACTGACAACACGCCCTGGTTTAGAAACCGCCGCTATGCTCATTGTTGGTTGGGTTGGGATTAAGTTATTAATGCATACACTTGCCCATCCAGCCTTGCACATTATTCCGCATGAGTTTGTTGAAGGACCGATTTGGAACACCATCTTCTGGTCCGTGATGATTCTTATAGCAGTAGGTGGTTGGTTTTTATCTAAAGAAAAACCAGAAGGAACTAGTGAATCAAAATAGGGGAGCAAAGGGAAAAGGGGACGGTTCTTGCGTTTCATTTTGAAACGCAAGAACCGTCCCTATGTTTCACCCCAAAAAAAAGAACCAGCCACGGTATGAAATGGTTTTGAGATAATAAAACCCAATTACCATACCATTAGAAGGTTCATTTATAGTTTTAACTAAGCTTCCTTTCACAAGGTTTCCCTTTTACCCACCACAACTTTTGTTGCGTTAAATTCATCACTACACTAAATACCGTCTCCATATATGGCTCAGCATCATTCGGTTCATTAGGCTTGTGACGGCAAATGGAATAGGGATAATTATGGTGGTTTGATAAGATCTGGAATAAATGATCCTCATCGAGCTCTGTTTCGTTCAAGGAGTCTAACAAGCTATTCATCGTTGAGAAGCGGCTGAATGAATCGGGTTTGGTTCTTTCATTGATTCTATTCTTCATTTCTAACGAACATAAGTGATTAGTATGGGTGACTTTCCCATTTGTCGATTCAATCACGGCTGTATGAATAGGGGAGACCTCTAAACTTGCGGCTTTTTCATCTGCTGATGCGACCAGGAAGTGAGCAGGGGAGGCCATCTGATTATAACCTACCTTAACCTTAGTGATGACTTCTTCTATAGAGGATGATTCTAATACTGCTCGCAGTCCCAGATGAATAGGTACCTTTGGCTGCCAGGTATCGGTTACTAAGGCATTTAAGCATACACCGATTCCTTCACTATTACATCCTATTTTACCGATAATGCCAGCTTCGGTAATAAACTCCAAAGTTGGCAACCCTTTTTGCTCAATTTTGAGATGAACCAATGAATTTATTTGCAATCCCTTCCAGTCCCAGTTTTGTGCTAACCAGGTGGTGGAGGTTTTCGGATTGGTCAAAGAAAAGGCTGTGCACCCGTCAGGTGAGGTAACTAAGGCAATTTCGCTTCGTGCATTGAGTGCTAAGATATCCTCAAATTGGACAGCTGCGCCTCGCGCTAGTCCATCCATTTCTTCCAGGTAATTCCTATTATATGTTTCAATGGCATCCACATGCAGCAGGGCTTTTTCGCATGCTTCCTTCCATGAAAAACCTGACTCTTCCTTAAACATTCTCTCATAGGTTTCTAGACTATTATGAACTTTTTCTTTTGCTATACTGCCGTGTTTATACCCTATTTCGTACGGAGACCCAGTTAATTTAACAACATATTCCTGAGATTTATTCACGCTTCAATCTCTGCCTTTGCGCTGGTATACACGATTTTGCCATCAATCATCGTCCACTCTACTTGAGTATCAAGCAGCTCATCTATTTCCGAGTTAAGGAGTGAACGGTCAAGTAACACTAAGTCAGCTAATTTTCCAGGTTCAATGCTGCCTTTTACATTTTCTTCAAACGATGCATATGCGCCGTTATAGGTATACATTCGAATTGCCTCCAGTAGAGAGATTCGTTGATTCTCACCGACGGCTTTTCCGGATTGAGAACGCCTTGTTAACGCTGCATGTATACCGCGTATTGGTGAAAAGTCTGTAACCGGACAGTCTGAAGCAATAGCCGCAGGGATTCCAGCTTCAAGATAGTCCGCCAACGGGTACATATGGTTCACTCGTTCGCCATAATTTTTTATATACCCATCTCCGTATTCATAGACAAAAGCAGGATTTGGAGTGGGGACCACGCCTAATTCTTTCATTCGTTGAATGAGATCCGGTTTAGCAATTCCTGCATGCTCAATCCGGTGCCTAGCATTAAGGCGCGGATGAAGCCGATTCGCTTTTTCAATTGTATGTAATAGCATTTCAATGGCTGCGTCCCCTTGTGCATGAGCGGTAATTTGCCATCCTTTTTCATGGGCTGGAATCAATAATTCATCGACTTCTTCCTGAGAAAAATAGTGGATACCATAATTTTCAGGATCACTCGTATATGGCTCGCGAGTCCAAACTGTAGGACCGCTGCTGCTCCCGTCCAAGAATAATTTTACCGGACCCAGTCTAAATTTATCGCCACCTAAACCAGTAAAGATACCGGAATTGGTCATATGCTTCACAACTGCTTGTGCATTATTAAGTGCACCAACCATGGCATAGACTCTTTGTTTAATGACGCCGTTTTGGCTATCCGCCTGGAGAACTCGTAAATTATTTAAGCCATATCCAGTTGCATCATGAATGGATGTAATTCCTTTTGCCGCGAAATGTTCGGATGCAATTTTATGTGCTTCGGTTAATTCTTTGTCGGAAAACTTAGCGATCGAGAACATTTTCATATGGGCATTTTCAATTAATAATCCAGTTGGCTCCCCGTTGTGATTTCTGCCAATTTTTCCTCCTTCAGGATCGGGTGTATGGGCATCTATTTTGCCTAAGCGAAGTGCATAGCTATTTACGATTGAAATATGTCCGCAGGCCCTGCATATCAGGATTGGGTGGTCTTTTGTAACGGAATCCAGCTCTTCTTTTGTAGGATAGCGTTTCTCCATCATTTTATCTTCCAAATAACCCCAAGCTCGAATCCATTCTCCTTTTGGAGTATATTCAGCGCGGACTTTTAATTCATCAAGCAGATCTTCAATCGATTGGATGCTTTCGCTTTTACACGAAATAGAAAGGGTATTGGTACCATACACGGTAATGTGCAAATGCGAATCAATAAAACCTGGCAGCAATGTTTTCCCATTCAAATGAACTAGCTCACTGTTTTTATCTTTTAGCTTGAGTATTTCATCGGTCGATCCGACGGCAATTATCTTATTTCCTTTGACGGCAACAGCTTCTGCTACTTGATTTTTACTATTGGCTGTAATAACTTCACCATCAACAAACAGGTATTGCTTTTCCATACTATTTTCCTCCCCGTATTTATTTTGTTTCTGCTTGAATGGATGGCAGAATCTTTTCTTCATATAATTCATCAACCATTTCTGGGAAGAATCTTTCAATCGTTTCTTTAGAAGCAGGTTTAGTCACTAAAGATACAACAACGAATATGGTCAAATTGACTAACAATCCCCAAATACCTGCATGAATATCCATAGGATGCGGGATGACAAAAGAGAATAATAGAGTTACAACGAATCCCCCAAATAGCCCCCAGAATGCACCATGTTTGGTTGCCCTTGGCCAAAAGAACATACCTACAATGGATGGGAAAGATTGTCCAATAAATCCATACCCAATCAGCAGGATGTAAACGAGACTTGCAGGCTGAATGATTGAGATTGGTGCAACAATAAAGACCATGATTGGGAAAATCAACCGTCTTGTCCAAATACCTACGGTCGTTTCGTTCCATTTTAACAGTGGTTGCAGTACGTCTTTACTATAGCTTAATGCAGTTGCGTGAATACAGGGTTCACAAGAAGACATCGCTGCAGCAAGTGTTCCTGCACCTAGCAGACCGGCAACAATGACTGGCATGTTATCAACTGCAAATTGAATCGCAACCGTATCTGGATTTGCTAAATTTGGATAGGCAAATATTCCGATAAACCCAACCACAATCATTGGAATCAGAACGACGTAAAAAGTAGGCAGTAATGTTGCCGATCTTCTTATAGATTGTTTCGAATCTGCCCCCATCCATTGGATCCAGTGTGTTTGCCAAATAGAGAAGAAGGATATCAAGATCGAAGTTGTCCAAAATGTAGCGTTCATATCACCTAATGCTCCAGGAAGTGTTAAAAACTCTGGCACATCTTGCATCACTCGTTCAAAAATAGGTCTGAACGAATAACTTCCTGTAAATTGCTGGGTTGCCCATAAACCGACAAACCATGATACAAATAACATTAATGCACCTTGAAAGGCGTTCGTTACACCAATTGCCTTTAACCCGCTTTTATATAGATAAATGGCAATCGCACCTAGGGAGAGAAATACACCAACCCAAGTCGGAATCAATCCATAACTCATGACGTTCAGGATATAAGCAGAACCAGTTGTTTGAATAACGGCATAGGCTAGAACACCTATTGAGGTAACGATTGACGTTAATCCGCCTAATGCTTTACTTTCGTACCTGTCCGCAATCGCCTGGGATTGGGTAACATGGTTATATTTTTTACCAAGTTCCCATACTTTTGGACCAAAGTACCAAGCCAAGATCGCCATATACGTTAAATAGACAACCACGTAAAGTGCGGGAACCCCTTTGGTATAGGCCCAGCCCGGTGAACCCATAAAGGTATACGCACTAACACCGCCGGCACCAATTAATAGGTACATCATAATTGGCCCAAAGCTTCGGCTGCCAACACCCCATTCTTCCACATTATTCATGTTTTTCCCTTTACCGGCAGTAAACCCAAGCACAACAGCAACTACCATATAGGAAACCGTAATAAGAAAAGGAATGTAGGACTGCATTATTTGACACCTCCAATTCTATTGATTAACCACATGATAAAGGTAGTTAAAAAGATAATAAAAACGGACCATGTCATGATGAGCGGCATTCCAAATACTATGACTTCTTTATTGAAGATTGGAATAACGGGCCAGCTTCCTAAGAGAATGACAAAGATTATTAGGGAAAAACTTAGCCATTCTTTAGCCGATTTCGGTCGTTTGAATGTAGCCTTCATTGTGATCCCTCCAATATTTCATTTTTTGCAGCTATCCTTAAGACGGTTCGATATAGCAACTCTGTTCCAATTGCTATATCCTCCATACTCGCAAATTCCTTTGGGTGGTGACTAATTCCATCTTTACATCGAACAAAAATCATTCCATACGGACAGCAATCTGCCATGATTAACGAATCATGAAATGGTCCACTCATTAATTCAAACGGTTGATGTCCCATTTTTGCTAATTCTTCTGCCATGATGGCTTTGATCCAGTCCGCGCAATATTTAGGATGACTATTGGTGTCTTTCGTTATGGAATAATCCAGGTTGTATTTTTCAGCCGTACTCTCGATGAGGTTGTACAATGTTTTTTCATAATGGCTCCGGCGTTTAGGATCAATATCTCGCAGGTCAACAGTAAAGGTAACATGTTCGGAGATGGTATTTCGGGAATTCGGGAAGTTGACGATATGACCTGCCGTTCCTACAGTTGGATGATCAGGGTTGTCCTTTAACATTTCATCAAATAGATAGATTACTCGGGAAGCTCCTACTAAGGCGTCTTGTCGAAGATTCATAGGAACCGCACCAGCATGACCAGAGTGACCTTTGAATTCCACTGTCAACCATAGTGGCCCGGAAATTCCTGAAACAATGCCTACTGCTAAATCTTTGGATTCTAGTATTGGACCTTGTTCAATATGCATTTCGATAAATGCACAAACATTCTCAGGCATGTACCTAGGTTCTTGTGTCCGATTGACTTCAATTCCAATACGCTCAAGTGCTTCCTTTCTAGTTATTCCGTTTTGATCCTTACGATCTAATTCATTTTCCTCTAGTTTTCCAGTAAGTCCTCTTACCCCAAACAATCCTTTATTGAAGCGGCAACCTTCTTCATCGGAGAATGCGACTACCTCTATCGTTCTGTTTGGCTGGATGTTTTTTTCCTTTAATAACCTAATAACTTCTATGGCACCTAACACTCCGATGGTACCGTCAAATCTGCCAGCATATGGCTGTGTGTCAATGTGGGATCCAATAACAACAGGTGGAAGTTGAGGATTTTTCCCGGGGTAAACACCAATTACATTACTAAAGGAATCGATGGTTACAGACATTCCGACATCAATCATCCATGTTTCAACGAGATTGATCGCTTCTCTATCTTCTGGTGAATGGGCTAGACGTGATACACCTGTTTCGCTAATCTTGCCGATTTCCGCTAACTCCAACAATTGCTTCTCTATTCGAGAGATGTATACCATTCGTTTCCCTCCCAGTCCGTCTATTTATTTTAATTGACTGAATTTTTCTAATTATATGTTTAATGCTACAAGTTAATATTATTCATAGTGTTAAAAATTATGGGGAGGATGTTTTACAATTTGTCTTATCATTGCTTTTTTCCAGAAAAAATAAGAAGTGTCTTCCCAAGACTCATTGTATTCTAGGCAGGCTTGGAGAATTTCCGATAGGGAAGTTAGCATTTTTAAAAGTGATAACAGATTGAGAGGTTTATTTGAAGAAGTACTTGTTAATATAATTTGCATGAAGGAAAGAGGGTTAACGACCAAGGTGGGATAGGGGAGGTATTTACAGATTCAGTTGACAGAGGACAAGGAGCATCCAAATGAAACCTTATGAAAATTCACTTAATAAGGAGCTGCGTTTGAAACGCAAGAACCGTCCCTGTGTTTCGCTTTTTAAATTTTTTGTTGACAGTTGATTAGGCAGAAGTTAACATGATTTTAAAGAAAAGATGTGTAACCGGTTACATAAATATATAGAAAAGTTCTATTAATAGTCCTATACGTAAAAATAGAGCTTCATTTTTTTGCTTTTTGTGTAACCGGTTACACATTCCAAGTTCAGCGAAAGAGGGTACGATATGAGCAGCAATGATATACGGATTGTCTCTCCGTGCGGAATTCTAGGCTACGGCTTTCCAGAAGAATCGTTTAATCGGGCATTTGAGAATGAGGTACATGGGATTGTTGTAGATGCCGGTTCCACTGATGCAGGGCCACATAAGTTAGGAGCAGGAGTAGCAATTGTCAGCAGACGTGCCACCAAAAAGGATTTAGATATTTTGATTAAAAATGGAGTTCCACGAAAGATTCCTATCATAATAGGTTCTGCTGGGGGAGCTGGGGCGAGACCACACGTTCAATGGACAATCGACATCATTCAGGAGATTTTAGCAGAAAGAAATCTTACTGCAAAGCTCGCCATCATCTGGGCAGATTTTTCACAGGAATCTATTATACAGGCAAACGAAGCGGGGAAAATTAAACCGCTTACACCTAATATTCCAGCCTTAACTGAAAAAACAATCCGTGAAACGGACAGTATTGTTGCACAAATGGGACATGAACCGATTTTAGAAGCACTCGAAAATAATGCTGACATCATCGTATGCGGCAGAGCCTATGATCCGTCCCCATTTGCTGCCATTGGGATCTACCATGGAAAAGATTCAGGCCTGTCTTATCACTTAGGAAAAATACTAGAATGCGGAGCCTTATGTGCAGAGCCTGGAACGACGAAGGATTGTATTCTTGGGACATTAACGGATGATTCTTTTACCGTTCAATCCTTGAATCCGGCTCGAAAGTGTTCGCCAATTAGTGTCAGTGCTCACACCTTCTATGAAAAGGAACATCCCTTTATCCTGCATGGACCAGGCCTCACTCTTGATTTAAGTCAATGTGAATTTACCCAAGTAAGTGACGGGGTTGTCGAGGTAAAAAATAGTAAGCTTGTAAAAAATGAAAAGTACTTAATTAAACTCGAAGGGGCACGGAAGGTTGCTTATCGTACCTTTGTGATAGCAGGTGTCCGCGACCCGATATTAGTCCAAAATATAGAAGAAATCGAGAATCTTGTCACGGAACAAGTCAAACACTATTACGAAGATATTCCTTCTGAGGATTACTCGATTCACTTTTATAACTACGGGAAGAATGGAGTGCTTGGAACAAGAGAAACGGCCGCCTTTCAAGGTCATGAAATTGGAGTCATGTTCGAAGTGGTGGCTAAAACTCAAGAACTGGCGAGCAGTATTTGCGCAAGTGTACGTTCCACTTTTCTCCATTATGGATATGAAGCAAGGAAATCAACCGCAGGGAACTTGGCCTTCCCATTTGCACCAAGTGATGTAGAGTTTGGCCCTGTTTATGAATTCTCGATTTATCACCTAATGGAAATCGATGAAAATCCATTTATGATTGAGTATCTGTAAAGGGGAGAGAAGAGGATGGCCACACTATATGAACTTGCTAAAGTATTAAGAAGTAAAAACGCGGGGCCCTTCGAACTGACATTTGATATTCTGTTTGATCAAAAAGAAATCTATGAAAAAGTAAAGAATTCTGGAAAAATCAATATCCAAACCATATGTAAACTTTTTAATATTTCAGTGGATCAAGTAGAGCATATAGTATTCTTTGATCAGGCACTCGGGATCAAGATTACGATTTTTAGAGATATATCGTCGGGCACTGTTGGTGACAGGGATGTGTATGGAGCTCAGCAGCATGCGCCGCTAATGAATATAACGATTGAGTAGGATGATGCCAAATGAAGAAAATTGCGGTTATTGGAAGTATTAATATGGATTATTTTATTGAATCTGATATTCTCCCAGAAATAGGAGAGACAGTATTAGGAAAGGATTTCTTCTTATCAATAGGAGGAAAGGGTGCCAATCAGGCTGTGGCAGCTGCACGGCTTGGGGGAGAGGTTTCTTTATTTGGTTCTCTCGGTAATGACGAAAATTGTGAAATCATTGTTAAAAAGTTAAAAAACGAAAATATTAATCTGGCAAATCTTCAATTTATCGATGATCAGCCGACTGGTGCAGCCTTTATCGAGCTTTGTAATAGCGACAACCGGATCTTAGTAGTGCCAGGATCGAATGAGTCTACCAATGATGCATATGTTGAACGTATGTTATCAGCGATTTTACAACATGATGTTTTTATGTTTCAGCTCGAGACACCAGTTGAGATGTTAGAGTATCTTATTCCGATTTTATATGAACACAGAAAAACCATTATTCTAAATCCGGCACCGGCACAAGCTTTACCTCAGGAATTAATTGAAAAAATCACGTATCTAACGCCAAACCAATACGAATATCAAACCATATTTAGTACAGAAGATTCCATGGAAATGCTTCTTGGCCGTTACCCAAATAAATTAATTATCACGTGCGGGGCAGAAGGGGTTCGGTTTTTCGATGGAAAGGAAATCGTGTTAGTACCTTCCATGAAAGTAACACCAGTTGATACAACTGGTGCGGGTGATACGTTTTCTGGAGCATTTGCAGTTGCTGTTGCAGAAGGAAAATCTTTGATTGAAAGTATAAGGTTTGGAACCATTGCCGCGGGTTTATCGGTCACAAAGAAGGGGGCACAAACGGGGATGCCTTATCGGTCAGATGTGACCCATTTTGAAAAGAAAAAGGAGCATGTACATGAAAGTGAAGGGCATACTCAAACAAATTAAAGCAAATTGGGTTCTGTATGTCATGCTTTTTCCCGCCATCCTATATTTTAGTATCTTTCATGTTATTCCATTAATCGGGATGAAGCTTGCCTTTCAGGATTACCGAATTATCGGGGAAAATGTTTGGGTTGGGATGAAGCATTTTGAAACCCTTTTCAGCTCTCCAGCTTTCCTTGATGTATTGAAAAATACCATTATTATCAGTGTGATGAAAATTGTTTTCTTCTTTCCGATTCCTATTATCATGTCGCTGCTAATTAATGAGCTGCGCGAGGGGATTTTTAGAAAATATGTACAGTCAGTCGTTTACCTGCCGCACTTTCTCTCATGGGTTGTCATTGCTGGGATATGGATTGCTTTCTTAAATCCGGTTGAAGGTGGCATTGCAGTTATTCGGGATTTCTTCCAATTGCCATCTCTTGATTATATGACAAGCAAAGATCATATCCGCTGGGTGCTAGTCTTTCAGGAAATGTGGCGAAGTGCCGGATGGGATTCGATTATCTATTTAGCTGCGATTTTAAAAATCAGTCCTTCTCTGTACGAAGCGGCTAAAATGGACGGAGCCTCAAGGCTCCAGCAGATGCGATATATTACACTGCCTGCTCTTAAAGGAACTATTATCACCGTCTTTATTTTAAATTTAGGTTTCTTTATGAACGCTGGTTTTGACCAAGTATTTAATATGATAAACGATTCTGTCATTAGTGTCATTGATATCTTAGATACTTATGTATATCGAATCGGTATATTAAATGGGCAATATTCCTTGTCTACAGCAGCAAGTCTGTTTAAGGGTGTTATTGGTGTCATTTTAATCTTAAGCACACACTTTATATCAAAACGAATCACCGGTAAGGGTGTTTGGTAATAGGAGGTGGAACACAATGAAACTTAAAAAATTTAGTGTCTCAAGCATCTTGATTTACGGTTTTCTCTTCTTAGTAACTTTGTCGGTTGTGGTTCCCCTTTTACACTTACTGGCTATGTCACTATCTGATCCGCTGAAAGTTCATGAACTTGGCGGTTTAGATATTATTCCAGAAGGTTTCTCATTGATTAACTACCAGGTTCTTTTGTCGAATCCTTTAATTGTAAAAAGTATATTTAATACGCTGTTTATTACGATTGTGGGAACAGCCTTTAATTTACTGCTGACCGCAATGACCGCATACGTGTTAGCGCGAACCAGATTCCCAGGCAGAAAATTAGTGATGCTTTTTCTGATCGTTATCATGGTATTTGAACCAGGTTTAATTCCTGAATATTTACTTGTACGTGATTTAGGTTTACTAGATTCGTATGCTTCTCTGATTTTATATAAAACGATCAATATCTTTTACCTATTTATTATGATGAGATTCTTTGAGGAGGTTCCTGAAAGTATCCTTGAAGCGGCCCGCATTGATGGGGCGGGGCACTTTAGAATTTTTACGAGAATTATGCTGCCGCTCTCAAAGCCAGCTCTAGCGACAATGGGACTCTTCTACGGAGTTTATCACTGGAACGAATACTTCAGGGCGATGATCTATTTAACCAGTACAGAAAAATGGCCGCTCCAAGTGGTCTTAAGGCAATTTGTTGTAGAAAGGGACAATACTTCTCTCGTCGGGGTACAAAATTTTCTTTCCTATGAACAAGTAGCCGCTCTTGATTTTGCATCCCTTCAGGCGGGGACGATTATTATATCGATTGTACCATTACTGCTGTTGTACCCGCTGATTTTAAAATACTACACCAAAGGTGCGCTTGAAGGGGGTGTCAAGGACTAAAGACGGATGGGAAACCCAATTATTTGCTAGTAAAACATTAAAAATTTGGGAGGAAAAAAGAGAATGTTTAAGAAAATCTTTATCTTTTTGTTCGCTGTAGTCATGAGTATGACTTTAGCCGCTTGTTCAGATCAGGCTGAGAAGAAAGAGGAAAACAATGAAGATACCGCCGAAGAGGGAACGGTTACCCTGAAAATTGCATTTAAGGATGAAGGTCCATCCAATCCAGTAGCTGTCCAATATTTTGATGAATTAGAAAAGGCTCTAAAACGTGACAAAAATTTGGATGTGAATTTTGAACAAGTTGAATTACCACAAGGAAACTATGCAGAAAAACTAAATCTATTGCTTTATAGCGGAGAAATTCCGGATATTATTTACTTCCAAGGCGGAGATGTTCAGATTTCTCAGCAAGGATTGCTGGAAGACTTAAGACCTTATATTGAAGAATCGGAATATATTAAGGATGTTTTATATCCATACAATGAGAAAAGATTAGAAAACTATCCATATTTACTATGGATCAAGCCGCTTTCTCAAAAAACACCAGTTATACGCGGAGATTGGTTTGAGCAAATGGAAAGCTCCCAGGCTTTAATGGAAGATCCGACAGTCGATAACTATTACGCTTTCTTCAAAGAGCTCGTGGATAAAGCACCAGGCAATGGAAAGCCAACAAGCGCTGTTACGGTAGCAGGTGATATTACTGAATTAGATTTTATCTTTAACATGGCTTTTGGCATTACAAATACTTGGATTAAAACAGAAGAAGGCTATCAATATGCAAAAACTACGGAATACGAGAAAAACAAACTAGAATTCTACAACAAATTATATGAAGAAGGTTTGCTTGACCCACAATACCTGACAAAAGCATGGGATACGAAAGAAAAAGCTTTCTATGACGGAGATGTGGGTGTCATCGTAGGTACAAATGGTAAGGTAATCGACCTGTACAATGGAAAAATGACGCAAGTGAATGGTGAAGGTGCTGAATTAGTGGTGCTTCCGCCAGCAAAAGGAGTAGCTCAAGGTTTTGGTGCGACCGATATTACAAAGGAATCTCGCGGTGTGGCGATTTCCTCTCAATCTGAACATAAGGATATTGCCTTCCAGGTGTTAGATTATTTAGCTAGCCCACAAGGCCAAATGCTTGACCGCTTAGGCTTTGAAGGGGATCACTATCAAATTGTCGATGGCCAAATTGAATTAAATGACAAATACTACAGTGAATGGTATTGACGTTTCTGGGAGCCAGCTGAGTTCAATCCTGAAACACCTGTAAAAACTCCGCTGCTAAGTGAGCCAGCTGCTAAATCGGCTGAGATTGTGAATGAGTATTATACTGAAGATAATAGCTTCATTATTCCAGATGAGTTCGTAGCTAACTGGGATGCGATGGAAAATCTTTATAAAGAATATGCTTCTGATATTATCACTGGTAAACGGCCAATCGATGATTTTGATCAATTTGTAGAAGAATGGAAAAATGCCGGTGGAGAACAAATCACTGAATACGCGAACGAAAATCTATAAAGGGAGTCTTTCCAATGGTTTCATTTAAGGATCGAGTAAGGGGTGTCGTTTTATCTACTGCTCTTGGAGATGCGATGGGAGCCCCCGTGGAAAAGCTAAGCTACGAAGAAATAAAAAGTCAATATAACCGGGTCGAATCCTTGCGTACCAGGTGGTATAAAGAAGACTATCCACTTGACCTTACGTTGGGAAGAAAGAGGGGCAACGGCATTGTAACAGATGATACCTTGATGACAGTTGCCCTTATCAAGGTCTATCTTAAAGAAAAAAGACATCTCGACGCGTATGATATGGGGAATGAGTTTGTCAAAGAAATTGCTTTCAGAAAAACTTATATTCCGGAATTCGGCAGAGAGGCGCTCATTATTGATCGCCTCTTCTATCCCGAAAAATATATCTTTATGCGCCATGTGTTAGCTAACTGCGATCCGCGTGAAGCGGGAATTGGGAATATGGTCAATTGTGGAGCGGCTATGTATATCGCTCCGATTGGAGTCGTTAATGCATGTAACCCAAAAGCAGCCTATGATGAAGCCATTCTTTTTGCAATGGGACACCAAAACAGCTACGGGTTAGAAGCTGCTGGGGTTCTGGCAGCCTGTGTGGCCAAGGCATTTGAAGAAAATGTAACGGTGGATGAGATTGTAGACACCGCTATTTACTATGCGAAGGATGGCACAAAAGCTGCGATACAGGATTTAACCGATGCTGCGAGGAATTTGCGAAGTGAAAAAGCCAATATGGATTTAGTGGTTCAAACTTTCCATCAAGCTTTAGAAAAATATTCTCCAATGAAAGATGATGTTCACCGGAAGATTGAAAAAGTCGGAGTTCCTTCTAATCACTATACGCCGAGCCGGCTCTTTTCGATTGAGGAGCTTCCGCTGGCTTTAGCTTTTATCGTCTTACATGAGGGAGACTACTATTCTGCTATTCTGGACGGAATTAACTCCGGCAGAGACACTGATTCAATCGGTGTAATGATTGGCGTTATTTTAGGAGCCATGCATGGTGTTGGCTCGATTATGGAGGAAGACATTCTATTGCTAGAAGAAACCAATAAGTTGAAGCTGATCCAGGTGGCAGACGAATTTGCTGAAGTAGCAAAACTCATCATCGCAGAAGACCTCCGGGTGAATGAAAAAAGAAAAGCGTACTTCGAGAGAAATGCAGAACTAGGGGTTGAGTAAATGCTTCCTGAAAACTACTTAGAGAAAGTATACGCAGGATTTTTAGGGATGAATATAGGGATTCGCTTAGGAGCGCCGCTTGAACCGGTGGAGTGGACCTATGAAAAAATACAAGAAATTCACGGCGATATTCGTGGATACGTCAAGGATTATAATATGTTTTCAGCCGATGATGATGCAAATGGGCCGGTCTTTTTTATTCGGGCTCTTATCGATGATGCAGTTGGAAGGGAATTGACTGCTGAAGACGTGGGCAGGGCTTGGCTCAACTATACACGGGAAGGTATTGGCATGTTCTGGTGGGGCGGAGAAAACATCAGTACCGAACATACCGCTTATTTAAACCTGAAGAGAGGGATTTCTGCACCAAGGTCGGGTTCAGCTGATGTAAATGGCCTTATCTTGGCTGAACAAATTGGCGGGCAAATTTTCGTAGATACATGGGGTTTGTTGTTTCCGAACGATGTGTTCAAAGCTGCTCAGTATGCAGAAATTGCAGCCAGTGTATCCCATGATAAAAATGGATTGTATGGGGCACGTTTTATGGCTGCTTGTATTTCTAAGGCATTTTCAGCTAAAGGGATTGACGAAGTAATCGAAGCTGGACTTTCCGTGATTCCAAAGCAGTCCACCTATTATGAAGTTGCACAGGCTGTAATGGACTTTTACAAAAAGCACCCGGATGAAGAGGATTTCAGAAAGTGCCGTCAATTTCTTGAAGATGAATGGGGCTATGATAAGTACACGGGTGTATGTCATATTATCCCGAATGCTGGTGTGTGTGTTCTTGCTTTACTATACGGGAAAGGTGACTTTGCGAGAACGATTGAAATAGCTACGATGTGCAGCTGGGATACGGATTGTAATGCGGGCAATGTTGGTACGATTGTAGGCGTCCTGAATGGAATTGAAGGAATTCCTAACCATTATCGTGCACCGGTTAATGATTTTATTGTTACTTCGAGTGTTTCTGGATACTTGAACTTATTGGATATCCCGACTTTTTGTAAAGAACTGGCTGTATTAGGGTATAAACTAGCAGCAGAAGAGATTCCGGATTATTTAAAGGACAGCTATCGCCTTGGGGAAGTGTACTTTGATTTTACATTACCGGGATCAACCCATGGTTTTCGTACGAATAATCGTTTTAAAACTCTCCTTCGCCATAATAGTGAAGTGGGCTATTCTTCAAAGGGTTCCTTGGAAGTTCTTTTCGACCGGATGGTAGAAGGGGACCAAAGTAGAGTTTTTTACAAACCCTTTTATCGAAGAGAAGATTTTAATGATGAAAAGTACAAACCGACTTTTGCTCCGAATGCTTATAGCGGGCAAACAGTTTCAGCAGAGGTTTTTCTGGACAAATGGCAGGGAGAAGACGTGTATCTAACGCCTTATGTACGCAATACATTTTCAAAAGAAGTAGTATTGCTGGAAAAGGTGGTTTTAGAACAGCATCAATGGACACATGTAGAATTTGTGATTCCTGATACTGACGGTGCCATGATTGATGAGGTAGGATTTGTGGTGGAAAGCCCATCTCCATTGCATAATCGGGCATTCGGAAAGCTGTTTATTGACGAGTTCCGCATTTATGGAAATGCTACGTATTTTGTGGATTTTTCGAAGCAAGCGGTTGAATTTAAAAGCATCACCCCGTTTGCTCACCATCGGGGAGAGTGGCTTCTCGAGGATGGGTATATAAAATGCGTAACCGAGGAGGACGCTACTTCCTATACAGGCAATTACTATTGCCGTGATGTTGAGTTACAAGCAGCGATTAAGCCTGTCAGTGGTAATAGTCATGGTCTCCTAATCCGGGCAAAAGGGACAGAACGGTATTACTTCATTGGTTTTGATGGTGAGGGACAAGTATCTTTTATAAGAAATGATTTTGGTATTAGGCGATTGCTAACGGTTTCTTATAAGTGGGACCATGGTAAGGTATATGAGTTTCACGTTTCATGCAAAGGAAATTTGATTGAGTTTGAAGTTAACGGGGAACTTCTTTTTGAAAGCGATCAGCTCCAAAATGAATATGGAATGATTGGCTTAGCCGTTCTTGAACAAGGGGAAACTGAATGCCATCGTTTCAAAGTGAAAGAGATCAATTAAACGGGATGGGAAGGCTCAAGGTAGATGCTGTTTGAAATATTCAGGGTCATTCCTTGAGCCTTTTACATTTGCAGTGGTTGGATTTTATATCGTAATAAATAGATTCCGAAAACAGCATGTATATAATAAAAACAAGATAGACTTAGCAAATAAAAGGAGACAATTTGTGAAAAGCAAAATAACAATACGAGATGTAGCGAAGGAAGCCGGTGTGTCTGTCGCCACTGTTTCTCGATATTTAAATAATAATGGATATATCAGTGATCAGGCAGAGAAAAAAATAAAAGATGTAATGGACCGCCTTAACTATCAGCCCAATGAGATTGCAAGAGGGCTAGCTATGAAAAAAACCAGGACAATTGCTTTAATTATCCCTGATATCACAAACCCCTTTTTCCCGGAACTCGTAGTTGCCATTGAAAAAGTGGCTAAATCAAAGGGATACAGTATTATATTAGTCAACACGTATGACGATGATCTGCAAAACAATGATTTCTGGGTCCAGCTTCAAAATAGATATGTCGATGGTTTTATTTTGGCATCATTCCAATTTGATGAAAAAGTTTTAAAAGGAATTGAGGAACTTCAAATCCCTTTTGTAAGAATTGATCGAGCTGCGGATTATAATACGGATGATTCCATTGGATTAAATAATTTTAAAGGGGCAAGTTTAGCTGTTGATCATTTAATAGAAGTTGGCTGCAGAAATATTGCGCATATCAGCGGTCCAGCTTCGTATCCGCCTTCTCAAGACAGAATGAGAGGCTACCTAGATAGATTAGCAAGCCGCTTTCCAGAAAAGGAACCTATCGTATATGAAGGAGATTTTTCATTAGAAAGCGGAAAGGTCTTAACTGAAAAGTTATTTCAGGAAAATCCCAATGTGGATGGTATATTTTTAGCTAATGACCTGATGGCGATCGGATCGCTAAAGGCTTTAAAACTAATGGGAATCCAAGTCCCGACACAGGTTGCCCTAATCGGCTTTGACGGAATTAAACTAACGGAAATGGTTGAACCGGAAATAAGCACAGTCGAACAGCCGATTTACGAAATCGGCATTATAGCAACCAACAAACTCATCCATAAAATCGAAGGTACCAACGGTCTTCCCGATGAAAAAGAACTTGATGTCCGCCTAGTCAAAAGACGCTCAACCTTAGGATTCGGGGTGTAAAACGGAGGTGAAACATAGGGACGGTTCTTGTGTTTCGGAAATCAGAATGAAACACAAGAACCGTCCCTATGTTATAATTCACTTAACATTAGGAAAATTTCGTTAAAATTCTGATAGAAAGGATTTTTTAGAATGAGAATAATAGTCGTAGGAGCGGGAATTGTTGGAGCAAGCGCAGCTTATCATTTATCGAAAAAGGGTGCGGACGTTGTCTTGGTTGATAAGTTTCATGAGGGGCAAGCGACTGCAGCGGGTGCGGGTATTGTCTGCCCCTGGATTTCAAGAGTAGAAGATCAAGACTGGTATACGTTTGCTAAAGGCGGAGCCTGTTACTATCCGAATTTAGTTTCCCAGCTGAAAGAGGATGGTGAACATGAATTTGGATATCGGGTGGTTGGTGCATTAGCTGTCAGTAATGATGAAGATGAATTGAATAGAATTGAAGACAAGGTAAGAAAACGTCAAGCTGAAACACCTGCGGTTGGTGAGGTTACCCGCTTATCTCCGGAAGAAGCTCGTAATATGTTTCCTCCTCTAAGAGCCAACTTAGGAGCTGTATACGTAACTGGAGCCGCTCGAGTGGATGGACGATTATTAAGAGATGCAATGAAAAGAGCAGCGCAAAAACATGGGGTAGTTCATCAGGCTGGAGAAGCTAAGCTTGAAGTGGCAGATGGAAAAGTAACCGGCGTCAAAGTAAATGATGAATTCTTATCTGCAGATGCTGTTGTAATCGCAGCAGGAGCATGGGCTTCAGAATTATTACAGCCATTCGGCATCAGTATTCCGGTTGAACCCCAAAAGGGACAAATCGTACATCTAACGCTTCCAGGCCAAGATACATCCAATTGGCCAGTCGTTCTTCCGCAAAGCAGTCATTATCTTGTCTCTTTTGATGATCGGGTTGTGGTTGGGGCAACAAGGGAAACGGGTTCCGGATTTGACTATCGTGTAACGGCTGCCGGACTCAAAGAAGTGTTGGATGAAGCGTTATCAGTAGCACCAGGTCTATCAGACAGTACACTTCATGACATCAGGATTGGATTTCGTCCAGCTGGTCCAGATTACTTGCCGTTATTCGGACATGTACCTTCAATCGATGGAGTAGTAGTTGCTACGGGTCTTGGCGCCTCAGGCCTTACAATCGGTCCATACATAGGGAAATTAGCGGCTCAACTGGCATTAAATGAAGAAGTGGAAGTTGATATTAGTCCTTGTAATCCATTTAGAAACAGTGTAAATGTTTGATTTTGAAACGGAGGGACGGTTCTTGTGTTTCATTCTTGATTTTGAAACACAAGAACCGTCCCTTTGTTTCACCCATGTTTTTACCTCCGATATGGATAAAGCCTCTCCGCCAGCTCACGCAGGTTCACGTTATTCACTGTTTCAAGCTGCTCAACTATATCTAAAGGAATAGCCTCAATTCCGGAGTAGGCACCGCATAATCCGCCGGTCATGGCACCGATGGTATCGCAATCTCCGCCTAGACTTGCAGCAAGCTGGGTTCCTTTCATAGGATCTCCTTTTGCATAGTAGGCGAGAGCAATAGCGGTAGGGACCGCTTCTGTTGTCGCTACTCCAGCACCAATGATATTATACAGCTTATCCATAAGAACTTCTTCTTCATCACCATTGTCAATCCATTCTAAGGCGAGCTTAAGCCGTACTTTGGAGGAAGCTCCGTACGTATCATTCCCGCGATTCATGCCGACATCGTATGCTTTAAAAGCATTTTCAAGAATTGTATTCCAGTTGTCTGTGTCGATAGCGGTAGAAATGGCTGCAGCCAGCATAGCAGCACCTGCTATAGCGATATTGGT
Organism: Bacillus litorisediminis; assembly: GCF_022808645.1. Classification (GTDB taxonomy): domain Bacteria; phylum Bacillota; class Bacilli; order Bacillales; family JC228; genus Bacillus_BF; species Bacillus_BF litorisediminis. Next base: position 43,542 of record NZ_JAKZKT010000011.1, read on the forward strand.
GTTATGAGTTCCCTTACTTGCTTCTTCGACATTATCTACTAAAGCGGTTATATCCTCCGATTTACTAATCATGCCAATCGGGGCAATCCTCATTGCAGCTCCGTTTGTATCACCCATTCCACCGGCTTCTTCGACAGGGACGCCATTTTGAATATTTCTCAATGCCTTTTCAGAGCTTGGTCCTAAATATCTTTTATTAAAAGCATCATTTTCTTCAGCCCACTCTAGTATCGCATAAGCAATCGAGGCCGCTTCGATCTTTCCATTGTTTTTTATAATAGATTGACAGATTTTGATGGCTTGAGATGTATCGTCGGTAAACTCTCCCGCTTTAAATCCCTTTACAATAAAATGGTCATCGGGGCCAGGCAGAAATTCAGTGATTTTACCAAACCGTTCTTTAACCTTTTTTCTTGACCATAACTCGGAGGGCATTCCCATGGCATCTCCTAAAGCCACACCCACTAAACTTCCAACCACCTTGCTGAGTGACATAGAGCAGCAACTCCTTCAAAATATCGTATCTATTTCCTAAATAACCCCATATCCTAACATTCGCAAATATATTAATGATCCTGTAATGACTAATACGGTTGCAAAAAAGATGTAATCTTTAGACTGCATCTTTAAAGTTTTAATAGCGGTTCGTTTTTTGGAGGCTCCATAGCCCCGATTCAACATTGAAATAGCAAGCTTCTCTGACATTCGTATAGAGTCTACAAAAAGCGGGATCATCACAGGAATAAAAGCCTTGATCTGACTGAAAAATCCGTTTCCGGCAAGCTTTGCACCCCGTGCTTTTTGTGCATCATAAACCTGGTTGACTTTTTTCTGCATGGTTGGAATAAAGCGAATCCCTGTTACGACGATAAAGGTGAGCGGCTGGGGTAGCCGCATGGCGTTCAACAATTGAATAAAATCATCTAAAGGTGTCGTTGCCGTAAAAAGGGAGGTGAGAACAACCATGGTGTATATCCTAAAAATTAAAGTCAGACCAAAGAATAATCCTCCATATAAAAAAGGGAGACCTTCATCAAACCAGCCATAAAATAGTACCTGCTGCGCAAACTCACTTTTAAATTGATCAGCAGGGTAGGTGAACCCTGATATGGAAATCATCATGAAAAAAATAGGAACTAAAGGCTTTAAAAGTTTCCATAATTGTGAGAAAGGAATATTTATATAAACATAAATAATCGTAATAAACAAGGCGAGCACCGCATTGAAGAGCGGATGATTAAAAATAAAGGAAACTACCGTTAATAATAAGAACACCAGAGCTTTTACTCTTACATCCAGTCTATGGACAAAACTATTACTCGGGATGTAATCAAGCATGTTTAGGCACTCCTTCCATTAGCTTCCTGACTAGAGAAGTAACCGAAATATCATGGTGAGATAACTGCAGTTTCTCGGCTAGTTGTACCAGCTGAGTGGGTTTAATTCTGGCTTCTCTTAGGATCTCATGGTCAATGAATGTTTCTTCAGGTTTGCAGTCCTTTAATAATTGACCATTTCCCATGATAAATACACGTTTGGCATGATCGGTAACCAAAGACATATTGTGTGTAATGATGATAATGGTGTGCCCTTTTTCATGCAGCCGGTTGATTAGGCGGAGCATATCCTGCGTTCCTTGCCAATCCTGACCAGTGGTAGGTTCATCAATAATTAGGACATCTGGTTCTAGAATTAATACAGTGGCCACCGCTAACCGTTGACGCAGCCCTTTACTGAGGGAGAGGGGATGCTGGCTGGCATATTTGTTCAAACCCACAAACTCCAAGACTTCTTGGGCAAGTTCTTTTTGTTTCTTCTCGCCGACTCCTCTGATTTTCAGCCCCCAGGTGACTTCTTCGTAAACCGTTGGAGAAAAAATTTGATGATCCGGATTTTGAAAAACATATCCGATATGCTGCGCAAGGTCGGAAGTTGTTTTGTCAGAGATGTCCTCGCCCTTAAATAAAATTCTACCGCTTGTAGGGGAAAGTAATCGGTTAAAGTGCTTACAGAAAGTCGACTTTCCTGCCCCGTTTTGGCCAATGATTGCAATATAATCTCCTTTGTAAATGGTCGTTGAGATTCCTTTTAATGCCTCCCGGCCGTTCGGATATACATGTCTTAAGTTTTCCACTTGCAGGATTGGTTCTGAGGTGTCAATGGGAAGATTCATATTTTCTTCATAGTGTATTTGTTGAGTTGAAGGGTATGGTAATGATTGGATGTTCAATAAGCGATATAGTTCTTCAACGGTCCTTGGACATTTTTCTCCAAGCTGACCTCCTTGTTTCGTGAACTCCCAGTAGAGCTTTGCAATTTCAGGAGGACGTAAAGAAAACTGTTTGACCAGATCCTCTTGTGCAAACAAAGTCTGAGGATCCCCTTGCCATTTAATTAAGCCGTCTTGAATAACTACTACATGGTCAGCGTAAGCAAGAACCCTTTCCGACTCATGTTCTGCCATCACAATCGTCATTCCACGCTGTTTTTGCAAATCTTTCGTGATTCCAAAAATCGCATCTTTCCCGTCTGGATCTAATTCTGAAGTTGGTTCATCCAGAACAATAATGTCAGGACCAATCGCCAAAATGCCAGCAACTGCAAGACGCTGCTTTTCGCCGCCAGATAAGTATTCAGTTGACCTTTCTTCATAGCCGGAAAGTCCAACCTTAGCCAAACAATCATGGATTCTCATTTCAATTTCCTCAATTAAAAGACCCAAGTTGCTTGGCCCAAATGCAACATCTTCTTTTACAGTCAGTCCGAATATTTGGGTTTCAGGATCTTGCATCACTAATCCAATTTTCTGAATGAGCTGCTGAATCGGAGTTTCATCTGTAAAAGAATCACCAATTTCTACAGATCCTTCAAAATGACCTTCCATAAATTGCGGAATCAATCCATTTAAGGTGAGCAGAAGCGTTGTTTTTCCGGCACCAGCAGCCCCCATTAAAACCGTGAACTGCCCCTTTGGTATGGTCAAATTTATATTTGAAAGGGTGGGCTCTTTTGATTTTTCATAGGTATAATTTAAGTTTGAGATTTTAATAGCTGTTTTGGTCGTCATGTCGATTATTCCTTCCCCAACTGACCTATTATAAAGATTGGTGTTTGTATAACCATGATTAAATCTCTTATTTTTTCTAGAGGAATTGATAATAAAACACAAGTAGAGGGACCGGCAGATTGGTTCATGTTTATTCCTGGATTTTGGATAGGCTTGTAAACTAAGGAGCTACTTTTCGCCATTTGGTTGGCTTCATGCAAAACGCCCTTAGAACCTACAGGTAAAATGTCATGAACATAAGGCAGTCTCCTGATTTTCAATAATTCTCTTAAAGAAATAATTTCTGGGTCATCTATACGAACCTCATATTTTGGTCCGCTTTTAGGGATTCCGACACACACAAGATGATCACCAGGGACTGAGGAGCCTACATGGAATTGATTTTTATCTGCCAAACCTAAAATAGTTACTCCAATCCCTGTTTGTACCGTCGGAACATTGTCTTCTGTACTGCCGGTCACTTGGATGTCTTCCAGAATTCCAGCTTCACGAACGTATTTCTTAATGGCGGCTATTACTTTTTCGCCGGAACCATCCATTTCAAATGATAAGCAATCAATGATGAGGAAGGGAGAAGCCCCGCTTGAGATGATCTCAAAGAGCGGGACTCTCGTAGCGAATTGAGCAATGGTTTCCTCATCAACCTTCACAACATCCTGTGGCTTATTGCCAATACCTCCATCAGAATCACAAGCTATCACAATGTATTGGTGATCATTGATAGCTATTAAGGTTAAATCCCGTATTTTTCGCAGTTGTTTTACCGGATCATCAATGTAAGAAACCATGTTCATACCCCCTCCGCCATCTAAATGATGTTACTCTTTTTCACAATTTTATAAGCCAGTGCTGCAACGATTACATTCACAGCCGAACCAACTAAAAGTGGTACCACCATGGCAACAAACATTCCCGTACCGCCAATCGGAATCAGAAGAGCTGCTGAAACGGCACCATTGCACAGTATAGCCACGACAACGCCAACCCAGAGATTTACTTTCGTGGCAACAAACCAGAAAATAAGTGCCCATACTACCATTTGTAGGGCTACATACAAGTGCAACGGTAATCCTAAAGGAAAACCAGTAGTTGCAGCGGTAAACAAATGTCCAAGCCCCGCGACAATTCCGCCGTCAAGCGGTCCAAAAGCTACTGCAGTAAAAAAGCCTGCTGCTGCATCCAAGGCAACTGTTCCCGTTGGAGATGGAATCTTAATAAAAGCACCGACAGCACTTAACGCTATTAATATTGCAATACGTGCGACACGTTTTGGTGTCCAAAATCCCTTCTTAATTTTTACTGACTCATTGCGACCTAACTCCGCCATCCCACATACCCCCAATAATTTATTTAATAACTAAGTTCATTCGTAAAGACGAATTTATCTCCTCTTAGGATCGTCTCTACGTACTCAATCGGAGTTTCATACTCCTTAACGAAACTCAATCTCGATACATGAAAACAGGCCGCCTCCGGAAGACACTGTAAATACGGTGCAATCGAACGAGGCATAACGATCGCTTGGATATTCTCAATACCATGTGACATAGTAAGCTTATATTTTTCTTGTAATAAATCGTATAAAGACCAATGATTCAGATTTTCATGTAACAAGCTCTCTAAAAGCGGGAAGGGCAAATATGAATTTTGGTAAGCGATTGGTTCCTCATCAACATACCGGATCCTTCTAATTTGAAGCGCTTTCATTTTGCCGGATAACTGAAGCTTGTTAAAAATTTCTTCATCTGGCTGAACCACATCAACTCCTATCAATTTAGTACTCGTGGATTTCCCCATTAAGGCGAGTTCCCCTGAGAAACTTTGTATCGTTCGAAGCCTGCCCTTTAACCGTAATGTTTTCACAAATGTACCGGATCCAGACTGTCTCTCAAGAAACCCTTCCCGAACTAGCTCATCTAAAGCCTGGCGTACCGTCATCCGACTTACTTCAAAAATTTCACACAGCTCACTTTCAGTCGGCAAAACCTCATTTTCCCTTACTAGACCTTGTTCAATAATAGACCGAATTGAACTGCGGATTTTTAAATACTTTGGCACCTTAGACTCACTGTTATAATTCAACCGCAACGCTTCTTTAACACTCTGTGACATCACACCTATCCCCCAAAAATCTATATGTCTAGACATATTCTAAATTACATGGAATATTCAGTCAATAAAAAATTTTCCGATACGTAGGTACGAAACGGAGGGACGGTTCTTTTGTTTCATCTTATTTCTGAAACAAAAGAACCGTCCCTATGTTTCACCCCAACATTCTTCTCACGATTTCCCGATTTCGCTGATCAAACATTTCATTGTGAGAGGAAACCATGGCATATGCCGTTGCATCAGGCTGGATGTATTGTTTGGCTTTGTTTACGGCATTGGCTGCATCTTGGAAGGCACCGGCAATTAAATTTAGTTTACCGTCGAACTTTAATATGTCGCCAGCTGCAAACAGGCCCTCTACAGAAGTCTCACTCATCGCATTTCCAGCTATGTAGAAGTCTTCAATCATTTCAATATTTAACTCGCTATTATTAAGGAGGGAGGCATCTTGTTCAAATCCGTGATTCACCAAGACTTCATCTGCGGCTAAATGGAAAACTTCGCCTGAAGCATGATTGGTTAATTCGACTTGATCTATTAAATCTCCATTCTCTGTCGTTAACAATCTTGTTATGGATGTGTTAAAAAAGCATTCAGCTGAACTATTTAATAGCTGCGTAACCTGCGATTCATGTCCAGATAAAGTGGCCCTCCGGTGTGTAACGTATACTTTTTTAGCTACTGGCTCTAACGCATTGGCCCAGTCAACCGCACTATTTCCTCCACCCGAAACGATGACGACCTTATCCTTAAAGTATTGTAATGATTTCACCGTGTAGTGTAAGTTTGAAACCTTTTCGAGACTCTGTCCTTCGATATCAAGCTTTTGTGGTTTCAAAATACCGCTTCCCACTGCAACAATAACGGTTTTAGAAACGTGTATCTGCCCAGATGATCCTCGTAAAACAAACAGGCCATTTTCGTTGCGTGAAATCGTATTAATCTTTTCGTTTAGGACAACTTCTGGCTGAAAGGTTAGACCCTGTTCCACTAACTGTTCTATTAATCTGGCACCTGTGATGGGTGTTTGCCCCCCAACGTCCCAAATCATTTTTTCTGGATAAATATGCAGTTTACCCCCTAATTGTGGCTGGGCATCTATAATTTTGGTTTTCATTTCGCGAAGACCACTATAAAAAGCAGAGTAAAGACCAGCTGGACCTCCGCCAATAACCGTTACATCAAAACATTCAGCTTTTTGCATCCTTCTCACTCCTCGAAACGGGGGGACGGTTCTTCTGTTTTATTCTTATTGTTGAAACGGAAGAACCGTCCCTATGTTTCATCCCTATGTTTCTTCTTCTGAAACACAAGAACCGTCCCCGTGTTTCAAATCCTTATTGACAATGATTCTCAATTACTTTATATTGTCATTGTAACCTGTAATGATAATGATTATCAATATCATTCTTAAATTTTTTATGGGAGGCTCGGTATGATGGCTCGTCTATATACAGAGGACCTTAATATAAGCTATGGAGATCGCTTAATCGTCCGGGATATGAGTATCGAAATTCCAGACAAAAAGATTACTACAATTATAGGTTCCAATGGCTGTGGAAAATCGACTCTATTAAAAGCGCTGACTCGCATTATTCCTTATCAGTCGGGGGCAGTCATCCTTGACGGTCGCAGTATCTCTCGGGAGAGTACCAGAGCTTTGGCTAAAAAAATCGCCATCCTGCCGCAGACACCCGAAAGTGCCACCGGGCTTACAGCAGGGGAGTTAGTATCCTACGGACGATATCCTTACCAGAAGGGATTTGGGCGCTTAACCAGTAAGGATATGGAAGTGATTAACTGGGCATTGGAAGTCACGGGGACTTCAGAGTTTAAATATCAATCGGTGGATGCCTTATCGGGTGGTCAGCGACAACGTGTTTGGATTGCTATGTCCCTCGCACAAGAGACTGACATGATTTTTCTGGATGAACCGACGACTTATTTAGATATGGCCCATCAGCTTGAAGTCCTTGAACTTTTACAAAAGCTAAATAGGGAACAGGGGCGTACGATTGTCATGGTACTTCACGACCTAAACCAGGCGGCACGATTCGCCGATTACATAATTGCTTTAAAAGATGGCCAGATCGTTAAAGCGGGAGCTAGTGAAGAGGTCATTACACGAGATGTATTACGAACTGTATTTCAAATCGACGCTGAAATCGGAAGAGATCCCCGAACTCAAAAGCCTATGTGTATAACATACAACCTTTTAAAAGGAGGAAACGAATATGAAAAAACTGCAAATTACGATTCTGTTCTTGTTGGCTCTCACTCTTAGCGCTTGTGGCTCAACAGCCCAACAGTCAGAGAAAACAGATCAAAATGCTTTTAACAGCAATACTAAATCTTCTGAATCTGACACGTTTATCTATCAATCAGAAAACGGTCCGGTAGAAGTTCCGACAAACCCGCAGCGTGTCATTGTACTTTCGACTTTTGCAGGGAATGTTTTATCTCTAGATGTCCCTCTTGTTGGGGTTGATTCTTGGTCTAAAATGAATCCGCGCTATCCGTTAGAGGGAGTGGAAGAGGTCACAGATGAAAGCCTGGAAAAAATCATTGAACTGGAGCCAGACCTTATTATTGGGCTTTCTAATACAAAAAACATTGATAAATTAAAAGAAATTGCTCCGGTTGTTACCTTTACTTATGGAAAATTAGATTATTTATCACAGCATTTAGAGATTGGAAAGCTTTTAAATAAGGAAGAAGAAGCTCAGAAGTGGATTGATGATTTTAAAAAACGTGCAAAGGAAGCCGGAGAGGAAATTAAAAAGAAAATCGGTGAGGATGCAACTGTGACGGTGATTGAAAACTTTGATAAAGAGCTTTATGTTTTTGGTAATAACTGGGGACGCGGAACGGAGATTCTCTATCAGGAAATGGGATTGAATATGCCAGAAAAAGTGAAAGAAACCGCATTAGAGCCAGGCTATTATCAATTATCTTTAGAAGTGCTTCCAGAGTTTGTCGGAGATTATCTTGTCGTGAGTAAAACGGAGGATAAGCAAAGTTCATTTATGGAGTCCGAAACGTTTAAAAATATTCCGGCTGTAAAAAATGGCCAAGTGTTTGTTGCCAATGCAAACGAATTTTACTTTAATGACCCTATTACTCTAGAATATCAGCTCGACTTTTTTAAGCAGTCGTTCCTTGGAAAGTAATAGCTTAGAGGAATTTCTTTCAAAAGGAATTCCTCTTCTAATATCTAAAAAGATTGGTTGATTGGTGATGAACAGAAGGAAAATGTCATTTTTTTATAAATTTATCGTTTGCTTCCTGCTTTTTATAGTGACCTTCTTTATTTCGATGGTTTTTGGAGCGGCCGATACCAGTGTAAAAGAAGTGTGGCTCGCTATCGCATCTGATGTAAAAACAGATACGATTGTCATGATTCGGGAAATCCGATTGCCGCGCGAAGTAGGGGCAATATTTGTCGGGGCGGGCCTATCAGTAGCTGGTGCCATCATGCAGGGATTAACAAGAAATCCTTTAGCCGACCCTGGCTTGCTCGGTTTAACAGCAGGAGCGAACGCAGCCCTAGCTGTAACGATTGCCTTGATTCCTGGAGCCAACTACTTTGCAATCATGATTGCCTGTTTTATAGGAGCGGCTATTGGTGCGATTATGGTTGTTAGTATTGGCGCCTTTACAAAAGGAGGATTTTCACCGCTTCGAATCGTCCTAGCTGGAGCTGCCGTTTCTGCATTTCTTTATGCTATTGCAGAAGGAGTCGGAATTTATTTCAAAATTTCAAAGGAAGTGTCCATGTGGAGTGCCGGCGGGATTATTGGCACTACATGGAATCAGCTTGGGATTGTAGTTCCTTTTATTGTTGCAGGCATTGTGATTTCACTTTTCCTCTCGAGACACCTTACCATTCTTAGCTTAAATGAGGAGCTTGCGATTGGATTGGGTCAAAAAATTACCCAGATTAAATACGCTTTGTTTGTGATTGTCATCATATTGGCAGGGGCCTCGGTCGCATTAGTTGGAAATCTTGCGTTTATCGGATTGATGATTCCTCATATTGTACGGGCAATGGTCGGAACCGATTACCGCGCTGTTTTGCCAATGTCAGCACTATTAGGAGCTGCATTTATGCTGATTGCGGATACGCTTGGACGCAATCTGAATGCTCCTTTTGAAACCCCGGTTCCAGCGATTGTAGCCATGTTGGGACTTCCTTTCTTTTTATTCATTGTCCGTAAAGGAGGGAAGGCATTCTCATGATTCATCCTAGTTTAGTAAAAAAACAGCGCATACTCATGCTCGGGTTTTTAGTACTGATTGTGATGACAGCGGTTATTAGCTTGTCGATCGGATACGCTTCTCTATCATTCGACCGGCTGTTCCCGACCATTCTGGGGGAGGGCACCTTCAAAGAGGAATTCGTTTTATTTTCGATCCGTTTACCGCGAATTTTGATTACATTGCTAGCCGGTATGGCTCTTGCTGTATCGGGTGCTATTCTTCAGGGCGTTACTCGAAATGACTTAGCAGATCCGGGAATTATCGGAATCAACTCTGGTGCTGGAGTCGCGATTGCCGTATTCTTTTTGTATTTCCCAATCGATGCTGGCACGTTTATTTATTTGCTTCCCGTTGTGGCTTTTGCGGGAGCGCTTTTGATAGCATGTCTGATCTTTTTATTTTCGTATAGCAAGCGGGTCGGTTTTCAGCCAGTCAAGTTGATTTTAGTTGGAGTCGGGTTCTCGATGGCGATGTCCGGAACGATGGTAATCCTGATCTCATCTTCGGAGCGGGAAAAAGTTGATTTTATTTCAAAATGGTTAGCAGGAAGTATCTGGGGGACAGATTGGCCGTTTATTCTGGCATTACTTCCGTGGCTGGTTATTCTTATTCCATTTACCCTATTGAAGGCACAACAATTAAATCTATTAAGCTTGCAAGAGGAAACGGCGATTGGTGTTGGCGTCTCGATTGGAAAAGAGCGGTTTGTCCTTCTGTTAGCGGCCGTAGCTCTAGCAGCCGCAGCCGTTTCCGTTACCGGAGGCATCGCTTTCATCGGACTCATGGCACCACATCTAGCCAAAGCCCTAGTAGGCCGGCGAAACCAACTGTATCTGCCCATTGCCATCCTGCTTGGCGGCTGGCTCCTACTGTTGGCCGACACCATCGGCCGCAACCTCGCAGACCCAGAAGGAATAGCAGCCGGAATCATGACCGCCCTCATCGGCGCCCCGTATTTCATTTATTTGCTGCTAAAACTTAAGTGAAACGGAGGGACGGTTCTTGTGTTTCATCCTCTCGTCTGAAACACAAGAACCGTCCCTATGTTTTATGTTGAAAAATATGGAATCTAGTTTAAGATATAAGTAGGGGACGGTTGACCAGAAACCTTGTAGAAAGGATGATGCAATCCATATCTCCATTCAGTCATTACGAATATCCGCTTGTAACTTGCCCCATTAAGAGTAATTTCCTTTATCGAATACCTTCTATATTATGTAAAAAACTTCACTTACAAAATTCCAATCGACTGTTTCAGCTCTTTTAAAGGTAAAGAATGTTCAGTTCTTCTGTTTTATTATGAAACACAAGAACCGTCCCCATGTTTCACCCATGTTTCCCCATGTTTCACAAATACCCAATCAGAATAGTGGTGATAGAATGCCCCGGATTCCCAGGGTCAAGAGTAATAGTGGTATATATCATATCATGCTGAGAGGTGCTAATAGGCAGGAGATATTTCACGATGATTATGATCGTAGTAGGTTTCTAGATGTTGTCGCAAAATATAAAACGCAATCTGAAATGATTATTTATGCCTGGTGTTTGATGAGTAATCATGTACACTTGCTTGTAAAAGAGGGGAATGAAGATATTTCAGTTACGATGAAGCGAATAGGTGTGAGCTTTGTTTGGTACTATAACAGCAAGTACCATACGAATGGACACCTGTTTCAAGATCGTTTCAGGAGTGAGAATGTGGAAACATATCCATATTTATTGAGAGTGATAAGATATATTCACCAAAATCCAGTGAAAGCAGGGATAGTGGAAAGGGTGGATGCCTGGAAATGGAGCAGCTGTCGTGGCTACTACGGAAAAAGTCTTGTTTCGGAGAATTTGCTGGATCAACAATATATCCTACGTCACTTCTCTGACAATCTATTCATTGCAAAAGAAAGATTCAAAGAATTTAATGAGATTCTAGATAACGATAGCTTTTTGGATGAGCGGGCAAGCCGGAAGAGATTAACAGATCAAGAAGCGGGAATGGAAATCAAAAAATTACTAGGCATTATGGAAATAGCACAAGTAAAGAGTCTACCTAAAACAGAACGAACCAAAGTGCTACGAACAATAAAAGAACTCAATGGACTATCACTTCGCCAGGCCTCCAGAATTCTAGGTGTTTCCCCCTCGCTTATTAATAGGGCATGAAACGGAGGGAAACGGAGGGACGGTTCTTCTGTTTCACATTCCATCCCCCTTTTTTAAACGTATCTTTGTTTTCCTGCCGAAGGGTGAAAACCGTCCCTCTGTTAAATAAACAAAGAAAAGACCTATGCCAAAGAATATAATAAGATAAAGACATTATAAGGCGGGGTAAATAACTGAATCATCTGCACGGCAGTTTTTTGAAACGTAAGAACCGTCCCTTTGTTTCAAATTTGGATAAAAGGTTGTGGGTAAATGGCTAATGACAAGTTGATTCGAGTTTTTGATAAACAGGCGAGGATTTATGAGAGAAGAAGAAAACAGCGATCGGAAAAGAAATTTCGAGAAAGGTTGATTCCTTTTGCAAGAGGTAAAGTATTAGAGGTAGCCGTTGGTGCAGGAGCAAACTTTCCTTTTTACCCTAAGGGGGTTGAGGTTACAGCGGTTGATTTTAGTGAAGAAATGCTAAAGAAAGCAAAGGAAGCAGCCTATGAAGAAGGGGTCTCAGCGACTTTCATCCATTCCGACGTCGAAACTTTCTCATTTCCGGACCAGTCTTTTGATACCGTGATCTCAACCTTATCCATGTGCGGATACGTGAATCCGATTAAAATGCTAGATTCCTTTAGTAAATGGTGCAAACCAGACGGACAAATACTGCTGCTCGAACATGGGATTAGTTCTAATCGACTCCTTGGTTATCTGCAAAACCTTTTAAATCCATTAAACAGGAAGATGGTAGGATGTCATCTTAACCGTGATATGGTGCACATCATTAAGCAATCGAATATAGAAATAGAAAAAATAGAACACCATTTGTTCGGCACTGTACATTTGGTTTGGGCAAAACCGAGGTGAAACAGAGGGACGGTTCTCCTGTTCAGCCAACCGTCTGAAACAGGAGAACCGTCTATTTTCACCATGAACTAAGTGAAAAAACCAACTCCAAGCTTAGGAGTTGGTTTTTTCTATGGCGATTGAAACACAAGAACCGTCCCCATGTTTCACTATCCTGCTATTTTATCGGTGTCACTTAGTACGTTGAGGCTTAGTAATGCGTCTTGTTGGTTGACGGATTCTTTTTTAGTTGCTGCGATTTCTGTATAGCTGGATGAGTTGGTTACGATAATTGGGGTTACGACTTGATAACCAGCTTCTTTAATTTTATCGATATCAAACTCTAAAAGAAGGTCGCCAACCGCAACACGGTCGCCCTGTTGGACGTGAGAAGTAAAGTACTGCCCATCTAATTGTACCGTATCAATCCCGACATGGATTAAAATTTCAGCACCGCTGTCGGAAACGAGACCTATGGCATGCTTTGTTTTAAAAGCAACAGTTACGGTTCCATTGACAGGGGATACCACTCTTCCTGATGTTGGTTCGATGGCAATCCCTTTACCCATTGCCTCGGACGAAAAGGCTGGGTCCGGCACATTAGACAATGCTGTTACTTTACCATCTAGCGGGCTAAATACTTCTTCATCTGATTTTTCAGTTGTTTCATTTGATTCATCGTCTGTTTCTGCTTCTTCAACTGGATCTTCAAATCCTAAAATATACGTTAAAACGGCTGATACGATAAACGCTGCCACAATCCCTAAGATAAGACCCGGGAATCCTTGGCCTCCAGGACCATAGAAGATTGGTAGAGTTAATAGTCCAGGTGCTCCAGAAGCGAATGCTTGCGTTCCAGCCTGGCCAATGATGGCACCACCAACAGCACCCCCAATAATTCCTGCGATAAATGGCCGTTTCAATCGTAATGTGACACCGTATACAGCTGGCTCTGTAATGCCGAATAATGCTGTAATCGTTGTAGATCCTGCTAATGCTTTGAGCTTTTTATTCTTTGTTTTCAAAAATACGCCAAATGCTGCGCCCGTTTGTGCAAATACGGAAGCGGTAGTGGCTGGTTTGACTCCATCTCTGCCATATACCGCCACGTTGTTAATAAATACTGGAATTAGCCCCCAGTGAACACCAAAAATCACAAGTAACTGCCAGCTCGCACCCAGAATGGCACCAGCTAATAATGGACTCCAGCTAAATACTGCAACTAATCCATCCGCAATCGCATTACCTACGTTGACTCCAATGGGTCCAAATACTATTAAAGTAAGAGGCAGAATGATTACAAGAGAGATTAATGGGGTTAAGAAGTTTTTCACACTATCATGAATGAACCGATTACAAACCTTTTCAAGTTTACTCATGGCAATAACAGCTAAAATAATCGGGATAACAGTTGATGAATAGCTCATCAATGTGACTGGAATCCCAAAGAAATCAGTTTCAACACCATCTGTTCTTAAAGTGATGATAGAGGGATACAATAGCGCCCCTGCGATAGTTAGAGCTGTGAACACATTTGCTTCAAACTTTCTAGCCGTTGTAACTGCTAAAAGAAGAGGCAAGAAGTAGAATAAGCTATCTGCCGTAGCCGCCAATATGATATAGGTCGTACTTGCTGGATCTAACCAGCCGAAGTTCGTTGCAATAAGTAATAGACCTTTCAGGATACCGGCCCCAGCCATTACACCTAGTAAAGGAGCAAAAATACTCGAGATGACGTCAATTGTACGCCCAACGATATTTCCCTTTTTCCCTTGATTGGATGTATCTTTAGCTTTATTTTCACTCAAAATATTCGATACTTTTCCAATGGCATTGTACACTTCAGGAACTGTATTCCCAATAACCACTTGGAATTGCCCGCCACTCTCTTTAACCGTGATAACGCCTTCTGTATTTTCTAATTTCCCTTTGTTCGCCTTCGACGTATCTTTTAAAACAAATCGAAGTCGTGTGGCACAGTGTACTAATGATGTGACGTTTTTCTCTCCGCCTACTAGTTCTATGATTTCTTTTGCTAATTTTTCGTAGCTCACGACTACACCCCCAGGTTTCTATATATTTTTGGCAAATAAAAAACCTAAGCCAGGAAAAATAGCAGAACGGAAATCTCCCGCTACTTTTCTTGACTTAGGTTTTGCCTGCATAACCAGTAACAATCCTAAGATTGAACGTTATTCTATTTTCTATACCACTATCATATACTTTTTTCGATAAATGTCAACGTTTTCAATTCAGATAAATTTTCATTTATTGTCTATTGACGACCCTTTCAATATGAATCGTTAAATAGAGCATTTCTTCATTCGTTAATTCATGATTGTACTGATGTTTAATAAAATTTTTAATCTTCTCTGTACATTGGGCCGCTTCTTTGTGCTTTTGCTTGATCATGATATATAAATAGTCATCGTCGTTCTCGTAATGAGTTCCTTTAAACACACGTTGAGCAAAAAATTTTAAATGGGTAATAAAACGAAAATAGTTTAAAGATTCCTCATCAAACTCTACATTAAAGTGATATTTAACAATATTAATGATCTGTTGAATGAATTTAGTAATATTTAGCGTAGTTGTTACATCTTCATTCATTTCAGCATTAATGATATGAATAGCAATAAAGCCTGCTTCATCCTCTGGAAGAGATACATTGAATTTCTGATTGATTCTCTCAATAGCTTTTAGCCCAATAGTAAATTCTTCTTTGTATAATTGTTTAATCTCCCATAACAATGCATTCTTTATTACTGCCCCTTTTTGATGCCTTTCTAAAGCAAAATTAATATGGTCGGTGAGGGAAACATATATATTTTCATTCAATTTTTTCCCTAAATTGGTTTTTGCATCATCAATAATGGCTTCTACTTCACTCATTAATTCAATGGGGACTTCCCTAAGCAGCATTTTAAAATTATCAGAGGTCTGCTTATCCTTTAAGGCAAAGATTTTTTCAATTTTTTCTTTTTCTATTTCTTCACCTTTCTTTTTTTGAAATGCTATTCCTCTTCCCATAACAACTAGCTCATGGCCATCCTCTTGGATGACGCTAATCACATTATTGTTAAGGACTTTATCTATTTTCATCAAATTGACCCTCCTTCCTCAACATCTTGCATCCTATAAAATATAAATAACCTAAGCCACGTCAAAAAAAGATCCAAAAAGATCTCCATTATAAGCGACTTAGGTTTTGCCTGAAAAATCAGTAACAATCCTACTTATTTACTATAAATTTTTACTATAGTATAACTTTACTCCTTATATCTGTCAACGCTTACAACTTGAAACAGGGGGACGGTTCTCCTGTTTCATTAAGATATAGAGGGACGGTTTTCCTGTTTCATTGAAACAGGAGAACCGTCCCTGTGTTTCCTCTTAATCTAGGTTTTTCCCGTTTGACTCTATGACTTGTTTATACCAATAAAAGCTCTTCTTTTTAATTCTTTTTAGTGTACCTTTTCCTTCATTGTCTCGATCGACATAGATATAGCCATAGCGTTTTTTCATTTCGCCTGTTGAGGCACTGACGATATCAATCGGGCCCCAGCTTGTATAGCCAATAATCTCAACCCCATCTTGGATCGCCTCGCCCATTTCAGCGATATGCTGTCTTAAGTAATCAATTCTATAATCGTCATGAATCTCACCATCTGGTGATATGGTATCAACGGCTCCTAGTCCGTTTTCAACTACAAATAACGGTTTTTGATAACGATCATATAATTGGTTTGCCGTAATCCGGAACCCTTTTGGATCGATTGTCCAGCCCCATTCTGATTTAGAAAGGTAGGGGTTCGAGACAGAACCAAATACGTTACCGCTGGTTGAATTTTTAATCACTTCAGGATCGGTGCTGGTTGTTCGGCTAGAATAGTAGCTAAACCCAATATAATCAACGGTATGATCTTTTAATATTTTTTCATCATCTGGCTCCATCTCTATGGTTATATCGTTCTCTTTAAAAAAGCGTCTGGAATAGGCAGGGTATTCTCCGCGAGATTGAACATCAATAAAGAAGAAGGACTCGCGGTCTTTTTCCATCGCATGGAATACATCTTCAGGATTACATGTATATGGATAGAACATACCTGCTGCAAGCATACAGCCGATTTTGGCATCTGGAATGATTTCATGACAGGCTTTTACAGCTAACGCACTCGCAACCAATTGATGATGTGCCGCCTGATACTGAATTTGTTTTCGATTCGCTCCTTCTTCAAAAACAAGACCTGCACCTAGAAAAGGTAGGTGGAGCAGCATATTAATTTCATTAAAGGTCATCCAGTATTTGACTTTATCTTTATAACGGGTTAGTACAGTTTGTGCATACGTTTCAAAGTAGTCAACAAGCTTTCTATTTCTCCAGCTTCCGTACTTCTCGATTAGGTTTACTGGTACATCGAAATGGGCAAGTGTCACAACTGGCTGTATATTATGCTTGAGTAATTCATCGAATAGATCGTCGTAAAACTGTAATCCAGCTTCGTTCGGAGAGGCATCGTCTCCATTAGGGAAAATCCGTGCCCATGCAATCGAAACACGAAGGGCTTTAAAACCCATTTCGGCAAATAATGCTATGTCTTCTTTATATCGTTGATAGAAATCAATCGCTTCATGAGACGGATAAAACTCACCATCCAGCGGTTGAAAAGAAGGGACATTTCCTTTCATGATATCCCTTCGATTTGGACCTGTTGGCAATAAATCAACGATGGATAAGCCTTTGCCGTCTGCTAAATAAGCACCCTCAGCCTGATTCGCAGCAATCGCGCCTCCCCATAGAAAATTCTCGGGAAATGAATAGTTTTTCATAGCATAAACTCCTTTTTCATTATCTAAAATACCAATACCAATATAGTGCTTAGTAACCAACACTATTCTTTGCAAATAAAAAACCTGATCCAATATGAACACACACCTATAGTGCCCTCAAATTGAATCAGGTTATGCCCAAACGGTAACATCCCTAATTATCCATATTCAAATACACTACTAATCTATCAAGACTCATTCGCATTGTCAAACGTGAAACAGAGGGACGGTTCTTCTGTTTCATTCTAGGATGAAACACGGGGACGGTTCTCCTGTTTCACTTCAGGGCAGAAAAGGTAAAGAAAAACCAGGGAGATATGGCGGGAAAAGTTCTTTTGTTTCTTTTATAGACGAAATGGTATGATATCAACTAGAAAAAATCGATAAGGAGCGATACCATGACAAAATTTTTTGGATATGTTGGAACGTATACAAAAGAGGAAAGTGAAGGAGTCTATCAGTTTACGCTTGATACAGAGAAACATGAAATTACCGGTGTAAAATTAGCTGCTAAGTTAGACAACCCTACCTATTTAACGGTGAGTAATGACAAAAAGAATCTGTATGCCGTATCCAAAGAGGGAGAGAAAGGTGGAGTTACAGCTTTTACAATAAGTCCTGAATCCGGTGAGCTGACAAAATTAAACAGCCAAGCCTCTGAAGGAGCTCCACCGTGTCATGTTAGTGTAAATCGTAACCGCACCCAAGTGGTAACCGCCAATTATCATACAACGAAAATTGAATCTTATTTGACGAATCCAGATGGATCACTCAATCCCGCGACATCTGTATTAGAGCATCAAGGCTCTGGTCCGCATGAAAGACAGGAAAAACCACATATGCATTTTGCTGGATTTACTCCAGATGAAAGGTATGTAATTGCGGTTGACCTAGGAAGTGATCGTGTTTATACATACTCTGCGGATAAAGGGAAATTAGAGGAAGCCAAAGTTTTTGAAACAAAGCCAGGAAGCGGGCCAAGACATATTGTGTTTCATCCCAATGGAAAATTTGCTTACGTCATGACGGAGCTAAGCTCAGAAGTCATTGCGCTTCATTATAACGAAGAAGATGGAAGCTTTAGAGCGCAGCAGTACATCTCCGCTATTCCAGAAGACTTTGAAGGGGAAAATGACGGCAGTGCCATCCATATTTCCTCTGACGGGAAATTTGTTTATGCCGGAAATCGCGGACATAATACCATCGCCGTATTTGAGGTCAATCAGGAATCGGGTGAACTAGGCTTGGTGGAATGGACATCAACAGAAGGGAACTGGCCACGGGACTTCGTTCTAGATCCTACAGAAGAATTTCTCATTGCTACCAACCAAAAATCAAATTCCATGACCTTATTTAGCAGAGACAAATCCACGGGCAAGTTAGCTTTACTCCAATCTGGAGTCAAAGTACCAGAGCCCGTTTGTGTCAAATTTTTGTGAAACGGAGGTTGAAACGGAGGGACGGTTCTCCTGTTTCACTAAATAGAATGAAACAAAGGGACGGTTCTCCTGTTTCAGTCTAACATTTTGAAACGCAAGAACCGTCCCCCTGTTTCACCCCCAATGAAACGCAAGAACCGTCCCCGTGTTTCAAATAAACGATTGACGGTTATGTGATTTTTATTTACTATTAAATAAACTTTATATTGACTTATCAAGAGTGGTGGAGGGAATGGCCCTGTGAAGCCCAGCAACCCATCTTTATGATGAAGGTGCTAAGTCCAGCAGAATCACAAAGGGATTCTGAAAGATAAGGTATAGTAAATCAACCTATCTTTTAGATAGGTTTTTTTTGTATTTTCATGTAAATCTGTAACGGGTTTATTCAGATAAGAATAGCTATGCTTATAGTGAAAAAAGCAGTCCCTTAGTGCGAAGCTGTATCTGGATTAGGGGTTCGATATAACGTTTAAGAGACTGAATTTTTAAAATCTTACTTATTTGGGGGTGAAACCTACTTGAGTTTGCTAGAGGATTTAAAATCAAAAGTATTAATTGCGGATGGTGCAATGGGAACTCTTCTATACTCTCACGGCATTGACCGTTGCATTGACGAGTTGAATATTTCAAAGCCTGATGAAGTCCTCAAGGTACATCAAGCTTATTTAAAAGCCGGAGCACAAGTGATTCAGACCAATACGTATGGAGCCAATTACCAAAAGCTTGCCCGATATGGTCTAGAGGACCAAGTGAAAGAAATCAATCAAGCGGCTGTCAGGATTGCCAATGAAGCTACCAATCTAAATCCAAATGCGTATGTTCTTGGGACAATAGGCGGAATTCGCGGAATCAAGAAAAGTGTAGCTAGTTTAGGAGAAATTAAACGAAGCTTCCGGGAGCAGCTTTTTTGGCTATTACAATCCGAAGTCGACGGAATTTTATTAGAAACGTATTATGACTTTGAGGAAATCTGTACGGTTTTGCAAATTGCCCGTCATGAGACCAATATTCCCATTATTGCTCAGGTATCCCTGCATGAAGTGGGTTATTTGCAGAATGGGATGGAATTATCGGATGCCTTATTCCAATTAGAACAGTTTGGCGCAGATGTAGTAGGAATGAATTGCCGATTAGGACCCCATCATACCATTCGATCTTTAGAAACGGTACCTTTACCCCAAAAAGCTTTTCTATCCGCCTATCCCAATGCAAGTTTACCGCAATATGTAGACGGTGAGTATACGTACGGAGGCGATGATGATTATTTTGAAAAAAGTGCTTTAGCCTTATATAAGGAAGGCGTTCGGCTGATTGGAGGCTGCTGCGGTACGACCCCAAGACATATTGCAGCCTTTGCACGAGCCGTGAAAGATAAAGAACCTGTCGTGGAAAAAGTGCTTCCCGAAAGAAAGGTGCAGGTTCAATTAAAATCGTCTGGGTCTTCAGCGAAACACGTTTATAAAAAAGCGAAAACCACAAGATCCATTATTGTTGAGTTAGATCCCCCTCGGCACTTAGATACTACTGTATTTTTTGCTGGTGCCAAAGCGTTAAAAGAGGCAGGTATTGATGCATTGACCATGGCTGATAATTCGCTGGCAACACCGCGAATCAGCAATATCGCATTAGCATCACGAATAAAAAATGATATTGGCATCCCGCCGCTTGTCCACATTGCTTGCCGGGATCGAAACTTAATTGGAATTGAATCTCATTTGATGGGACTTCACTCATTGGGAATTACGGACCTGTTAGCCGTTACAGGGGATCCGGCAAAAATCGGTGATTTTCCGGGGGCAAGCTCTGTGTATGACTTAAATTCCTTTGATCTTATCAAGTTGATCAAGCAGTTTAATGAAGGATTATCCTCCTCTGGAAAGCAGTTAAAAGGGAAGACTGATTTTTCCGTTGCCGGGGCCTTCAATCCGAATGTAAGGAATTTGGATCGTGCTGTGCAAAGGCTTGAAAAAAAACTGGCTGCTGGTGCAGATTACTTTATTAGCCAGCCCGTATACAGCGAGGAAAAAATGGTAGAAATCTATGAATCTGTTAAAGGATTAGATGTACCAATCTACATTGGCGTAATGCCTTTAACAGGTGCCAGAAACGCAGAATTCCTTCATAATGAGGTACCAGGCATTACACTTTCTGAACAAATTTTAACTAGAATGTCAGCATGCGGTACAGATAAACTAAAAGCCACTCAAGAAGGAATGGCCATTGCAAAACACTTGATTGATGCTGCATTCGATCTTTTTAATGGAATCTACCTAATCACCCCATTTTTACGATATGAATTGACTGTTGAGTTAACAAAATACATCCATGAAAAAGAGGCGCTGCGTAAGGAGAGGAAGGTATTTAATGGCTAATCACAGTTCACCCATAGGGCAACAACTGAAGAAAAAAATACTCGTACTAGATGGCGCAATGGGTACCATGCTTCAAAGCTTCAACTTAAAGCCAGAGGATTTTGGGGGAGACCATTACGAAGGCTGTAACGAATACCTCAATATTACTGCCCCTCAAGTTGTGTACGAAATACATCGAGCTTACTTAGAAGCAGGCGCTGACATTATTGAGACGAATTCTTTTGGCGGGACTCCTATTGTTTTAGACGAATATGGTCTTGGGGCTCAAGCCTATAAGATTAATTTTGAATCGGCTAAAATTGCGAAAAAGGCAGCGAATCAGTTTTCGACACCTGATTGGCCGCGTTTTGTAGCAGGTTCTATGGGACCTACGACCAAAACTCTATCTGTTACGGGCGGGATTACCTTTCAGGAGCTTGTGGAAAACTACAAAATACAAGCATTAGGATTGATTGATGGAGGAGCAGATTTATTATTACTTGAAACGAGTCAGGATATGTTAAATGTAAAAGCGGGATTTTTGGGAATTCAACAAGCTTTTGAAAAAACAGGTAAGACTCTTCCTCTTATGATTTCAGGTACGATTGAGCCAATGGGCACGACGCTCGCCGGTCAATCAATTGAGGCTTTCTATCTGTCATTAGAACATATGAACCCAATCGCTGTGGGACTGAATTGTGCAACGGGACCAGAATTTATGCGCGACCATTTGCGTTCTTTATCTGAACTTTCAGCAAGCGCTGTTAGCTGTTATCCAAATGCAGGATTACCTGACGAGGAAGGACATTATCATGAGACACCTGAAAGCCTCGCGAAAAAAATAGCTGCTTTTGCTGAAAAAGGCTGGCTTAACATAGCAGGCGGCTGTTGCGGTACCACCCCAGCTCATATTCGCGCCATTGCCCAAGCTGTTCAGGATATCAAACCTAGAATAGCCCCTTCCGCACGTAAAGGTCATGCAGTGTCGGGCATTGAACCTTTAATCTATGATGAATCGATGCGTCCTCTTCTTGTCGGTGAGCGTACCAATGTCATTGGGTCGAGAAAGTTTAAGAGACTGATAGCGGAAGGGAAACATGAAGAAGCTGCAGAAATTGCCAGACAACAGGTGAAAAATGGCGCACACGTTATTGATATATGTCTCGCTGACCCTGATCGTGACGAAAAAGAGGATATGGAGCAATTTTTAAAGCAAGTAGTCAATAAAGTCAAAGTACCTATTATGATTGATTCAACCGATGAAGAAGTCATTGAACTTGCTTTTTCGTATATTCAAGGGAAGGCCATCATCAACTCAATTAACTTAGAGGATGGCGAAGAACGCTTTGCTAAGGTTCTCCCTCTTGTGAAAAAGTACGGAGCTAGTGTTGTAGTGGGAACGATTGATGAAGCAGGAATGGCTGTTACAGCAGAAAGAAAATTGGAAATCGCTAAAAGGTCTTTTCAGCTTTTAACCAAAAAATATGGACTAAAGCCGAGCGATATCATTTTTGATCCTCTTGTATTTCCGATTGGCACGGGAGACCAGCAATACATCGGCTCTGCTAAGGCAACAATTGACGGGATCCGGTTAATTAAAGAGCACCTTCCTGAATGCTTAACAATTTTAGGTATCAGTAATGTTTCCTTTGGGCTGCCTCCCGTTGGGCGAGAGGTTTTAAACTCTGCATTTTTATATTATTGCACCCAGGCAGGCCTTGACTATGCCATTGTTAATACGGAAAAGCTTGAACGTTTTTCATCGATTTCTACGGAAGAAGTGAGGCTGGCGGAGGAACTCCTTTTCCGTACAACGGACCAGTCATTGGCGGCCTTCACGGATTTTTATCGCGGTAAAAAGAAAGAAGATACTGCTGATAAAAAATTAGATTTGCCACTAGCTGAACGGTTAGCTTTTTATATTTTGGAAGGTACGAAAGAGGGCTTGATACCGGATTTAGAATTAGCCTTGCATGAATACGAATCCCCGCTAGCCATTATTAATGGTCCGTTGATGGATGGAATGGCTGAGGTTGGACGACTCTTTAATGATAATCAATTGATAGTTGCAGAGGTACTGCAAAGTGCTGAAGTCATGAAAGCAGCCGTGGCCTTTTTAGAAAAATATATGGAGTCCGAATATAGCGGTGCCAGTAAAGGAAAAATTCTTCTGGCTACGGTTAAGGGAGATGTTCATGATATCGGTAAAAATTTAGTCGATATTATTTTAAGTAATAACGGCTATCAGGTAGTGGACCTTGGAATTAAGGTAGCCCCGAATGAATTGCTGCAAGCGGTTAGGAAGGAAAAACCAGATATCATTGGTTTATCAGGGCTGCTAGTCAAATCGGCGCAACAAATGGTATTGACTGCCCAAGATTTAAAACAAGCGGGTGTTGATATTCCTATTCTTGTTGGCGGTGCCGCCTTATCACGCCGTTTTACTGCCAATAAAATTGCACCTGAATATAACGGACCAGTGCTCTATGCAAAAGATGCAATGAATGGTCTGGAACTGGTCAACCAGCTGATGGATACGAATAAAAGAGATGTCCTGCTTGCGGATTTGAAAGAGAAACAGGAGAAGGCACAACAGCTTGCTGCAGCAACATTAGATATTCCAAGAACATCGGCGGCTGTGATTGAAAAGCCTGCTGTAACTAGGGATCATCCAGTCTTTTTGCCAAAAGATCTACATCGGCATATATTGAAGGACTATACCGTTTCTCATTTGGCGCCTTATGTGAATTTGCAAATGCTGTTGGGACATCACTTGGGTCTTAAGGGGAAGGTTCATGATTTATTGAAGGAAAGGGATCAAAAAGCGGTTGAGTTAAAAGAATTAATAGACCGGCTGCTTTTAGAAGGTCAGCAAGATCAAATCTTTAAACCAATGGGAGTCTATCAATTTTTCCCTGCCCAGTCGGAGGGGGATATGGTTTTGGTGTATGATCCGAATAATCAGAGCAGTGTAATTGAACGCTTTACATTCCCGCGACAAACAAAGGGGCAACAACTATGTTTATCGGATTATCTGAAATCAGTGGATAGTGGCGAAATGGATTATATTGGTTTGTTTGCTGTCACGGCAGGAAAAAGAGTGCGAGAGCATGGAAATTTGCTGAAGGAACAAGGGAAGTTTCTGGAAAGCCACGCCATCCAGGCATTGGCCTTAGAACTGGCGGAAGGCTTTGCTGAACGCATCCATCAGTTAATGAGAGATCAATGGGGGATTTCAGATCCAATCGACTTTACCATACCGGATCTATTTGCAGCCAAATACCAAGGGCAGCGATTCTCCTTCGGCTACCCAGCCTGTCCAGATCTCGAAGACCAAGCCAAATTATTTAATCTCCTAAGACCAGAAGAGATTGGAATCGAGCTAACCGACGGCTTCATGATGCAACCAGAAGCATCCGTCACCGCCATCGTCTTCTCCCATCCACACGCCCGATATTTTAGTGTTCATTGAAACAAAGGTGTGAAACAGAGGGACGGTTCTCTTGTTTCAGGGGAAACAGAGGGACGGTTCTGCTGTTTCAGTTACTACTTCTTTTGAAACGCAACAAAGGGACGGTTCTGTTGTTTCAGTCACTACTTTTTTGAAACGCAAGAACCGTCCCCATGTTTCACTTTAAGTCCACCACATGTCTCCGACAGATTCTTTTACCATCACGGGTTTTAGGGTTTGAATGGCTTTGGTAAATCCTTCATCGATGGACATGAGTCCGTCTTCGTGTTCGATGCTGACTACATAATCATAGCCGTAAAGTCGCAGAGTGCTAATGATATCAGCCCAAACTTTTATATCATGGCCGAATCCGACGGTACGGAAATACCAGGAGCGGTTTTGCATGTCAGCGTATGGTGTCATATCGGTCAGTCCATTTCGATTTGTATTGGCCTGATCTATGATGGTATCCTTTGCATGGAAATGGTGAATCGCATTTTCCCGACCTAATATTTTAATAGATTCGACCGGATCAATACCTTGCCACCACATGTGGCTTGGATCCAGGTTGGCACCGATGGCTGTTCCGCATGCTTCCCTTAAGCGCAGCAGGGTGGCAGGGGTATGTACAGAAAACCCGCCGTGCAATTCAAGTCCGATCTTGACATTATGCTGTTCCGCAAAGGCTGCTTTTTCCTTCCAATACGGAATGATTTTTTCCTCCCACTGCCATTTCAAGATTTCTTGGTATTCGTTCGGCCATGGCGATACTGGCCAGTTTGGGTATTTCGCATTTTCATGGTCTCCCGGGCAGCCTGAAAATGTGTTGACGACTGGAATCCCCAGTTTACTGGCGAGTTGAACAGTTTTGGTAAACACGGCATCCGCTTCTTCTGCGATATGCTTTTGCGGATGGAGCGGGTTTCCATGACAGCTTAAAGCGCTTACAATTAAGCCCCTGCTAGTAATCTTCTCCATAAATTCCTTCTGTTTTTGTTCATCCGCTAACAGCTCATCCACTTTGCAATGGGCATCTCCGGGATAACCGCCGGTCCCTAATTCTACCGCTTCAATCCCTTTTGCTGCCACATGATCCAGCATTTCTTCCAGATTTTTATCCGAATATAATACCGCAAAAACCCCTAACTTCATGAAAATTCCTCCTTTAGGTAATTTTGTAATCCGTTACATCCTATTATACATAAAAACAATTAAAATTAATATCTTTAAAACCTAATTTATTCGTGGACAGTGAAATATTGACAAACAATTCAATAAAATTTACAATCGTAACTGTAATCGATTACAATTTTGTATCATATCATTGAAAGTGGGTACCAACATGGCAAATATTCAACAGGTAGCGCAAAAAGCAGGTGTATCCGTTGCAACGGTTTCAAGGGTGTTGAATAACGCTCCGTCTGTAAGCCCCAAAACTAGACTAAAAGTTGAAAATGCTATTAGGGACCTAAACTATGAACCTAGCATGTTAGGGCGAAATCTGCGAAACTCTGAAAGTCGACTTTTACTAGTGTTGCTGCCAAGTATTTCAAATCCGTTTTACACAGAAATTATCAATGGAATCCAAAACACGGCGATTGCCAACAGCTACAACATTCTTCTTTGCGAGACAGATTCCAACCCGCAACGCGAAAACATTTACTTCAATATGGTAAAAAATAAGTTGGCTGATGGGGTCATTTCAATGGATCCGACAGTCAATATGCAAAAGTTAAACGAATTAGCGGAGAATCATCCCGTTATCCTCTGTAGTGAATACGAGGAAGGCGGATGTCTTCCATACGTGACCATTGATAACGAACTGGCTGCCTACCAGGCTGTCAAACATTTAATTAAACTGGGCAACGAAAAAATTGCACTTATTAATTCGGACGAAAAGTTCTTATATGCGAGACAACGTCGGAATGGATATGAAAGAGCACTAAAAGAGTTTAACCTTCCTATCCGGAACGAATGGATTTACCATACAAAGGATTTGGATTTTCAAAATGGTGTGCAGGCGATGAGAATGCTGCTTCAATTAGATGAGAAGCCATCCGCCGTTTTTGCTGTCTCCGATACATTAGCGATTGGAGCATTAAAGGAAGTAAACATGAATGGCTTACATGTTCCAAATGATATTGCGATTGTCGGCTTTGACAATATTAGCTTTTCCAACATGACAAACCCGACACTTACGACCATTTCACAGCCAATGTACAGAATGGGCGTTATTGCAGCAAACATGCTAATCAGCAGCATAAAAGGAGATAAAGTAGAAAACATTATTTTGGATCATGAATTGATCATTCGCGAATCATCAATGGGCTGAAACAGAGGGACGGTTCTCGCGTTTCAAAATGCGCAGAATGAAACAGAGGGACGGTTCTCGCGTTCCATCAAATGCAGGGCAAAAATGAAACAGAAGAACCGTCCCCCCGTTTCACCCCTGTTTCAAAAATAAGAGGGAGGTTATGCCTTATGGGAATTAAAGTGGGGATTATCGGGTGCGGTTCGATTACGAAGTTCCGGCATGCACCGGAGTATAAGGCAAATCCGCATGTTGATGAAATCGTTTTCTACGACCGCAACCTGGAACGGGCGAAAAGCTTGGCCGAGGCATTTGGCGGACGTGTGGCAGAAACGATAGAGGAGTTATTAAATGACCCGGCTATTGTAGCGATTAGCGATTGCTCTTCCAATGAAGCCCATCATATTAATACGTCCAATGCACTGTTAAGCGGCAAGCATGTGTTATGTGAAAAGCCCCTGGCTATTAGTGTGAAGCATGCCGAGGAAATTTTAGAAGCTCAGAGCAAATCAGGCAAGAAGCTAATGGTTGATCACAACCAGCGTTTTACAAAAGCTCACCAAAAGGCAAAGGAACTGATTGAAAAAAAGGAATTAGGAGAGGTTCTAACCTTTAAAACGACTTTTGGTCACGAAGGTCCTGAGAGCTGGGGCGTAAACAAATCGAATTCTACTTGGTTTTTCAAAAAAGAACGCTCTCACTCTGGAGTAGCAGGCGACTTAGGCATTCATAAAATCGATTTAATCCATTATCTGCTGGATGATGAGATCGAAGATGTGCACGCCTTCCATGGAGCACTTGATAAAGTTGACGAAAATGGAAATCCGATTGAGGTTTGTGACAATGTGGTATGTGCCTTAAGGACAAAGAAGGGCCGATTGGGAACAGCGGCATTTTCTTGGACTTATTACGGTTCAGAAGATAATTCCACGACGATCTATTGTCAAAAAGGGATTATGAAAATTTATCATGATCCGAATGCTCAGCTGATTGTGGAAACGAAGGATGGAGCTGTAATCAAGTATGAGCTAGAGCCAATTCAGACCAATGATAATCAAACCAAAACCGGTGTCATAGATGCCTTTATTGATTCCATTATCAACGATATTGAACCTCCTGTCACTGGCCGGGAAGCTCTTGCATCTCTTAGGGTAGTTGAAAAAATTTTGGGGACAGTAAAATAGTTTTGGGTCAGCAGACATAGAATCTGTTACAAGGCATTTTTCCTAAAATAATAATGGCAAAAGTGTCCACAGCCAAATAAAGGTCAGCAGCCAAAACTCACCGCTCAAACTCATATAGGCAAAAGGTAATAAAAAAATTTCGAAATTGTTTGACGATGGAATCTTTTTCTTTTAAGATATTTGTAACGGATTACATTCATATATGGGGTATAAATCCGATTGTTGTTGCAGTGTTTGTTTTTGTAAACACTTTCATGTGTGTAATCAATTACATATATGGCAGGAGGGGTGGCATGATTAAGCAGCTTGCGATTAATTCTAATACCTATCACGGCTTTTCGTTAGAGGATGCTGTAAAAGGGGCAAGCGAAGCTGGGTTCACACAAATTGAATTAGCTGCAGTGAAGGATCACACGGCTCATGTTTTACCTGAAATGTCATCAGGCGAACGTAACGAAATTAAGGCGCTGCTTAAAGCCTATGGGCTGAAATGTGTTGGAATTGGTGCGCACAGCAATGTCATGAGGGAAGAAGGAATAGCTAATTTAATAAAAAGCGTCGACTTGGCGGTAGAATTTGATTGTCCATACATCATTACCGCAACAGGAGATGCGCATCATGATTCAGATGTCATTGAAGACGTTGAAGTATTAGCCAGGAATTTAGAACCTGTACTTGTGAAGTGCGAAAAATTAAATAAGATGCTAGTCCTTGAAACACACGGAAATAATTTTGCATCAGGTCTTTCTTTACAAATGCTTGCCCGCTCACTCAATAACCGGGTCAAAATCAATTATGATACAGCCAATGTCATTTTTTACGGCAACATGCTACCCTATGATGACTTAGAAGCCTCCGTCGATTATGTAGAATTCATTCACTTGAAGGATAAACTAGGGGCTTATGATGAATGGAATTTCCCGGCTATTGGAGATGGAAATTTAGATTTCAATAAGATATTTAAAATTCTTCAAAAAGCAGATTATAAGGGTCCAATTAGCGTCGAAATCGAATTTACTCCTGCAGGTCCTGCCAATCTTGATGAAGTGAATCAGGCTGTTCAAAGGTCATTCAACTATCTTACTAGCATCCTAGAGTAAGAGGTTGGAAGGAGGACAGGACATCATGAAGAAAATCGGCATTGTTGGGCTAGGATTTATCGGGAAGACTCACTTTGAAGCGTATCGTCATATAAAAAATACTGAGGTAACAGCTATCTGTACCAGAAGTGCAGGAAATGACGAAGAAATTACGAGAGATTTCAAAGGCTCCTTTGTTACCGACTACGACGAGTTGTTACATAATCCGGACATAGACATCATTGATATTTGCCTGCCTACCTTTTTGCATGAAAAATATATCATGAAGGCGGCGAGAGCGGGAAAGCATATCATTTGCGAAAAACCGTTAACGTTAACACTAGAGTCCGCCAAACGAATAATAGAGGAAGTTGCTCAAAATGGCGTACAGTTATTTGTCGGGCATGTGCTGCGTTTTTGGCCTGAATATCAGGTTATAAAGTCATACTCTGAAACTGGCAAACTAAAAGAGATTGATTTCGTTCATGCCAAGCGGCTGGGGCAGGTTCCTAAATGGACTGATTGGTTTCAGCACCCTGAAAAAAGCGGCGGTGCCCTATTCGATCTTCATATCCACGATATTGATTTCGTGCATTATTTGCTGGGTGAGGTTGAATCAGTCTATGCAGTCGGGCACCAGAATAAATATGGTGCATGGGACCATGTAGTGACAACGCTTTCTTTTAAAAATAAAAGCAAAGCGTTTGTGGAAGCATCTCAGGCGATGCCCACCGGATATCCATTTACTTTTGTCTTCCGGGCGCAGGAAGTCCAGAGTGCATTGGAGTTAAAGATTGTGGCTGGTGAAAATATTGAGAATATCGATAACAGCCAGCATCAGTTTATGTACTACAGAGATGGGAAGAAGTCTTCTGTCGATTTTAAAAAAAGCGATGCCTTCCAAAATGAACTTTCATATTTTGTGAATTGCATAGAAAATAACAAGGAAAACCATGTGGTTCCATTAGACGATGTACTTTATACGCTGAAGCTGTTAAAGGCAATCGAAGAATCGCTGGAAACGGGAAGAAAAGTGCAAATTTGGTAATGGCACAGCGGGATGCCCCAAGAATATGCATCATTTTTTAGGCGTCAAATGAAAGCGCTTATATCAATGATTTTTTACGTTAGGGTTCCATTTTATTTTTTAATAAATTTGTAGTTTTTAAAACTAAGGGGGTTATGTTCATGAAAAAAGCATTAAAACTATTTGTGTTGCTCGTTTTGGCCATGATACCAATTCTTAGTGCTTGTGGATCAGATCAGACAGGCAGCGATACCGGTGGCGATTCTGGAGATAATTCAGGAGACAAGTATAAGATTGGAATTCTTGCACCAGCAGTTACACATGGCTGGGTAGCAGCGGTAGCTTATCACGCAGAAGCTCGTGCTAAAGAATTGTCTGATGAAATTGACTATCAAATCCAAACAAGCAGTAATGCACAAGAAATGACAGCTCAATTAGATGATTTAATGACATGGGGAGCAGATGCGATTGTTGCGTTTCCGCAATGGGAAGGAATGGAGGTTCCAATTCAAAGAGCACTTGATGAAGGAATCGAGGTTGTAAACTTTGACATTGTCATTGATGTAGATGGTGTTTACCGCGTTGCGGGCGATAACTATGACATGGGTGTTCAAGGAGCTAATTATATCGTTGATAAAATTGGGACAGAAGGAAATGTGGTCATCCTTGAAGTGCCATCTGCCGGTTCTGTTTCTGAGTTAAGAAAGCAAGGTTTTGTTGAAACAATTGAAGAAATTGCACCTGATATGAATCTTCAAACCTATGCTACACAGTTTACGCGTGAAGATGGATTGAAAGATTTTGCTGATATTTTAACAAGTAACGACAAGATAGATGCCGTATACTCAATGGATGATGAGACATCTATTGGTGTCCTTCAGGCAATCAGAGAAGCAGGCAGAACCGATATTAAAGTCGTAACTGGCGGCGGCGGTATGCAAGAGTACTTCAACATGATGCCAGAAAACGAAGATATCTGGATTCAATCCGCTCTATACAGCCCAGCAATGGTTAAAGATGCTGTCGATGTAGCCCTAAAAGTCCTAAAAGGTGAAGAAGTTGAAAAGGAAACGATTATTCCAACAACCATCGTAGACAGAGAGAACTATCAAGAATTCCTTGACGAAGGCTCACCATATTAATCAAGAAACATAGGGACGGTTCTTGTGTTTCATTAAGCGTCCGCTATCCGCAACCGCTTCTTTGGACGCTTCAGCAAGAAAGGGAAGCAAAGGTCTTCATTCCATAGAAAAAAATAAAAGAGGGGTTATGGCACAGCTATAGCCTCTTCTTTTAATCAAAAGGCAAGCGAGTGAAACGAGGGTGAAACAAGGGGACGGTTCTTGCGTTTCACAAATTGAAACAAGAGAACCGTCCCGCTGTTTCATGGAGGTGATTGCATGATTATTGAGATGAGAAATATTAGAAAGTCTTTTGGAAGCAATGATGTGCTGAAGGATGTTTCGTTTACGTTAAAAGGCGGCGAAATCTGTGCGCTGCTTGGTGAAAATGGAGCAGGGAAATCAACCCTTATGAACATTTTGGGTGGAGTTCTCCCAATGGACTCCGGCTCGATCATTGTCGATGGAAAGCCAGTCCATTTTACCAGTCCGGCTGAATCATTGGAAGCGGGAATTGCTTTCATCCATCAGGAACTGAATTTAATCAACGATTTGCCGATTTATGAAAATATGTTTTTAGGCAGAGAGCTTAAAACCAAACGGGGAAGCTTGGACCTCGAAAAAATGTACAAGGCCACCGAAGACATGTTCAAACGGATGAATGTGAATTTGGATCCGGGTACGATGGTTCGTGACCTTGATGCTTCTTATAAACAGATCGTTGAAATATGCCGTGCGATGATGACAAATGCGTCG
The DNA here is from genome assembly GCF_022808645.1 of Bacillus litorisediminis. Classification (GTDB taxonomy): domain Bacteria; phylum Bacillota; class Bacilli; order Bacillales; family JC228; genus Bacillus_BF; species Bacillus_BF litorisediminis. The sequence continues at coordinate 75,521 of NZ_JAKZKT010000011.1, forward strand.
ATCATCATCATGGATGAACCTACCACCTCCTTAACGGATCAGGAAATTGAACGTGTATTTGCCATGATGAGAACGTTGAGTGACCATGATGTCGGTATCATTTTTATCTCTCATAAGTTAAATGAGGTTATGCAAATTTGTAACCGCTACGTTGTACTGCGAGATGGAAACCTTGTGGCAGAAGGAAATGTTAGCGACGTAACGACGAATGATCTGGCACGTTTTATGGTTGGCCATGATGTGAGAACAGAACCGTTGCTAAGAGAGAAGAGACTAGGAGACGAAGTTTTACGTGTAGAAGGACTTACTTACAATCACGTTTTCAGAGACATTAGTTTTTCTATCAAAGCCGGTGAGATTGTTGGAGTTACGGGACTGCTTGGAGATGGGCGCAGTGAACTCTTTCTATCAATCTTTGGAGCGGAACCCGTTTCAGCCGGGAAAATATTTTTAAACGGTAAGGAAGTAAAAATCAATAGCACCACTCAGGCAATCAAGGAAGGAATTGCGTACCTGCCACGTAATCGAAAAGAAAATGCGATTATCAAGGATATGAATATTATCGAAAATGCATCAATCGCAACTTGGCCGAAATTTTCAAGACGAGGGATCATTAACACGGGGAAGCATCTGGAGATTTTTGAAGAGCAGCGCGGAGCATTGCGGTTAAAAATGGGAGACCTCACTGACAGCATTACAAGTCTTTCCGGCGGAAACCAGCAAAAGGTGGTCCTCGCCAAATGGTTGGCAGCGGGCCCTAAACTGCTTATTCTAGATAACCCGACCCAAGGTGTGGATGTAGGAGCCAAAGAGGATATCTATAACATTATTTTGAAGCTTGCAGAGGAAAACATTGCGGTCGTCGTGCTTTCAAGTGAAGCACAAGAAATCATCCGGGTGTGTGACCGTGCGCTTGTCATGTATCACGGAGTTATTCAAGGAGAAGTTGCTGGTGAGGCAATGAATGAGCATACGATCATGAGTCTTGCTACAGGCGGGCAGCTGACATAAGTAGGGGAGAGGGAGCCAGTTATGAAGCCGAATTTAGGTAATACGAATGTAAAAAGTAATAGAAGCTTTTTCCAATGGTTCAAATATAAATGGTCAAATGAACCGCTATTTAGTATCTTCATTGCACTGATTATTATGGTTATTTTGCAGACGTTGGTCTTGGGATTTGATTATGATTCATTGGGGGAATGGTTTCAATCCTGGACGAACAACTGGATAAACATTCTTAGAAATAATGCAGGCGTCGGGATTGTTGCACTAGGTATGACTTTTGTTATTATGACCGGCGGAATTGACTTAGCGGTCGGTTCCACATTGGTTATTACAGGTGCTTTTGCGATGTACTTGCTTGATACGGGCACTCAAGGTATCTTGGGTGCAATGGGAATGACTGGAGTTCCAGCCATCGTTCTGACGGTTATTTTGGTTCTCATACTCGGTTATCTGTTAGGCTCGCTAATCGGTTTATCGATCACTAAAGGAAAAGTCCCACCGTTCATTGCGACATTAGGAGCGATGATGATTTTCCGAAGTGTGACCCAGCATTTCACACAAGGATACAATACAACATTGCCAATGGAGTTTTTGCAGATTTCTAGTTTTAAAATTGGCAATTATATGATCATGCCGATCATCTATTGGGCGGTTATTGCCTATATCCTTTACTATGTGTCCAAGAGAACCACTTTTGGAAGACAGATTATTGCGGTCGGATCGAATGAAAGAGCTGCGAAGCTTTCCGGTGTTAATGTGGAAAAAGTAAAGCTTCGTGTCTATGCTTTGATGGGTCTTCTCGTTTCAATTGCCGCTATCATTCAGGTTTCCCGTATCGGTTCAATGGACTATTCAAACGCCGGTCGGGGAATGGAAATGGACGCCATTGCCGCGGCAGTCGTCGGCGGAACCAGCATGGCCGGAGGAAGAGGATTCATCCTCGGAACCGTCTACGGTATGCTCATCATAGCTGTTATGAATAATTTACTGAATTTGTTTGGAGTCCCACCGTTCTTAAGAGAAGCATTTAAGGGTGTCATTGTTATAGGTGCAGTGCTCCTGCAGAGGAAGGAGAAGACAGCATAATAGGGTATGCAGACCGCCTTCTCGGCTAAAATGCTAATGCATTAAAGAGTTTTTCGATTCTCTCGTTTCAGGTGTATCTTATAAAGATCAGGTGTGTACAGCATCTGGTCTTTTTTATATCCGCCAAAAAAGGGTGCTTTGTTAGATCTTTATTATTGTTTAATAGAGACAATCAAAATGTAATATAATATTGTCAGAATACTTAGAAAGGTAGTGTTGATATGACGGAAAATTATGCTGTTTTACCAGAAGCAGAGGAGTTTTTTTATCCCGGAAACGAAATTGGTGTTTTAATTAGTCATGGATTCACTGGTTCTACCCAAAGTATGCGTTATTTGGGCCAGCGGATTGCCGAGCAGGGATATACCGTATACGGACCTAGATTAACAGGACATGGAACCGATCCAGAAGATATGGAACAATCTAGCTTTCAAAACTGGATAGCTGATGTAGAAGCGGGACTGGAAAAATTAAAAGAAACCTGTCAAACTATTTTCGTTGCAGGATTATCAATGGGTGGCACCTTAACTTTATATCTGGGGGAAAATCACCCGGAACTCGCAGGCATTATGCCGATAAATGCAGCTATTGACATGCCTGAATTAAAACAAAACTATGAAAGCTTCCGTAATACGGATAAACGTTTTCTAGAAGGGATTGGTTCAGATATCAAAAAAGAGGGCGTGAAAGAGCTGGCATACCCTCTAACACCAATCAAATCAATGGGAGATTTGCTTTCATTGATGGAACTTGTACGAAGAGATTTAAGAAAGGTTACAGTCCCAACACTCATATTTGTATCGGATATTGATCATGTCGTGCCACCTGAAAATTCGAAGGAAGTCTATGAAACTATTTCCTCGCCAGATAAAGCAATCGTTCAGCTGAAAAACAGTTACCATGTTGCAACCTTAGACAATGACAAAGAGCTGATTGCGGAAGAGTGTATTAAATTTATAAAAGCACATATTTAAAAATGAAACGAGGGGACGGTTCTCCTGTTTCACGATGTTTAATAGAAGGTCAGGTGCAGGCAGCACCTGATCTTTTTGTATAAATGAAAACCATACGCTAGGCGCATGGTTCCGGATAGCTTATAGCGATGTATTAAAAAAAGCCCACTCCTGGTGTTACAATAAATTTTGGTTCGCCAACCAAATTTATGTAACAAGGAGGGGCCCTTATGTCATCTGACATAAACAGTTTAGCACATACTAAATGGAATTGTAAGTATCACATAGTCTTTGCACCAAAATATAGAAGACAAATCAAATACGGAAAGATAAAACAAGATATTGGAACGATTCTAAGACAGTTATGTGAAAGAAAAGGTGTAAAAATTATTGAAGCAGCAGCATGTAAAGATCATATCCATATGCTGGTGTGTATCCCGCCAAAAATAAGTGTTTTATTATTCGTGGGGTATTTAAAAGGTAAAAATAGCTTAATGATATTTGATAGACATGCACATTTAAAATATCCGTATGGCAACAGAAAATTTTGGTGTAGAGGTTTCTATGTAGATACAGTAGGGAGAAATAAGAAAGTAATTGAAGAGTACATTCGAAATCAAATACAAGATGATATAGTCGCAGACCAATTAAGTATGGAAGAATTTATAGATCCGTTTACAGGAGAAGAAACAAAAAGAGATAGGAGAACCCCTTTTAGGGTTAGCCGGAAAAGTAGTGCGGTTGGCGAACTATTCAGAGCCCCTTGCAGGGCCTGGCCAGTAACGAAGGCTTTTAGCCGCAGAACAAACCACCCGTTTCACGGGTGGTTATGACCAATGTTTCTATTTTAAAAATCCTCGTTAAATTTCAGTCTTCTCGTTCTCTACTTTTGAAACGGAAGAACCGTCCCCCTGTTTCCTTGGTCTAATCACAAATATGCCGCCAAGGAGGAGGGTGCCGCTGATGTAAAATACTGAAATGACGCCTGCCCAGGTACCGACCAATCCGAAAAATACCGGTGCGATCAATTGGGATAAGCGATTGCCTGCTAGACGCAGTCCAAGTACTTCACCTGTGCGCGATATGGGGGAGGCGTTATAGGTCGTTGCCATTGATAGCGGCTGGCCACAGCCTAATCCCAGTCCCATCAGGCCACTTAATATAAAATACAGAAGAACATTGCTCGTTAATGGGACTAATAGAAAAGCGATACCTGCAATACATACAGATGCCAGCAGGACAATGTCTCTTCCAAACGTATAAATAAGTTTTGTTAGGAATAAACGAATGGCAATTGTAGCTAACCCTTGAGTAGCAATAATCCAGCCGATCGCAGATTCGGAAATATCATTATGTTTAGCGAAAAGCGGGAAGTAGGCCACAAATATGTCCTTTGAATATAAAACAAGCGCACTTGTGAGTAATGCTTTTCGCAGAATTGGCATTTTTAATAAGCTGAGCGAAGAAGATATTTTGACTCTACCAATATCCTTTTGTTTCTTAATCACCGGGATAAAAAGCGACAAAACGATTGGTAAGAAATTAATAATGATAGAAACGAAAAAAGCAGAAGAATAGGATATATACTCTGCAAGATATCCGCCGATCACGGGTCCGATTAAAGCTCCAATCGCAACGGCCAATGCATACATACTAAAGTAATAATCACGATTTTGGTCCGATGCTGAGTTACCTAAAATATTTTGGAGAGAAACGGTTATAAAAACATTGGCGATCCCTACAATAAATTGAGATGCGTAAAGTGCAGCAATGGTCGGAAAAAGATAAGGGATTGCCATTCCGATTGAAATTCCAATCAGCCCTAAAAAGGTCGGGAGCCGGTCTCCTGCATGATCCGCAACTCTGCCTGCATGGATCGCAAATAGTAATGGAAAAAATGCATATGCCGCTGTTAAAAATCCAATATCTAATGTCGATGCGCCCATATCTAACGCATATAAAGTAATAATCGGCCTCGTAAGATTCATGATCGTTTGGAATCCAGCTGTGATGATGATGACTTTCCACAATAACATGTCTGACCCCTCACTTAGAAGCACTTTAAACCTGTTCATCCGAAATGCTTATTGCCAACTGTCTATGTAAACAGTAATATACATACAACTATAAGTAAAATACTCTAAATCGATAATCAGCCATAAATAAAATGAATATCTAAAATAAGGAGTCGGTCATGAGAAGCCAGGATTGGGAGATTGTAAAGCTTTTATTTAAGCATAAAAATATTACAAAGACAGCGCAAAGCTTGTATATATCACAGCCTGCTCTAACCAATCGCATCAAACAAATTGAAAAAGAGTTTGGCATTCAAATGGTAAACAGAGGCAGAAGGGGAGTTCATTTTACCCCTCAAGGCGAATATTTAGCTAAATGCGCAGACGAGGTTCTAAAAAAACTTCAAGAGATAAAGGAAAAATTAGCCAATATGGACAACGATGTAGTCGGGACCTTAAAGCTGGGGGTTTCTAGTTTTTTTACTAAGTATAAACTGCCCAGGATTTTGCGTCTTTTTAAAAATCAGTACCCAAATGTTGAATTTCAGGTAATGACTGGGTGGAGCAGAGATATGTTGAATGCACTTTATAAAAAGGATGTGCATATTGCGTTTGTTCGCGGTGATTATCATTGGCAGGGACCTCAGCAATTTTTATTTGAGGAACATCTGTGTATCGCTTCAATAAAAGAAATCAAGGTTGAAGAGCTTCCTTATCTCCCAAGGATTAATTATAAAACTGATCACTTGCTAAAGGCATTAGTTGATAACTGGTGGTCAGAAAATTTCTCAAAACCTCCGATGGTAACAATGGAGGTCGATCAGATTGATACTTGTAAAGAGATGGTAGCCAATGGTCTTGGGTATGCAATCGTGCCGAGTATGACCTTAAATGGGATGGATGAGATTTACAAAATTAAATTATGTGATAAAAACGGCGAACCCATCGTACGAAAAACGTGGATGTTTTATCATGACGAGTCATTAGACTTAAACATCGTAAAAGCGTTCGTCTCTTTTGTGGAAACGCTGGATATACAATAAAACAAGGGGACGGTTCTTCTGTTTCACTCCATGAAACAGAAGAACCGTCCCCTTGTTTCGTTGTTTCGCGCCATTGTTTCCCTTCCTTGATAATTCAGACTATTCTGCATAAAATATACATAATAAACTACTAATTTGGGTTAGCGGAAAGGGGCTGTGAAGCGATTAGAGTCTCATTGCAAACTAAACTTCTTGTGCTTATTATTTCTTTATTATTATTTGTCATTATCTTGTTGACGGGAATTTATTCGTATTTTGAGACAAAGCAGACAGAACAGCATATGGGACAGCTAGCTTTACAGGTTGCCACTACTGTTTCTTTAATGCCGGGTATAAAAGAGGCTTTTGAATTAGATAATCCTGCAGATGTCATTCAGCCTATTGCAGAGAAAATCCGGAAAGAGGTTGGTGCTGAATATATTGTCGTCGGAAATAAGGATAGTATTCGCTATTCGCACCCCCAGCCATGGAAAATCGGTAAAAAAATGGTGGGGGGAGACAATGATTCCGCCTTAATTCACGGTGAATCTTATATTTCAAAGGCGGTTGGTTCTTTAGGACCTGCCCTTCGCGGAAAAGCGCCAATTTTTGATCAGGAAGGCAACATCATTGGAATTGTATCTGTTGGTTTTATGCTTGAGGACATTCAGGCCGTCATTTTTAATAAACTTATTAACTTTAGCCTGATCGCTCTCTTAGTGTTAGTACTAGGAATTGGAGGCGGTATCTTGCTTGCAAGAAATATCCGAAAAGATACTCTTGGATTAGAGCCCCGCCAGATTGCTTCTCTGTATAGAGAACGGAATGCCATCTTACATTCTATTAAAGAAGGAATTATAGCGGTTGATGACAAGGGTATAATCACGATGATGAATCATACTGCCAGAAATATGTTAGGCATATCGGACAATCCAATCAATCAGCCAATAGAAAAAGTAATTCCAAATACAGAAATGTATAGAGTATTAGAGTCAGGAATCTATGAAAGTGATCAGGAAATGATCCTAAGGGATCGGGTCGTCATTGTCAATCGCACACCGATTCTTGAAAAAGATAAGGTAGTTGGAGTGGTTGCTAGTTTTAGAGATAAAACAGAAGTTACGGAAATGATTAATACATTGTCTGAGGTAAGAAAGTATTCGGAGGACTTAAGAGCCCAGACCCATGAATACACGAATAAATTATATGCGATATCCGGGCTGCTCCAATTAGGTGAATATGAAGAGGCAATTGAATTTATTCAAGCAGAATCAAGCTTTAACCAAATTCAGAACCGTATTTTATCAGAGCAGATACAGGATCATAAGGTACAGGCTATTTTACTAGGAAAATTAGGGAAGGCGTCCGAACATAAAATCACTTTTATCATTGACCCTAACAGTTTTTTGAAACCGCTGCCAAAGCATATTGATATTTCTAAATTGATTACGATTTTAGGTAATCTGATTGATAATGCATTTGAGGAGGTCATGAAAAGTCCAAAGAAAGAAGTGACCTTTTTTGCCACAGATATCGGTCATGATATTGTGTTTGAAATAGCCGATACAGGTAAAGGCATAGATTTTGAGAACCAGCCTGATATTTTTGAAAAAGGGGTTTCAAAGAAAAAAGGAAAAGACAGAGGATTTGGGTTGGCGATTGTGAAACAGGTTGTAGCTGAATTGAATGGAACCATCGAACTGCACAACCAGCCAGAAGGCGGAGCTGTTTTTTCTGTATTTATACCAAAACAAGTCAAGCATGTTAGTTAGGGGTGAAAGAGGTTTGATAAAAGTTGCGATTGCAGAAGATGATTTTAGAGTAGCATCCATTCATGAACGGTTTCTTTTGAAAACCGATGGGGTACAAGTGGTTGGAAAAACATTAACAGGAGAAGAAACACTTAAACTTCTAAAAGAAAAAGAAGTAGAATTACTGCTCCTTGACATTTATATGCAGGACAAGCTAGGCACTGATTTGTTGCATATCATTAGAAGGGATTTTCCCCAAATCGATGTCATTATGATTACAGCTGCAACAGAAAAAGAACTCGTCGAAACATCTTTAAGAAATGGCGTGATTGACTATATTATTAAACCTGTCTCATTAGAAAGGTTTACTGTAACGATTGAAAACTACAAAAAAAGAAGAAAGTTATTAAACAACTGCACTGAAATGGATCAAAAAGTCATTGATATGCTTGTGGGATATTCGAGAACGTCGGTCAAGCCAAATGATGAAGTGCCAAAGGGGATTGATCCGTTAACCTTGCAAAAGGTAATCGACATTATGAAAACTGTTGATAATGGAATATCAGCAGAAGAAATGGGTGAAAAGCTGGGAGCTTCCCGAACAACGGCTAGGAGGTATTTGGAGTATTTAATTTCTACAGGAGAAGGAACAGCTGAGCTGGAATATGGAATTGTAGGAAGACCGGAGAGAAAATATCGGATCGTGCAACCAGTATAAACACACTGCACTTCTATGAAGCTGTGAACAAAATGAACAAAATGCGCAAAAAGGACTTTATTTGCCTTATTTTGAAAACGGTTACATTTCTGCGTAAAGTTTGTATGATTTCTTCACAAGGAATCTATTTCCTTTTAACTATTTATTTAAAAGGGGAGGGACTTTATGAAAAAAATAGTAACCGTTTTTTCTGTTTTTATGTTGTTATTCATTACTGCTTGTTCAAGTGACACGACTAGCGGCAATGGGTCAGGCGGCAGCTGGGAACCTGAAAAGCCAATTGAACTCGTAGCACCAGCAGGAGCTGGGGGAGGATGGGATACTACTGCACGGATGGCTGCTAAAGTGTTTGAAGAAGAGGGAATCATTGATCAGGGAATTGGAGTCGTGAATAAACCAGGCGGTGGTGGTGCGGTAGCTTGGGCCTATATTCACTCCTTAAAAGACAGTCCTTATAATTTGTTTGTCACTTCACCACCGATGCTTTTAGTACCGCTCAATGGACAGTCCGAGTTTGACTTTAAGGATTTTACACCGATTGCCAATTTGATTGCCGATTATGCCGCAATCGCAGTTCGTGCAGATGCTAAATGGAATAATTTAAATGAATTACTTGAAGATATGAAAAAGGATCCGTCTAGTATTTCTGTAGTTGGTGCTTCAGCTCCAGGAAGTATGGACCATATCCAATTTGTAAAAGTTGCGAAGGCAGCCGGTGTCGATATCACAAAGATTAAGTATGTGTCCGACCAAGACGGAGGTGCCCTGACACAGCTGCTTAATGGCAATGTTCAAGTGTATTCGACTGGAGTGGCTGAAACAGTTGAACAAGTGAAAGCTGGAAAAATTAAAGTTCTCGGGGTTACATCTGAAGAACGATTACAGGGTGAAGTTCTAGAAGACTTTCCTACTGTTAAGGAACAAGGAATTGATGCAACATTTATTAACTGGAGGGGCTTCTTTGGACCGCCAGATATGGATGAGGCGGCATTGGCTTACTATGAAGAGAAATTTAAAGAACTAAATGATTCTGAAGCTTGGGCTGAAATCCGCAAACAATACGGATGGTCTGAGATGTATATGAATCATGAGGAGTATGTGAAATTCCTGGCAGAAGAAAGCGATGCTATGAAGGCGCTTTTAGACGAGCTGGGGCTAGGAAAATAGCAATTACAAGGGAGCCAATGAAGTTACCATTGGCTCCTTTATCTAAGGTGGTGATTTATATGTTAAATTCAGCGAATAGAACAATCTCTCTCATTTTAGGGATCATCGCAATCGGCTATTTAGTGTTAAGCTTCCGTTTGCCTGCATACCCATATGTTCCGGTGGATTCAGATGTGGTACCGATAACGCTTAGCTTAATCCTGTTATTTCTGTCATTCGTGTTATTTTTTCAAAAAGATAATCACAAAAGGGATACCAAACTTCCAAATGGTGAAGTGAAAGTTATTCTGACAGTTATGGGGTTTGTTTTAGTATATATTATTCTGCTTGAAATGTTGGGCTTTTTCCTTACAACTGCCCTGTTTATATTTATAAATTCCTGGTACCTAGGATACAAGAAATGGCTAAGTAATGTAATCGTGTCCCTTTCTGTCCCTCTATTTATCTATCTATTGTTTAATGCGTTTTTACAAATTCAGCTACCAAAAGGAATCCTGCCATTCTAGAAAGGGGGAGGCGAAATGGATATTTTTAATGGAATACTAACCGGTTTTCAGGTTGCTTTTAGTCTGCAAGGTTTATTATTTGTTTTTCTTGGTGCAATTGTCGGAACACTGATTGGAATGATACCGGGATTAGGACCCATTACGGCAATTGCTGTCATGATTCCCATCACCTATGGGATGGATCCTGCCATGGCTCTTCTTTTAATGGCTGGGGTATACTACGGCGCGGCTTATGGAGGAGCAGCCTCTTCCATTCTTTTGAATGCACCTGGTGAATCTATGTCCGTTCCAACGACCTTTGACGGATACCCAATGGCCAAGCAGGGGAAAGCAGGAAAAGCATTGGCGATTGCTGCCATTGCCTCCTTTGTTGGAGGAACCGTAAGTGTCATCCTTCTGACTTTCTTTGCACCGGCCCTTGCCAATTTGGCGATATCCTTTGGGCCTGCAGAATATTTTGCCTTAATGCTTATGGGATTAATGACCGTTTCCAGTTTTTCAGAAGGTTCTACCGTAAAAGCATTAATATCAGCAACAGTCGGGTTTATGATTGCAACAATTGGAATAGATGCTCAAACGGGAACGACCCGATTTACTTTCGGAAATATAAACTTGCTAGAAGGTATAGATTTTCTAGTTATCGCCCTAGGCTTATTCGCCTTGGCTGAGGTAAGTACTCTCATTTTTGAACGAAAAGAAAAAGGAAGCTTTTCCAATAAACTGGGGAGTCTTCGTTTATCGAAACAGGATTATAAAGAAATGGCTGGTCCAATGGGGAGACAGTCTGTTCTTGGATTTTTAATAGGCGTGCTCCCAGGTGCTGGCGGAACGATTGCCTCCTTTTTAGGCTATATATCCGAAAAAAAGCTTTCAAAGAAGCCTGAGGAATTTGGAAAAGGCTCTGTAGCGGGCTTAGCTGCTCCTGAAGCGGCCAATAATGGTGCTTCAAGCGGTGCGTTTGTACCATTGCTAAGTTTAGGGATTCCGGGTTCAGGGACAACCGCCGTAATGCTTGGTGCCTTAATTGTTCTAGGAGTACAGCCGGGTCCTTTACTTATGAATGACCACCCGGATGTATTTTGGGGAGTCATTGCCAGTATGTATATTGGGAATATCATTCTATTGATTTTGAATCTCCCGTTGATTCCTTATATCTCCAGGATTTTAAAAATACCGCGTCCGATGCTGATTTCACTCGTCATTGTTTTTTGTTTAATCGGGGTATATGGCATTAGCTTCCGGACCTTTGATTTATATTTACTCGTGTTATTTGGGATTTTGGGCTATTTTATGGCGTATTTTAAGTTTCCGGCAGCGCCTATGCTTTTAGCCTTTATTCTTGGAGGCATGATGGAACAATCGCTGCGGCAGGCATTAACGATATCAAATGGCAGTTTGCTGATCTTTGTTCAAAAACCTATTGCCTTGACACTGCTAGTCGTCGCGTTTCTTTCGTTCATTGTCCCAATCATAAAAAATAGAAGAAAAAAAGAAATCGAAGTACCACTCAATCAGAATTTATAAGCTGATAGAAAGGAAGGATTTAATCATGCAACATATAAAATCAGATACAGAACAAAAAACGGATGAGGTAATCGAAACGATTGCTGATTATGTACTAAATTACCGTGTTGATAGTGAACTGGCGTTAGACACAGCCAGATATGTTTTGATGGATACGCTTGGCTGCGGTTTCCTGGCATTAAGGTACCCCGAATGTACGAAGCATTTAGGTCCAATTGTACCAGGTACGATCGTTCCTAATGGCAGCAGAGTGCCTGGAACTCAATTTGAATTAGATCCAGTACATGCTGCTTTTAATATTGGCTGTGCCATCCGCTGGCTTGACTATAACGATACATGGTTAGCGGCTGAGTGGGGACATCCGTCTGATAACTTGGGCGGTATCTTAGCGGCGGCCGATTATTTGAGCCGTAAACGGATAGCGGAAGGAAAAGAACCGCTTACGATGGATACGGTACTGGAAGCGATCGTGAAAGCCCATGAGATTCAAGGTATTTTAGCTTTAACCAATAGTTTGAATCGAAGAGGTCTCGATCACGTTCTGTTTGTAAAAATTGCAACAACCGCTGTCGTGGCGGCGATGTTTGATGGAACAAAAGAAGAGATTATGAATGCCGTTTCGAATGCGTGGGTCGATAATTCCAGCTTGAGGACCTATCGTCATTTTCCAAATACAGGCTCACGCAAGTCATGGGCAGCAGGGGACGCAACAAGCCGTGGTGTGAGGCTTGCCATGATGGCCGTCAATGGGGAAATGGGTTATAAGACCGCATTATCCGCACCAAACTGGGGCTTCCAAGATGTTTTATTCGGAGGAAAAGAAATCACTTTAAGCAGACCATTGCAATCGTATGTCATTGAAAATATTTTATTTAAAATTTCATACCCTGCTGAGTTCCATGGCCAAACAGCAGCAGAGTGTGCGGTTGAGCTTCACCCGCCGGTCGCCGGTCGCCTAGATGAGATTTATAAAATAGTCATTACATCCCATGAATCAGCAATCCGTATCATTGACAAAAAGGGACCGCTGCAAAACCCAGCTGACCGGGATCATTGCATCCAATATATAACAGCCATTGGTCTATTGTTCGGAAACATAACAGTCGATCATTATGAGGATGAAACAGCCAGGGATCCAAGGATCGATGCTTTGCGTGAAAAAATGGAGGTTGTTGAAGATAAACAGTACAGTGAGGATTACTTAGATCCGAATAAACGCTCCATTGCGAATGCCGTACAGGTCTTTTTTAAGGATGGAACCTCAACTGAAAACGTGGTAAGAGAATTTCCGCTTGGACATCGTTTTAGAAGAGATGAAGGAATCCCGCTATTGAAAAGAAAGTTTATCAGTAATTTAGAAACCCGTTTTCCGCAAAAGCGGGTAAAAGAAATTTATGATTTATGCTCAGATTCGGATGAATTATTGCAAACAAAAGTACATGATTTTATGTCAATGCTAGTGATATAGATGACTTGATGAGGTGATAGGATGCCGTGGATGGTAGATAAGGAACGAAGTCAAGCAGAACTGGCTTCGGTTTTTCGTGAAAAAATGTTAGGGTCATCAATTTTTAGGCTGCCGGGTGCACATGATGGGATGAGTGCCCTGCTTGCGAAAAAAGCTGGGTTTGAGGCCTTGTATCTGTCTGGCGCTGCCTATACGGCAAGCCGAGGGCTCCCTGATTTAGGGATGGTGACATCTGAAGAGCTGACAGTTCGGGCCAAGGATCTGATCCGGGCAACTGATTTGCCGGTGCTTGTTGATATCGATACCGGTTTTGGCGGTATTTTGAATACTGCCCGGACTGCAAGGGAAATGGTTGAGGCTAGAGTAGCGGCGGTTCAGATAGAAGACCAGGAACTGCCAAAGAAATGTGGGCATCTGAATGGGAAGAAGCTGGTGGCGCCAGAAGAAATGATGCAAAAAATAAAAGTGATCAAAGAGGTAGCCCCGTCACTAATAGTGGTTGCGAGGACTGATGCAGCTGGAGTTGAAGGGATTGACCAAGCATTGGAGAGGGCCAATCTGTATATTGAAGCCGGAGCTGATGCCATTTTTCCCGAAGCATTAACGACAGAGGAAGAATTTTTAACGATGAAAAGCATGGTAAACGCTCCGCTGCTCGCGAATATGACTGAATTCGGTAAGACCCCGTATTATAGTGCGGATGAATTTGAACAATTCGGATATAGTATGGTCATCTATCCAGTGACATCTCTACGCGTGGCTGCTAAGGCCATAGAAAATGTGTATAGAGAAATTTATGACAAAGGAACGCAAAGGGACTTCCTTAATAAAATGCAAACTCGTAAAGAATTATACGAGACTATTCGTTATTATGATTTTGAGGAATTGGATGCTAGTATTGCCAAAACAGTTTTGAGTGAAAAATAAAAGGAGAAGGAGGGGTCCCGGGGGAATAAGGGGCCCTTTTTTATAAAAACCTCAATGAGTGGATGTGGTCTAAACCCAACGGCACTCTTTATATTATTTTTGGAACACAAGAGAACCGTCCCTTTGTTTCATTAAACAAACGTTTGTTTAAAATCCGAGTGGAAAAACTTATACTTATAGTAAAAATTCTGGAGGTTATAAATTTGTATAAGATTACTCAATCGCAATTAGGGGATTATACGGTTTATCAATTAAATGATGATGAGGTTTCATCACTGAAGGTCGTCCCTGAACGCGGGGGCATTATTATTGGCTTTCAAGTTGATGGTGAAGAAATTCTTTATTTAAATGAAGAAACTTTATTAAATCCAGAAGCCAATGTTAGAGGCGGGATTCCTATTCTTTTCCCGATCTGCGGAGCATTGGAAAATGGAGAATACACTTGTAAAGGTAAAACTTATCAAATGAAGAATCACGGATTCGCTAGAAACATGGCTTGGGAAGTTGTTGGACAGCAAACTGAGGGGAGGGCATCCATCACCCTCAAACTATCAAGCAATGAGGAAACGAGATAGGTATATCCTTTTGATTTTGACATCCTTTACACATATCAACTAAAAGGAAAGCAATTAACTATCCTGCAAGAATACGTAAACCGTTCGGATGAACCGATGCCGATGTATGCGGGGTTTCATCCTTATTTTAAAACTAGCCGGAAATCAATCATGTATAATCTCGAAGCGACGCAATATCTGGATTACAACGATGGCCAGGTAAAGCCCTATCAGCCTGAACTGGATCTAAGCACTAAAAAAGAAGCCTTTTTAATTTTAGATCCAAAAGGAAATGTGGTGTCCTTTCCGTTGGCAGAAATTGAAAAGAAAGTAACGTTGAAGTACGGGGAGGAGTTCAAGCATATTGTTTTGTGGTCTGAGATTGGGAAGGACTTTCTTTGCGTGGAGCCGTGGATGGGGAAGATGGGTGATTTTAATCATATAGACGATATTCCGGTGGTCGAGCCGGGGGAGTCGTTGGTTACTGTAGTGAGTATATCGGCTGACTAGGGACACGGATGGGGAGTATTTGTTATACCTTACAGGTATTGGAACGGCCGGAATTTTTCCGATATAAAAGCCCGAGACGATTTGTCTCGGGTGGATCCTAAATTACTTTTTGTTTTCATTAATAATTTTTCTGCAACTGGCTACATGAATTCCAAGCCTTTTTCTCAAAACGGTACTTGCAGCAGATTTGTTTTCTTCGGGTTCATATTCAAGTACATGGCACAAACTCTCGTATTAGGTGAGCACACCTTCTTATTCACTTCTCCCCGTATTAAATTTCAATCGTTTTATTACCCTCAATTAAGTCGGTTAACTGCTGGATGTTAGCAAAAGGGCTGGAAGAAACAATTTTGCTTAATCCTTGCATTCCCATACTGATTAAATTCTTATCTCCATCTTTTATTCCCTTATCAATAATCTCAAATGACTTATTAATGGCTGAACTTCTTTCATCAAAAATTCGATCAAATACTTTGTGATAGAGCTCGTATTTCTTCTCAATTTCTGTTAAAAGTATGGATTTTTGTGCTTCGATTTTCGCTAATTCGCGTTCGTTCATTTTTGATTCTTTGTAAGCATCTGTCAGCTTTTCAAAAAAATCTAATACATCCGCTGCTGGCAGAATTTCCGAGACCTCATTTAATTTTTCTAAAACTTTACCAGAATCTTTCTTTGAAAATAATTTATCAAGCATGAGTAGCAGCTCCTATTCTTCGA
Source organism: Bacillus litorisediminis (assembly GCF_022808645.1). Classification (GTDB taxonomy): domain Bacteria; phylum Bacillota; class Bacilli; order Bacillales; family JC228; genus Bacillus_BF; species Bacillus_BF litorisediminis. The sequence goes on from NZ_JAKZKT010000011.1 coordinate 91,444, forward strand.
AGACTTTTGTGTCAATTAAAATGGCAAAATCACTAGCAACCCCGCCAATGTATGCAATCTGTTGGTAGTCTTTTTTCGAAAAGTAATTTCCTCTAAAAACATTTTTTCTAACCCATTTAATAAATCTTGATAGGACAGGTACTTTATAAATTTCTTTATATACTTTTTGAAACTCTTGGTCGAAAACCCGAGTTGATTTTTCCAATGAGATTATTAATTCTTTGGATCGTTTTTCTATCAAATCTAATTTTAGTAGATTTTCTCGAATTTGATCCAACACCTTAACAAATTTAACCATATCCTTTTCAATCTCATTTATTTTTTTATTGGCTTGTACATGCGAAAAAATACCAGTCAAAGCAAGAGCGGGGATAACAACTAATCCGCCGATTACAGCAGATCCTGCTGCCATGCCACCACCTCCAACGGCAGTTGCTCCTCCTCCAAACCATGCCAAGGTTGCATTCGTAGCTGCTGCACCTGACAACCCTGCAATAGCAGTCCCGGTTGAAGCAGTTCCGAATGTGGAAACAAGAGCCCATGCGCCAGCTGCCGTTCCTACTCCAGAAGAGATTCCCTTTGTAGCATTCATCGCCATTTCCCCAGCCGAAATAGTAGAATTTATTTGATCAAAACTAACAGATTCTATTTCATTGCCTAGACCTTTAAAAGAAAATTCTCTGTCTTTTCCTTTTAAATTATTGGAAATCTTACTGATTTTTTTAAGGGATTTCACGGATTGTATTTTTATTTCGATTACCTTTTCTAAGGTTTGATTGACCGTACCCCTTTTACTTTCCATTTCTTGATAGAGTGATTGATACTCGTATTGTAAGTCTTCAAACTCTTCGATTTTCCTTTCAATTCTCCCGGATGCTCCGAAAGTAATGATATTTTTTATTAAACTCATTTTGGTCTCCTTAGGTGAAATCTATCAATTATTAGGTATTTTATCCCTATTATAATAGAATGTGGTTAATATTGGTACTATTGGAAAATTTATTTCCAAATCGGAATAGGCATAAAAAGAGACACGCCCACCTAAAAAAAGGAGAACGCGTCCTAATAATTTTAATATCATCAGAAGAGCGGGGACAAAGATAAATCCTCCTCCTCTCCAATAATCATAGTCAATTGTTCCGGAAAGTAAGCCGACAAAAAGAAAAAGGAAGGCTATTGTACATCAAGCATACGTTTCCGTTCCTCTTCAATTAGCGCAACTCAGGGGTTTAATCATTTAAAACCATTGAAATGTATTTCATTTCTAAATATTGATCCATACCGTACTTACCGCCTTCGTATCCTAATCCACTTTCCTTCCAGCCAATAAATAGGGATTGAGCAACGGTTGGAAGTGGATCATTCACACCTACCATTCCATACTCAAGATTTTCAGAAACTCTAAATGCTTTTCCTAAATCTCTCGTAAAGACATAAGAAGCAAGCCCATAGCTGGAGTTGTTGGCTTTTTTAATAACCTCTTCTTCCGTTGAAAATGATAAAAGCGGAGCTACGGGACCAAATGTTTCCTCATGGCATATGAGCATAGAATCATCTACATTTGTCAGGATGGTAGGTGCGAAGAATGACCCTGCCAGGCCGTCCCTGTTCCAAACGGAACCGCCTGTTACTAATTTTGCCCCTTTGTTTAAGGCATCCTCCACATGCTCCTGAACTTTTTCTAGAGCATTTCTATCAATTAACGGACCGATATCCACGCCTTTTTCAAATCCATTTCCTAACTTAAGTGACTGAACACGCTCTGCTAATTTGTCTGAGAACGCTTTCATAATAGAGTCTTGAACATAAATTCGGTTGGAACAAATACATGTTTGCCCGGCATTACGGAACTTGCTGATAATACAAGCTTCGACTGCTTTATCTAAATCGGCATCCTCAAACACAATGAATGGGGCATGACCTCCAAGCTCTAAAGAGATTCTTTTCATCTGATCTGCCGAACCCTTAGCCAGATATTTGCCTACCTCAGTTGAGCCTGTAAACGTAATTTTCTTCACTTTTTGATTTTCTAAAAACTCGGGTCCGAGTCTTGAGCCTTTTCCAGTAACTAAATTTACTACACCAGCAGGGAAACCGGCTTTTTCAAACGTTTCGAAAATGGCAATGGCCGTTAGCGGTGTTTGTTCAGCTGGTTTTACTACAACAGGACACCCGGCGGCTAAAGCGGGTCCTATTTTTCTAGCAATCATTAAAGCTGGGAAATTCCAAGGAGTTATGGCAGCTACCACTCCAATTGGCTGACGGATTACCAGTAAACGTTTATTAGGAGTTGGGGCAGGAATTGTTTCACCATAAATTCTTTTTGCTTCCTCACTGTATAAACGAAAATATTCAGCAGCGAAAAGTACTTCTCCCTTTGCCTCGGCAAAGGGTTTTCCTTGTTCTAAAGTAAGAATTTCAGCTATTTCATCTGCACGTTCAATCAGCAACTCTGAGGTTTTAAATAAATAGTTACAACGTTCTGAAGCAGTTGTTTTCGACCAGCTTTCAAAAACCTCATTTGCCGCATCTATGGCAATGGCGGCATCCTCTCTACTGGCGGAAGGGACCACTCCAATTACTTCTTCAGTAGCAGGGTTTGTGACATTACTTGTCTTTTCAGTAACAGAATGAACCCATTGACCTCCGATATACATCTTCTTCTCCATAATTTCACCCCATATTTGTAATATTGTTATAACAAATTCCTTAAAATATATGGTAAAGTTATTCGATTATTGTGTCAATGATGACTTTTCTATTTTAAAGTTCTATAAGTATATTGAATAGTACAATAGTCATGAGTAGAATTATAAAATCATTTTTCGCATTGACAAAAAATTTTGTCAATTGTATTATTTGTTCTAACATTATAACTTTATATCAAGCAAAACTCACGCATTCCAAAAAACTGAAAAGGAGGGAGATTTGAAAATTTTTAAGGAAGCGCTTACATCTTGTTGGGTGATCAAGGTAATCAAAGGGGAGCTTTTAAATTATGTAAGGGTGTGAATGAGATGAGGGAGAAATTAGTAATTCGCTCTACAGAAGATGTTATTAATTATGTAAATAATAATCCTGTCAAAAAAGGCGGATTATTGGTCATACTCGTTGCGCTTGGAGGTATCTTTGTTGATGCTTACGATATGGTCAGTTTAGGAATAGGAACGGGGCAATTAAAAGAAGAGTTCGATTTAAGTCCGAGTGAATTAGGGTTCCTTACTTCAATATTGGCAGTCGGTGCTTTTCTAGGAGGTATCATTGGGGGGTATTTTACCGACCGTTTTGGCCGTAAGAAGATGTTTACGCTAGATTTAGTGCTTCTTATCTTTGCAGCTCTTGGTGCGGCATTAGCTCCTAACTATTTTTGGTTAGTTATCTTTCGGTTCCTAATGGGGATTGGGATTGGATTAGACATACCGGTAGCACTCAGCTTTATAGCCGAGTACAGTAACACCAAGAAAAAAGGACGGAATGTCAACATGTGGCAGCCTATGTGGTATGTTGCTACAGTCGGAACGGGATTAGTTGTATTACCTATTTTCTTGTTGGGTGTGGAGGAAAACCTTTGGAGATGGGCAGTCGGCCTTGGAGCATTATTTGCCCTTATAGTTCTTATCCTACGCTTTATTCTAATGAGTGAAAGTCCGTTGTGGGCTGCGAAGAATTTGCCGCTAGAAGAAGCTGCAAAGGTTTTAGAGAAAACCTACAAAATTTCGGTAGTCATTGAAAAAGATCCAAATGAAGCTAAAAAGCAAAAGTTGAATCACAAAATTCCATACTCGGTTATTTTTAAAGGCAGATATAAAATGCGGACAATTTTAGCGGGGATCATTTCCGGTACACAATCGATGCAGTATTTTGCAGTTGGATTCTATATACCTACCATTTCCCTATATTTATTAGGCGAAGGGATGATTAATAGCATAACAGGAACCATCTTATTCAATATTTTTGGGATACTCGGGGGCTTTGCAGGAGCATATGCCTCAGTAAAGTTTGGCTTAAGAAAAGTGGCCATATGGGGCTATATGTTAGTGGCTGCAAGCCTTTTAATTATTGGAATTGCAAATGATGAGAGCTCTTTCATTTGGTCTTCTGTCCCACTTGCTCTATTTATTTTTGGTCACTCGTTTGGTCCAGGTGCACAAGGTAAAACAATGGCGACTATTTCCTATCCAACTGAACTTCGAGGATTAGGAACTGGTTTTGCAGAAGGAGCAAGCCGAATCGGCAGTATGCTTGGATTTTTCCTATTCCCAGTTTCGCTTGCGGCTTTTGGGCTAGCCAAAACATTCCTATTTTTCTCCATCGTTCCTATCTTTGGTTTAATTTGCACGCTCATCATCAAGTGGGAACCAAATGGTATTGATATTGAACATGAAAGTGAGTCTGCTAAATATGATGTGCCAAATTCAGCCAGAATAACAGAAGTTTAGGATTTTTTAATGAGACTCTTAGGGTTTGATTAGGCAACGCAAATTCTAAGAGTCTATAACATATTAGGGGGTATTTGCAATGAAAATCGGATTCATCGGTTTAGGAAAAATGGGTGGAGGATTGGCCCGTAATTTGATTCGGGCAGGATTTGATACTCATGTGTACGATATCAATCCAAATGCAATGGATAAAGTTTTAGAAGTGGGTGGTTCTCCAGCTGATAATCCTGCCGACTTGGCTTCCCGTGTTGATTTATTATTTACAAGCCTGCCATTGCCAGTCCATTTGACAGATTTATTCATTGATAAGGATGCACTTTTAACCAAGATGAAACAAGGAGCGATCCTAGCTGATGTCAGTACCATCGATCCTAAAACGGCTAGATTGCTTAGTGACCATGCTGAAGAAAATGGAGTCCATTTTCTTGCGTGTCCGCTAGGTAAAGGCCCAGCACAAGCTGAGCAGGGCATTCAACCTATTTTTGTCGGCGGAAAAAAGGAAGTTTTTGATCAGGCAAAACATGTTTTAAATAAAATTAGCTCCCAGGCTATCTATTTAGGGGATGTAGAGCAATCTGCGGCATTTAAATTAATTAGTAATTTAGTAGGTATGACTAATATGCTTATTTTGGCTGAAGGATTGCGTCTTGGTGAAAAAGCCGGCCTGGACCCTGCTCAGCTGCAAGAATTATTGGCTGATACAGGAGCTGATTCTTATCAATTAACGTTAAGAGGACCGATGATACTTCAAAATGATTTTAATGCTAAGTTTTCTATTAACTTGGCTTTAAAAGATATTCGTTTAGGAGTTGGAATGGCAGAAGCCTTTAAGCAAATTGCTCCATTTAGCGCGCTTGCTTCTGAATACTATAAGAAGGCAAGTGAAGCAGGATATGGTGAAGAGGATTGCGCAGCAGTCTATAAAATTTTTGCCTAATTATTAGGGGTGTGTGATTAATATGCAAATCGCGAAAGTTGAACCAATCGTGATAGATATGCCACTTGAACGAAAAGTGCAAACCTCCTTTGGCGAAATGGACAGAAGGACTAATGTACTTGTACGAATTGAAACAGACACGAGAGAATATGGGATGGGGGAGATTTGGAATAACTTCCCTTCCTGGGGAGTCTTTGAAAAAGTTACTACATTAAAATATGGGATTGCCCCTTTGTTAGTGGGGGAAGATCCAAGAGATATCGGCAAAATAAACCAAAAATTGTATAGTAAACTAACAGTACTTTGCAGGCAGTGGGGAGCCCTTGGACCGATGTATCATGCGATAAGCGGAGTGGACATTGCTCTATGGGATTTAGTTGGGAAACATTACGGGCTGCCTATTCATCAGCTGCTATGGGGCAAACTTTCTGATGAAGTTGAAGTCTATGCAAGTGGTCTGGGTCCGGTTCTGTTAGATGAATTGGTAACCAAACATCAAGAGATGGGGATTCGCTATTACAAATTAAAAGTAGGGAAGAACAGCAGGGTTGATTTACAAAATATAAAAAGACTAGGAGAGATGCTGAATCAAAATCAGCATATCATGATAGATGCAAACCAGGCCTGGAGCCGGAATGAAGCTTTGGAAAACATAAGACAATACAAGGATTTTCAATTAATGTGGGTTGAAGAGCCGATCCAATGCGATGATTATGAAGGTTTGAGACTTATTAGAGAAAAAACGGACATGTCCGTTGTCGCGGGAGAAAATATATACGGAAGAGAGCAGGTTCGAAAGGCGTTAGAAATGGGTGCTATCGATTTGATTCAGCCTGACCTGAGTAAAAATGGCGGGATATCGGAATGTAAGGTTATGGTCGAAATGGCAAGCAGCTGGGATATTCCGTATGCGCCTCATTTTCTTGGAGGAGCTATTTGCTTTACCGCAAGCCTTCATTTTATAGCTAGTATTCCTGGCGGTGTAATCCTTGAGATGGATGCTAACCCGAATCCATTTCGCGAAAAGTTATTTGTAGAACCGTTTGCAGTTAAGAATGGGAAGGTAAAGGTGCCAGATGGACCAGGGCTTGGCTTGGAGATAGACTATGATTTTTTAAATTTTTATAAAAAAGATATAAACAACTTGCAGTTTATATAAATGAACAGGGGCGTGACTCCGAGTAAAGAAAACACATTCAGCTGTGTTTAGGAGGAAGCCTCTTTTTCTTATTTGGATGCCTATAACTAAATTTTGTTACTATGGTATAATTTGAAAATAAAAAGACATAACATTATAACTTTTATTGGAAGTGAAGGATTGGAGTGATACTTATTAATAATAAGCACAGCTTAGGGGATGGAAAAAATATTTTAGATCACAATAGTCCTATTCCCTTGCACTATCAGCTCACGGAATATATCCGCAAAGAATTATTTAATGGAACCATTGTAGATGAAAACGGAAAATTACCAACTGAAAATGAATTAGCTGAAACCTTTCAAGTAAGCCGTGTAACTGTTAGATCGGCTCTTACAACATTACTTAATGAAGGCCTTTTAGATCGGAAAAGAGGAAGCGGGACCTTTCTCAAAAGCAATAACTCGGAAAACTGGGTTGGGGAACTAATGGGTTTCTCTGAATCATTCGAAGCTGCTGGTGTTCAACATGGGGCAAAAGTACTGTATAAAGGACGCAATAATCATCCTGAAGATAAAATAAAAGAACAGTTAAGAACAGGTGAAGTTTGGGAACTTAGGCGTCTTCGATTTGCCGATGGTGAACCTATTGCCATCGAACATTCCTATTTTCCAATCGAAATTGGAATCGAGATTAGTAAACAAAAAGATCTCAATCAAATTTTAACTTATCGATTCATTGAGCAAGAGCTAAACATCCAATTGCACGAAGCCAAGCAAATTGTAAGTGCCGTAAATGCTAGCCGTGATGAAGCAAGAACTCTAAACATCCCAATTGGTGACGCACTTCTTTATACGGAACGACTATCCCTATCAACTATTGGTGAACCTGTTGAATATTTGCAATCTGTATATCGTCCAGACTACTTCCAATACGTAGTAAACCTGAAGAGAAGAAGGTAAATGAGCAGGTTTTGCCCCACTCCACATGGATAAAGTAGAGTGGGGCAGGCATTGAAAACACACTAAATCGTTTGGTGACGAGCATGAGTATGTTGGCTAAAAAGTAAAGGGGTAACGCTTTGTTACCCCTTTTAAATATGCGACCAGGATGAAAGAAAATAGTCGAAAGATTAAAAAAATTATTGCAATAATTATCAAATGTGCTAATATATTTAACAATAAAGTTTTTGCTCCCTATCTTCTAAAAAAAGAAGTTTTAACTTCTAACCTCTCAGTTTTTACAAACTCGCAGTTAGCCCCAAGAATATACACTAAGAAGTCTAATTTACCATCCATTTTCAACCACACATCGTAATGATTTACGTCAGTAATGAATGAAAATATTCATCTATTTTATAAATAGGCATATGTTTTATTTGATGATTCGAATTCAGAAATTCTCGAAATAAAGATTTACCCTATAAAATTCTTAAAAGTGAGGTTGAATTTTTATGTATGCAGATGTTAACGGAACTAGAATTTTCTTTGATATTGATGGAACAGGTTGGAAAAAAGAAGGAGATAAACTAGTCGACAAACCCGTTTGTTTTGTCTTGCATGGTGGCCCTGGTGGTACACATCTAGGTTTTCGTCCCCATTTCAGCCAATTAAATGAAACGATTCAGCTGGTTTATATAGATAACCGGGGTAGTGGCTTTTCTGATCGTGGTCCTCAAAAATCTTACACAATAGAAAATAATGTAGACGACATCGAAGCACTGAGAAAATACTTAGGTTTAAAAAAGATCTATTTACTGGGGCACTCTTATGGAGGGATGGTAGCCATGAGCTATGCCATAAAATATCAGAACAATCTGAATGGTCTGCTTCTTCTGACTACATCACCGAGCTCTAGTTTTATAGAAAAAGCAAAGGATTTTGTTGAAATGAATGGTACTGAGGAGCAAAAAGAAATAGCAAATGTTCTATGGGATGGAGCGTTTCAATCCTTGGATCACGTAGCGAAATATTATCAGGTAATGGGTCCTCTTTATTCTAGAAAACAGTCAAATGATACTCAACCTCAAGCTGCTGCTTTAGGACATCGGTCATATCAGGCTTTAAATGAAGGATTTGGAAATTTCCTGCGTGCTTTTGATATTAGAGATGAATTAGAAACTATTCTTGTTCCAACCTTGGTTATGGCAGGCCGATATGATTGGATCACCCCAGTTGAAGAATCTGAACAAATTGCTTCCCTTATTCCAAACAGCAGACTCATTGTGTTTGAAAATAGCAGCCATAATGTTCACGTGGATGAAACGGAAAAATTTTTTGAAACGGTTTTAACTTTTATAAATTATACAGGAGGTAAAAAAATGAATAAGGTAGATTCATTGCAAGGTTTCGAAGAGACAGCCCAAAAGCTTGTAGAAGAGTATCATATTCCAGGCACATCAGTAGCACTCGCAAAAGATGGAGAAGTTCTTTATCAGAAATCATTTGGATTTCGAAATGTAGAGAATGGTTATCCGATCAATGAAGATACCGTTTTTGGAATTGGATCCATTACAAAATCCTTCACCTGTGTAGCAATCATGCAGCTGCAAGAGCAAGGCAAGTTACATGTTCATGATGCTGTTATTCAATATTTGCCTGAATTTAGGCTTAAGGATTCTAGTACTGTAAAAGAAATGACCATCCATCATTTCATGACACATTCTGCTGGAATCCCTCCATTGAGTACCTTGTATTACGCTATGAAAAGAACCATGGAAATTGATCCCTCAGTCAAAGACTACAAAAGCTTATTAGTGGATGAGAAGGAAGCAGATTATATCGATACGTACGAGCAATTAATGGATTTTATTGCAAGTGAGGATGTAGAGCTGCTTGGGAACCCGGGAAAACATTTTAGCTATTCAAATGATAGTTATGCCTTATTAGGCTGCATCATTGAACGAGTCAGCGGAAAATCGTATGAACAATATGTATATGATCATATTTTAAAGCCATGCGGAATGAATCGGAGTTTCTTCACCATAGATGAGTATGGAGCAGATGACAATGTGTCAATGAGTTATGCGATTGAATTAGTTGATGACAGAGAGCGGGTGTATGAGGCCCCTATTTGGTGGGACGCACCTGCTATGAGGGCTGCCGGATTTTTAAAATCGACTGCGAAAGATATGCTGAAATATGCAGAAATCTTTCGGAATGGCGGCGTAGTGAATGACAAAAGGATTTTAAATGAATCTAGCGTTAATGAAATGATGAAGCATCAAATTGAGATTCAGCCAGGTAAATTTTATGGGTATGGATTAATGATTACAGAAGATTATTTTGGAACAAAATTAGTTGAGCATGGCGGGAATTTAAAGGCTATTGCGGCACAAATGAGTATTTTGCCAGAGGAGGGAATTACAGGAGTCACCCTTACAAACCTAGCTGGCGTTCCGGCATCAAGGATTATGGAGTTAGCTCTAAATGATATTCAAGGTAGAGATCCAAACGCATCTCATATGGACTTAGAAGAGGTCGATTTACCGTTAGAAATCATAGAGAAATATGTAGGAGATTATGTGTCAAATGAGGGCACAAAGGTATTAATCGGAATCGAAAATGAAAAACTGACTTTTACCTACCGGGGAAGTGTATACCCGATCAAACCTGTCGGTGAGAATCTCTTTTTGGCCCAAGTTAATGATTTATGTGAACTATTGCAGATTCACAGAGATGAAAATGGCAATGCAGTAAGTATTACTTGTCATTATCGAAAATTCCCAAAGGTAAACAGTAAACAATTAACAAAGGAAATTCAGGGGTGAATGGTATGAGAATTGTAATTGGGCAAATTGCGCATGAAACGAATACTTTTTCCAATGTTAAAACAGATAAGAAGGCTTTTTCATTATGGGGCTGGGATGTAGGAGAGACTATCATTACTAAACATCGTCGTGTGCGGAACTATATGGGGGGAATGATTGATCGGGCGGAAGAATTGGGAATCGAGGTTATCCCCACTTTTGCAGCAACAGCTACTCCCTCAGGAGTCATAACAAAGGAAGCTTACGAAGCACTAAAGCTAGAACTGTTAAATGGCATACGAAATGCTAAACATTACGATGCCATATGTCTTGCCTTGCACGGTGCAGGCGTTACGGAAACAGCTGAAGATTTAGAGGGTGATCTTCTGAAAGAAGTCCGTAAAATAGTAGGCTATGAAATCCCAGTTGTGGTGACACTTGATCTTCATGCCAATGTCACAGAATCTATGGTCAGAGAGGCAGATGCCATTCTCGGAAATCATCTGTATCCTCATACTGATTCTTATGAAATTGGGAAAGAGGCAGTTAGTTTAGCGCAAAATATAGTTGAAAAGGGACTTAAACCTACCATGCATTTAATCAAGCTGCCATTAGCAATTCCGACATCGACTACTAATCTATCACCAGCAAAGGATGTCAATGATCGTTGTTTTGAATGGGAAAAAAACAGCAGAATGATAGATTGTACCTTCTACCATGGGTTCCCATATACCAATATTTCCGATTTTGGTGTCACTGTGTTAGCTACATCTCATAATGACCCGGAGATCGCTAGAGAAGCAGCTCAAGATGTAGCCTCTTATATCTGGGAGCACAAGGAGGATTTTTTCATAAAGCAACCTTCGCCAAAAGAAGGAATTGCTAAAGCTTTGCAGCATAACGGATATCCGGTTGTGCTGAATGAAACCTCTGATAACCCTGGGGGAGGAACACCTGGTGATGGTACTTATCTTTTACGAGCCCTCTTAGAGGAAAAAGTTGAAAAAGCATGCTTTGGCTTTATTTATGACCCAGAAGTAGTAGACATCGCTTTTCGCGCCGGAGTTGGTACGAACATCGAGGTGATGCTTGGGGGAAAAACGGATGATCTGCATGGAGAGCCGATTCCGCTAATAGCGTACGTGAAATGTTTAACTGACGGAACGTTTATTCAATCATCCCCGATGGGCAAAGGCGGACAAGTTAATCTTGGCCGATCTGTACGTCTTCAATGTGGCGGTATTGACATCATCGTCTGTTCTGTAAGATCTCAAACACTTGATGAACAAATCTTTTTGCTTCATGGAATAGATGTAGCCCAGTATAAAATTGTTGCCTTAAAGTCCAGTCAGCACTTTAGAGCCGGTATTGAACCGATTAGTTCAACGATTATTACGGTTGACTCTCCAGGATTAACTACTTTAGATTTTACTGCCTTCCAATATACCAATCTCAGAACAAATATTTATCCTTTAACGGAAGTATCACAAGAATCTATCAGTGTGATTACAGGTTAAGCAGCCATAAGTACAAAACAATTTGGAGAATAGGAGAAGGATTAAAATGAAGAAATATTATGTACATGCACTGTTTTTATTATTGGCTGTCTTCATCTTCACTGGGTGTAAGCAATCAGGAAATGCACAGCCGACAGATGGGGGCTCAGGAGAACAATCAGATGGCGGTACGATTGTTGTTACATCAGTCCGGGAACCAGATACGATTGATGTTCAAAGGACAACTTGGGTCGATGATGCAAATGCTCATCTGTATGAACCTCTCGTTCGGTTTGATTTTGAAGGAAAAATTGTCCCGGCATTAGCCGAGGATTATCTAGTGTCTGAGGATGGAAAAGTTATATCCTTTACTTTAAAAGAAGGAGCTACTTACCATACTGGTGAACCTGTTACAGCTGAAGCGGTTAAGAAATCGTTTGAACGATTTCTCGAAACAGCTCCTACGAGCTATATGCTTGGTCCAGTTGAAGAGATAGTAGCTGAAGATGACCGGACTGTTACATTTAAATTTAGCGAGCCGTTTGCTCCGTTCCTTAGCAATGCAACTGTTGCTTATTTAGCACCGTTAGATTCTGCTGTTATTGACCAATACGGAGAAGATTTTGGAATGCATGCCAGCAGTACAGGCATTTTAAAACTATCTGAAATTAGCAGAGGCTCCTCTATCACATACGAAACGTTTGACGGCTTTAATTTAGGTCCAGAGTATGCTCAAAATAAAGGGGCCGCGAATTTTGATAAAGTGGTTTTCCGATTTATTCCAGATGATGATACAAGATTACTAGAGTTCAAAAGTGGAAATACACAAGTCATGCTTTCAGTCCCTCCAAACTATATAGCGGAATTGGAAAGTGATCCAAATACAGAATTAGTCAGATCTTTAGCCAATGGCCATGTGTATCTTGGTTTTAATAATAAAAAAGAAAAATTCCAAGACATAAGAGTAAGAAAAGCTATTGCATTAGCGATTGATCGTACACCGATTGTAGATTTTGCTTTAGAAGGTGCAGCACAGCCAATCTTTGGGCCATTACCTCCAACTATTCCCGGATATAACCAAGAGGTGGAGGATTATGCCGCTGAGATGTATGCACAGGATATAGAACAAGCTAAAAGTTTGCTTGCCGAAGCAGGGTATGATGAGTCCAATCCGTTACAAGTAGATCTATGGGTAACACAAGAGCCTGTTATGCAGCGTATTGCTCAAATTATTCAGAATCAGCTAAAAGAAATTGGTGTTCAGATGAACATCTCTGTACAGGAAGATGCGACAATTCGTGCACAGTCACCTGAAGGGGTTCACGAAATGCTTTTATGGACATATGGCTGGTATGATGCTGACATTCTTCACTCCATGTTTGGCAGAGATCTCTCCACACGAGTTCATTATCAAAACGATGAGTTAATTTCGATATTAGAAGAGGCACGTGTGACAATGGATCCTAAACAAAGAATGGACCTTTATAAAGAAGCACAAATGATTCTTGTGGAAGAATCTCCATGGGTACCGTTATTTGTTCGGGAAAATGTTGTTGCGTATCGCGATTTAGAAGGATTCAAGCTTCATCCGATAACAGGACAAATTATCTGGTCAGATGTCAAATTAAAATAGGATGTCTATAAAAAATAAGGGGATGGAAAGGTAATGAAGCCTTTCCAATCTTCTATGTTTAAAAGTTTTAGAATGTAAGAAAAATACTCGTCATATGTCCATCATCTGAAGTTATATAGGGGGGATATACCATGTATAAGTATTTACTTAAGCGTCTATTTACAATGCTTCTCACCTTATTTGGCGTTTCCATTCTAGTGTTTTTGATGGTTCATTTTATACCCGGTGATCCGGTCCTTACTATATTAGGAGAATTTGCGACAGAAGAGGCTATTCGAAATTTAGAAAGCTCGTTAGGACTCGATCAGCCACTTTATATACAATATTTCAACTTTATCTTTAGTGCCGTTCAAGGTGATTTAGGAACCTCTTATCTTACTGGAATCCCGGTATTAAATGAAATTGTAAATCGTTTCCCTATTACCCTTCAATTATCCGTATACAGTTTAGTGGTTGGATCCCTAGTAGGAATCGTTATGGGAACAGTAGCAGCTGTTAAACAAAACACCATATTTGATCGATTAGCTATGGTCATTTCATTAATTGGAATTTCAGCACCGGGATTTTGGATTGCATTATTTTTAATCTATATCTTTTCCTATCAATTAGGGTTATTTCCAATATCAGGGTATGAAGGGGTGTATTCTTTAATCCTGCCATCGATTACATTAGGACTCGGAGCTGCTGGAAATATTGCCAGAATGACACGTTCAAGCTTACTTGAAGTTATTAAACAGGATTATATGCGTACTGCAGAAGCTAAGGGGGCAAGTGGTGTCCGGATCATATTCGGACACGGTCTGCAAAATGCTTTTATCCCAGTCATTACTGTAATTGGATTACAATTTGGCAGTCTCCTGGCAGGTGCAGTTGTGACTGAAACTGTTTTTGCCTTACCGGGTATTGGCAGTCTTGCTGTTGACGCTATTGCTACGAGAGATATGCCAACTATTCAAGGGCTTGTATTGTTCATGGCATTTATGTTTATCCTTGTAAATCTATTAGTGGACATCATCTATAGTTTTATCGATCCAAGAATCAAGTACGAGTAGAAAGGGGGACAGCTAATGAGTCAACTTGCAACAGATACGAATTCAAAAGAGTCGGTAATGGGAGCTGAAGAAGTTGTTAACCGGAAGGCATATTGGGGATTGGTTTGGAAAAGATTGAGGGCAAACAAAGGGGCTTTATTAGGTGCGGGTATTTTACTATTTTTTATCCTCATATCCTTATTAGCTCCTATCCTAGCACCATATCCGATAGAGGAAATGATAATGGAAAATCGCTTTTTACCCCCATCCAGTGAGCATTGGCTAGGAACCGATGAATTTGGAAGAGATATTTTATCCAGAATTATGCACGGTGGCCGTGTTTCACTAATGATGGGGCTTGTTGCGGTATCCATTGCAGGAATTATTGGTGTCATTTTAGGTGTTGTTTCAGGGTACTATCGTAAACTTGATATTTACATCATGCAAGTTATGGATATCTTACTAGCTTTTCCTTCTCTTTTATTGGCAATAGCCATTATAGCTGTGCTCGGTGTAGGACTAACAAATGCAATGATCGCAGTCGCCATTTCTGTCATCCCTTCTTATGTAAGAGTAGTTCGGGGTGCAGTCTTGTCTATTCGAGAAAAAGAATATATTGAAGCTGTTCGTGCATTAGGTATCAGTGATTTTAAAATTATATGTAAACATATTCTGCCAAATGTTATGTCACCAGTTATTGTCTTATCAACTTTACAATTCGGTACAAGTATTCTTGCAGCCGCTTCACTCAGCTTCCTCGGTTTAGGTGCACAGCCTCCGACACCCGAATGGGGTGCCATGGCCTACGTAGGGAAATCATTTTTGCTAAGTGCCTGGTGGATGTCGCTATTTCCAGGACTTGCCATTATGTTAGTAGTACTTGGGTTTAACTTATTAGGTGACGGACTTAGAGATGCACTTGATCCGAGAATAAAGTAATTTTCATAAAGATTGTGGGGAGGTAACAGGATGACATCAGAAACTCTAACATTCATAAATGCCGATAAAATTAAATCGGATACTTCTAGTAATCTTTTGGATGTAGAAGATCTAACCATAAAATTTAATACTGAAGATAAAAAAATGGTTACAACGGTAAGTCAAATAAGCTTCAGTCTTTATAAAGGAGAAACAGTGGCGCTTGTAGGTGAGTCTGGCTGCGGAAAAAGTGTAACATCCCTTTCGATCATGGGGCTGATTCCTAAGCATGCTGGAATTGTTCAGGGGAGTATTAAATTAAATGGGAAAGAGCTAAATGGGTTGAGACCCAAGGAAATTAGAGAGATTCGCGGCAGGGATATCTCTATGATATTTCAAGAGCCGATGACCTCTCTTAACCCTGTACATAAAATTGGTGACCAAATTGGTGAAGTGATGCAATTACACGAGAATGTTACCAAATCTGAGACCCGGAAAAGAACCATGGAGATGTTAAAAAAAGTGGGAATTCCCCGTCCAGAAAAAATCATAAAGGAATATCCGCACCAATTATCAGGCGGGATGAGACAGAGAATTATGATTGCTATGGCTATGGCATGTAATCCTAAATTATTAATTGCCGATGAACCAACTACAGCACTGGATGTAACAATTCAAGCTCAAATATTGGATTTAATGAATGGGCTAAAAAGACAATTTAATACTACTATTTTATTGATTACTCATGATCTTGGTGTAGTGGCAGAAATGGCTGACAGGGTCATGGTTATGTATTATGGACAAATTGTAGAGGAAGCAGATGTTTATACATTATTTGCTGCACCAAAACATCCCTATACTCAGGGTCTGTTAAATTCAATCCCTAGTTTAGACGAAAAAAGAAAGAGGCTTGACCCGATAGAAGGAAATGTACCTAATATCGGAGAAATTACAAAAGGCTGTCCTTTCAAAAACCGCTGTAAACACGCATTTGATAAATGCTCTGAGGAGAATCCGCCTCTTTATTCGTTTGGAAATCAAACCGTCAGATGCTGGCTATATGGGGAGGAAGGGAAATGAGTACGAGCTTACTTGAAGTGAAAGATATAAAAAAATATTTTCCGATTAATAATGGATTATTTAAAAGAAGTAAAAGTTTTGTGAAGGCAGTAGATGGAGTTTCATTTACTTTAGAAGAAGGGGATACACTTGGCTTGGTTGGAGAAAGCGGCTGCGGGAAATCAACTACCGGGCGCAGTATTCTTCGGTTAATTGAACCCTCTAGCGGATCTGTTACGTACAAAGGTGAAGAAGTTACATCGATGTCTAAAAATGAATTAAGAAAAATTCGAAAGAATATGCAAATCGTATTTCAGGACCCTTACGCCTCCTTAAATCCAAGAATACAAATTGGTGCCATTTTAGAAGAGGCTCTTTCTACGCACAAAATTGGTCAGAACGCAAAAGAAAGGAAATCTATTGTTATCGACCTTCTTCAAAAGGTGGGTCTTAATAAGAGTGCTGTGGACCGTTACCCTCATGAATTTAGCGGCGGACAAAGACAGCGTATTGGAATTGCACGTGCAATTGCGGTGAATCCTTCATTAATTGTGGCAGATGAACCAGTTTCAGCACTGGATGTATCGATCCAGGCACAGATTCTAAATTTATTTCAGGATTTACAGGAACAAATGGGTTTAACCTATATCTTTATTGCCCATGACTTAAGCGTAGTTAAACATATTAGCAATAAAATTGGGGTGATGTATTTAGGCAAAATGGTAGAGTTTGCTTCGAAAGAACAGCTGTTTTCAAACCCATCGCACCCCTATACACAAGCTTTGATGTCAGCAGTACCTATTCCAAACCCAACCATTAAAAAAGAGAGGATTATTTTAAACGGGGATGTTCCAAATCCATCGAATCCGCCAACTGGCTGTACTTTTCACCCAAGATGTCAAGCATGTATGAAGGTTTGTAAAGAAATAACTCCAAAACCTATCGAAATCAGCCCCGGACATATGGTTTCCTGTCATTTGTTTGATCGAAATATGCTGACAAATTAGAAATGTATGATAAAGGAGAAATGAATGAATAAAATTAGACAGCAAATTAAAGAACAATACAATGATTTAACACAAAGTCTTAAAATTGCAGCAAACTTTATACTGGATAATCCAAAATTAGTAGCATTGTACCCAGCTAAAGAAATTGGAAGACTATCAGAAACAAGTGAAACAACGGTCATACGATTGTGCTATGCACTAGGGTATTCCGGTTATTCTTCATTACAAGAGGAGATTCGAAAAACACTCCTTTTGCCAGTTGAAGAACCATTTCAAGCACTCAAAAAAGGAATAGAAATACAGGAAAATGTTATAAGTCATGTTGTAGAGCAGGACATTAAATTTATAAAAAAAACCTTTGAAGAAATAGATGAACGTCTGTTTCTAGAAGCTGTCAAAAGTATGATTTCTGCCAAAAAAATTGTAATCGTCGGACTAAAAGGTTCTTATGGTGCGGCTAATTGGCTTGCTTATAGTTTAAACATTGTGAGAGGTAATACGATTTTATACAAAGGCGATATAGATGATGCCAACTATTTATTAACTGAGATGACTGAAGAATGGTTAATTATCGCGCTTTCGTTTCCAAGATATGTGGAACAGACGATCTCTTTCGTCAAAGCATCAAAGGAAAAAGGGGCTAAAATTCTATCCATTACAGATCATGAGCTTTCGCCGGTAGGGGTTTTATCTGATATCACTCTCAAAGTAATGACCCAAAATCCCACTGGGTTAAAAGGTATGCCCGTAATTACTTCCGTACTAAACGCTCTTGTTTCCGGGGTGATGGTAATAGATAAGAAAAATGTAGTGGATCGCGTGGATAAATATAATCAGACGAGTGAGCATTATTATACATTTCATCGTTTGGATTAAAGGTTTTTGGAATGATTAATAGAATGGAAATGGGAGGAATTAGTATGAACGGTCAAATTAAAAGTTTAAAAGATTTTGAAACATATGCTGAAGCATTAATTAGTAAGTATCAGATTCCCGGAGTAGCAATAGGATTAGCCCATAATGGGGTTCCTGTCTATGAAAAAGGGTTCGGTTTTAGAAATATTGAGAAAAAGCTTCCTGTTACGATGGATACTGTTTTTGGAATAGCTTCAGTTACTAAATCATTTACATGTGTAGCCATTATGCAGCTTCAGGAACAAGGGCAGCTGAATGTTCATGACCCTGTTGTTAAGTATTTGCCGGAATTCTATGCTGGATCAGACTGTACGAATAAAATGACGATTGAACATTTTATGACTCATACGGCAGGACTGCCGCCACTTCCTTCATTAATCTACGCCAAAAAAAGAAGTCTTGATGCTGATCCATCTGTAAAGGATTACCCTGGGTTACATATAAAGGAAGATGATAGTCAGGAGCCTATTGATACCTATGAGCAATTAATGGAGTATATCGGAAAATTAGATTTTGAGCTTCTCGGAGAACCAGGAACCGAATTTAGTTATTCCAATGATGCATACGGGTTGTTAGGAGCCATTGTCGAACGTGTTAGCGGAATCTCTTATGAAAGCTACGTGAAGCAATATATTCTGGAACCATCTGGTATGAAAAACACGTATTTTGAAATTGAGGAGATCAAAGACTACGAAAATATTACTTCTCTCTATGCAACCAAAAAACAGGAAAATGGTGAAACCTTCGTATATGAAGCACCGATTTGGTGGGAGTCACCAGCAATGAGGGGTGCAGGAGCTTTAAAGTCAACCGTTCATGATATGCTAAAATATGCTGAAATTTTTCGGAATAAAGGCAAAGTAGGAAATTATCAAATTCTTACACCCGAGAGTGTAGAAGAGATGGTGAAACCACGGATACAACTTACACAAGGAAAGTATTATGGATATGGGTTCATGATAACCCCAGATTTTCATGGAGTTACTCTTGTAGAGCACGGGGGAAATTTAAAAGGTGTTGCTTCGCAAGTTTGCATTATCCCTGAGAAAGGAATAACCGGAATGATTTTAACAAACCTTGCGGGTGTTCCAGCTCCAACTATTATGAATGCTGCTTTAAATGACCTTGAAGGACGTTCAATTACGGCTTCATCGTTTACGTTTGAGGAAGTAGAGGTGCCTGCAGAGTTATTAAAAGATTATGAAGGAATTTATCAGTCAATGGAAGGAATGGAATTAAAATTTACTGCGAATAACGGCAGCCTGGAAGTATCCGCTCAAGGTACATCCTATCCAATTAAAAGTATTGGTTCAGATAAGTTCGTGGCGATTGTGAGGGACCAGACCGAAGTAATCCGCTTTATAAGAAATGATCAAGGAAAAGTTATACGTGCAGCCTATCATTTGAGGCAAGTTTCAAAAGTGGAGTAAAAGAACTGGGGCCAGTCTTCTGCATGCATATGTTGATTTTTGACAAGAAAAGCGAAGAAAAAATTTTTCATTGATGGAGTGTGGCCAGATGAGTATACAAGAGACGAATATGGGTTTACAGCAAATGGTGGACGAGATTGTGCAACACAGTTCTGGGACCTATGGTGTGGCGGTGAAGCATTTGGACACGGGGGAGTTTGCTGGAGTTAATCAACATGAACGTTTCCAATTGGCCAGTACGTTCAAGATTCCGATATTAGTAACACTCTTTCGCGATGTGAATTCCAATAAACTGAAATTGGAAGATCTCGTTACCGTACAAGAAGAAGATTTCGTGATAGGTTCCGGTGTGATTCAACATTTGCATCCTGGAGTGCAGTTCACGATTAAGGATTTAGCCACACTGATGATTATTGTCAGCGATAACTTGGCTACCGATCTGATATTAAAGCTTGTCGGTACAGAGAACGTAACATCTTATATGAAAGAGCTTGGTTTATCCAATACCTTTATTCATTTCAGTTGCCGGCAGTTACTGAATCTAAGCATCGGACTCGATTTAAATTCCTTCTTGAGTGCAGAGGAGGTACGTTCTGTAAAGTGGGATTTTGATTATAACAGCCTTATCTTTCAAGGTGATTCTCACAATAACGTGTCAACGCCGATTGAGATGGCTATACTTGTAGAGAAAATCGCCAGAAAAGAAATTATTTCCGAGAAATCGTGTGAGGCTATGTTAGATATTTTGCTAAAACAGCAATTTAACAGCCGTCTCCCTTATTTGTTGCCTAGCAAAACAAAAGTGGCTCATAAAACTGGAACAATCGGCAACGTGATCAACGATGTAGGCATTGTTTATTTACCTAAAGGTAAGGGTGCCTTTTCGATTGCCGTTTTATCTAAAGAGAATGTTACCATGGAAGAAGGGGAACGTACCATCGGCCGCATTGCCAAAGCTGCTTATGACTACTTTCTAAAAAGATAACAGAGGGACGGTTCTTTTGTTTCACTGAAACAAAAGAACCGTCCCCATGTTTCAAATCATGCGAATCGCCCCATGTGGCAATACAGCGTGAACTCCCTTAACACCATTTACTACCTGTGAGATTCTTAAGTCGACTGCGACACTGGCTAATGCAGTGGCTTCTGTTTTTTCTATTCTGTAAAAGCCTTGCATAAGCCGAACCATTTCATCTAATGCAACCGCCGTTGCTTCATTAAGATCTTCACTGAATCCAAACGTAATCCAGCCCGAAGGAGTCTTGGCTCTTGGCATCGTTAGCTGTATGTCTTCATGGACAACTAAGGAAATGTCAACGAAATCCATGGGGCATTCGATTGCAGTTCCGGATACTTCTCCATCACCCTGCAGGGCATGACCGTCGCCAATAGAGAAGAGAGCTCCTTCAACTGAAACTGGCAAGAATAGGCTGCTTCCTTTTACTAATTCTTTACAGTCGATATTCCCGCCGCAGTATCGGGGCGGTGCAGTTGAATGGACACCGGCTTCTTTTGGTGCAACGCCCATTACACCCATAAACGGGGATAGAGCTACCGTAAATGTTCGATCTCCAATTTTGCAGCTGCCTGTCATCTTTACGGAATCTAGTTCCCAGTCTAGCTGTACTCGTTTTTGGTCGATTATTCCGAGTACTTCGTTTTGCCAGCTATTGACTCCGCCCGCCCAGTTTTGCCCATACCAGCCTGGAACAAGATCATTTATTTTAACCTCAAGAACCGTTCCTGGTTTTGCATCTCGAACAAAAATGGGTCCGATGAGAGGATGACCTGGCCGATCCTCTTTTTCTCTCGAACTATAAAACACTCTTTCTTCTGTTTTCGCACTAGAATAGCCCCATTGGATATCTGGTGTTTTTAATTGAATTGAATCTCCCGAATCCACAGTTAATATCGGCTGATATTCTCTGTTAAAGCTGCCGTGCAGGTTATCATTATGTAATGAAAGTAATTGATGAATCAAGGATCTCACTCCTGTATGGTTGATAATTTATTTTATCATAAACTGCCGCGAGTCCTAGATGTATTCATTTGGTGAAGGCCAATCTTGTAATTACATATATTTCCCATATTTTCAGTAAACTTCCTTCGCTTTATAATAGGTAAAAAGACACAATCAGAAGGGAAGATACCCATGCACCAAATCAGTGAATTGGCCCCGCATAGCAGTGAAACCAAGACCTGCCCGCAATGTCAGAAGCAGATGCCGGCAGCATCAGAGTACATAACCTGGTGTGAGTATTGTGATTACAATGTAAATCCGACGATACCCGAAGAGAGTACACCGATTACACGGCTATACGAAAGGCTGGGTGAACGATTAGGAGAAAGTTTGGTGGAGAACATTAAAGAAGGCGTGACACCGACTGCATGGATTCCGACTATCGCGGCTTTCTTTATTGCTACAATAGTTCATATGGTAAGCCTTGGATTATTGTTAGGCGGACTGTACTGCTTATTCTTTGCAGACAAAAATATCTACATCTATATAGCAATTGTTCTGCTTTTCGGTTTATCGTGGGTATTGCGTCCGAGGATTGATCGGTTAGAAAAAGACCAGTTCATTCTTCCGAGGGATGAATTTCCAACCCTTTATGGTATCTGTGAAAAAATAAGCGAAGAAATGAATACAAAAAAGGTAGATGGCATTATTATTGATCATGGGTTTAATGCTTCTATCACGGAAGTTGGTTTCCGCAGAAAAGTGATTGTTACCGTCGGTCTGCCTCTCTTTTCCATTTTAAATGCAGATGAACGGTTATCTGTCCTTGCTCATGAGATTGGGCATAAAGAAAATAAAGACCTCTCGAAAAGCTTTTATTTAGGAACAGCCATTTCCACCATTTATACTTGGTTTGATCTCTTGTATCCTGATAAAGCTACCAATGGTGAGAGAGAAGATGGGATGTCTCTGCTTGAAGTTCCAGCCTATTATTTTATGAAAGCTATCTCTTTCATCCCTTACAGTTTAATCTATCTGCTGACCTTCTTACTTTATCGGAATAAGCAAGTTGCAGAATTTAAGGCAGATTTGTTTGAAGCGGAAGTAACTGGGACACATACAGCTATACAAGTATTAGAAAAACTGCATTATGGGGATTTATTTGCCCACATTAGTAGAAAAGTAGCGTTAAATAACGAAAAATTAAATCTGTTTACAGAACTTAAAAGCAGAGTTGCAAATCTCCCGGAAAGAGAAAGAAAAAGACTAAAGCGGAAAACAGAACTGGAAAAGACGAGAATTGATACGACCCATCCGGCAACTCATTTGCGAATGAATCTTTTAAAAGCTAAAATGATGCATCCGAAAATTAAACTAACAAGCTTAGAGGCGAGTGCCTTACAAAAAGAACTCGAGAAATTAGAAGAACCGGTTCAAGGAAAAATAATTGACGAAATCAAATATAATCTCTACCAATGGTAAGAGATTAACTGCCTTCTATTTAAAATAGAGGGCTTTTTATATGTATATCGATATCAGTGCATCAATGCTTTAATTTGGCAAGGGACAGACACCAATTGAATTATTAAATCGACTCCATTTTTGTTTATATTTTCTATTCCAATTATTCAAAATATTATATTGATTTGAAATATTAATGGTGGTAGGATGAGACTTAAATATATTTCTAGATGTTTGATTTCAAGAATTTTAATTCTGGAAATATTCTGCATGAGGGATTGGGATATTTTATTAACTAGTAGGAGGCGTTAGAGGATGGAGAAAGTGTTTACTAAATTAGATGAAGTGTACGATGAGATTGTTCAGATTCGGCGGCATCTTCATCAATATCCAGAGCTTTCTTTTCAAGAAACCAACACAGCTAATTATATTGCGGCTTATCATGAAAAGCTGGGGCATGAGGTACGGACAGGTGTCGGAGGCAATGGTGTTGTAGCTTATTTAAAAGGGGACAAGCCTGGTCCAACTGTAGCGCTTCGCGCGGATTTTGATGCTCTTCCCATTCAAGAGCAGACGGATGTTCCATTTAAGTCGGTAAATGATGGTGTCATGCATGCATGTGGTCACGACGGTCATACGGCTTCACTGCTTGGATTGGCAAAAGTTTTAAATAGTATGAAGTCTGAGATAGAGGGGACGGTTGTTTTTATTCATCAGCATGCGGAGGAACTGCCGCCTGGGGGTGCCATTGCCATGATCGAGGACGGCTGTTTGGAAGGTGTGGATGTCATTTTTGGTACCCATTTGCAGGCCCAGCAGCCATTAGGTGAAATTGGCTACCGTGTCGGACCGTTACAAGCGGCTCCAGACCGTTTTGATATTGTGATTCAAGGGAAAGGTGGGCATGGTGCTGCCCCTCATGAGACAAAGGATAGCATCGTGATTGGCGGGCAGTTAATTGGAAACCTGCAGCAAATTGTCAGCCGAAGAGTTGATCCGCTTGAATCTGCCGTTGTTTCTGTTTGTAACTTTGAAGCCAAAAATCCTTATAACGTCATTGCTGATACGGCAAAACTTACGGGAACCGTTCGGACTTTTAAAGAAGAGATTCGTCATTTTATAGAAAAAGAGATTGAGAAAGTTGTTAAAGGCACATGTCTCGTTTCGGATGCAAGCTATGAATATACGTATACGCGAGGGTATCCTACAACGGTCAATCATAAAGAGGAAACAGAATTCGTTGCGGAACTGGCAAAATCAGTGCCTGGTGTAGAGTCCGTCAGAGAAACCGAGCCGATCATGGGCGGAGAAGACTTTTCTTATTATTTACAAAAAGTAAAGGGTACATTTTTCTTTACGGGAGCAAGAAATCCTGAGTGGGAGACAGCTTACCCGCATCACCATCCGAAATTTGATCTGGATGAAAGAGCACTGTTAATTGCTGCTAAAGTTTTGGGTGCAGCCACTTTGCAGTACATGAGAAATAGAGCGGGGGAAGAAGTGTCAGCGGAAGCATAAGGAAATACGATAAAAATCACCTGAGAGGAGCTGACAAATATGGCAGCGCAAGTACAGAGTTTATGGAAAGATTGGCGAGTTCATGCCTTAGTATTGGGGATTGTATTAGTGACAGAAACCATTGGAATTCACCAAATTCCGCTGGGACCAGGTGTGATTTTATTGTTACCGATGCTTTACGCCGTAATGATCGGGGTCGGTTTATACTTTACACCGCTTGTCAAAGAAAAGCAGGCTAAAAATGCGGAATCCCTTGTATTTTTATCAGTTACGCTTTTAGTTGCAAAGTTTGGTGTGCAGGCTGGACCAGCCCTGCCACAGCTCATTGAAGCAGGACCTGCTTTATTGCTGCAGGAAATTGGGAACCTTGGCACCATTTTTTTAGCTCTTCCCGTAGCGGTTTTACTCGGAATTAAAAGAGAAAGTATTGGGATGACTCATTCGATTGGGAGAGAACCTAATGTTGCCTTAATTACGGATAAATACGGTTTTTCGTCGCCGGAAGGTCGCGGAGTCATGGCCATGTACATTTTCGGTACAGTTTTCGGGGCCATTTTTATGGGATTGGTATCAGGATTCTTAGCCACTGTCACCCCGCTTCATCCATTGTCCTTTGCGATGGCAACAGGGATTGGAAGCGGAAGTATGGCAGCGGCTGCATTAGGCCCTCTTGTTGCTGCCTATCCGGACATGGAAGCAGACCTCATAGCTTTTTCGGGGGCGAGTAACTTAGCGACATCGGTAACGGGATTATATGTAAGTATATTTGTAGCCTTGCCATTAACGGAAAAGCTTTACGCATTAATGACGAAAAGGAAGAATAAAACAACAGAGCCAGGCGCCGGTGTGGGGGTGAAGTAGATGTTAAAGAGCATTCAAGAATGGGTGATGGTGTTAGTCATTATTGGAGCAGTAGTGCTTATTGGGAACTGGATTGGCTATGATGTGGTTCCAATACAAGCAATCCCGGGAATGATTGTCTTAGCCCTTATATGTTTAGTTGGTTTAATCATTCATAAGTTACTGCCATTTAATATCCCAAGTGTAGCCTATATTGGACTTCTCGGGTTTATCTTGACCATACCAGGTATGCCAGGTCAGGAAAAAATTGTTGAATGGACAGCTCATGTCAACCTACTTGCCATTGCAACACCTATTTTAGCCTACGCCGGTATTGCCATTGGCCGTTCCTGGTCCGATTTCTCCAAACTAGGCTGGAAAACAATCATTGTCGGCATGTGCGTCCTGCTTGGCACATTTCTCGGATCTGCCATTATTGCAGAGGTTGTGTTGAGAATTCAAGGGATTATTTAAAATTCATTAAGAGCTGATGATAAACACTCTATCACTACAATGTAGCGGTGGGGTGTTTTTTTTAGGCTCTATAATATTTGTTGGGGTTTGAACACAACTTTTTATTCATAAAAAAAACACGTAAACATCCAATTCTTTTATACTTGAATTGTCGAGAAACAAGACAAAAGAAATGGAGTTACGTGTATATGAATATTACCATGAATATCCCTGGATTAAAAGATGTAGTCATTACCAAAGTTGAACAGTATGAGGATATAGTCCGCCTATATGTAGAGATGGAACGAAAGAATCATCGTTGTCCTGCATGTAATAACTGGACCCGTCGGGTCCATGATTATCGGATACAGAAAATTCACCACTTGAA
>NZ_JAKZKT010000110.1 GCF_022808645.1 Bacillus litorisediminis
GGTTCAATAGCTTAAGTATCGACGCTCATATAAGTGGTTTAAATCTTTTAACCCCCATTTTTTGAGCGTTTTGTTTTTAATTGCTTTCTGAAGCGTTTCACTAGCTGATATTCTCCAATATCCCTTTCGGGTGTTTGCTAACCTCCAGGCTTCTTCATGCCGGATACCTAACCTTTTAAGTTGGCGATATCTTGTCTTTACCTTCTTCCATCTCTTCCAAATAAGTTGTCGAAGTCTATGATTTAGCCAGTGGTTAATAGTTTTAATGAAATGCTTCATGTAACTAATTCCATAGTAATTTATCCATCCAACTGTCACTTGGTTTATTTCTTTAACGATTTCTCCGAAATTTCCAGAGCGCTTTCGTTTACTTAAAGCTTTTATCTTTGTTTTGAATTTCTTCTTGGCGGACTGGTGAGGTCTGCATCCCACGCCCTTAGAAGTTTTGTGAATACAGAAACCTAGAAACTTCAGTTTAGTAGGAGACCCCACTTTACTCTTAGTTCGGTTTACCGTCAGTTTCAAGTCTTTTTCCAGAAACTTAGTGATACTTTCCATCACTCGGTGTCCAGCTCGTTCGCTTTTAACGTAAATACAAAAGTCATCCGCAAAACGCACAAATTTGTGTCCTCGTCTTTCCAGTTCATTGTCCAATTGATCTAAGTAGACGTTACTTAGGAGAGGCGATAGGACTCCTCCTTGAGGAGCGCCAGATTCGGTTGATTTAGTGAGACCGTCATCGAGTATTCCACTTTTAAGAAATCTCCAAATTAGCTTCAAGATTATTTTATCTTGGATGAATACCTTAAGGTATTCCATCAGTTTTTGATGGTTGATGGTGTCAAAATAACTTTTCAAGTCACAATCCACCACTATTTTGTACCCTTTTTCATAGAATCTGATTGATTCCTTTATGGCTTGATGTTGATTTCTTTTTGGACGAAATCCAAAGCTATGTTCTGAGAAATTAGGGTCTATAATTCCACCAATCACTTGATAGATAGCCTGTTGCACCATTCGGTCGCGAACGCATGGTATTCCCAATTTGCGTTTTGATCCATCTGGTTTGGGTATTTCAACCCTTTTAACAGGTAAAGGCCTGTAAGTGCCTTCCCTAAGCTTCTTTTTGAGGTGATTTCGGTATTTAGCCACATGACCGAATAATTCATCAACGGTCATGCCATCAATTCCTGGTGCACCTTTATTGGATTTGACCTTTTTACAAGCCATAAGAAGGTTGTTATCATCAATCACTTTATCAATTAAATCGATACCATCTTGGCTTCCTACTTCTTTGATGACAGTACTGCACGCTTTTGCATACTCTTCAGTTTCCAACTTATCCCTTTGCATATAGCCATCTTTCGATGTTTTCTGTGGTCTTTGCACTGTCTTCACCTCCGTATTCCTCCAAGATTACTATTGTTCGGCCCTTCGTTCCGAAGGAACTACTATGGCCTCTGCTGACTTCTTACAATTCAACTTGCCATTGCTGACAAGTTTGTTCCTGTGGGATGTTACATCCCTCTTGTCGGGAACCCTTGTAAGACCTCCCCGGGTAAGAACTACAACCTTCCTCCCATGTAACTGCTGTATTTACTGTATGGAACTCGTGCAGTATCGGACTTTGTTTTGTTTGGCAAACTCATCCATTCCAATTCAGCCTTTTATACAGTTTCTGTTCGTCAGTTCGGGATTTTGCCTCCGGCTTCCTTCAGATTCCACCTCACGATGGACACCCTTGCCTTTAGCTAACAGTTCCTACTGCCAAGCCTGTAGTGGACTTTCACCACCAAGTTATAGCCCATGCCGGGCGCACCA
>NZ_JAKZKT010000111.1 GCF_022808645.1 Bacillus litorisediminis
TTTAGATTAACAAAACCTCCCCCCAGCAAAAGAAACAGAAAGGCTGGGGGATAATACCAAAGTCCGAATAGCAGAATTGTACATTCTAAAACGAGCAAAAGTGTACATATTATCGTTGACATTTATACCCATTCAACACTGCTGATCAATTAGTGAAATAACTTCAACAAAAAAGCGTTAAATCCTTTTCTTGGATCAACGCACCCTTTAATTGAACAACAAAATTATTCATATAAGTATTTTCATGGTCGTTTAAGAAATGTGAACCTTTTTGCAAAAAGCAAAGGGTACACATTTGTGTGCAGTATTTTTCTTTTCTTAGCTGGTAATGCGTAAGTTTTCCATTTTAAACTTGATTGAGTTTTACCCGCAATCCAAAATGCGGAATGAACTCAAAGTGAGATAATATCTTGAAAATGGTTAATTTATTTTCTCATGAATACATTAATCCTTTAATCCCTTTCCATCGAGAATTTGCTGCATATATTTTTCCACCCTTGACTCTCGAGTTTTGGATTGTTTGGGTTGAGAAAAATATAGAATGTATGCTCTTTGTCGTCCAGGTGTTAAGCTACTAAAAGCAGTTTTCAAGTCAGGGTTTTCATCAAGCTTTTTTTGAAATTCTTCAGGAATGATGTATTCTGTCGTCTTCTTAAAATCCACTTCCAACCCGGCTTTTTCAACTTCAATGGCTTCATTAATGTAAGCTTTTATGATGGGTTCCATTTCAACTATTTCTTGAACATTGGTGAACCGAATCTGGCGCGCAGCCTGTACATTCTCCGTTTGCCGGATTAGAATTCCATGGGGATCTTTTAACAAGGCACCTTTGTGAAATAGAAGCGCGCAATATTCTTTAAATCCATGTATTAAAACGATGTTTTTTTTATCAAACATGTAACATGGATGCATCCACTTAAATTCTTCGGTCAGCCCACAATCAAGAACGATTTTTCTCAACGTCTCAAATTCTTCCTTCCACTTTTTGGCTTTACTTAAAAAATCATCAACCTTAGGATTTAATCTACTATTTGTCATCAAGAAACACCTCTCTCTATTTTTGGATTATCTGACCGACACCAATCTTTATTCTCAATTTCTTGTCCTTTTTCACTGTAAATCAACTTTGAATCATTATCCATAACCCAACCCACCTTCCATTCGAGCTCGATATTGCGGGTTAGCAATACGTGCTAAAAATTCTGCAAAAACTTCCTAGTCTGTTCCTCCTAAAATAAAAAAATGTAGCCAGCAGCACTAAATAAACGAAGTGCTTTTTCGCCAACCTACCTGTCAGTTCAATAACTTCTACAATAAAATACGTTAATCCTTCTATAGTTAACGGTACCCTTTTGACATTTTCAATGCTTTATATTGTATTAGATAACTCATTTTGTTTTCTCTTAAAGTATATCCTTTAAAAATAGAAACTTTAAAATTGTATTTGATAATTTAAAATTGAGCCACTTTCAAGCAGTTTGATCACATAAAAAATGAGCCACCCGATTTCCAATTAAATAACCTTCTCTTATGATAGAAAGTGACCAAACTTACTACATGAGAGAGGAAAAAAAGGATGATCAATATGGCTCAATTTCATCGTATCAAAATTTTAAAGGAGATTGAAGGTTTATCACAAAGACAAATCGCC
>NZ_JAKZKT010000112.1 GCF_022808645.1 Bacillus litorisediminis
TCCTGAATCCGTGACATAAGGCGGTTACTTTTGAAGGTTTTGGAAAACCTGAATTTTCTGCCTTTTGCCACTTAAACTTTTTGTATAGAATTCTTTTTGGGTACATCAAATAAAACCTGCTTTCCTCGAGATTTTTTTACAGGCTATTTGACTACTTATTCAGTTTCCAACCTTTAGGTCGAAAACGATTGATACAGTCGCTTAAAAGTAGGAAACCAAGGGCTATGCTTCCCAAACTTCAAATATATTTTTCGAGAGTGATTAACTATTTTTGAAGCTAAAGTAATTAAGTTTTGGATCACTGTTTTCACACGCCTACGGAATACCTTTCTTTTCAATGGTGCATCTGATGTTTTTAAGCTTTCTTGCCCAATAATTCGAAGAAGATTATAAGTTAAGCAGCCAAGATGCAGGATCAAATCATTTGTGTCAAATTTCCCCGAAGGGAAACGTTCCAAATCCAGATCTGTTTTTAACTCACTATGGAACTGTTCACATGTACCATGTTCATGATAGAGGCTAATGACTTCCTCCGGTTCAACAGGTAGAAGTGTCCAATAACTTTCGAAATCAATATCAGGGACCAGAAGAATTTGCCCATTTTTATCGATGGTTCTCTCAGTCACTTTATAAATCTGACGGACTGGCGTTTTCATTCCTTTTGGGGTTACCTCCATCTTTCCATAGAAAACCCGTTTTCCTTCTCGTTCCTGAATACATTTACCGAATTGTTCAGCTACCATTAACCAGGTTTCAGGTTTTTCGCGTCTTGGATTTCGTTTGATAATGAAATTAGCCTTTTCACTTACGCAGACTTTTAGGTTTTCAATACTATCGTTCCCAGCATCCATTCGCACTAATAACGGTAAATCAGTAATGATCCGAGCATAGGAAATACTTTGTTTAAGAAAAATATCCGTTTCTTTTTGAACATGAGTGCTTCCCTCTCGAAGTTCTACGTTCACTACGTAACCCTCTTGACCTAAATAAGCAAAATTAGGGGAATACCCATCGCATCCTTTATAGGTACGACTTACTCCTTCTTTCTTGGTATTAGAGTTGTCGAATGGTGATACATCAATATCTAAAGGGACATATCCTTTTTCATCACTTGTGAAGGTCGAGGTAACTGGAGAATCAAATTCACTAATTAATTTAGCTGATTCCTCTAAAATAATGGATTTCCATCCCTTGACCTTTGCGATTTGGTCAAGACGTTGACGTAGGGTGGAACTTGAAGGAACTGTTTGTATATCAAGTGCACGGTAAAAGAATAGATCATCGCGGAACGGCTCAATATGGTCAAAGTCATTCTTACCTTGGCATAGTAATCCCACATAAGAAGTTGTAACATCGCCATTAAGAATGGCAGGAACAGATTTAATCTCGGGTACTTTTAAAGTTGAAAAACGTTTATGAAATTTTGTCTTTGATAAGAGTAACCCTATTAACCCCAGACCCGAATGGGTCGTCAATGTATCATCGGAATCTTCTAATATAAACTTAACCAATTTGAACACCTGCCTGGTGAAAAAAATTAATCAGTCAAAAATAGCTGATAACCTTATTATATCAGGCATTATGAGCAAGTTTATAAAGGATTTCGCTACGGATTCAGG
>NZ_JAKZKT010000113.1 GCF_022808645.1 Bacillus litorisediminis
GAACAAAATCGCTAACGCGACTTTAAGCACGTCCCAAGTGAGTATTAATCACTTGGGACATTCCTCGCTCTGCGCATTGTGCCATTACAAAAAGGACATACTACTTCCACTTCTTCATTATCATTTAAATCATAATGAAATTCTTCAAACACATATTCAGGAACTTCATCTTCTTTTCCACAATCCAAACATTTAAAAATTATTATTTTTATATCTTCATCTAATCCAAATGGATCTTCTTCTTCTAACCACTTTAGAAAATCTTTACTCAGATCATCCTGTTCTTTGTTTTTGGCCAAGATTATACCTCCTGATATTTTTAATACACTCCATGTCCTCCATATAATGATAAAGGAAGCCGTAATCCGCATGCCATATTTCAACTAAATCCATCTCACGATGGCAATGTGGACATATAAAAGGATCTTTATCAAATGATTCAATCATTCGTTGTCTATAGGTTTTCTTTTTCTTTTTTGTTTCGAGTAATAGCGAAAGTTGTCTGGTTCTCATAAATGAATAAAGACTTAAAACCTGATTTGCTTTTTTATATGATCTTCTACTGTACAAACCAAAACGACCAACCATTCGAAAATGCTTGGGTGAGATGTGTTGTAATAGATTAAATAAAAATTTATATACAGGTTGTGTTTCATCAACTCTTTTTCCTGTTTGATGGTCTTCGTACCAAAAGTGAACTGTCTTACCATCGTATTTTACAATGCGATACTCTGCTATAGCTGGTCTCGCTAGGTATCTTCCTATGTATTTCGCTGCTCCTTTGGCATCTCTCATTCTCTGTTCTGCATTCACATAAAACCCTTTTTGATAACGTTGGTATAGATCAATAATGAGGTTTATAACGGACTGATTATTAGGAAACCAAGATTTTAATAAATCTAAAACAACCTTTTGCCAGGACTTTCTCAAATATTCGTATGGAATAAACTCAGTGGGAACCCACTCATTACGGTTATCAATTGCACCTTCAGTTACTAGGGCATGTATATGTGGATTAAATTTTAGATCCCGTCCAAAAGTATGTATCACCGTAATAATGCCAACCTGTAAATCTCGTTTTTTACTTTTACGTTGAAAGTAAAATTGGAAAACTTCAGCCACTTTCTTAGCTAGTTCATTTAACTTTTTACGGTCTTTAAAAAAGACATTTCTCAATTCCTTCGGTATTGTAAACACCATATGGCGATGAGGGACGTTAAAGATCATTTCCTGTTGCTTATCTGACCAATCATCTGTATATTTCTTACCACACTTATGGCAAAAACGACTTTTACAAGTAAAACAAACAAAAACAGGTCTTGGTCCACCTTCACAACCAAGACATTCATAGCGGGCATACCCCAAATCCCGAGTGCCGCATCTTATTGCTTTCTCAACTGTTTCTTTTATGTCTTCACGGTATGACTCCGAAAAAAGATCTGAGTGCATCTTCCAATAACCATCAAAATGATCTTTTAATATACGTTTGATAATTCCGCTGTTAGCCTGACTCATATGACATCTCCATTAATATATATATACGAACATTTTACAGAACAGTTATCCACACGTCTAGAATTTTATAATTTCCTAAACGA
>NZ_JAKZKT010000114.1 GCF_022808645.1 Bacillus litorisediminis
ACTAGATTGAAAGGTAAAGTCAAAGTCCTCAATTCTTTTTATGTAAGGTAATTTCGCTTTACTAACCCTTCTATCTAAAGCTTTTGCTTCAAGGAACTTAATTTCTTGTTTTAAAAGAGTGTCTAGAAACTCAGAATATGGTACATTATTTTTAGAGGCATCTTCTAATATTGCTTCAATTTGATGAGCAGTAATAGAAAAGCCTATTTGTAGTAAACGTTCAGTTAAGAGCTCGTTATTCAATTGTTTTCACCTGCTTTTGACTGTTCTTCATAAACTTGGAGGGAACGATGTTCCACTTTAGGTGCTAGGAGAGGATTGTGACTGGTCGCCAAACCGTTTGTAGTCACGTTCTTCTCCTTTTTTTCTATTTCTCTGTAATGTTCCATTCGTGTTAGTAATCTTGCTTTCCCAGTGATAAGAGGGTGAGAAGCTATACACTCTAACT
Organism: Bacillus litorisediminis; assembly: GCF_022808645.1. Lineage (GTDB taxonomy): Bacteria > Bacillota > Bacilli > Bacillales > JC228 > Bacillus_BF > Bacillus_BF litorisediminis. Next base: position 449 of record NZ_JAKZKT010000114.1, read on the forward strand.
CACTATATATCTCAATGTGGTGATCTAGAGTTTCCTTTATTTTCACATTTTGCCCCTTAAATCTAATAGGAACAGAATAATATTTCCCCTCATAGTCTACTAATCCTTGTAAATTTACAGTTGTCTCAGCCCACTTGTTTATAGGGAAGATAGGACGTTGATTCCAATTAAGAAGGTGCTCTTGTTCAGCATGGAATCTTTCTAGAGGAGCTTCTTTAGTTGTCTGATTGGGCTTCTTGTTAGCCACTGTATCTAACCATATTTGTAAGCTCTCATTCATTTTTACTAGTGAAGGTTCTAGTTTCCTTTGCATAAAATTTTTCTTTAAATAGCCTACTGCACTTTCCACTTTACCTTTTGTTTGCGGTCTAGCTGGTTTACACGCCTTAGGAACCACCCCATAATAGGCTAAGAATTCTTCAAACTTCCTATTAAATCTAATCTCTGTAGGAGTATGTTTCGTCACTACTGTTTTCATGTTGTCATACAATATCTGCTTCGGGACACCGTTAAAATAGGCAAAAGCATTCATGTGGCATTTCATAAGATGTTCTAAGTCTATACTGGTTGTAATCTCCATGTATTTCATACGGGAATATCCGAGTATCAATACAAATACATAAAGCCTCTTAAATTTCCCATCTATAAAGTGCTCCCCTAACTCAGCCCAATCCATTTGAGCTTGGACACCAGGTGGTGTCTCGAATCTTATACTAGACTGTTTATTAGGCTTTTGCCTGTATTCTTTAATGAAGTCTCTCAGAATTGTCATTTTTCCTTGGTAACCCATTGAAGTAATCTCTTCAAGAAGTACCACACAGTTAGTAGTGCCTTCTTTCAATCTTTGAAGTAAATAGTTCTCGTAATCTTCTAATTTTCTCTTTTTATCTTTTCCCTTTCTTTTCGGGTATTCCGGTAAGGTGGACTGGTTTATGTACTTTCTAATCGTTTTGCGATCAAAGCCAGTCTCTTCAGCAATAGCGCTAATAGTCCATCCTTTCTGATAAAGTTCTTTAATCATAAAAAATTCCCCTATCTCAATCATCAATTGTCTCTCCACTCCTAAAAGTTATTGTATCGAGACAATTATCCGTTATTTCTGGGGAATTTTTAACCGTTTATATTGGGGATTTTATCACCGTTGTTAACA
>NZ_JAKZKT010000115.1 GCF_022808645.1 Bacillus litorisediminis
ATTAAGAAAAACCGGGCAAAAACCGCCCGGTCCTTTTTTGTTTAGCGTATGTCTGATATTTTGTACTCTATCCCTTGTACTCCTTTATAATACTCAGGGTACATTTCTCCTCCACATTTTTCACATGAAAACATAGGGGGAGTAGTTGGATCCCCATCATCCATTAAATCAAAATCTCTTACTATATGAAGTGGTATATCTTCTATTTCATGACACACTAAACAAACATAGCTGACGCTCTGTTTCATGGATTGGTTGATATTTTTCTTCTTTTTCTTTCCTTTTTTGCGGTGTCTGGATACCGGTGAGATATGCAATCGTCCTTTCTAAATAAGCTCTCGTCGTTTGACAAAGTGCCACTTTTATTTCAAGTCTACCATTTTCAAGACAGACTTCTCCCTTGTATTCATAGTAACACTCACAATGTGGACAAACGAGAGGGTCTTTAGCACCGCTTGATACTACTCTCTCCCTCCACGTTTGACGTCTTAATGTCTTTTTCACTTTCACAATCCATCGTTTAGCTTCTTGTTGCCAAATACTAAGTACTTTTTTACATAGATTTTTGATTCTTCTCGAGTACATTCCATAGTGTCTGATTGTCTTAAATTGTTTGTCCGGGATATGTCGAATTAGACGGCTTATGAATTCTTCTACTGTTACCGTTTCTAACTTTTCTTTTCCATCCGTCTTATCCATGTATTTAAATGTTACATACTGGCCATCATATGCCTCGATCCGATTAATACCAATCGCAGGTCGACGAATATAACGTCCAATATAGCGAAGCTGTTCTTTCACCTTTCCTTTTTGTTTGGGGGCATGCACATAGAAGCCCTCTCCGTTATTAGAGAACGCCTTTTGTAATCGTGGCTGAACCTTTTTCTTTTCTCTCTCTGAGAGATTCCTTCTAATTAACTTTAAAACAACAGTCTGCCACTGTTTTCGAAGCATCTCAAATGGCAGGAAATCGTACGATTTCCATTTACCTTTTTTAGTCAGTCCTCCCATTGTAACTAACATATGCACATGGGGATTGAAGTTCACTCTTGACCCGAATGTATGAAGTCCCGCAATTATTCCTGGTGTTATCTTTGCTTTCTTTTCAAAGAACTCCATTATAATTCGTGCAGCTTCATCCATAAAATCTTTTAGTAAATGACGATGAAGTAAGAAAATATCTCGAAGACCCTCATCAATAGTAAAAATGACATGTCTATGATTAACCTGTAACACTTCATCTGTAAGAAGACGACTCCACTCTTCACTTTCACCTACGGAGCAGGTTGTACAAAACCTCCCCTTACAACGGTACGGAATCTTTCTTACATCGTTGCATCCTTCACACACAAGTAGCTTAAATCCATTCTTTGGATCTCCACAATCGCGAAATTTTTCAACCTCCTTTATTACGATTGGACGGATTTTAGCTCCGTGTTTTTCTTTGAATGCTTCCCAATGTTGATTTTCATCAAAAAAGATTTGTTTAAGAATATTCCTCTCCATAAATTGAAAATACCACAGTCCAAACGACCGTGGTAGACCCAAAAATTTATACTTTCTTATCTTTTT
>NZ_JAKZKT010000116.1 GCF_022808645.1 Bacillus litorisediminis
AAGTGTCTATTGTACGCCATTCTGTTCGAAGACTAGAGAACTTAGGATATAGTGTGACAATAACAGAAGTCTCTTAATTATGAATCCGAATCCAGGACATCTTATTTAGGCGCATCTTTTAAAAAAAATAAAAGAGCTGCGTCTATTTTAGTATTGCCTTTTTTGTGAGGTTGTAGAAGTTAATTTTCATGGTAGTTTAAGTACAATTCTTCACAATCTTTTTTTCATTAAGATTCATGGTGTATTGTAGCAGTCAATGGATGTTGTTGTTTTATTTCTTGTATTGATAGATTTAAACTGTAATTCCCGTGTTCGAGAAGTTTATTGAGAAAAAGATTCAGGTGATCTTGGGATTTTACTTTTATTTTTAAATGGTAACAACCTTCCCCAGATACTCGATGACCTTCAACCACCTCATTTCGTTCTTTAATAAAACGTAAAAACGAATCATGGTTTGCTGTTTTCATATAAATAATGACAAACGCTGTATAAGAAAATCCTAATTTCATTTCATCTACTATTAGAGAGTAGGCTTTAATTACACCACTCTCCTCAAGTTTTTTAATACGATTCCCTACTGCCTGTCCCGTCATATGAATTTGTTTCCCTAAGTCTTTCCATTGAACACGTGAATTTTCGGATAGTAGCCGAAGGATCTGAAAATCAATGTTATCAAGTTCCATAATAAATTCCTTTCACCATGAAATGATTTGATATAAAAGAGTTTCATCAGAGTATCGATAAAAATCAAGATATTATTTATCATTTTATTGTAATAAATTTTTAAATGAGGTGAAAGAAAATGAGCACAGCTTTAATCATTATCGATATTCAAAATGACTATTTTCCAAATGGAAAGATGGAATTAAGCAATCCTGAAATAGCAGCTGCTAATGCTGCAAAGGTACTTGAATGGTTTAGACAGAATAACAAAGATAATATTTTTCATGTCCAGCATATCGCAAGTGATCCAGGGTTAGGCTTCTTCCTTCCGAATACGGAGGGAGTTAAACTGAATAAAGCTGTTCTGCCATTAGAAAACGAAAGCATTATTATTAAACATTTCGCTAACAGCTTTTTAAAGACAGAATTAGAAAGCAAATTAAAAGAAAAAGGAATAACCAAGTTAGTGATTGTAGGTATGATGACACATATGTGCATTGATGCAACAGTTAGAGCTGCAGTGGATCTAGGCTTTGAAACTACACTTATTGAAGATGCATGTGCGACAAGAGACTTATCTTATCAAGATAAGGTCGTGCCAGCTGAACAGGTTCATTATGCGTTTGTTAGTGCCCTTAACGGAATGTATGCCAATGTAACTTCGACCGAGGATTTCCTGAAATTAGTTAACAATTAACATTAAAAAAGGAGATTGTTTAAAACAACAATCTCCTTTTTTGATGTTTGAAAACGAAATTAAATATTCTTGTTCCACTAGTCGAGTAGAAGAGAACCTCTCTACCTCTCGGTAGATTGTATTCTCCCCCCTCACAGAACCGTGCTTGCGCTACTCACGCACACGGCTCCTCCTAGTTATCATTCACAAAATGTAGCTTAGCTCTT
>NZ_JAKZKT010000117.1 GCF_022808645.1 Bacillus litorisediminis
CTTTTAGGACCCCTTATTCCATTGGACACGATAATGCTTAATGATTACACTTGTGATAACTAACTTACATGGAAGGGGGGCCTAATATGCCTAGAAAGAAAATTGATGTGATCGAGGATGTAAAAAAACAATATGTTCGAATGGCACTTGAAAGTGGAAGGATGACATCTATTGCCAATAAAGCCGGAATATCAAGAAGTACTCTCAGAAAATGGATGGATGAGTATGAGGAAGAAGTTCGTGAAGTAATGGAAGCGGAAGGTGTAACCGTTCTTTCTGAGAACCCTTCTAAAGATGAACTTCTGGCTAAGTACGAACAGGCTATGAAATTGTTAGGCGAGAAAGAACTAGAGGTAGCGATGTTAAAGAACCTTATAAAAAAAAGCCCATTCCAATAGGTTATTACTTAGAAGAAGTGAATCTTTGGGTTAGAGAAGGTTTCCCTATCAAGGGAACAACAGCTGCATTAGGAGTGAATCGATCATTGTATTATTACCACAACAAACCTGTAATGATTGATGAAGAGCCTGTTAAACGTGGTAGACCATTTCCTGGTTTCTCAAAAACTAATGACGGAACAAGAATCTCAGATGAACAGATTGAAGAATGGTTAATGGAAGCTGTTGAGGGAGAGGAAGGAATCTACGGGTATAAGAAATTGACCCAATACCTAAAAGAAACTTATTTTCTCCAGATTAACAAAAAGAAGGTACATCGTTTATGCGATAAACTGGGCATTCTTTTGCCAGTGAGACATGCCCCATCTCCTTATCCAAAAAAACTAGCTAAGAAACACGTTATTACGGCTCCTAATCAGTTATGGCAGGTAGATATCAAGTATGGCTCCATTGAGGAGAGTGGTCGTTTCTTTTTTCTTGCCAGTGCAATAGATGTCTTTGATAGGAACATTGTGGGGTATTATCGCGGTTCTAAGTGCCAAGCGATTGATATTACAGCAATGCTTCAAGAGGCTATAAGGAACCGTGAGGTCTCTATTCCTACAGAAGAAGAACGGCACTCTCTCATCATTCGGAGTGACAATGGTCCACAGTTTTTAAGTAAGGAATTTGGTGATTTTTGTTTAGAACATAAAGTGTATCATGAGAGGATTCCACCTAAGTCACCCAACCTCAATGCGTATATTGAATCATTCCATAGCATCATTGAAAGAGAGTGTTACCAACGTCATTCATTTGAGTGTTTCGAAGAAGCTTATTATTGGATTGATCATTATATGGACTTTTATAACAACCGAAGATACCATGGCAGCCTCAAATACCTTTCTCCCACAAAATATAACTGGAAATTCCGGAAAGAAGGTTTCGTCCCAGAGATGGCTGTCAACCTCTAACAAGGGGGCTCCTTCTTCACCTTACCGACCAGGAAAGTGATGACGCGAAAGGGTCAAGCGTAGTGGGCTTGACGCTGTAGTGACATCACTTATAATGCCAAGAGGTGAAGAAGGTTGACTTAAAACAAGAAACTAAGAAAACTCGAGAAAACGAAAGCTCGTGTCCAAAATTAGGGGGCCAACCCGAAT
>NZ_JAKZKT010000118.1 GCF_022808645.1 Bacillus litorisediminis
CCCGTTAGTCATCCATGCAGCGCAAAAATCGGCGCTGCACCACAGAGAATGAAAATGAATTGAATCCGTCCATACTGATTCTATGGCTGGAAGAGGAAGGTCGATGAACTATGGTGCCTTAGAGCCCATCCGTTAGTCTGACTCCAACGACCACGGTGCACCACAGACTGTCGCTCCCTTACGGGAAGCACTCATGGTAGATTAATCCTTATTCTGATTGTTGCACCAGCCTCCAATATATTCAAGCCATAGAAAGGAAGTTTTCAATGGATGTAATCATTGAAAGAGCCTGCGGTATGGATGTCCATAAGGATAATATTACTGCATGCATTATGACACCCGAAGGAAAGGAGATTCAAACATTTTCTACCAAAACTGTCTTTCTACTAAAGCTAATAGACTGGATTAAAGAACATCGTTGTACCCACGTTGCCATGGAGAGCACAAGTGTATATTGGAAACCTATTGTTAACTTACTAGAGTCCGAAGGAATCGAGTTCCTAGTCGTGAATGCACAACATATGAAATCTCTTCCTGGTCGTAAAACAGATGTGAAAGATTCCGAGTGGATTGCGCAGCTTCTTCGACACGGATTACTACAAGCCAGTTTCATTCCAAATCGAAATCAGCGAGAATTGCGCGAACTTGTAAGGTATCGCCGCAGTATCATTGAAGAACGGGCTAGACAGCATAATCGGATTCAAAAAGTGTTAGAAGGAGCTAATATAAAACTTGGTTCAGTGGTATCTGATATTATGGGAGTTTCTTCGAAGGATATGCTTTATGCCATTGCAGACGGTGAAGATGACCCTGAGAAACTAGCAAATTTCGCTCGTCGTACGATGAAACGGAAGAAAGAAGAGCTTGAACTCGCCCTTCAGGGCTATGTTAACCCTCACCAACGTTTAATGTTAAAAACGATCTTAACTCACATTGATTTCCTTACTGAACAAATTGAGATGTTAGATCATGAGATTGCCCAAAGAGTCTCCACCTATCAGGAAGATATCGAACGTCTTGATTCTATACCTGGTATCGCTACACGGATGGCAGAACAAATCTTAGCAGAGATTGGGACTGATGTTAAAAACCAATTTCCGACAGCCGCACATCTATGTTCATGGGCAGCTTTAGTACCTGGACACAATGAGAGTGCAGGTAAAAGAAAATCTTCCAAATCTAAAAAAGGAAACAAGTATTTAAAGTCAGCATTAACCGAAGCAGCTCAATCAGTAAGAGGTTCTAAGAACTATCTAGGTGCACTTTATAGAAGGACAGCTGGACGAAAAGGCTCGAAAAGAGCAGCCGTTGTAGTTGCTCATGCGATGTTACGAATCGCATATTATCTACTAACACGAAAAGAAATGTATGTAGATCTAGGTGAGGATTATTTTGATAAGCAACGACAAGTGTCTATTGTACGCCATTCTGTTCGAAGACTAGAGAACTTAGGATATAGTGTGACAATAACAGAAGTCTCTTAATTATGAATCCGAATCCAGGACATCTTATTTAGGCGCATCTTTTAAAAAAA
>NZ_JAKZKT010000012.1 GCF_022808645.1 Bacillus litorisediminis
CTAATATAAACTTAACCAATTTGAACACCTGCCTGGTGAAAAAAATTAATCAGTCAAAAATAGCTGATAACCTTATTATATCAGGCATTATGAGCAAGTTTATAAAGGATTTCGCTACGGATTCAGGTTCTCTTGAATATAACCCAAAACACGCTAATGTAGCACAGACCAATCTTGAAAGAGCAGGACTCTCTGATAAAGTTCAAATCCTGACTGGTCCAGCTCTTGACTCATTGCCAAAACTTCAATCCATGGGATATGATGCATTCGATTTCATCTTTATTGATGCCGATAAACCAAATAACCCAAACTACCTCAAATGGGCCCTTCAGCTTTCAAGAGTTGGAACTGTTATTGTGGGTGATAATGTTGTTAGGGATGGGGAAGTTGTAAATCAGAACAGTCAAAATCCAAGTGTAATAGGTACGCGGCAATTCTTTGACTTACTTGCGAACGAACCTCGAATTGAGGCAACTGCTATTCAAACCGTAGGGAATAAGGGGTATGATGGATTTGCTATAGGGGTTGTAGTTGGAAATTAAAAGACCAAACGCAGGGATAAATAGTTAGTAAGTTGCAGGAATTTTCTGCAGCTTTTTTTATGTCAAAAATCACTATTTTATATGTCTTAATTCAAAAATAGGCGAATAGAATGGAATGGGCAATAGAACTATTTTTCTAAAAGGGGTATGGAGATGAAAATTTTACGTTTAGGTCATGCGATGTATTGCTTTACCAGTAATTCTGGTACAAAAGTATTGGTGGATCCCTTCTTTGATATGAATCCGGGGTGTCCCCCTGATTACCAAACGGAAGAATTCATGAAATCGATTCAGCTGGTAGCACTCACTCACGGTCATTTTGATCATACAAGCGGACTCCATAAGATTGTGGCGGCCAATCCTGACGTTCTTATTATTGCACAATATGAGCTTGCTTTGATTCTCCTTGGAAAAGGAATGAAAAATGTCATTCCTCTCAATGTTGGCGGACAATTTGAGTATGAAGACCTTGAACTAACAATGGTAACGGCCCGTCATACGAGTTCCTATGGAGAAACAATAGGAGCACCGATGTATGCTGGTGAATCGAGTGGATATATTTTGGATTGGAAGAATGACCATACTATTTATCATTCAGGCGATACTGCAATGATGAGCGATATGAAGTTAATCCAAGAAGTTTACAAGCCATCGATAGCTATTTTAGCTGCAAGTGGCCATTTTACAATGAATCCAAAAGAGGCAGCATATGTTGTAAAAAATTTATTAGATGTCGATGTGGTGATTCCTTCACATACTTTTCCATCTGAAAAAACGGCTTCTTCTAAAGAAACTTTACAAAGTTTGCTGACTTCTTTCCCGGTCGTTGAGTATATGATCGACCGGGATAATGAACTGCAAAAACTGTTAAAGGATTATGAACGAACTAGAGTGGATATCTTGAGGTATGGGGAAGAAAGAGTCTATTAATCTAATAAAAATATTGGCCGAAGCGGAATGATTTTTATTCTGCTTGGCTTATTTATTCAATAATATGAGTAAATATATTCTTTACAAATAGATTTACTCCTTATTAAGATGGAGATATATACCAAGTCAGTTAAGACCCTAAAAGGGAAGGAGTTAATCAAAATGAAACCCTATATATTCAGGCAATTACAATTTGTTCGCAATCAGACGCTAAAAGAACTGGCAGATGTGGATGATCAGTCTTCTGAAATTATTCCGGCTGGCTCGAACAATCATATTAAGTGGAATGCTGGACACATTTGTTTGGTACAAGAAAAATTTGCATTCTTTCATGCTGGTGAACCGATGCAAATTCCAGAAGATTATAAGGAACTTTTCAGTCCCGGCACAAAACCAAATCAAGATGAGAAATATCCGCCTATGAGAGAAATCATCCATTTGCTTGAAAATCAAATGGAACGAATCGAACAAGTGTTACAGTATCGTTTAGACGAAGAAGTAAGCAGTCCCTATACTACTTCAAAAGGAATGTATTTATCTAGAGTAGATGAATTTCTAAGTTTTTGCCTGTACCATGAAGGGATGCATTTTGAAAAGATTAAAATGATTAAGAAATTGATTTAAAGTTAGAACAGAAATACTATCAATTTTTAATAAGGTTTATGTAATGGTACAAGACGACTGCTATCAAACGAGCCATAGGAGTTTGATAATCTAAATTATCGGGCCGTAGCAATTGTTGCTGTCGGTCTGCTTGTTCTATACCATTGATAACAAAAAATAAAAATTAAGATAATATCAATGGCATCTCCGCCGTAATACATTAGCATTGCACCAGTTTTTGCCTGGTCGGCGGGCACTCCATTTGGCGGATGAGCATACATATATTTTGCTAAAATTCCGTGGGCTGCAAATGCAATAAGAAAGACAATTGTACGGAAAACAAAGCTATATCGACGATGAGTAGGTTCCACATAGATTATTGAGACTGTAAAAAGATATCCAGCAATGAACACATGGAAGTGTACGATTAGATGAATGAATGGATTATGGTGCATCGCATTAAATAATTCAGTTGTATACAGAACCCAAAGCCCGCCTATATTTAATATTGATGCAACCATCGGATGACTATAAACGTGAACAGGCCAGCTTTTTAAAAGCCGTGAAAGCTTTCTGGCAGTCCGAACAGGGAGTGTCCTTAAAAGCAAAGTGACCGGTTGTGAAACAACAATCAGAAGCGGGGCCAGCATTCCTAGAAGCAAATGAACGATCATATGGTAAACAAAATTAGAATGAGCCTGAACAGCTACTGGCCCTATCGCCGCAATCATGACTGAAAAAATACCTAAAAACCAACAAACCATTCGATATCCTGGCCATTTTCTATAGCTTGCATTCGATTTAATGACGGCCAAACAATAAAATATAAAAGCAATTAGTAAGGGAATAGTTAATATTAGGTCGTGTGGTGTTATTAAGTGATTATGTTTCATTTACGAATTTCCTACTTTCTAATTGACCCCCGTTTCGGGTCCCTTTGATGAGGATTACACCAATCACAATCATGGCAGCTGCGATGATATTCCACACCAGATCGTAGGGGAGGATATCTACGTTATAGCGGATTTGATGAATTCGCATGAATTTATGCTGGATAATTCCATCATACAATTGAAAACCCCCTCCCCCCAGTAAAACGCCCCCAAGCCATCTTTTGAGCCAAAATGCGCGGCTGTGGTGCAAATCCGCCATCATAAAAGAGGAACCAATCGTCGAAAACCAGCTAAATGAGTGGAATAATCCATCGGAAACTAACCCGATTTCAGTTGTAGACTTATCATAAAAATGATGCCAATGAAGCAATTGGTGAAATACCGCTTCATCAATAAAAGCGACTAAACCGAATCCAAATAGAATTCCTGCCCATAAATTTCTCCCTGGATACAACGTGTGATTCGGATTCTTTAGATCAGTTGTTTTAGCCCCCATACAAATTCCTCCAGCCAATTTGATACTGTAATCTCATCCCATTTTTTCCAATTGGAAATAGTTATAAACAAATCTTAGATGCTATATAATTTTGAATATTGCGAAACACCTATTTGATATAACACATAGAAAAAGAAGCTGAAGCAAATGACGGATGTTAATAAGAATAACAATTTTTTTACAGATATATGGTAACATAGGGGTATTAGGAAAGTATGTTACCTGGTTTATCATGTTAATAGTCTAGTTTAAAACATGAAAAAACCCTGGGATTTCCCAAGGTTTATACGGGGTCATTATCAGTATCTGTGTAGGATTCAATCGCTTGGTCAAGGGCGTTATATGCTTCACCAAAAGCTGCAGAAGAAGAAATGTCTCCAGCATTTTCGAGCTGAACTGTTGCATTTCTAGCATTGGTTAAGGAACGGATTAAATCGTCAATCATGGTCCCTTTGTCGCCATATTGTTCCTTAGCGGCCTGAAGTCTTTGGATGCTGCTGTCTAAATCAACGGATCCTGGACGATCATATGCCTTCTCTAATTCTTGCTTGACTTGCTGTAAAAGTTCCTTCATGATTTCCCTCATTTCTTCTTTTGTTTCCACTGGATAGTTTTTACATTCAGGTAATTTCTATACAACCTATTTTTTCGAGAGGTGTTCTATATAATATGAAGTTAAATCGAGGAAATCAGTACATAAGAGAGGTTTACTTACGCGAGGATTTAATCACTAGTTATAAACATTATCCGTTTAATCTTCCAGTTATCCGTCATTTTCAACACATTCTTTTTCATCCCAATGTCACCTATATTATTGGTGAAAATGGAATGGGGAAATCGACATTACTTGAGGCTATTGCAATTGCATTAGGCTTTAATCCTGAAGGAGGTTCATTAAATTTTCGTTTTTCGAACTTTGATTCACATTCTAATTTATTTCAATATCTCCGTACGGTAAGAGGCGTAAATAAGGCAAAGGATGGGTTCTTCTTAAGAGCTGAAACCTTTTATAATGTCGCAACCAATATTGAAGAACTAGACAGAGAGCCAGGGGGAGGCAGGAGAATCATTGATTCCTTTGGAAGCAAATCCCTGCATGAGCAATCTCATGGGGAAGCTTTTTTTGCAGCCTTTATTGAACGGTTCCAAGGCAATGGCTTGTACATTCTGGATGAACCTGAAGCAGCTTTGTCACCCTTGCGGCAAATATCAATGCTGGCCAGAATCCACGACCTTGTAGAACAAGGCTCACAATTTATCATTTCAACCCATTCTCCTATAGTAATGGCTTACCCTGATGCGAAAATTATCCAGCTTACAGAAGAAGGCATGAGTGAGACAACATTGGAAGATTCCAATCATTATTTCATTATGAAGCAAATTTTCGAGGATAAGGAGAGGTTACTGCATCATTTATTTAATTAAAACCTTAGGAACAGGTATAGGTATAAAAATTTACGGAGAACAACTGTCTTTATTTCTTGAAATAAGAAAAAAAGAAATCGTAAAGAGAAAGTATGATTGAAGAATTTGATAAAGATCCATTTCTTTGCCCATGTTGTTAAGTAGAGATGGAGTTAGTAGAGATTTAGATTGATTGCGGAAAAGAAGATGAGGTTCCTGAATATGTTGCCGAAAAGTTTGGAATGGATTTAGAGGATGACAAAGAAGTAAAAGTTCTATGCCTATACTGTGAAGTGCCACGCGACAAGCGAGAAATGTCCCAAGTGATTAACATACACTTGGGAAGTAATTAAGTCGCTTTAGCGATATGATTCCGCGTTAGGAAAGCATAAATTGTCAGCTCAGAAGTTGATTCGACGTAGTTGCCAATTATAGGAACCAAGTATAAGTGCAATAATTTACTAGGACCTTTCGTTTCTATCAGTTTTTAGTATTTTGTCACTTTTTCCTTGGAAACCAACAAGAAGACTCCCTTACTTCTTCGGCGTGGCTTGTTATTGCATGCATCCCGCCTTGAAAGGGTATATTGTTTGGAGGCAGTGTACCGAGACGTATCTCTTCTTCCAGCAAAGCTGCTGCGTTGTCATCGGGTTTATAACCGATCAGATCCTCCAGATAGCCGATATCGTAGTAGTTGGATGTGTTCGCCGAGGTTCCATACAGGCAGAGAAAATCGATAGACGGATCAGCTTCGATGCAGCAAACTGTCAGCTGGACCATATCCCGGGAGGAAATCCAGATGTGGGACGCTCTCTCAGAAAGAGGGCGGTCAGTTCCAGAAAAGTTGCCAATCCGGATATTAATCGAGGAGATGCCGTATTTATCGGCGTAATACCGTCCGAGCAGCTCAATATAGCATTTACTAAGCCCGTAAAAGCTGTCCGGCCGATAAGGGTCTTCAGGCTTGACCTGCTCCCCGACCCTATAAAATCCGGTGACATGGTTGGAGCTGGCAAAGATGATGCGTTTCACCCCGTTCTTGCGTGCCGCTTCGTATAAATGATACGCACCGGTCACGTTAAGGGGCAGTACTTTTCCGAGAAAGTCCTCTTTGTCTTTCGCCCACGCAAAATGCAGTACCGTATGCACCCCGATGGTCAATGCTTCAAGCCTGGCCGCGTCCGTTACGTCGAGCTGCACTACATTGTGATCCCGGTTAGGCTCGATGTCGGTGGCCAAGATGTCGTAAGACCCACTATTTTTCAGCGCCTTGTGCAGTAGGCGGCCAATTTTGCCATTCGCTCCGGTGAGCAAAAGTTTCTTTTTCTTTTGCGTATCATAATCGATCATATCGTCTAACCTCCGTATATATACTGTATATCGCCGTATTACCTTCCACTAAACTGAAATACTCTTAAAGAGAATCTTCCCCGAGCTATTCTTTATATAAATTAAATGCAAAATAAAACAATTTGAGTGGATAACTTCATCAAATATTTAAATAAATTTAAAAAAACATGCTGAAGGTTGTGTCCATACAGACAACTTAAGATTTATTTTTTTCAATCGCAGCGGAATAAAGATTTTCCAAACGTACCGCTACATGTTCAAACCCAAAATTTGATTCAACGAATTTCCTGCCAACTTTTGCTATTCTTTTAGCTTCTTGTTCATTGGATAATAAGAAGGATATGGCATCTGCAAAAGATTTTGGATTCGCATAATCTTCGATAAGGATTCCGTTTTTAAGATGTTCAAGAATCTCTTCGTTTCCGCCCCGTTTGGTTGTTATAACAGGTAAACCAGCACCCATGGCCTCATAATGGACTCTCGCTAAGGGCTCTTGCCATTGAGAACTGCATACAAATATATCACCAATTAAGTAATGCGATGGAATGTCACTTGGGGGGACAAACCCTGTGAAGATTACTTTGTTCTCTCCTAGTGATTCGGCAAGCTGACGAAGGCTTAATCCGTATTCGTCAATCATATCATTGCCAAACCATTTGCTCCCAACTATAACCAATACCGAATCAACGTATTTTTGGATTACTTGTTTCATTGCATGAATAAGAATATCTGGACCCTTTGTCTTACTTAAGCGTCCGACGAATAAAATTACATTTTTGTCTTCTACACCATATTTTTTTCGCAGTTTATTCCTAGTTTCCTGAGCTTCCTTATCCCATATAGGTTTATATCGATTTAAATCAATTCCTGAATAAACAACCTCAACCTTACTTTTAGCTAATGGAAACCTGGCAATGAGCGTTTCTCTGATATACTCGCTTATCGTCATGATCTTATCGACCGAGTTAATGGCCAAATTCCCCATTTCGGAGGAAATTTCCCCCTCCCGGAACATTTCATTATGAAGGCTAATAATGAACCTGCTCTCTGGCATAGCCGCCTTGTAAATTGGTAGATTGCGTGGGCGATTAAAGACATGGATAACATCATAATACTCTTTGTTTTTAGTTTTCTCTGACAGCTTAATCCCTACATTGTATTCGTAATTCTCACGAGGAACACGAATGTACTCGACCCCATTTACCACTTCATAATCAGGAAGGTCCGGGTCTGTTATACAATAGATAGTTAGTTGATGCTTTTTACTTAAATGAGGGGTTACTCCATCAACTAATACTTCAACAGCTCCCCCTCTTAGGGGGGGAACGGTCAGCTTGTCCGTACCAATCATTGCGATCTTTATAGGAAACAACTCCTTTCAAATGAGATTTGGTCAGGCAATATGAAAGCTTCAAACTTATTGCTAAAATATGTTTAAGTTACTATTAAGCAACGGCGAATCTACTAATAATTGTCCAAATAAATGTGGATTAGAGGAGATTAAGTGGTATGAATAGTTGCAAGTATTTAACCTAAAAGATCTATTTACGCGAATTTCAGGAATATGACTGGCAAGATGTACACAAGTATGCCTCCCAAGAAAGAGTTTGCCAATATCAGATCTGGGGTCCAAAATCTATTCATGAATTAAAAAAATGGCTCCCGTTTGCTCAGGAAGTACCGAAAGTTGAGGAAACTGAGCTTAATATAAGACAAGCTCATATCAATTATCTAAAGAGAGGAAAGTTATCGTTTTCTAATTTTTCATAAGAAAACCGAGGGGTTTGTTGGAGTTTGCAGTATTCAAGGGATGGATTGGAAAATTCCAAAGGTGATATTGGGTACTGGATTCATACTAAAAATTGTGAAATGGCTACATGACGGAAGCGGTTAGGGAGGTAACAACCTTGGCATCAACCAGCTTCATTTTAAAAGAATTCAAATCCAATGTGAATCTGTAAATCTAAAAAGCAGAGCTATTTCAGAAAAATTAGGGTAAAACTCCGCTCAGGTTTTCCTTTTAGGGTAACTCAAACTAATCTTGATATTCCTCCATACGAGACTGGAGTTTATTCCATTAATTTTTCTAGGGAAAGGAGAAAGCTGGATCCTCCAAATCCTTAATAGGGGGAGTGAATCTAACAGTCAATTGTAATGGTGAAAAGTGGAGATTAATGATAGTACTTGATTATTTACTAAAAGAGCAGAAGATGGATTTGCAATTTTGTCTTGGGAAGATAGCAGTTTGAGTATCAATTAATATACATGGGAATTCATCCCGAGAAAAGATTTTCTAAAGAGCGATTTTATTAATACCGCTGAATTTTTTCGTGAATATGGATGGTAGTTTGGTTGAATTAAAATATCCTTTATTTAAGCGCCTCCACAATCAGGAAGGCTTTTTTATTTATCTTTAAAAACGCAAATCTTGTCAATAATCTTCTGAAATATTAGAATTGTACTTATTGTTCCCATAGGTTATTTTTCACAGTTTCTTGTATAGTAGTATAAAATTTTTTATCACTACATAGGGGAAGGGTCAAAATGGAAATCAAAACAGTATCATTTATTGGATTAGGAGCTTTAGGAATTTTATTTGGCCATCATTTATCTAAAATACTGCCAAAAGAAAATGTAAGAATCATAGCGGATGAAAATCGGATTCAAAAGTATAAAAGTGAAGGTGTTTATTGCAACGGAGAACGTTGCAATTTTAACTATATGTCGCCTGAAGAAGAGTGTGAACCTGCAGACTTGCTAATCTTTTGTGTAAAGATAAATGGATTGCGCAAAGCAATTGAGGCTGTCAAAAATCAAGTTGGAGAAAATACGATTATTTTATCTGCCTTAAATGGGATTACAAGTGAAGCTATTATCGGTGAGACTTATGGCATGAACAACATTTTATATTGTGTTGCCCAAGGTATGGATGCAGTTAAGGTTGACAATAAGCTTGCATATGACAACATGGGAATGCTTGTTTTTGGTGATAAGGAACCAGACATCATTTCTGAAAAAACTAAAGCAGTTGCAGACTTTTTTGAAATAACGGGTGTTCCCTATCAGGTGGATACCAATATGTCTAAACGGTTGTGGGGAAAATTTATGCTGAATGTAGGGGTGAATCAAACCGTCGCTGTATACCAAAGCAATTACGGTGAAATTCAAAAAGAGGGCCTTGCAAGAGACATGATGATTGCGGCCATGAAAGAAGTCATTGCAATTTCTGAAAAAGAAGGTGTCTATTTATCAGAAGAAGACCTGCATTATTGGCTTGATGTATTGAGCACTTTAAGTCCAAACGGAAAACCATCGATGGCGCAGGATGTAGATGCAAAACGCTATAGTGAAGTCGAGTTGTTTGCTGGAACCGTGCTTGAATATGGAAAAAAACACGGGATTGCTACTCCTGTAAATCAGGAATTATATGACCGGATAAAAAAAATTGAAAGTGAATATTGATTTAAGAAAAATTGGAGTGAATCGTTCTTTTTGCAAAGAAAAAAGAAAGGGTGTTTAGTGAATCCTTGTAAGTCCCTTTTAGTGAATGGGTTTAAGTGCTATGGAGAAACTAATGTAAAAAGGGACGAAGTGCATGGGTGAAATTGAACAGAAATTAATTGAATTACAAAATGAATACGCTCAATTAGCTTTAAAAAACTGGTTCACTTCATCTTTGTTTACATGGGACTGGTGGTTCCTTGTTTAAGGTTTCATTGTACCATGGATCATTTTTTTTATCCTGTTAGACAGTAAAAGGGCTCTTCAAATCTGGTGTTTTGGATTAATCGTTATGGTTATCACCAGTTTTGCTGATGATCTTGGCAGTGAGATGGGGGCCTGGGTTTATCCGATTAAGCTTGTTCCATTTGGACTTTTGGCATATCCTTTCGATTTTACCATTATTCCCATAACTTTTATGCTGATTTATCAATATTGTAGTAAATGGAGAACCTATATTATTTTTTTATTTTTTACTGCCTTTATATTTTCATTTATTGGTGAACCCCTTTCTGTTTCTCTTGGTTTCGTTACATATGTAAAATGGAGATACGTATGTTCTTTTGCCTTCTATATTGTAACTGGATTAGTATCCAGGCTCTTTATAGAGAAAATATCAATGTAAAAGAAGAATAGGAGATGGTTAAACATGTGTGGGATTTGTAAGTAAGCATATTGAAAGGGATTCTTTATTACCAAAATACAGAAATGAACTTCTGCATAAAGCAGTAGCGGATTTAAGTTCAGATCCTCATGTTTTGGCAATTTATTTGCATGGCTCGTTGGCTAAAGGAAATGAAGACCTGTATTCAGATATTGACTTACACACCATCGTTAATCCAGAGAAGAAAGCCGATTTTATTAGGGATAAACGGAATCGATCAAGCAATTGGGGAGAGGTTTTATTTTTTGAAGGTAATTTAACATCACCAGTTATTGTGACTCACTTTCAATGTTTTGTAAAAATGGATAGCTGGTAGCATTCACCTGAAGAAATAGAACCTTCCATCTGGTTAAATGGGATTCAAGTTCTTTATGATCCTAAAAATATCTTAAACTATGTGGTAAAGGAATCAGCAAATATCGTTTATAAACCAACACCTGACGAGGTTGAATTTTGGCGAGGAAAAGTTCTTGCCTTAATACACGAAACCTACCGTGCCGTTATGAGAGGTGAACTCTACTACGCGTATTTTAACGTAGATCGAATCCGCTGGCTCATTGCTTATGGGTGGTATATGGAGATGGAGCAGCATTTAGATACTTCATATGGAGTTTGGTCCAAAGTTGAGGGGAAGAGAAGTAAATTAAGCAATCATCAATTGTCCTTATTAGAAAGTTGGGATTGCAGCAGAAACCCTAACGACATAATGAAAACTATCAAATATATGATTCCGGAATTCTATAGATTAAATAAAGCTCTGAGTAATTTAGTGAATATGAATGATAATGAAGAGCAAATTAAAAAAATTTTTCAATTAGTTATTTAAAATTTCAAAAGAAAATAAAGAGGGTAAAGTATTCATGCAGCCAGATGCTTTTTAGGGTTGAATCTTGTAGATTAATAGAGGAAAACAGTGGATAAAGCCGAATTAAATAGATGGTACATAATAAAATGTGAGAAAGCAGGTAATTAGATGGGAAGAGTGATTGGATTTGAGCTCAGCAGTCAGGAACCTGAAAAAGCAGTGAAATTCTATTCTGAAGTGTTTGGCTGGGAATTTGCAGAACCGCACTGGGACTATTGGGCGGCTACTACTGGGAATGATGAAAAACAAGGTATAAATGGAGGAGTAGGAAAGGGACCTATTGACCACCCTCATGGAACACGTATTCAAATTGAAGTAGATTCAATTGATGAAGCCATCTCAAAAGCTAAAGCAAATGGTGCCTTGGTTGTTCGAGATAAAATGGAATTCGACGAATTTTATTTGGCGTATTTAGTCGATCCTACGGGTCTGGGATTTGGTCTGATTCAGAAAAAGTAACTTTATCTTCAAAAAAAGGTCCTTTAGAGAAATTTACGTTAACCAATCTTTTGTAGGTACATGAAAAATTATTGTTAGACGGAAATTAAATCAAAGCAATGTTTAATAAAATGGAGCACCGCTGGCGAAGTGGTGCTTTTTTAGTTGTAAAAGTGACGTTTTTAAACTTTTTTAAATACATATAATTCGCAAAATATGGAAGTATAGAGATTAGAAAAATAAAAAAAATTTTTTCGTTTAAAGGAGGGAATGTCGTTGGAGCAAGATGGAAAGGTGATAAAACTGACGGCAGCTGAAATATCTCAACTTTGGTCTGCCTACATGAATGATTCAGCATCAATATGCCAGCTTACGTATTTTTTAGAAAAAGCCGAAGATCAGGAAATTCGCACGGTGATTGAACAAGCATTGAGACTGGCACAATCGCATATCGATAAGCTGACGGAGATTATGAATAAAGAAAATTTTCCGATTCCATACGGTTTTAAATTAGAAGAAGATGTAGATGTAACGGCACCCAGATTGTTTTCTGATTGTTATGTATTAACTTATCTATCTCAGATGGGCAAGATTGGTTTAAGTGCCTATAGTTTGGGAGTTTCCTTAGCAGACAGATCCGATGTCTACAGTTATTTTGCAGAGTGCCTAAAAGAAAGTACAGACTTGCATAGACAAGCAAATGAGGTTTTACTGTCAAAAGGTCTTTATATTCGGTCTCCTTACCTCGAAATTCCGGAAAATATCGATTTTGTTAAAAAACAAAGTTTTCTTTCAGGCTATTTTGATAAAAGAACATTGACTGCATTAGAAATCACTAATCTATTTGCTAATTTTGAGAGGAATGCTTTAGGAAATGCTACGCTTATCGGCTATAGTCAGGTAGCAAAATCTGATGAAGTAAGGAAATATTTCAAACGAGGGAAAGAAATCGCAAAGAAGCATTGTCATATTTTTGGAACAATTCTTCGAAATGAAGACTTGCCTGCTCCTACTACTTGGGATACTGAGGTATCTGATTCTACAGCATACACATTTTCAGATAAATTAATGATGTTTTATACAACAGCCTTAATTTCTCTGAGCATTGGATATTACGGCGCAAGTGTGGCCGGAAGCCCAAGAAGAGATATTGGCACCAAGTATGCCGACCTGACAAGGGATATTCTTTTATATGCGGAAGATGGAGTCAATATTATGATAAAAAACGGATGGCTTGAAGAACCGCCAAGGGCATTGGATCGGGATGAATTGGCGAAAAAAAAATAGTGTATATTCTGATAACCACCTGAACTGCCCTAATTCTTAAATTAGAGGCTTGAGAATACACGGTCCCAAGCCTTTGTCTTCGTGGTCATTATCTTTTAATCTTACTTAAATCTTCCATGAATATTTCCATACTTATAAGTTGGATTTACAAATTCATAAAGCTCTAGTGAAAGGGTGAGATACCTTTTTTCAAGCAGAGGGGAAAAGTGACCCTTTAATACTTCAAACATTTCGTCACAGGCAGCTTTTTTATCAACACTCGATCGTCCATTTCCAATCTTTAGTGTGACATGGACAAAAGCATCGTCCTCGGTGCCATCTGCGATTCGGTAATTAGTCAATTCAAAGGCTCTTGAACGGATTCCCCCGATCGGGAAGATAGTTGGACGGGCAATCAGAACATCATGAAGCTTTTTTAAAAGTTCTGGGATTTGAGCTTCATCTTTTATGTTGTCAGTGTATTCAACTATAATATGTGGCATACAATCAACCTCCCTATCTTTGAAAACAGTCGTCACTCACTATCGTATTTAGTAAACGGCCAATTCCTTCAATTTCTGATATTACTTCATCACCGGCATTCACTTTTGTTACGCCTTCAGGTGTACCGGTTAGAATAACATCTCCGGGATACAACGTCATAAAACTGCTTAAATATTCAATCAAGGAAGGAATATCAAAAATCATATCTTTAGTATTTCCTTGTTGCTTCAACTCTCCATTTACATATGTTCGAAGAGAAAGATTCATAGGATCTTTAATATCATCACGATCGACTAACCAAGGTCCAATCGGGGTGCCAGTGTCTCTATTTTTAACTCGGAGGTTAGGACGGTAATAGTTTTCAAGATAATCACGTATCGCATAATCATTGGCAATGGTATATCCGGCTACATAGTCATAAGCATTTTCTTTTTTTACCTTCTTAGCATATTTGCCTATTACTACGGCAAGCTCACATTCATAGTGCATATGGGTAGCATCACTTGGTTTCTTGGTTTGCCCCAAATGACCGACCAATGTATTCGGGCCTTTCAAGAAAACAAGAGGTTCCTCAGGTGCCTGAAATGTTAGTTCTTTTGCATGATCTGCGTAATTTAGCCCAAGGGTGAAGACTGTTTGTGGCTCAACTGGGGGAAGCCATACAACATGTTCCTGCTCAACGATCCGTCCATCATTTAGCTGCAGCTTTCCATTTACTTCGACTGCATCATGAATGGCCCCAAACACTGCCACTCTTGCCCGTTTCATAGATTTACACCCCCAATTAATTGTCCCTCGGAAACAATCCGATTTTCCAAAGCGCCGATTCCCTCAATTTCAATTCGAACAAGATCGTGATCTCGAACAACAGGAGCATTTTCCGGAACCCCAACTAAGAGTACATCTCCTTCATAAAGGGTCATAAATTCGGTGACATCTTGTATAAGCTGAGGGATCGGACGAATTAAATTAGCGGTATTATTTTCTTGTTTAAGTTTACCGTTTACATACACCCGAATCGAAAGTGCGTCTGGATTTAAAATTTCATGTTGTTCCACAATCCAAGGACCGATTGGGCAAAAACCGTCTCGTGCTTTTTGCTTGACGGCTGGTCGGAAATAGCTTGTATGGGGAACACTGATATCGTTAACAATGGTATAGCCTGCAATATAGTCAATCGCTTTTTCTTTGCTCACCCGAGTGGCCGTTTTTCCAATTACGATTCCTAATGCAGCCCCAACTTCAAGCTCTTCTAAATCAGAAGGAAGTGGGATATTTACCCCAGAGCCAAGCCATGTGTTTTTTGGTTTAATATAAAGAATAGGGGCTTTAGGAGGTTGGATGTAAGGCTCTTGAAAAAGTGTATCTCCTAAAGTCTCAATATTCCCCTGATAGTTTAATAGAGTTCCATACACAGTTCCTGAAGTAGGAACATCCCAGTTAACCTGATCCAATCTATAAGTTTTTCCATTTAATTCAAATTCTTCATTAATAGGATCTACAGAAGCCTGTATCATTTGTAATCTGCCCGCTAATCGAAATATAGCTGTGGTCAATTGGATTCACTCCTTATGACTTATTAGAAAAATCCTGTATAAAATCATATGAGATATAAAAGGATGATTCGAATTATTAGTAAAATTATGATTGATTATTTTTCTTAAATTTAGTAGACAAAGATTTAGAAAATGGACACTCCCAAGATTTACAAGCAAGTTTTTTGAGTCTCAAATGTTTTTAATAAAAATTGGGCACTCTTCGAAAGATACCGGTCTTTTAGCCAAATGACAGCTGATTCAGATAAAAGTGCAGAATCATAGATTTCAACGGTTATTGTTTTTTTAGTAGGAAACGTATAAAGAGTTGATTTTGGAACAAGGGTAACTCCTACACCAGCGTCGACCAGTGCCAAGAGCATCGCAGCATCCGGACAGTCACAAGCGATTGTCGGATAAAATCCATGCCGTTTACATTCATTAATAACCATTTCAAATTGTCCGAACCCGTTAATCCGATGAAGCAGCAATAATGGAAATTTTTTTAGTTCTTTCATCGAAATGGCTTTGGCAGAGGATAGCTGATTTTCCCATTGTTTCGGAACAACGGCAACATACGGTTCATTTGGAAGTGGAATCATGGAGAATTCCTGGGTGTTTAGCGGAAGTCGTACAATCGCAAGTTCAACTTCCCGGTTGCGAAGCAGTTCACTTACATAGAATGTGTCACCTTCACGCAATTGAAAGGATACATTTGGGTAGAGCTCCCGAAATTGCCTAATCTTATCGGGCAGATGGGAAAAACAAGTTTTGACAGAGCCAATGGCCAATACCCCGCGAAGTCCTTCGCCCGTTTCTTTTACTTCTTGTTTCGTTTCTTCCAATTGAGTGAGAAGATGACGGGCACGCTGGTATAGGAGCTTTCCTGCTTCCGTTAATTCCAGGCTGCGGCCATTTCTTTCAAGGAGGGTCACACCCAATTCTTGTTCGAGCTGTTTTAATTGTTGACTGAGAGGGGGCTGTGCCATATGGAGTTTTTTTGCGGCTCTGGTGATTTGTCCTTCTTGGACAATCGTACAAAAATAAAACAGCTGTCTAATGTCCATAGCAGACCTCCAATCCATATATATTTCATATGGAAAACCAACAAAATAGATATTTTTTATATAGAGTATCACATGATACAGTAAAAATGAAAGGGTTTTCATAAAATTTAAAATTATCATTCATTACAAAAATGAATAAAAGGAGTGCTTTGAAATCATGGAAAGATATGAGGAAGCAAAGCAAAGATTGAGAGGCTCAATCGCCCCTATTGTTACGCCGTTTTTTGAGGATTTTACACTGGATTTAGAGTCCCTTGAAAACCTGATCAGCTGGCATATTGAAAGTGGGAGCCACGGCATTTCAGTTACCGGTACGACTGGTGAACCAAGCTCGCTAACATTAGATGAACGGATTAGGGTGATGGAAAGGGCATTAAAGGCAGTGGATGGCCGTGTTCCTTTCGTCCCAGGAACAGGTTCAACCAACCATGAAGAAACCCTTTATTTAACGAAAAAAGCTGAGGAAATGGGCGCCGATGCTGCTCTCGTGATAGTTCCTTACTACAACAAACCTTCTCAACACGCTCTCTATAAACACTTTAAAGCAGTGGCTGACTCCGTAAGTATTCCCATCATTGTCTACAACATTCCTGGCCGTACAGGTACCAACCTCGAAGTTAAAACATTAGCTCGTTTAGCAGAAGATTGTCCGAACATCATCGGTGTCAAAGAATCAAACAAAGACTTTGAACATGTAAATCGCGTGTTATTAAATTGTGGCCGTAATTTCAACTTGTATTCAGGCATTGAGCTTTTATGCTATCCGATGCTTGCTATTGGCGGAGCAGGTTCTATAAGTGCAACAGCTAATATTGTACCTGATAAAGTGGCTGAACTCCATGATGCCTGGTTTAATGGCAATCATAAAAAAGCGCTGGAACTGCACTATGAACTTATGCCTTTAAATGATGTTCTCTTTAGAGATACGAATCCGGCCCCTGTTAAAGCCGCATTAGGCATGCTCGGAAAAATTAAACCTGTTTTACGATTGCCGATGGATTTACCTGCAAAAGAAATACAGGCAGAAGTGCGTCAAGTATTAAGCCAATATACAGAAGTTCCAGTAGAGTAAAAATCTTCATTTCGAAGGAGGGAGCATAAATTGCAGAATCAAATTATCAAGGGAGCGGACCGGTCTATACACAAGCAAGTAGAGGATATCAAACTCTATATCAATGGTGAATTTGTGGAGGCAAAGTCTGGAGGGACAATCGATAATATAGATCCTTTTACAAATGAAGTGATCAACCGAATTTCGGAAGGTCGTGCTGAAGATATTAAAGTTGCTGCGGCAGCGGCTAAGGAGGCATTTGAAAAGGGTCCGTGGGGTTCGATGAGGGTAAAAGAACGAATGAACTATATTTACCGGATTGCAGATTTAATTGATGAACATAGTGAAGAACTATCTTATCTAGAATCACTGGATACAGGGCTGCCAATCAGCCAAACGAAAAAAATGGCAGGACGGTCTGCGGAAAACTTCCGATTTTATGCCAGGATGGTTGAATCTAAACTTCACGGGGATGCCTATCCGGTTGATGGCGAATATATCAATTATACAATCTATCAGCCTCTTGGCCCAATTGGACTGATTACCCCTTGGAACGCACCTTTTATGCTGACAACGTGGAAGGTTGCTCCAGCTCTTGCAACAGGAAATACAGTCATTTTAAAACCAGCTGAGCTATCACCATTAACGGCTAATAAACTCGCAGAAATCATACATCAGGCAGGCGTGCCCAAAGGGGTATTCAATGTCGTTCACGGATACGGGGAAACAGCAGGGGCTGAACTTGTGGCACATCCTGATGTAAAAGCGATATCCTTTACAGGTGAAACCGTAACAGGTTCTACGATTATAAAAAATGCAGCTGACTCACTAAAGAAAACATCGATGGAACTTGGAGGGAAATCTCCTCTGATTGTATTTGATGATGCTGATTTTGAAAAAGCGGTCGATGCAGCCGTTTGGGGGATATTTAGCTTTAATGGCGAGCGTTGCACAGCCAATTCACGTGTGTTTTTACACAAAAATATCAAAGACCGATTTATCTTTGCTTTAAAGGAAAGAGTTGAAAACATTGTGATCGGTGATCCTTTGAACCCTTCCACACAGCTCGGGCCTCTAATCGATAAAGGACATTTTGAAAAAGTAAGCTCTTATATTGATTTGGCAAAGCAGGAGGGATGTGAAGTCATTCAAGGGGTAGTTCCAGCGGAATATTCCAAAGGGAACTTCCTGCCGCCAACCCTTCTCTTAAACGCAAAGAATGATATGAAGGTCTGCCAGGATGAAATCTTTGGTCCCGTGATGGCGGTGATTCAATTTGAAACAGAAGAAGAAGTGATTCAGGCAGCGAACGATGTGAAATATGGCTTAGCCGGTTATGTGTGGACCAATGATATTAAAAAAGGACATCGCGTGGCACAAGCGGTTGACGCTGGCATGATCTGGGTAAACTCTCACAATGTTCGTGACCTCCGGATTCCATTTGGCGGCATGAAGCAAAGCGGAATCGGCCGCGAAGGCGGACATTATGCTTTTGAATTTTACACCGAACCGAAAGTGATTCATGTTGCAATTGGAGATATTCATATTCCTCAGTTTGGAAAGAAAAAGCAAGAGAAGGATTGAGTGTGACGGATTTCTGATAAATAGTGCAGATTCGACGATAAAGACAGATAATTCGTTGAAAATGGTTGATAAACCCTACGAATTCGTTGATAAAACTAAAACTTGTTGAAAAACGCAATGGATCCGTTGATAAAAACTGAAATTCGCTGATAAACCAAAGAATCGGTTGATAAAAACAAAAATTCGTTGATAAACCCTACGAATCCATTGATAACCACTACAAATATGTAGATTAACGGCGAATTTCCAAGGAGGGAGAAACGAGTATGCCAGCCAAAACGGGGCAGCAATATATAGATCGCTTAAAAAAGGCGAATAACAACGTTTACATTCATGGAGAAAGAGTTCAAGATGTGACCGAACATCCGGCTTTTAAGAACGTTATTCAATCAATGGCTCATTTATATGACCTTCAATATGAAAAATCGGATAAAATGCTTTACACGTCTCCGACGACGGGGGATAAAGTAGGCATGACATTCCTGCAGCCTACCACAATTGACGAGCTAATCAAAAGAAGAGAAGCGATCCAAGAGTGGGCGTTAACTTCTGGAGGAATGATGGGACGCTCTCCGGATTATCTCAACGCTGAGGTAATGGCAATGGGAATGAACAATGAGATCTTTGCAGAGGCAGACCCAATGTTTGCCGAGAATGCTAGAAAGTACTATGAGTATGCCAGGGAAAATGATATTAGTCTGACACATACGCTTATTCATCCGCAAGTTAACCGCGCAAAGGCACAGCATGAACAAAAGGATGCAAATGTTGCGTTGCATTTAAAAGAAAAGACGAAAGATGGAATTTATGTAGATGGAATTCGCCTTCTTGCTACCCAAGGGGGTATTACCGATGAGATACTTGTTTTCCCGTCAACTGTAAAAAAAGCAGGAGAACTCGATGACCCTTATTCACTTGCGTTTGCGATACCGAATAATACACCCGGACTTAAATTTATCAGCCGTGAA
This sequence comes from Bacillus litorisediminis, assembly GCF_022808645.1. Classification (GTDB taxonomy): domain Bacteria; phylum Bacillota; class Bacilli; order Bacillales; family JC228; genus Bacillus_BF; species Bacillus_BF litorisediminis. Next base: position 19,662 of record NZ_JAKZKT010000012.1, read on the forward strand.
TCCTTTGATTATGGAAAAAGTACATGGGATCATCCATTAGCTTCTCGCTTTGAAGAAGGCGACGCAATCGTATCATTTGAAAACGTGTTTGTACCATGGGAACGGGTTTTTGTTTGCGGCAATTCATCGATTTGTAACCGTACCTTCCGTGAAACCAATGCCGTTGTGCATATGGCTCACCAAGTTGTAGCAAAAAATGTCGTTAAAACAGAATTCATTCTTGGCGTCGCCCTCTCTATCATGGATGCGATTGGAATTGAGGGGTTTCAGCATGTTCAAGATAAAGGCACTGAAATCATGCTGACCCTTGAAACGATAAAATCGCATTTATTTAGGGCTGAGCATAATGCGAAGCTTGATAAATCAGGAACTATGACCCCCGATTTTGATGCATTAAATGCTGCACGCAACTGGTATCCGCGGGTGTATCCAAGATTAATAGAAATAGTTCGTGTACTTGGGGCATCTGGATTAATGGGAATCCCGACAGAAGCTGATTTTCACCACGAGGAAATTGGTCCCATCATCCATCGCGGTCTTCAGGGGAAAAATCTCGAGGGCTATGAGCGTGTACAGCTCTTCCGTTTAGCCTGGGATTTAACAATGAGTGCTTTTGGAAGCCGTCAGACGCATTATGAATATTATTTCTTTGGTGACCCGGTCCGGATGGGAATGGCCTACTTTGAAGGGTATAAAAAAGAAGAGTTTAAACAACGGGTCAATGACTTCTTGAATCAAGGCAGCAATAAGCCTTTTTCAACTGTGTAAGGGGTGAAAAAATGAATTTTAATATCATACGTGCAGCTAGAGCAGTTTTGCATGTTACAGATTTAGAGGCATCCCGCAAATTTTATGTGGATACGCTAGGGTTTGTAGTAACTGAGTCCGATGACAATCATCTTTATTTACGCGGATTAGAAGAACAAAGCCATCACTCTTTATTATTAAAAAAAGCAGAAGGTCCTGCCCTTGAGGTCTTAAGCTACCGTGTCCACTCAGAAGCAGACCTCGATGTTCTGGCTGAATTTTTTACAGATAAGGGGTTTAAAACAAAGTGGCAGGAGGCTGGTACGCAAAAAGCAGTTGGCCGAGCCTTGCGCGTTGAGGATATTTCAGGGCTGCCGCTCGAATTTTATGCAAAAATGGATTCTGTTGAGAGATTGCTTCAGCGCTATGACCTTTATAAGGGAGCAAAGGTGCAGCGAATCGATCATTTTAACTGTATGGTTCCGGATGTAGAAAAGGCTTATCATTTTTATATAAAAGAATTAGGGTTTGCCTGCTCGGAATATACTGCTTCTGAGGGAGATCGGATTTGGGCTGCCTGGCTTCACCGGAAACCCAGTGTTCATGATGTGGCGTTTATGAATGGGAAAGGTCCGCGTCTTCACCATATCGGATTCTGGCTTAGTGATCCAATGAGTTTAATTCATGCTTGTGACGTGTTAGCTGCAAGCGGATATACGGAAAGTATGGAAAGAGGACCTGGCCGTCACGGGCTTTCCAACGCATTTTTCCTATATTTGCGCGACCCGGATGGCCATCGGATTGAACTGTATAATGGAGATTATTTAACGAGTGATCCCGATTTTAATCCGATACGCTGGGATATTAACGATAAAAGACGTCAAACCTTCTGGGGACATGAGGCACCAGATAGCTGGTTTAATGAAACAACTCCAGTTTTAGACCTAGAAGGTCAGTCATCAATCCCAACCTCAGAACCAACTCTGAAACAGCATAAACCTACCTTTGTTATTTAAAACCATATAAACTAAAATAAGCAAATATTAAAAACGGGATGATCTATTCAAAGGTCTTCCCGTTTCCCTTACAATCAAAATATATGGTTTAATAAGTACGGGGAGTGACGCAAATTGACCATTGAAAGAAAAAAATTATTTATTAACGGGGAATGGGTTGAGGCAAAGGAGTATCAGAGGCTAACATCCCCTTATACGAATAAAGTGATTGCGGAAATTCCAATGGCAGATGCTGATGAAGTAAATCAGGCAATTGAAGCGGCACATAAGGCACGAAAAGTAATGGCAAGGCTTCCGATTCATAAACGATCTGATATATTAGCTAAATTAGCACAATTACTTGAAGACCGATTCGAAGAGGCAGCTAAAATAATTGCTTTAGAAGCCGCTAAGCCAATCGAGACAGCGAAAGCAGAGGTAAAACGGACGATTCAAACGTATAAATTCGCCAGCTTCGAAGCTAACAGGATTGGCGGAGAAACGATTCCGTTAGACGCAGCTCCAGGCGGAGAAAATCGGTTAGCTTATACAATTCGTGAGCCACTTGGTGTGATTGGGGCGATTACCCCGTTTAATTTTCCGATGAATCTGGTTGCTCACAAAATTGGTCCTGCCATTGCATCAGGCAATACAATCGTTTTAAAACCAGCTTCGCAAACACCGCTCTCATCTTTTTTTATTGCTGAACTATTACAAGAGGCCGGTTTACCTGATGGCGCATTAAATATAGTAACTGGCAGCGGCAGTAAAGTAGGAGATCAGATTGTAACAGATAACCGTGTTAAAATGATTACCTTCACCGGCAGCCCAGCAGTCGGGATTGGTATCCGCAACAAAGCCGGATTAAAACGCGTGACACTAGAACTTGGTTCGAATTCTGCTGTGATAATAGATCAAGGCGTTGATCTCGATAAAATTATAGAGCGTTGTGTAACAGGGGCATTTAGCTTCCAGGGTCAGGTCTGTATTTCGCTTCAGCGCATTTACGTTCATGAAAAGGAATACGAGCGTTTCGTACAAAAATTCGTAGAAAAAACGAAAATGTTAAAAATAGGGGATCCATTTGACCCAGAAACTGATGTATCAGCCCTTATTTCTAAAAAAGATGTTGAGCGTGCTCTTTCCTGGATTGAAGAAGCGGTAGAGGGTGGTGCTAATGTTTTAACTGGTGGAACGGTTGAAGGAAATATTTTATTTCCAACAGTGCTGACGGATGTGGATGCTTCATTAAAAGTTTCGTGCCAGGAAGTCTTTGCTCCTATTGTAATTATCAATAAAGTATCCTCAATTGAAGAAGCATTTGACCATGTCAACGATTCCCGCTATGGACTGCAGGCAGGAATTTACACAGATCATATAAATTTAGCTCTCAAAGCAGTGGAGACATTAGAGGTCGGTGGTGTTATGATAAATGATATCCCGACTTTTAGAGTAGATCACATGCCATATGGCGGAGTCAAAGAAAGTGGAACAGGGAGAGAAGGAATTAGATACGCGATTGAAGAAATGACCGAGATGAAGCTGGTTGTCATCAATCGTAACTAAGGGGAGTGACCTAATTGGATGATCGTACTTTTAGAAACGCAATGGGGAAATTCGCAACCGGAATAACGGTTGTTACAACAGAAGTGGATGGAAACATCCACGGAATGACGGCCAATGCCTTTATGTCAGTTTCCCTCAATCCGAAACTTGTACTGGTATCGATTGGACATCATGCAAGAATGCATGACATTATTCAAAAAGCAGGGAAATTTGCTGTCAGTGTTCTGGCTGAAAATCAGGAAGAGTATTCTGTAATTTTCGCGGGACAAAAGAAAGATGAACATAGTATTCATTTCAAGCGTTTAAATAATATGCCTGTAATTGACGGTGCATTAGTGAATCTAACCTGTAACGTATATGACGCCCATTTAGCAGGAGACCATACCCTGTATATTGGTGAAGTAACAGATTTAACTATGCAAGACGGAGATCCGATTCTTTATTTTGGTGGAAAATACCGAAAACTAAACACAATTTAAAAAGGGTGGATAGCCACCCTTTTATTATACGTACTAAATCCCTTATAGCTTTCAAGATGCCAAAAAAGAGTTATATATTGAACAACATACCCCGAGGATATAAAATATTACTTGCAGTGTTTGCCTATTTAATGAAAGGGGGCTGGGATAATGATTTATATTTTGATAGTGCTTATAAGTTTTATTTGTTTAAAATTTTATAATAGATATGTTCCCATTTATGGGGTAAAGTGTTCTTCAACACAAGAGGTAAATGAAAGTACTACACAGATTATCGATGTAAGAGATTATAATCAAGCCTATAAGGATCCTGTGCATGGCGCCATTAATATCCCCATAGCCTATTTAAAGAGATATCATCATCAATTAAAGAAACATAAACTCTTTATCGTCGCGTCCAGTCCTTTAGAAAAAAATCTTAGTATCCGTTATTTAAAGAGAAGAGGTTACAAAATTTTAGGCTATAGATTGACTGATTGTAAATGTAAAGAATCGCTAAAACGTACATTTGCTTAGTTATTCAAGTTACTTAAGAAAGGGGCATATTATGCCTCTTTTTTTAGAAAGTACTCCTATAAAGTAAATACTGAATTGGAGGATTAATGTGAAAAAATTTGTTGTTTTATTAAAAAATAAAAAGCCAAATCAACTTACTGCTCAACTACTGAATAAACATGTAGATCATTTAAGAACATTAGATAAAATGGGGAAACTATTTCTATGCGGGCCATTTGAAGACAATAGCGCTGCCATACAAATTATTGTAGCTGAGAACTATGAAGAGGCTAAACAATGGGTGGAAAAGGATCCTTTCGTGGAGGAAAAGTACTATCAAACTTATGAACTGAATGAATTAATCGAAGCAAACGAACAAAACAATTGGCTACTGGATATTCCTCAAACAAAAGGTAATTTATCATGAAAAGAAAGGTAGCAGTATGTACGGAGGAAATATCTATCCTCCAAAAGCAGCCTGGTGCTGCAAAGGTCTTACGGAATGCTCGTCCAATATCATAATCTTGGATGAATATGCCTTGTGAATATCATAGGTGACACGCAAATCTTCGTAAAAGCGTCCAATAGAACGTGCATCTTCTATATTTTTCTTTGAAAAAATCCCAGATCTGTTGATAACAATATTTTCATATTTTTCTGCGAGTCTTTTTGCCTTTTTTAAAAATTTATAGGCATCACTCATTTTGATGACATCTCTGCCTTCTCGATAAAGAAATAAGATATCATCTTTTATAGCTTTTGACACGGACGCATTGATTTTTTCTATTTCATCTGGAACTTCATTCAAAATATATTGCTTTAGCATAATCAAGTCAGAATTTAAACGTTCGTTTAAGAAACAAAGATAGATTTGCAGCGTATTGTAGGCATCCCACATTGGATTATGCTTATCTCCAATAAACTCTTTTCCGTACAATTCCAATGCATTTTGTACTGAAAAATGTGCTTTCGTCACCCTTTTTGAAAAGATTGCCTGAAAGTCTACATATCGTTTCTCAATTTTTTGAATGGTTCGAGACGGCAATTCATTGCGCGCTGCGTCTATTTTTAATCTGGCTAAGTCGCTTTTGGACCACGAGAAGAACTGAGAGCGTTTCACTCCGCCGACCCAATATAAAAATTCAGCAAACACTTCTTTGAAATCCTGGGCATTGTTTAAATCATCATCGGTTATTCCCGTTAATTCTGTACAAAATGGAGTTAACTTCTTTTGATTTTGAGGACGAATAAAACGATCGAAATAAGAAATTTTCTGTGTTTGCAGATCATATTTAACTGCACCCAAACGGATCGCTTCCATCTCTTCAAATTTCATTCCCCGATTGGAACAAAGCATTTCAAAATCAAAGAAAATATATTGCTGTAGATCTGCCATGGTTTCTCCTCCTTTCCCAACCGCACATTATATCAGGAAAAGAAGCTGAAGAGAAGGCGTAATTTATGGCAATTCATGCTCTTTTTGTCTTTTACCAAGGCTGTTTTCGCATGCATTTGTGTGAAAACAGTCTTACCAAACATTCCTTTGCATTTTCTATGGGAATTCAAAGTTTTAAGTACTATTTCCTTAATTTAAGACCATAAACTAGGAACAAGGGGTGAAAGCAAATGACCGTACATGTTGTCCAACCTGGAGAATCCTTATGGCAAATTGCAAATCAATATCAGCTTCCGGTATCATCTATTGTTGAAGTAAATGGTTTACCTTCTGCGAATGCCATAATACCTGGTCTGGCGCTTTACATTCCAGACGAAGCAATTGTTCAGGTAAGACCTTATATGCTTAAAGCAGGAGATACGCTTTGGCAGCTGGCTAATCGATTTAATACAACGGCAATAGCTATACTGCAAGCCAATCCCGGAATAGATCCGAGTCAATTAAAGATTGGACAAAGGCTTTTGATTCCAACTCCGTTAAAACCCCAAATAGAAACGCTAGGATTTATGATTCCATATTCACCACAATCCGCTTTACCCACTCTTCGGACTTTATCAAATTTGCTTACATATGTGGCAATTGTATCTTATTCGTTTACCGCAGAGGGCTATGCCTACATGTTATTAGATGATACTGAGATCGTCAGGGAAAGCAACGGGCTTGGCGTTACACCTCTCTTAATGATTCGTAATTTTACATCCGAGGGTTTTGATGCTGAATTAGCAGGGAATGTGTTTGCTAATCCGCTTTATCGGAGAAATTTAATAAATAGTTTATTACAGTTTGTCAATGAAAAAGAATATGGCGGAGTCTCACTGGATATTGAATTTATTCCTCCAGCACGAAGAAGAGATTTTAATACATTTTTGAACGAATTAAAAGCTGCTCTTGGTACGCGCATACTACATGTTAATGTCCATGCAAAAACCGAAGATTTGCCAACGAATCGGATCGTAGGTGCCTATGACTATCAGGTGATTGGTGAAATTGCAGACGTGGTAGCGGTTATGACGATTGATTATGGATATCCAGGAGGTCCGCCTGATCCGGTAGCCCCGCTGTGGTGGATGTACCAGGTTGTCCGGTATGCAACGAGTTTGATTGATTCTCGCAAGGTGCAAATTGCATTTCCTTTGTATGGGTATGATTGGAGAGTAATCGATTATACAACTACTGCTTTATCCGTAAATGGGGCACAAAACCAGGCAATTTCTGCTAGCACAGTGATTGAATACGATCAGGCAGCTGCCTCACCATGGTATCGGTATTGGAAGGGAATGGAGGAACATATTGTTTGGTTTGAAGATATTAGAAGTTATCAGGAAAAATACAATTTAGTCGATCAATATCGATTGTTAGGTATCACCTACTGGCAGCTCGGATTACCGGCTCCACAGAACTGGACTTATTTACAGAACAGATTTATTGTAACATAGAGTAATCAGAGATCCGTTAAGTCTTTTTTATTTTCACAGAGGAATTGAAAGAGGTAATTCCGAATAGTTAGCAATATGAATGATGAACGTCAGGAGCTGTTAAATAATGCACAACCTCTGGATTACCTTTGATTTAGATGGAACGCTCATGCAAAATCCGTTTGTGGACTGGGTGTTTCCTGAAATTGTAACAACCGTCCTTGAAAAGACAACACAACCTTTACATGTATTAGAAGATATTATTGCTGAACATAACCGAAGAATGCATAGCAATCAATTTTTAGAAGCCTATGATTGGGACGATATTGTAGCTCAATATTTAGCACAGCATGAATTATCAATAGACATGAATGTTGAAGAACTAGTCAAAAAGCATTCGATTCATTCAAAAGTTTATCTTTTAGAGGATTCAGTGACAGAAGTGTTAAAAGGGTTAAAAGCAAAGGGATTTTCATTAGCTGCGGCTACAAATGGATATTTAAAATATCAGGCACCGGTAATGGATGTACTAGGGCTGAGTGACCTCTTTGATATCGTTATCACCCCAGAAATGGCGGGTTATGCGAAACCGGATGTAAAAATGTTCGATTTGCTTCGGAACAAGGGAAAAATTGTGGCTCATGTCGGGGACCGGATTGACCATGATGTTAAAATAGCCAAACATGCGGGAATTCCATCGATACTTGTTGATCGGCGTTTGCCAGCATCCGTAAAACAAATGATTCCGACAAAAAGGAGTCATGAACCTGCATATATTGAACTTATGAAGATAAAATGGAAAAAGGAAACGAAGGGTCGAGTCGGTGAATTGCCAGAGGAATTAATTCCAGACATGGTGATTTATTCAATTGAGGAACTTGATGATTGTATAAGAGAGCTAGTAATTAGCCAAAAGATGCCTTGAACTAATTCGAGACATCTTTTCTTTTTTATAGTGATTTTTCTTTGCTTTCTTGGTAAATTACATTGATTTTTTTCTTTTGTCCTCTTTTTTTGAAATAAAATCCAATGAGAAGCAGAACTGCAATTCCACCCATCACATAAGTCAGTTCTTCTTTGACAAAATTGGCTGAAGCTTCTCCATAAAAATAGAAAGCAAAGCCTACCACATAGAATTTGACAGCACGGCCAATCGCAGCATAAGCAAGTAATTTCCATAAAGAAAAATGGAAACATCCGGATAAAACCGTAAAAACTTTAAATGGGATTGGTGTAAAAGCTCCAATTAATATTGCGGCTTCACCATTTCGATGAAACAAAGCGGAAGCCGATTCAATCCATTTTTCCTTTAGGATTTTATATAAAACGGAGTCACCCAAAACCTTTCCAATTAAATACCCGATTGGTGTTCCCAGCAAACAAGCGATATACCCAACCGTTGCTAACCAAATTGCATTTTGGGGATCAATAATACTTAAAGAAACTTGAAGGAAAAAGGCGGGGATTGGAAAGATAATCGCATCTAAAAAAGAATGAAGGAACATCCCGATCAAACCAAATTCTTTAAAAAACTCAACTACAGCATCAACCATGTATGTGACTCCTCAGGTAATCAGACATAATGAAATCAAGTACCATTTTATTAGAAAAAAAACCCTTCTTTTTACCTATTTTATTGTATTTAAAGCCTTACTACTACTATTTGTTTCATTTTTTTAAAAATTTTTACGAAACTACAGGAATATTTCTATTTTGATTGAGCTGATTGGTCATAATAATACAGACAATTTTAACTGGAGGCTTTATCATGCCAGAATTACCGGAGATGGAAAACTATCGTCAATTGTTAGAGCAAAAGTTAAAAAACCGTGTCATTACACAAGTCGAGATTAACCGGGAGAAGTCGATTAATGTTACACCTGATTATTTTTCTAAATTGGTGATTCAAACGAAAGTAGTAAGGATTGAACGGAGAGCCAAGCATCTTCTTTTTCATTTAAACAATAACCATGTGCTCCTTCTGCACCTTATGCTAGGGGGACGGATGTTTTTCGGCCGCGAAGAGGAACGGCCCGAGCGGACGGTTCAAGTGCGTGTTTCTTTTGGGGAACAACATCTCTATTTTATAGGATTGCGTTTAGGCTACCTTCATTTATTTACAAATAATGATATTGAGAAGGAGCTTTCTCACTTAGGACCAGAGCCACTGGCTGATTCATTTACAATGCCGTTATTTATAAAACTGATCAATAAGAAGAGAGGGCGCTTAAAAGCAAAATTGGTCGATCAATCCTTTTTGTCTGGGATTGGTAATTGTTATTCAGATGAAATTTGCTATCAAGCTAAATTACTTCCAACGCGGGATTTGAATAACCTGAATGAAAATGAAGGTGCAGAGCTTTATTATTCGATTCGGAGTGTTCTTAGTGATGCACTTCGGCAAGGCGGGTATATGGAGCTTCCATTGTTTAAGGGGGATACGAAAACAGGAGGCTATCAAACTAAAGTGTATGATCGGGAAGGAGAAAGGTGCGGAAGATGCGGATCTGTTATCGTTAAAGACAACATTTCTTCCAGAAAAACCTTCTATTGCAGAGGGTGCCAGAAATGAATTGGGGAGAGCAAGCATATGAGGCTTGGATGCCATATTAGTATACGCAATGGCTATTTAGGAGCCGCGAAGCATGCAATTTCATTAAATGCTTCAGCTTATCAATTTTTTCCGAAAAATCCTAGAAGTTTATCGGTAAAAGACTATGATTCATTAGATGCCAAGAGCTGTAAAGATTTTTGCAGAGAGAGAAACCTTATTTCGGTAACCCACACTCCATATCCCACCAGCTTAACTCCAACACCAGATAAGAAAAAAGCGGTTATTGACTCGCTATTGAATGATCTGGAAATTTCAGAGGCATGTGGTGCGATAGGGACTGTTGTTCATTTTGGCAGCCGGATCAACCCAAAAGATCCATTATCGAGCTATCAGCTAATGATTGAAATGTTAGATGAAGTGCTTTCCCAGTGGGAGGGAGAATGTAAAATTCTGTTGGAAAATAACGCAGGTGTTCGGGGTTCAATGGGCACATCTTTAGAAGAGCTAGTCCAGGTAAGAAATCTTTGTGATTACTCAGAGAAAATTGGCTTTTGTCTTGATACGTGTCATGCTTATGCATCGGGTCTTTGGAACGGTGAAAATTGGGCTGAGGTTGCAGAAAAAGGGGGAGAGCTTGGTTATTTTGAACATTTATATGTGATTCATCTAAATAATTGTAAGTATCCATCAGGAGAAGGCAAGGACCGGCATGCTAATATTTTCGGCAAAGGCTTTATCCAAGAAGACCAATTTACTGAACTCATACAGTCCTTCGTTGTAAATGATATTCCCTTTATTTTAGAAACTCCCAATGAAGAAGGGATAACAAAAGCAGAGGAAATTGAGCAGCTGCTTAAAAAATGGGGGAAATAAGGATTGTCATCTGTAATCCCGTCGATTATCAGCAAAGCGTAAAAGACCAAATCGTATCGATTTAAGTGGTATTTAATAGTGTTTTTTCACACTTACTGAGTGTTCTATCTAATTTGGAAAGATATATATTTTAAGAAACTGTCTGTTTCCTGCGGCGAACAATGGAAAACAATACGACTGTCACAAGTAAGAGAGTAATACCAGTTATCCACCAAACACTTGCTGATGCAGCACCTGATGTTTCCTCAACTTCATTATGGGTTGCTGCATTAGGGGATACGTCCTCTGAACTAGTCCCGGTAGTTAAAGTTACAGCTTGCTTCCCTTCAACAACTTTTACAAACTCCGCACCAAATATTTCTGTAAGATACTCTGCATGTTCCTCTGAATAAGGTGAAATTCCGATTTCGACATACGTTTCAGTTGGGGAGGTATGAGTTACGTGAATCCCCATTTCCTCCAATTCATCAAGATAATCGACAAACAGATATTGATCAATTTCAGTCTGTTTTTCCAGGATTTTCTCTGTATTGGCAAATGATGGCTGTATCAAAATAAACGATAGTAGGAACCCCCCCATTAAAATAAATAAAACTTTTGTTCTTTTTACCATTTTCATTTCCTCCCTTTATTTTATTGAAGTCCCTCAGCCACTTTGATAACCTCATCCTTATTGATTAAACCGCTGATCATATAATGAAAATCATTTGCGTAAAAGTGCAGCTCTGAATCATAAGTGGTTGTGTACAAATATCCTGTTTTTTGATGAATCTGTACTTTTTCAAAATTGGTGAAGAACTGTTGGTTTTCTGCTTTTTCAATCATGATTAAATATGATTGATCTGCAGAAACGTAGGTGAAGATTACCTTGTTTTCGCCCTGAGCATTAATTTGTTCAAGTTCAAAGCCATCTGCAGTATAGGTAGGCAGGAGAATTGCATCACCTAAAACTTCTCTCACTTCGTTTGGGGAGCTCAATTCCTGTGATTCCTCTCCATGACCAGCGATCGGGTTTGTAATGTCATTGTTTTCATCAGCGTTTAAAGTTTGTGGCTCTTCTGATTGTGGATTAGGATATGTCACTGCCTGGTTGGTCATCGTAATGTACGATAAAGTCAATAAAGAAAAACAAAGAATCGCTGCTGCAGCCAGATAGAGAAATAGGTTATTCCATTTCCTTTTCTTGGAATGCTGTTCTGCCCTAGTATTTTGGCGGATCGTTTCTTTCATATCGGAGGTGAATTCAATTGTTTGAAACAAAAACTGATCTGCTTCTGACTTAAATTGTTTTCTTAAGTCATGAATCGGATCTTTCATTTGCTAATCCCTCCTTTTCTAACTGCTCTTTTAACATTTGCCGGGCTCTGTGGAGTCTTCCTCGTACGGTTCCCTCGGGTGCTTCAATCGCAGTACTTATTTCAGCTGTAGAAAAATCAAGATAATAGTAAAGGTACATAACCTCTTGATAGTGAGCTGGAAGCTCTAGAACATGTTTTAAAATTTCAGATTGCTTGATTCGCTGTAATACTTCTTCTTCAACATGTCCATACCCATTAACCTGCAGTAGAAAGGGACTAGTTGGCCGCTCAGCTGTTGCAGCTTTTATCCCGATTTTATCCTTGCAAAGATTAATCGCAATTCGAATTAACCAAGTTTTAACACTGCTGGCTCCACGAAATTGATTCCAATTTTTAAAGGCACGAATAAACACCTCTTGGCAAATATCCTCGGATAAGTACGGATCCTTTACATAAAAGAAGGCAGTCTTCAACACAAGGGAGCCGTATTTATCCATCATCTGTTCAAGTGCTTCAGCAGGATTTGATGAGAAGTGCAGGTCCGTTTTTTCTAGGAAAGGCCTTTCCATTTGACCACCTCCGCAATATTAGACTGGTCAAATGGCGGTTTCGCTACATTTTTGAAAAAAATTTCTGCTGAAAGTTGATTGAATGATTTTTTTACCACAATTGTCTTGAGTGAAAATAGTAGAACTTTGTATAAAATTGTTGAACGATTTATGAAGGACTGGAGGATAAACCTAGCTAAGTATAAAGTATGCAGAAAACTATTTCGGATTTTTGCATACTTTACATTTTTAGGAGGAATGGGATGAAAAAATTATTTGCAATCGTACTAAGTATTGCTCTATTATTTTCCTTCTTACCAGGGGTATCAGGAGCAGGATCAAGTACAGAAATGGGGTACTATTCCGTATTATTTAACACAAACAGTATTCCAGCAGATTTTGAAAAGCAAGTGGAGGATTTAGGTGGAGAGGTTGTTTATGCAGTACCTGAAATTGGCTTTGTACAAGTGAAAGCTTTAGCTTCTTCCTTTTCCAGCTTAAAAAGACTGCCGGGTGTAAGTATGGCAAACCCTTCCATTTCTTGGACTCTTCCTGAGGAACAAAGAATCGATGAAACTAGTTTTTCAATAGAACAATCACAAGGACAAAAGAAGCAGTCAGGTAAAAAAGCGGCTGAAAGCGGTGTGAATCCTGCGAATGCTGCATTGTGGAGCATGCAATGGGATATCCAGCGCATCACAAATGGCGGAGCTAGCTATCATTTAGGTACTGGTTCGCATGACGTAGTTGTTGGAATTATTGATACTGGAATTGACCGTGATCACCCTGATTTAGCAGGGAACTTAATGCCTGGTTCTGAGAACTTTGTACCAGCGGGCGGTTTCCGCGGAACTGAGCCATATGAAACGGGTGATCCAGATGCATTTGATGATATTCATGGCCATGGCAGCCATGTTGCTGGATCGATTGCTGGTAATGGAGCGATACTAGGGGTTGCTCCTGACACAGGTATCCGTTCGTACCGTGTATTTGGCTTAAGCTCTGCTGAATCAGCTTGGATTTTCGATGCAATGATAGAAGCTGCGAATGATGGTGTAGACGTAATCTCCATGAGCTTAGGTGGTTTTGATATCATTGGCCAGACTTTTTATGTAGATCCAGTTACGGGTGAAAAAATAAATCTAGGTAATGATGTTGCTGATTTTAAAGCCTACAAGCGTGTTGTCAACTACGTAACGGCAAAAGGCTCTCTTGTAGTTGCAGCTGCTGGTAATGATGGCATCAATGCGACAAATAAAAGTCAAGTTACTGACTTTTTAAATGCAGAATACGGTGGAGATGGCTTATACTTTGAAGGAGCGGGCTTCGAGGTGCCAGGCACGATTCCTGGAGTTGTGACGGTTTCTGCAACTGGTCCAAATGATGTTTTGGCAGCATACTCCAATTACGGACCTGACTTTATTGATATTGCTGCAGTAGGTGGAGATTACAGATTGTATATGCAGTACTTAAACGAAGGCAGATTGGATGAATACTTAGCTAAACGGCTATTTGAGGGTGAATTTAACTTAAGTGCAAGTGAAAGTGGCGGCTGGTATTGGTCAGTTGGTACTTCAATGGCAACGCCAAAGGTTTCAGCAGTAGCAGCATTATTAGTTGATAAATACGGAAAAATGTCACCGTCAAAGCTGCAAGACCTACTTTACAAGACAGCAGTGGATCCTGTAAGCGGTGATGCAAAATCTTATTTTGGACATGGACATTTGAATGCGTTTAATGCATTAAATTAAAGGGAAAAGGCTTAGAGACACTATGGTGTTTTCTAAGCCTTTTCGACATATTGTAACAGGTGTTGGTCTGGGGACTCTAATAGATTTTAAAATTAAGTAACAAAAGTAAGTTCAGAACTTTATTAAATTCTACTAAATTTCATCTTGCAATTATGTACCTTTAAGTTAAAATCAATAGAAGAAGGCACAATATTTTGTGTCTGCTCTTTAACTACAATACAATATACAGTGATATACCAATAAATAAGGTGTCCAGTTTGGACTTAATAGGGAATCTGGTGAAAATCCAGAACTGTACCCGCAACTGTAAGTGCGACGAAATAAGGGAAATGCCACTGTCTATATTTGGATGGGAAGGCCTTAAAGTAGGTAAAAGCACAAGTCAGGAGACCTGCCTTATTTAGAGCGTGTTATCTTCTTCGGGAGTTGGGAGGATAGAACGATGGTAGATTAAAAGATTTGGTTCCTATTTCTTTTTGTCTACAATAATATCGTTACTAAATCCCGTCATTTGATGGGATTTTTATTTTCTATTCCAACTTAAAACGACTGTATATTTCATTTGCGATCGGAAGGCGGGGGCATGCTCTAGAACCTAGACAATTACACGACTAAAGAATGAATAGGAGGAACATGAAAACCATGACTACTTTATTTACAGTGTCAGATGTAACATTGCCAAAAACAAATTCCTTAGAAGAATTGCAAACGAGTTTGAACCAATTTGCTCATAAATTTCCTGAATTAGATTTCACTGAATACCAGGAGAAAATGTTGCAGCTATTGCAGCTGGATTCAAATGGAACTGCCGAACAAATCATAGACTGGATGATTTTGTCCGCAGTTGAACGAATTACTGCAAAAGAGCCGGATTGGACGTATGTGGCAGCTGCCCTCTATACAAAAAACCTTTACCGGAAAGCTGCGCAATCACGAAAGTATGAGGAAGAACGGCAATATGGATCATTCTATCAATTAATTGAAGAGCTGATTGGCATGGGAATCTATGATGAATCCTTGCTGCAGCATTATTCGGTGGATGAAATCAAACAATTAGAAGACATAATTGATCCGGCTAAAGATGATTTATTTACATACATTGGGATCGTTACACTGGCAGAACGGTACCTAGCGAAATCACATGATGGAAAAATATATGAACTTCCACAAGAACGGTTTATGTTGATTGCAATGACGATTATGAAAAACGAGGCGATAGAAAAACGCATTGCACTCATTCAGGAGGCTTATTGGGCACTATCTAACCTTTATATGACTGTAGCAACACCTACTTTAGCCAACGCCGGAAAAAGCTATGGTCAGCTTTCGAGCTGTTTTATTGATACGGTCGATGACAGTTTAAGAGGAATCTATGATTCAAATACGGATATCGCCACCTTGAGCAAAAATGGGGGCGGAATAGGCGTTTATTTAGGAAAAATCCGGAGCCGGGGCAGTGACATTAAAGGCTTTAAAGGAGTAAGTTCAGGTGTCATTCCTTGGATGAAGCAGTTAAACAATACAGCGGTCTCTGTTGATCAGCTTGGCCAAAGACAAGGTGCGATTGCGGTTTATCTGGATGTTTGGCATAAAGATATCTTTGCCTTTCTTGATACACGTCTGAACAATGGTGACGAAAGACAGAGGACCCATGATCTTTTTACAGGAATATGTATTCCGGATCTTTTTATGGAACAAGTCCAAAAAAGAGAAGATTGGTATTTATTTGACCCTCATGAGGTACGCAAGGTAATGGGTTATTCGTTAGAGGACTATTTTGATGAAAACCCAGAGGGAGGCTCATTCCGGGAAAAATATTGGGAGTGCGTAAACCATCCGCTTATCTCCAAGGAAAAGGTACCCGCAATTGAAATCTTTAAGGCCATAATGATTTCACAACTGGAAACCGGCACACCATTTATGTTTTACCGTGACACCGTAAACCGGGCCAATCCTAATAAACACAAAGGAATGATTTATTGCAGCAATCTTTGTACGGAAATTATGCAAAATATGAGCCCTACGGTGGTTACTGAGGAAAAAGTAGAGGATGGCAGCATCATCATAATAAAAAAACCGGGTGATTTTGTAGTTTGTAATCTATCCTCGATATCTTTAGCGAAAAGTGTGATGGATGATGTGCTGGAAAGATTGATTCGCATTCAGGTCAGGATGCTGGACAATGTTATTGATATCAATTCCATCCCTGTGTTACAGGCGCAATTGACAAATCAAAAATACCGTTCCATCGGACTTGGCACATTTGGCTGGCATCATTTATTAGCCTTAAAAGGGATCCGCTGGGAGAGTGAGGAAGCGGTTCAATATGCAGACGAGCTCTATGAAGATATTGCCTATTTAACAATTAAAGCAAGTATGGAGCTGGCAAAAGAAAAAGGCGCTTACCCTTATTTTGAGGGGTCAGACTGGCAAACTGGTGCCTATTTCTCAGAAAGGGACTATGATTCTTCTAAATGGATGGCTTTAAAAGCGAAAATTAAGGAACATGGGATTCGGAACGGATATTTAATGGCGGTCGCACCAAACTCATCGACATCGATTATTGCTGGTTCAACTGCCAGTATTGATCCAATCTTCAGGCAAGAATATTCTGAAGAGAAGAAGGATTATAAAATACCTGTTACAGCACCAGATCTTTCGTCAAAAACGAGATGGTATTATAAATCGGCCTATCATATTGATCAGCACTGGAGTATAAAACAAAATGCAGAACGCCAGCGCCATGTGGATCAATCGATTTCCTTTAACTTTTATGTCTCAAACGAGATCAAAGCTAAAGCACTATTAGACCTCCATATGGATGCTTGGAGCTCTGGTTTAAAAACCACGTATTATGTCCGCTCCACATCAAGTGCTGTCATTGAGGAATGTGAAAGCTGCCAATAACGAAACTAAAAGGAGACGGTAATCGTGACAATCGTACAAAAAAGAAAACTGATGGATGAAACTGCTCCTAATGCTTCAACCGGGATCATTAATGGAAGAAGTTCAAACGTATTAAACTGGGACGACGTCCGTTTTCCATGGGCGTATCCTAAATATAAAACGATGTTAGCTAATTTCTGGACACCATTTGAAATTAACATGGCTAAAGACATTAAGCAATTCCCGACCTTATCGAAACAAGAACAGGACACTTTTTTAAAAGTCATTGGTCTCTTAGCTTTGTTAGATAGTATTCAAACTGATTATGCAGGTAAAGTAGCGGATTACTTAACGGATTCAAGCTTGCACGCGCTCATGATTATCCTCGCCCAGCAAGAGGTGATACATAATCATTCTTACAGCTATGTCCTTTCAAGTATTGTGTCTAAGAATAAGCAAGATGAAGTATTTGACTACTGGAGGAACGAGCCTGTTCTAAAGAAACGAAATGAATTCGTGACAAAAGGCTATGAAGACTTTACCGAACAGCCTAATGTTGAAAACCTTTTAAAATCCATTATTTATGATGTTATTTTAGAAGGGCTGTTCTTTTATTCAGGTTTTGCTTTCTTTTATAACTTGGCGCGAAACCAAAAAATGCTGGCAACCAGCACGATGATTAATTATATCAACCGAGACGAACAAATCCATGTTGGGCTATTTGAAAAAATTTTTAAAGAAGTCTTAAAGGAAAATCCTGAGTATGATACAGAGGAACTAAAGGAATTTGGAACCCTGACATTTAAAGCCGCAGCAGAACTTGAAATTGAATGGGGTCAGACCATTATTGGCAATAAAATCGCTGGCATTCTGATGCACGAATTAGAAGCCTATATTAAATTCATGGCCAATAAACGGGCGAAACAATTGGGATTCGCACCTCCTTTTGAAGGATATCGGACGAATCCCCTCAAATGGATCATTGCCTATCAGGAAGTAGATTTAGGAAAAACCGATTTCTTTGAACAAAAATCACGTCAATATACAAAAGCTTCAGAGGTAAACGGATTTGATGAATTATAAAAAGCAAGAGGAGTGGATTAGGGGCTGAAAACTTAGGTTTTCAGCCTAGTTATTTGCTGGAATGGTTAGAAAAATAGAAAATGCATTCGAATTCTATTTTAGACGATAGGCATAAGCATTTTGTACATTTGTTAATCGGCCTGCATTGATCCCGGATCAGACAAAGAATCCCTTATTTTTTAAAAATCATCCAGGAAGGTTGCAGACATACTTTTTTGTATAAATGTCCTCTATTTTCACATCCTAAAGAAATGAAGGTGCAATTTTACCAAACAAGACAAGGGGAGTTAACTTATGACTTTAACACCCGAACAGAGGATTCAGCTTCATGAATTTAATAACCTGACAAAATCTTTAAGCTTTAATATGTACGATATTTGCTATACAAAAACAAGGGAAGAGCGCGAGGCGTATCTCGAATACATTGACGAGCAGTACAACGCTGAGAGACTCACTCATATATTAAAACATGTGTCCGAAATTATTGGAGCCCATGTATTAAATGTGGCCAAACAAGACTTTGTCCCTCAAGGTGCGAGTGTTACTTTATTAGTATCAGAAGGACCGGTTGTGGAAGTTCCTACAGAGCACTTTGAAGAGTCCCCAGGACCTTTGCCTGAATCAGTTGTTTTACAGCTTGATAAAAGTCACATTACGGTTCATACCTATCCGGAATATCATCCCAATGAAGGAATCAGTACCTTTCGCGCTGATATCGATGTATCCACCTGTGGAGAAATTTCTCCCCTCAAAGCACTCAACTATTTAATCCATTCCTTTGATACAGATATCATGACAATTGATTACCGTGTCAGAGGATTTACAAGGGATATTAACGGAAAAAAATTATTTATAGATCATGATATTAACTCAATCCAGAATTACATACCTGATGAAATCAAAAGCCAATATGATATGATTGACGTTAATATTTATCAGGAACATATCTTTCATACAAAATGCAAACTCAAAGAGTTTGATTTGAATAATTACTTATTTGGCTATACGAAAGACAAACTGGATCAATCTGAACAAAAAGAAATAACAGCAAAATTACAGCTCGAAATGGATGAAATCTTTTACGGGAAAAATATGAGTTTTGAAATATAAATTGAGCGACCCTGTAGTCTATAGCTACGGGGTCGTTTTTCAACTGATTCTATGTTTTTAGCGCAGTGGATAAATCAATTTAAAGTATTTGAAATCAAATCATCTCTAATCTTGCGAGAACGGGTAAATGATCTGATGCATCGGGTACTATATCAATCACTTCCGCTTCGACGACTTTTATCTCATCTGTAATAAACAAGTAATCAAGCCGTTTTCTTGGCCGATAGGATGGATAGGTGTACCCGCCAGCCTTACCGGAAAGGTGCCACACATCTTGCATTTTCTGCGCTACTTTTTTCCAGCTCTTTGAACCCGGAATCATATTCCAGTCTCCGATTACAACAGTTGGGAGAGGAGTATGTTGAACAAAATCAAGGATATACTGAATTTGTTTTTTACGGGAAGATGGGTTAAAGCTTATATGGGTTACGAGTACTTGAAGAAGCTGCTTTTGATCGATTTCTATGGCCGTTTCGAGGATTGATCTGCCTTCTCTAAATTTAGAAGCAGCGTGAATCTGAGTGCTTTTACTTTTTAGAATCGGGAATTTAGATAAAAGGGCATTCCCATACTGACGAGCGATTTCACTATTTTTTGATTTCAAGGTAATCGAGGGGCTGAACACATAATCCATCTGTAATTGTTTGGCTAGAAGGCTAATTTGATCCTCATACATACTTCTTTTTGAAAAATAACGATCGACTTCATTTAAACCAATGACATCGGCATTACTTTTACTTATCACTTCAGCAATTCGATTTAGGTCAAGCTTACGGTCGATGCCTTTTCCATGATGGATGTTATAGCTCATTACATTGACTTCCATACATTTCACCCCATTCAATTGAAGTATGAACGAAATACGTGAAATAAATTACGATTCCCGTAAAAATCACTTGAACCATTGAAGGGATGACGACTCTATTTTTGGCAATAATAAGAGGAAAAGGATTTTGAGGGGAATGGGGAATCTATACTCTCTCATATGGAAAGGACAAGATACTCATGACATCTGGCAGCAATCAAAATAAACCAGTCATCATGCTTCTCATTGATACTTTGATGAATCCGCCCTTACAGGAAGCTTTAAAAAATGGGAAGGCTAAAGCATTTCAATTTTTTGCAGAAAATGGCCAGTACATTCCTGATATGGTGAGTCCGTTTCCAACGATGTCTGTGAATGTAGACAGTACCCTGTTGATGGGAGTTTATAGCGATCAGCATAAGGTTCCGGGATTAGTCTGGTATCACAAAAATGAAAATCGGATCGTAAATTATGGGAGTCATGTACGAGAGCTTTATAGACTTGGGACTAAACGGTCCGTTGTCGATATATTTTATCGTCTGAATAACGAACATTTATCGAAAGAACAAAAGACCCTCCATGAGATTCTAAAGGAACAGGGTAAGCCAACCGCTTCAATCAACACCCTCATATATCGCGGAAGTGAGCCGACACAATTAAAAATTCCATTTCTGCTTTCGCTCATAACGGGATTAAAGAGGAGATATGACGTTATGGCACCAACACATTTATCATATGGGTCTATGTCGAAACAGAACCCTCACAATCGGGCTTTTATTTGGCAGAAATATGGATTTAATAATCAATTTGCCGTCAATGAACTTAAATATTTAATTGAAAAAAAGAAACTTCCTGCTTATTCATTGGTGTACTTTTCTGATTCAGACAAAAGCTTTCACAAAAATGGACCGATGGATGTTACAGCTATAGAAAAAACAGACCAACAGCTTCAAACTTTACTAAATACTTTTCCTTCTTGGGAGAATGCAATTGAAGACTATGTTTGGATCATCATTGGAGATAATGGCCAGGCGTGGGTAGACAAAGAAAAAAACAAAGCCTTAATCGACCTTAGAAGTCTGTTGAGCTCCTATAAAATCCCGAAGCTAAAAGCAACTATTACCTCAGAGGATCAGATTGTGTTAGGTGTGAATGAAAGAATGTCATTTATTTATACACTCCATCCAAACCATATTACATTTAAAGAAATAGCTGAAATTCTCCAGCAGGATTCAAGAATTGATGTGATTGCCTGGAGGGAAAATGACAAAATCCATGTATGTTCTGGCATTCATAAAGGAGAACTCCACTTTAAGCCTGATGGAAATTTAATTGATCCATACGGCCAGGCATGGTCAGTTGAAGGGGAAAATGAGATTTTAAATCTATCTATTGAAGGAAATCAAATCATGTATGGGGACTATCCAGATGCATTGCAGCGGCTATATACAAGCTTTTTCTCACATGAAGGAGACTATCTGGTTGTGAGTGCAAAACCAGGGTATGAATTTATCGGGGAAGGATCTCCTACACATATTGGCGGAGCCAGTCATGGGGGATTGCATAAGCAGGATTCACTGGTCGCCATGATTGTCAGCGGAACAAACACATTGCCTAAATATAACCGTATCAAAGATATTAAGGATTGGGTCTTATCGATGCTGGCGTAAAAGATATGTATCGGAGTTAGGCCCAATCATGGGCAACTCCTGTTTTTTTATACCGCTTCTCCTGCACTTTCATCAGCTTCAATAGGAAGCATAATGTTGTGAATCGTAATTTCTGGACGGCTGCCCAAACGAATATTTAAAGCAGTTTGGCCAAGTCCTTCGCTGATATAAAAAATTTTGCCGTCATGCTGATGCAAGCCTTTGACCATATTCATTCTTACGAGTTTCCCCATTTTCACTAGATGATATGGTTTAGGCCAATGAATCTGACCGCCATGAAAATGGCCAGAAAGCAGGTAATCATAGTGATAATCCTTCATCCCAAGAACAACGTTAGGATCATGGGTTAACACAAGATTATATCCGTTTTCGATATTTTCATAGGATTTTTCGATTTGACTGCGTTTTGTACTATAGTCATCAATCCCGATAATATGAAGCTTGCTTCCATCAATCATGATTGTATCGTTTTCATTTTGCATTGTTTTGCAATTGTTTTCCTCAAGTACCTTCTTAAGCTCTTGGAAATTCTTATTTCTTAACACATAATCGTGATTTCCAAACACCGCGTATGTTCCGTATTGAGGTGCCAATTGATTCAATACTTGCAAGTATGGCTTTAATTTAGGAATCGTTCTTTTTCGGTCTAAAAAGTCACCAGTAATTGCGATTAAATCAATTGGTTCATCTTTTAAAGTTTCATAAAGTTCTTTTGGTGTAATCGATATATTTTCGAGATGAAGGTCAGACAAGTGTAGAATCCGGAACGGGCGAGAGCTAGAAGATTTTTTTGAAGAATCAATTGAAATATAGTTAACGGCTATATTTTTTGTATTTTTATAGCCTTTATAAAAGACAACAGTCAGTAATCCAACCAAAGAAATGGTTAAAATCCAACCAAACATAGTATCCCCTCCCTCACCTCATTATAAAAGGTTTGGAAGGGGATTGTTACCTGTAATATATGGTGTGGTTTCCAATTTAATTGGGGTTACCGTATTTATTGAAAAGTCCGTCTTTTGACATAAACAAATAGCTTGGACATGGTTTCTTATTTCCTTTTAAAAAGGATTGGGAGCTTGAAAGGAAATGAATTGGATAAAGGGTGATGAGTTTATACCATTTATAAAAAGGATTTATAATATCAACCTGTTCAAATCCTAATCGTTTAATCCCTTTATTAATGAAGGTAATGCCGATAATTCCTTTTATTTCACTATTTCTTTGATGTCTTTCGATATAGCGGGTAAGGTATGGCATTGATTCTTTTACCTGCTGGTAGATCAATAATGATTTTTTTACATCATTATTAATACCAGATAATTCCTTAAGTAAGCGTACATTATGCAAATGAATCTTCACTAAAATGTCATTTCGTTGAATTTGTGTCCCATCCGACAGTACAACATTTCTGCCTTTGTACTTGGTTAACCTCACCCGAAAGATTGGAGGTGAACCGGCTGGTGAATCAAGATATCTTAATCTCGTGAGATAATAATAAATCGGATCGATAATACTCCATAACGATATAAAATATAGTCTCAATCTCATAAGTAGTCTCCTTGATCACAATTGTAAACTAAACTTATTTAAAAGTATTTTGTCTCCGATTCGTTAAAATTATCGATGGAAATTAGAGGTGAAAGAATGATTTGTGCTCAAATACACACACTATAGTCGATAAAATAATGGGCTGGTGTGAAGTATGCGACGAGTATTATTTATGCCATTTTTACAGATTTCATCAGGGCATCATCATGTAGCTGATGGAATTATGGAATATTTAAAGGGACTGGAAGAGGAATTCGAATGTGAAAAAGTGGACATTTTATCCTATACCTATGGTGCTGCAGAAAAACTTGTCTCTTCTGCATATTTGAAATGGATTCATACTTTCCCTGATTTTTATAGCTGGTTATATAATCGCTCGGCTATTAAAACAAGGCCAGATCAGAAAAAAGCATACAGATTATTTAAGCTCTTGTTTTTATGGCGCATGACAAAACTAATAGAAGAAAAAAAGCCTGATCTGATTATTTGCACACACGCATTACCTTCTTTCCTTTTGAATGAAATGAAATTAAAAAAGTCACATACTATTCCTGTTATTAATGTGTACACAGACTATTTCATGAATGAAATATGGGGGACAGAAGCGATCGATTATCATTTTGTACCCAGTAAAGAAATAAACGAGGAACTAATTAGGAAAGGGGTGAATCCAGAACAAATTCATGTGACAGGTATACCTGTTCACCCCCATATCATGAAACATACATTGAAGATCAAAAATAGACCTATGTATTCAGTATTAATTTCAGGCGGAAACCTTGGTGCCGGAGCTATTAAAACTTTGATTCAAAATCTTAAGCCGTCTGGTCAAATTCAGTATTCTGTATTATGTGGCAAAAATGAGAAATTATATCAATTTTTGGAACAGTTGCATGACCCGTTGATTAAAGCGTTCCCTTACATTTCTTCTAAAAAGGAAATCAGTTCTTTATATGATGAGGCAGATGCAATCATAACAAAACCAGGGGGTGTGACGATCAGTGAATGTTTACTAAAAAAAATCCCCATTTTTGTGTATCATGCCTTACCAGGTCAAGAAGAAGTTAATTTCCAGTTTCTGATGAAAAAAGGGCTTGCCTATCAATTGAAGGATTGGGAAAAAAAGGGTCAAGTCGAAATTCAAATTTTAGAGGTGCTTCAGTCAGAACAGCAAAAAGAGCAATTACAAAAGCAGCTCCGTCAATATCACGCTGAATTAACCAGCGTTGATTTAACTGAAATATTAAAAAAAGTATTAGCAAAACTTCAAAATGAAAAAAAGGGCTAAAACAAGGAGTACCTTGAGCCCATTCTTTCTTATTTTAGAAGATTAGTAGATTTATGCCCGAGCCTTCCGAGGCGCAACAAAGTAGGTAATCGAGATCAATAAATCAATTCCGAGAACAACCGACCATTTTAAAATAATTCCGCTTAATGCAGCGGTACGGGATGTATCATCAATCAGATAGATAACAAGAACTAATAAACCCGAGCCGATTAAATAAGCCAATAAGTGTTTTAGCCAGCCCTTAAAGTAATGTCTGGCATATGGAAGTCCGTATAATTTTTCGGGCTTTGTTCCCTGTTTTAAAACATAGTATAGAAAACGAGAGTCTGCCCACTGAATCATACTTTTTCCAAACACAAGCGATACCGCGATATAAACAGCTGCGAGTCCATGAACCCAGGTAGCTGTTGCTCCATTCATTAAATCTATACTCGTTGCAATAAGTAAAACGAGATCAATGAGCGGTGTTAAGGCAAGAAGAAAAAGTCCTATTTTTTTTCGCTTCAAAATATATCTTGTTACTAGCCCGAGGCCAATAACAATCCAGAACGAAATTTCACACGCTACAATCAGCCAACCGATATAATTCATATTAGCACCTCTTTTTAATACAACTGTATTACAAAAAACAGTTTATCATTTTCGTTTTATTAATACAACTGTATTATAAAATTGCAATGCCCATTTTTATTGGATAGAATGAAAGTATGCCAAAACTAGTAGATCATGAAAAAAAGAAAAAACATATAGCGGAAGCAACGTGGCGTGTAATTGTAGAGCAAGGAATGGAAAGGGTAACCGTAAGGAATATCGCAAAAGAAGCCGGGATTTCACTCGGTTCGCTGCGTCACTATTTTTCAACACAAGAGGAACTGCTTTCCTATTCCATGAACTTAGTAAAAGATAAAGTGACAGCGCGGATTATGAAAATCGCCACTCAGCAGCTTCCATTAAAAGAAAAAGCATTAAAGATGTTGCTTGAACTCGTGCCTACCGATAAGGAATCAATGGCAGAAGCGGAGGTTTGGTTTACCTTTATTGCCTATACCAGGCACAAAGAGCAATTCGATGCAAATCAGGACGGTGTTTTCTTAGGGATCCAGCAGCTTATGCAATATTTACAGCAATATAATTTGTTAAAAACAGACATTGATTTAGAACTCGAAACGGAAAGATTATATGCGGTAATTGATGGACTTGCCTTACATGCCATGCTCAATCCGAAGCGGGTCAATAGAGACCTGGCTGAAAAGATATTAGTTCATCATTTGGAGCAGATATGTCAAGTGTAGGAGGGAGGCAAGAGTATGAAACCAATTCCAGATCGGATTCAAAAAAATTTGGATATCCTTTTTGTCGGTTTTAATCCCAGTATTCGTTCAGGTGAAACCGGACACCATTATGCCAATCCCAATAACCGTTTTTGGAAGATTTTGTTTGAGGCAGGACTGACGCCAAGGAAATATAGTCCTGAAGAGGATTTAAAGCTGCTAGAATACGGCTATGGATTCACCAATATTGTCGGAAGACCAACAAAAGCTGCTGATGAGATTACGAAAGAAGAATATCAGCAGGGGAGAGAAGAGCTGAGAAAGAAAATAGAAGACTACGCTCCAAATATCGTTTGTTTTGTTGGGAAAGGCGTTTATCAGGAGTATAGCGGTAAGAAATCAGTGCAGTGGGGAAGGCAGGAGCAATCGGTTGTTCCCGGAACAATTGATTTTGTAGCACCTTCGTCAAGTGGTTTAGTTCGGATGAGGTTTGATGATGTAGTGGCGATTTATCGAGAGCTTAATGATATACTTAGGATGTATAAGGAAAAGGATGAGTAGATAGACCGGGTTTAATTTGATTAATGTGGTTGAGTTCGGTTACTACTGACTGAGTTCGCTTAAACTGATTCCGACTACGGTTAAATTGAACTGAGTTCGTTTAATGTGTACATCAGTTCGGTTAAATGTGGCTAAGTTTGGTAAAATAATGTCTGTGTTCGGTTAAACCCGTGGTAAGTTCGGTAATACGGGATTGAGTTCTTTTAAACAGTGCTAAGTTCGATTAAAATATGCTAGCCACCTATGAAATGACCTAAATTTAGAAATTAATAGCTGAGCTCTTATAAAACTGGGCTGGATTATCCGATAAAAGGAGAACTTAATCCGCAACAAATCCTAATTTAACTAGCAAAACATAGATTAATAGATTAATATTCAAATCAACAAGGAGAGGCCAGTTATGAAACTAATTTCATGGAATGTAAATGGATTAAGAGCCTGTGTCGGGAAAGGCTTTCTTGATTATTTTAAAGAAATCGATGCGGATATTTTTTGTATTCAAGAATCGAAATTGCAGGATGGGCAGATTCAATTAGAATTAGACGGATATTATCAATACTGGAATTATGCGAAGCGAAAGGGATATTCCGGAACTGCAGTTTTTACGAAGCATGAACCTTTATCTGTTAGCTATGGTGTTGGGGATGCCGAAGAAGAGAATGAGGGTAGAATTATAACATTGGAATATAAGGATTTTTATTTGGTAAATGTGTACACCCCTAACTCAAAAAGAGATTTAACTAGACTTGCAGACCGATTGGTTTGGGAAGATAAACTGCGTGATTATTTGATAGAATTGGACAAGCTTAAGCCAGTTATCTACTGTGGCGACTTAAATGTAGCTCACCAAGAAATTGACCTTAAAAACGCAAGGTCCAATGTTGGCAACTCTGGTTTTACAGATGAGGAACGTGAAAAAATGACGAAGCTGCTGGAGTCAGGCTTTATTGATTCGTTCAGGCATCTGTATCCGGAGCAATCTGATTCATACACCTGGTGGTCTTACATGAACAAAGTCCGTGATCGGAATATTGGCTGGCGGATTGACTATTTTATTACCTCGAAGCGCTTAGCTCCATATATTAAGGATGCGCAAATTCATAGTCATGTAATGGGAAGTGACCATTGTCCGGTTATGCTTGAAATAGATATAAATAATGGATAAAAGAAGGATAGTCTTTCGATTTAGAAAGACTATCTTTTTTTTAGTGTGTAATTAAGCCCCAAGACTTATTTATAAACACAACCAGAGGCTAATTTAACCAAAGGCTGGAAGCGATAGAATGGAAATAGTTGACGTCAAGATTTTTTAGGGAGTAAAAAGTAGTACAAGCAATATAGGAGGGATGGTATGTGGTAAAGAAAGTGAACAATAAGGAAAGTATTTCTGGTATTATTTTTTCTTGTTTATCCATTTTATTGGTCGTTGGTATTGTGATTCAAATCTTTATAGCGGGGCTTGCGATTTTTGCGAATCCGGAAAATTGGATTAATCATCGAATTTTTGTTCATTTGTTCGAATTGATACCGGTTTTTATGCTGATTTTGTCTTTTATTGGCTCGATGCCACGATGGGCGATTGCACAAAGTGCGGGTGTATTAGGGCTTATATTTCTTATGTATTTTACTGCGAACGCTACTTCTATTTGGCCATGGGCTGCAGCAGCACACCCTATTATTGCGATGGTCTTGTTTTGGAGTTCGATTCAACTCTCAAAAAAATCCTTAACATTTATGAAACGAGAAGAAAACAAAAAGGAGTTGAAAGCAGGATGAAGCTTGGTACTTATGTAATTTTAGCCTTAGCAGGTGGCTACATTACAGGGATTGTTTTGTCTGAATTGATTGATGTTATTGGCTATCTTTGGTTTGATCAGGAGATTAACATCAAGTATTTACCGATTTTCACGACATTTATTACGGTTGTCGTGATGTTAGTCATTAATAATAAAAATGGTGAGAAAAAAGCAGAATCATAGTATAAAAGGAATGGATTGTTTCCATTCTTTTTTTCATGCTTTCTTATTATAATAAACGTAAACGATGGATAAGGAGTAAACAGGTTGGCTGATATCATCTTATCTCTTTTTGAACAGCATCAACAGCTGGCATTTTTCCTTAGTATAGTGATTAATATCGTGATTAGCACGCTTGCGGTAGTTCCGAGTGTTTTCCTTACTGCTGCTAATATTTTATTTTTTGGTTTTTGGGAAGGGACTCTGATATCGTTTGTCGGGGAATCATTTGGTGCCATGTTTTCCTTTTGGCTTTACCGTATGAGCGGGAGAGCATTGGTGAACAGAAAGCTCAACAACTATCCTCGCGTCCAAAATGTTCTTTTTGTGGAAGGAAAAGAAGCTTTTTTACTTATACTGTCATTAAGATTGCTGCCTTTTATCCCTTCCGGACTTATTACACTAACCGCAGCATTAGGTAAAGTCTCATTTTTTATATTTTTTCTGTCCACGGTGATCGGAAAAATCCCTGCCCTGTTAATCGAAGCTTATTCGGTTTATGAAGTGACAAGGTGGACAAATGAAGGTAAAATCATTTTATTTTTAGCTGGTTTATTTATGCTGCTTTCATCCATTTTAAAAATAAGACAGTCACGTTCTGCTAAAAAAGAGCAGTAATTAAAAAAGCCTGTATCGAAATAATCCTGCACGATACAAGCTTTTTTAGTTTTTAAGCTTTCGTATAATTTAAATCCCAAATAATTCCATATGGATCTTTTACCTTCGCATATTTGGCGCCCCAAAACGTATCTTGAAGCTCCATTAAAACGGATCCTTTTTCTTTTAATGCATCGTATGTCGCTTGGATTTCTTGTTCACTTTCAAGCTCAACCACTAATGAAATGTTAGTACCGATTTCAATACTTTGTCCTGGAAAAGCATCTGAGATCATTAGCAAAAACTCACCTTTTTGAAACTTAGCATGGATTAAAAGCTCATCAGCTTCTGGAGGGGTTGGATAGTCAGCCTCACCATAAGTTTGGCTTTCAATTACTTCGCCTTCGAAAACTTCTTTATAAAATTCTAGTGCTTCTTTTGCTTGACCATTAAACATTAAATACGGGGTTGCTGGGTTTTTCATCATTGCCACTCCTATTTGTTAAGATAATTATATCTTAGGAACAAATGTTCCTATTTGTCAAGCTGAAATTTATAAATGGTACTGAAAGAATGATTTCGAATCGGACATAGAATTCATAATTTCCATGACATCCTTGTTTTGATGATGCGCTAAAACATACGAACTGTTATTTGCATAAAAATGGAGCATATCTAAAAGTTTAAGGACGTGGGTTCCTTTATTTATGAATTTAGTTATGAAAATGCCCCGATTATCCCTGAATAACGGAACGTATGTCCGCTCACTCTGACAAAACTTAGATATTTCCACAAATAACGGAACAGTTCTCCGTTCCATCGCTGATGTTATACACATAAACCAAAAAGGCTTGTAACACCTTATATGCTACAAGCCTAATTCTATCCTATATTTGACTTCATTAAACCCCGCGTTTGTTTCCCCAAACAAGTGTGTGTAATTGCGGCAATACGCGTGCCTGATTCATTTCATCAGAACCCGTGACTTTTTCAATTAACCATTCGTACCTATTTAACAAATGCTGAAGCAGTCCAGTTGATTCCTGAGTCTTGTATTGATCATTTCCGACCTGAAGATAGAAGGGAACATCAGGATAGCGACCATAGATGTCCTTTGCATAATTAAAATCCTGATTGTCAAATACAACAATTTTCAAACTAAAATGTCCTTGGCGCCTTGCTTCTAAAAGTCTCTCAATGATGGAGTCTAATATTTCAAAATCTGTGTTCATTCCCGAACTAGGGGGCTTTGGCGAAATCGTAAGGTCATCAATCTTATAAAACCAATCCTGCCATCTGCTTCCTTGTGTTTCTAAACCAACCTTAATGTCATGTTTATGCAATAAATCAATAAGTTCATCCAAAGCAGATAAAAGTGCCGGATTGCCGCCAGAAATCGTGACATGGCTAAAGCGACCCCCGCCAAGCTTCTGCAGCTCTGTAAAGATATCTTCCGCTGTCAACATTCGAATTTCGTCTTTGGCAGAACCATCCCAAGTAAATGCGGAGTCACACCAGCTGCATGAATAGTCACAACCGGCTGTCCGGACAAACATGGTTTGAAGGCCGATCACCGAGCCTTCCCCTTGAATTGTTGGCCCGAATATTTCAAGGACTGGAAATTTCTTCGCCATTACCGATCACCAGCCTTTGGCCGATAGATTACATAGCTAGTTGGCGTCTCACGGAGAAAGACTTGTATACATTTTGGTTTATTAGGTAATGTATCGAGATGTGCCTGAACCAGTTCATAAATTTTTCTCGCCATCACCTCGGATGTAGGGAAATCATCTGCATGCTGATTATTAAATAGCTCTGTATCATTATTTAATAGAGAGTGGTCAAACCGATCATGAATCCATTTTTTTAATTGCTTAAAATTCACTAAAAAGCCTGTTTCATCAAGCTGATCTCCAGCCAATGTAATATTGATAAAATACGTATGTCCGTGGATTCTTTTGCAAACACCCGCGTCATCGTGGGGAATAAAATGAGCGGCAGCAATTTGCATGTCTTTATTTAATTCATAAGTGTAATGATGGGCTACTGAAGGGTAGATTTGTTGAATCATGCCTTAATCCCTTCTTTCATAGAAAGATACTCATCTAATCCTTTTTTGCGTAGAAGGCAGGCGGGACAGGTACCGCAGCCATCTGCAATGATCCCGTTGTAACAGGTCAAAGTTTTATTCCGTATATAATCCAAAACACCTAGTTGATCCGCTAATTTCCAAGTTTCTGCTTTATTTAACCACATTAATGGAGTATGGATAACAAACTGATAGTCCATCGCTAAATTAAGCGTGACATTCAATGATTTAATAAAAACATCACGACAATCAGGATACCCGCTAAAATCTGTTTCACATACACCCGTAATAATGTGGCGCGCCCCTGACTGTTTCGCTAAAATCGCCGCAAAAGATAAAAAGAGAAGGTTTCTTCCGTCAACAAATGTTGTCGGAAGTTCTCCATCTTTTTGTTCAATTTGAATATTATCCCGAGTTAAGGCATTGGGAGCCAATTGATTCAGTAATGACATATCCAAAATCGTATGTTTGATCATAAGTTCACGGGCGATACTTTCAGCTACTTCAATTTCAAGCCTGTGCCGCTGATTGTAATTAAAAGTAACAGCTTCAACTTCCTTAAAATGTTTAATCGCCCAATAAAGACAAGTTGTACTGTCCTGACCGCCGCTAAACACAACAACTGCTTTTTCATTTTCCATTTTTTTCATCACCTTTCATCTGTTTGAAGAAAGAGATGAGGCTAGAACCCTATGAGACAAACAAAAAAGGAGTCTAAACCCCGCCTCCAGAACTAATTGGCGAGAGTCAGACTCCTTAAAAGTCAGCCTCAGTCATTAGTTTTTTATAGAGGGTTAAGCTAGAACCTCTCCCGCACAGCGTGCAGAATTTCTTCTTCATTTTTCAGAGATTACTATATCACATTATCATTTGATCCTCCACATTATTATTTACTAAAGTCTTATTGTAGAAAATAACTGAATTTTCCGCCTATAAGTGCATGATATTTGTTTAAAATTCACATAGTTTTAATTTTCCGAAAATTATAAAGTGATAGTAAGGAATGATTTTGGGGAAGGATGAGGGTTATTGCCATTTCAAGCGAAAAAAATGGGGAAGATTCCGCCCTATATGTTTGCCGAGTTCGCCAGGAAAAAAGCAGAAATGACGAAAGCTGGGATTGATGTCATTGATTTAGGAATTGGGGATCCGGACTTACCAACTCCTGACCATATTGTCGATAAGCTGGTTGAAGAAGTGCGCAAACCGGAAAATTCAAAGTATCCAAGTTTTGTAGGACACATCGAATTTCGCAAGGCTGTAGCAAACTTTTATAAGCGGCAATTTAATGTGGAGTTAGATCCGGAAACGGAGGTATTGGCCTTAATTGGTTCCAAAGAAGGATTAGCACACATTGTACCAACACTGATTGATCCGGGAGACACCGTATTGATTCCAGACCCCGGATATCCTCCATATCGAATGGCGACTTATTTAGCTGAAGGTACTGTCTATTATATGCCTTTGAAAGAGGAGAATCATTTCAAGCCTGTCTTTGCTGATATTCCAGAAGAGGTATTAACAGCCTCAAAGCTCATGTTTTTAAATTATCCTGGCAATCCGACAGCTGCAACTGTTGATTTAACGTTTTTTAAAGAGGCGGTGAGCTTTGCTAAGTCCCACCAGATTGTCATTGCGCATGATTCTGCCTATAACATGGTCACGTTTCAAGGGTACCAGGCTCCAAGTATTTTACAAGTGGAAGGGGCCAAGGAGATTGCAGTTGAGTTCGGTTCCCTATCGAAAACTTATAGCATGACAGGCTACCGAATTGGCTATGCAGTCGGAAATAAAGAAGTCATTCAATCTCTGTCTGTTTATAAAAACAACACAGATACCGGACAATTCACCCCCATTCAATTAGCAGCAGCCTACGCTTTAAATGGTGATCAAAGCTGCGTCCAAAAACATAATGACATCTACTGGGAACGGATGAAGGCGATGATC
The DNA here is from genome assembly GCF_022808645.1 of Bacillus litorisediminis. GTDB lineage: Bacteria > Bacillota > Bacilli > Bacillales > JC228 > Bacillus_BF > Bacillus_BF litorisediminis. Next base: position 52,712 of record NZ_JAKZKT010000012.1, read on the forward strand.
GATGGGTTAAAGGCGATTGGTATTTTTGCAGAGCAGCCGAAAGGATCATTTTTTATCTGGGCTAAGACACCAAAAGGCTACTCATCTAATGAATTTGCTCAAAAAGTGTTAGATCAGAGCGGGGTCATTATTACTCCGGGAAATGCTTTTGGGCCATCAGGAGAGGGGTATTTTCGAATTTCCCTTTCCCTGCCAAATGAACGGTTATATGAAGCCATTGAAAGAATGAAAAATAATATTTCTTTATCTAAATAAAGGGAGAGGAGAATGAAAGATGAGTAATCAAACAGGTACACAAACAGGTACCTTTGTCCAAAATCAGGGCTATCCGAAAAAATATTTGAACTATATTAATGGGGAATGGGTGCCATCGGTTTCCGGAAAATTTACTGTTAACATCAATCCTGCCAACGGTGAAGTACTTGGTGAAGTTCCTCAATCTACCAAAGAAGATGTCAATCTTGCTGTCGCAGCAGCGAAGGCAGCACAAAAGTCTTGGCGTCTTGTTCCTGCCCCGGAAAGAGCCGAAATTCTTTTTGAGGTAGGCAGATTATTAAAAGAAAGAAAGGAATATTTAGCTCAAATATTAACTACCGAAATGGGGAAAGTCATTGCGGAAGGCCGCGGTGAAGTGCAAGAAGCAATTGATATGGCTTACTACATGGCTGGAGAGGGCAGGCGACTTTTCGGTGATACCGTTCCTTCAGAGCTGAGGAATAAGTTTGCGATGAGTGTGCGGGTACCGGTTGGTGTTGCAGGACTCATCACACCTTGGAACTTCCCGATTGCTATTGCTTCATGGAAATCCCTCCCTGCTTTAGTGGCTGGAAATGCGGTAGTCTGGAAGCCTGCATCAGAAACCCCTTTTATGGCAGCTGAATTTGTCAAAATTTATGAAGAAGCTGGACTGCCAAAAGGACTGATCAATCTTGTGTTTGGAAGCGGCGGGGTAGTCGGGAATGCCATTGTAGATCACCCGGACGTTGACATTGTTTCTTTTACAGGCTCCAATGAGGTAGGGCGCAAAATTAATGAACGGGCTGGCGGGCTGCTCAAACGTACTTCACTCGAAATGGGAGGAAAAAATGCAGTAACGGTTATGGAAGATGCTGATCTTGATTTGGCAGTTGACGGCATTGTATGGAGTGCATTTGGAACTGCTGGTCAAAGATGTACTGCTTGCAGCCGGATTATCGTTCATCAAGCCGTAAAAGAAGAATTGGAACAAAAGCTGTTAGAAAGAATTGCAAAATTAAAAGTCGGAAATGGATTAGATGAGTCTGTTGATGTGGGACCTGTGATTAATCGGTCTGCCCTCGAAAAAATAGACGAATACGTAAAAATTGGTTTGAAAGAAGGAGCCAAGCTTCTTTGCGGAGGTGAAATTTTATCTCATGGAGAATTGGCGAAAGGTCATTACTATGCGCCAACCCTCTTTACTGACGTGAAGCCTTCTATGACGATTGCCCAAGAAGAAATATTTGGACCTGTCACTTCCATCATCCCAGTTAATAGCTTAGAGGAAGCTATCGAAGTAAATAACGGCGTAGAGTTTGGTCTATCGAGCTCGATTTTCTCCCGTGATGTGAATCGTGTCTTCCGGGCAATGCGAGATTTAGACACAGGAATCGTCTATGTAAATGCAGGCACAACTGGTGCTGAAATCCATCTCCCATTTGGAGGAACAAAAGGAACCGGAAATGGCCATCGCGATTCAGGCGTAGCCGCGCTTGACGTCTTTACTGAATGGAAATCAGTCTATGTTGATTACAGCGGAACGCTGCAAAGAGCACAGATTGATAATAAATAAAAGTGAGGGGATCTGCCCCCCTCACACCAATTCATCACTTTTTAGATTCTTCATAGCACTGAATGGCCGTATAGAGCAGCATACAATGTTCAAAATTACTGGTATCCAATGTAGTTAATTCATTAATTTTCTCAAGCCGGTAAATTAGGGTATTGCGATGGATAAACAAATGTCTCGAAGCTACACTCATATTCATATTGTATTTGCAAAAGGCTGTAAACGTATGAGCAAGGACCTCATAATTGTCTTGTTTAATCAACGGTTTGACGAGCTTTAATAATTTGTTTTTATACTCATTGGATAGTTCATTAGGCAGCAATCTAAATAAGGTTTCTAATTCATTATAAAAATAGACTGTATTCTTCTGTTCAGATTTAGAGAAAATCGCCAACGCTTTTTTTGCATTACTGTAGGATTCAGCCACACCTTTGATCCCTGAATTGATATCACCGACAGCCATAGATGCGGAAACATTATATTTCGTTTCTAAAAAAGTATTTAGCCTTTCCAGCTTTTCACTCAAGTTTTCTTTTAAAAGGGTAAAGGCATGTTCCGTTGATAGTGATTTAATTATAATAAACCTTTCTATATTTAAAGAAGAAATAATATCGTTTTTTGATTCGTGAAAGAGTAAATGAAGAAAATCCAAGACCTCTCTTTGAAAATGCTGGAGAGGGAAGCTGCTGGTTAACGGCTCCTGATTTGGATTGTCAGAAGAAATGTTTTGTGAAAGTGAATGGATGTCTACCAGTATACAAACTTTATTTGTTTCTAACTCATATTCAAGCATTTTTGCATATTGTTCAATATGGTCGACATCATCATTTTCTTTATAATGGATCATTTGATGAACAAATACTTCAATCATTTTTTCCTTGAGGTCAGTCATTTCTTTACGAAAAGCTTCCTGACACATCATCTCAACATGATTTTTCACAAGCTGGACATATTTTTCGACTTCACGGGGTTCACCGACAATCCCAAGCACACCAATTACATTATTATTGAATTTTAAAGGGACTGAAATACCAGGAAGAATTTTTTGTTCCACCTCGTTTTTGCAATCTACCATTCTATCATTTTTGATTACATCTAAGGATGGTTTGTGAAATAAACCGATTCTGCTTTTATCCGTAGAACCAATGATGTAGCCTTCATTGTCGGTAATACTGATTGCAAATTGTAATACTTCACTAGTCTTTTCAGCAATGTCCTGAGCGATATGTTCAAGAATCTTCATTACAACCTTCCTTTCTATTTAGATCGGTAAGACAGTTGCCACACGTAATTAAAGGATGTAAGAATCACTACCAATATTAACAGTTTTTAGTCAATTTGCACATATAGTTTTTAGAATATTATAAATTTACCGTTATCTTGTTGTTGCAGGACCAATAGTTTCTCCAATTTAACAAAAAGGAGGTTATGTAAATGTCACAACCAGAAATTAGAGTCAGCGAAATCTTAAGTGAAGCGTATACGTTACCAGCATGTCTTTATCGGGATCCAGAGGTGTTAGAAGTTGAAAAAAGAGAAATATTTGCTAAGACATGGCAGTATGTCGGACATACAAGTCAGTTTAAAAAGCCAGGTGACTACTTAACTGCTGATGTCGTTGACCGGCCGATTATTGTTATGTATGGTCACGATGGAGAAATTCGCGCTTTCTATAATGTATGCAGTCACCGGGCTGCCAAGCTCGTTGAAGGTGAGGGAAATAAGTCGATCCTTACTTGTCCTTATCATGCTTGGACTTATCGGTTGGATGGTTCTCTTCATCGCGCACCGAATATGAACGGAGCAGAAAATTTTAATCCCGATGATTTTTGTTTAAAGAAGGTAAAGCTGGAAATTTTCGAGTCGTTTATCTTTGTTAATTTGGATGAAAATGCCCAATCTATGAGGACTTTATTTCCTAACCTTTTCGAACACGTGAGGAAATATAATTTGGAAAATTTCAAAAGAGTTCGTGTAAAGGAAACGATATGCAGGTCTAATTGGAAGGTAGGAATTGATAATTATTTGGAATGCGACCACTGTTCAATCGTTCACAAATCATTGGTTTCCAAACTTGATATGAAACAATACGAAATGAAAATTTATGAAAACTAATCCTATCAGGGCACCCCTTTAAAAGGGGTTAGTGGAGACTTTAGTTTAGGCCAAGGAGGAAGATACTACTGGTTATATCCAAATACATGGTTTTCGTTCGATCCAGGACCTGCTAATTTATCGATTCATCAATCTATCCCGATTGACTACCATACAACCAAATATGTATATACCACATTCTTCATGACTGATCAGTTAACCAAAGAAGAGGAAGAGTTAATGGCAATTGATGAATTAGTACGAAAAGAGGATTTAGAAATTTGTGAGGTGGTTCAAAAGGGGATTGAATCAGGAGCGTATACACAAGGAAGATTTTCTCTTACAGAAAATTGCGTTCATCATTTTCAATTACGCATCCAAAAAGATCTTGCATCTATTTTTCCCAAGCTTCCTGTAGACTCTCCATCTATTTAAAACAAAGCAGTACAGCTTTAATTTTTATCACCTTTGTAAAAGCTTCCTGTTGGTTTAAAAATCATGATCTAGGAAGATGGGTGAAAAGTTATGAGTAATAGTCAGGGTAATCAAACACAATTGCAGCGGTCCATGAAGAGCAGGCACTTATTTATGCTTTCCTTAGGCGGTGTGATTGGAACCGGACTTTTTTTAGGTTCTGGTTATGCGATCGGTGAAGCAGGACCACTCGGTGCGATTTTAGCTTATCTTGTTGGCGGACTTCTTATGTATTTGGCAATGGTTTGTTTAGGGGAGTTGTCTGTGATTATGCCAGTTTCGGGATCTTTTCAGGCTCATGCAGCTAAATTTATTGGTCCCGCAACAGGTTTCGTCCTTGGTTGGGTCTATTGGTTAAGCTGGGCAATGTATGTTGGTCTTGAGTTTGTTGCGGCAGGGCTTCTCATGGAAAGGTGGTTTCCTGATGTCCCAGTATGGATATGGTGTGCGATATTTATCGTGCTTTTGTTCACGATTAACTCCTTAACAACGAGGAGCTTTGCTGAAACCGAATATTGGTTTGCGGGAATAAAGGTACTAGCCGTGATTCTTTTCATCGTCATTGGTTTAGCTGCCATCTTTGGATTATTAAATATGGAGTCACAGCCAGCGCCATACCTTTCCAATTTTATCGGGGATGGATTATTTCCTGCAGGCATGACTGGGGTCTTCATTTCAATGATGACCGTAATTTACGCATTTCAGGGATCCGAAATAATGGGAGTTGCTGCTGGTGAAACTGAAGAACCGCAAAAAAATATTCCAAAGGCAATTCGAAATATTGTAGTACGAGTTCTTTTGTTTTATGTTCTGGCCATTTTTGTATTATCAGCGATTGTTCCTTGGACAGAGGCAGGAGTTCTCGAAAGTCCATTTGTCACCGTATTTGATATGGTCGGTATTCCTTATGCTGCGGATATTATGAATTTTGTTATCTTAACAGCTATCCTATCAGTTGGTAATACAGGTCTATATGCTTGTACCCGGATTATGTATTCATTGTCTGAAAGTGGTATGGCTCCATCCTTATTTAAAAAATTAAACAAACGCGGTGTTCCCGCTTATGCATTATTAGTTACATTGGCTTTTGCTTTATTATCACTCCTTACAAGCATTGTTGCGGCTGATACGCTGTTTGTGGTTCTTCTTGCCGTAAGTGGAATCGGCGGAACACTGACTTGGATGGCCATTGCTTACGCACAATATCGTTTTCGCAGGCAATATATAAGAGATGGCGGCAAGGTGGAGGATCTAAAGTTTAGAGTTAGGCTTTTCCCGTTTGTTCCGATTCTTTGTATCGTAATGTGTCTGTTTATTTTTGTCTTTACTGCGTTTGATCCAACCCAAAGAACATCCCTTTATTGGGGATTTGGATTCGTAGCAGCCTGCTACTTGTATTATTATCTTTGGTTCACCAGAAGAAATGTTGAGCTTCCGATTAACTCAAATTCGAATGTCAATCTAGTTTCAGAAAAAGACAATTAATGTTTACCATTTTTCACCAATCAATTCTCAAAAAAAGGAGGGGGTCTTTTGAAAAGACGAAAAGAAAATGAATACGATGTTATCATAGTCGGCGGCGGATTTTCAGGATTAACGGCTGCACGTGAACTTCGTCTTCTTGGTCATAAAGTACTCGTTTTAGAAGCCCGCGATCGCCTTGGCGGCCGTACCTGGGTTGATCATCGCTTAAATTCGAACCTTGAAATGGGGGGTACCTACGTTCATTGGTACCAGCCCCATGTATGGACAGAAATTACACGTTACGGCTTAGAATTAGTTACCGCTCCAAAAGCAGAAAGAGTGTACTGGATTGCAAACGGGGTCGCAAAGAGCGCTCCAATTGATGAATATAAAAAGATGTTAAAGAAAACGGTTGACCGGATGATGAGCGTCAGTAATGACTATTTGCCTTTACCATATGAGCCTCTTTCATCAGAAAAAATCCGAGAGATGGATAGCATCACTGCTGAACAATTTATGAAGGATTTTGGCTTAACTCAAGAGGAGTTTGACATTTTACACGGCTGGGTCGCCTCAGACTTTTGCGGCTCACCGGCAGAAGGAGCAGCTACACAAATTTTCCGCTGGTGGGTGTTTTCACAAGGAAATTGGAATACACATAGCGCAATGATTTCGACATATCGATTAAAAGATGGTACTAAAGCTTTGATTGAAGCGATTGCAGCTGATGCAGATGCAGATATTAAACTTTCAACTGTTGTGAAAAGAGTCGTTCATGATCAAAATTCAGTGACAGTGACAGATCATAATGGTGCGGAATATCATTCTAAAGCGATCATCGTTACAGTTCCGCTTACTGTCCTACAAGATATTACCTTTGAACCTGCTCTTTCTTTGGAAAAACAAGCTGCTTCAAGGGAAGGGCAAACCTCAAAAGGAGTAAAAGTATGGGCAAGGGTAAAGGGTAAGCTAGAGCCATTTGATGCTCTTGCACCAGGTCAGTACCCGTTAAATTCTGTCCATTTAGACCGATATGTGGACGGAGACAGTATTATCGTTGGGTTCGGTCCTAATGTAGAATGGTTAAATCCGAATAACCGAGAAGGTGTCGAAAAAGCCCTTCGTTATTGGATACCAGATATTGAAGTTATTGAAAGCACCGGACACGATTGGGTTAATGACGAATTCTCGCGTGAAACTTGGCCAATGCTGAAGCCCAATCAGCTAACGCAATACTTTGAAGAATGGCATAAACCAGAGAATGCGGTGTTTTTGGCAGGTTCAACCTATGCAAAAGGCTGGGCCAGCTTTATTGACGGTGCGATCGAAACTGGATTAACGGTTAGCAGAAAGGTTCATCAGCATCTGACAGGGGAACGTACGTTCAAAAGACAATTACCTGCTAGTAATTAAAAATGGATTTTTGGTGAAGTGTCCTCATTTGGGGACACTTTTGTTGAAAAGGGTTAGATACGAACATTTTGCATAAATATCCTGCAATAGAATGAATAAAAGGAGTGGGAGAGATGGTCCGATCAAAAAAAGAGAAAACACCAGAAGAAGCAATTCATTTGCTTGAAGACAGTGACACGATATTAGTTGGCGGCTTTGGGTTATGCGGCACCCCATTTACTTTAATTGATTGTATAGCAAGACAAACTAAAGCTATGAATCTCACAGTCATTAGCAACAATTTAGGGGAAGCCGGAAAGGGATTAGGCAAGCTGCTGCAGTCTGGCCATTTAAAAAAGGCAATTGGATCCTACTTTACGTCGAACCGGGATGCTGTTAAAGCCTGGAAAAATGGAGAATTAGAAATCGAACTGATTCCCCAAGGCACGCTGGCAGAAGCGATTCGAGCCGGAGGTGCAGGAATTGCAGGTTTTTATATAAAAACAGGGGTCGGAACACAGTTAGCTGCCGGAAAAGAAGAGAAAGTATTTAATGGGGAACGTCATATTTTAATAGAGGCAATCAGAGGAAGAGTTGCCTTAATAAAAGCATGGAAGGCAGATGAGCTTGGAAACCTGATTTATTCAAAATCAGCACGTAATTTTAACCCGATGATGGCAACTGCAGCAGATCTAGTCATTGCTGAGGTAGATGAAATCGTGCCAGTTGGGGAGTTAGATCCAGAACGGATTGTAACCCCGCACAATTATGTAGATGTCCTTGTGAAAAGCAGATATGTGAAAAAAGAAGGTGTATATGTTGAAAAGGCAGAATGATGCAAGAGAGCGCATTGCAAGACGGATTGCAAAGGAACTGAAGAGCGGAATGGTAGTTAATCTTGGAGTTGGAATTCCTACTTTGATTCCTGATTTTCTCGAGCCTGATCAGGGAGTGTATTTACAATCCGAAAACGGAATGCTTGGAATGGGACCGACACCGCCGGAAGATGAGATTGACATGGATTGTATTAGTGCGAGCAAGCAGCCCGTTACTCTTGATTTAGGGGCTTCGATTTTTTCCAGTGCGGATTCTTTTGTCATGATTCGCGGCGGGCATATTGATGTAGCTGTCCTTGGAGCCTTACAGGTAAGCGAAAAAGGAGAGATTGCAAACTGGGCGGTTCCGGGAGAAGATATCCTTGGTGTTGGCGGTGCAATGGATTTAGTGCCTGGTGCCAAAAAAATCATTGTTGCTATCACCCACAATACAAAAGACGGCTCTCCTAAACTAGTAAAAGAATTAACCTATCCCATTAGCGGGATTCGTTCAGCTGAATTAATTGTCACGGAAAAAGGCGTATTTTCCGTTCAAAATGGAATGCTTGTACTCGAAGAAATAGCAGAGGATACGACGTTAGATGAAATAACGGCTACAACTGAGGCCAGCTTTACCGTTGCGAATCATCTCAAACTGATGGAAGTATAAAGGATTTGAAGAAAGGGAGTAGAGAAACAATGGATTTTCGATTTTCTGAAGAAATAGAATGGCTTCGAAAAACGGTTCGCGATTTTGTTCAAGAAGAAGTAGAAAAAGTCGCGATGGAAATAGAAGAAAACGATGAAATTCCAGAACGGATTGTTAATATGTCTAAAGATCTTGGCTTATTTGGCTTAGGGATTCCTGAGGAATACGGCGGACTCGGACTCGATATGGTCGGGAAATGTGCGATTTATGAAGAACTTGGGAAAACCCATAACGGCTTCACTACTTTAATAGGTGCACATACCGGCATTGGAACAGTAGGGATTGTCGAGCTTGGAACGGAGGAACAAAAGCGAAAATATCTGCCGAAGATGGCAAGCGGAGAGTGGATTGGCGCATTTGCATTGACAGAACCAAGCGCTGGTTCCAACGCTGCCAATCTTAAAACAAGGGCTGTCAAAAAAGGTGACCGATATATTATCAATGGTTCGAAGCACTATATAACAAATGCTGTGGTTGGAAACGTTTTTACTGTGATGGCGGTTACGGATCCTGAAAAAGGCGCAAAAGGGATTACCTCTTTTATTGTCGAAAAGGACTTTCCAGGCTTCAAGCTTGGTACAGTTGAAAGAAAAATGGGGCTGCGCGGGTCCCATTCGGCGGAATTGTTTTTTGAGGATTTAGAAGTGCCGGCAGAAAATGTTCTTGGCGAGGAAGGTAAAGGATATGTGAATGCCCTTAAAATACTGGCGAATGGCCGGGCTGGCTTAGCAGCGAGAAACCTGGGTTCTTGCGAAAAGTTACTTGAAATGAGTCTCGACTTTGCCATGAAGCGTGAACAGTTTGGTAAACCAATTTTTGAACAGCAAGCTGTGCAGCATATGCTGGCCGATATGGCAGCAGAAATTGAAGTGCTTCGTTCCATCACCTATCGGGTTGCTTGGATGAGTGATCAAAAGATGAGAGTGGTTAAAGAAGCTGCCATTGCTAAGCTTTATGGATCTGAGGTGTATAACCGGATCGCTGACCTGGCCGTTCAAATTCACGGAGGAATCGGCTATATGAAGGACTATCCGATTGAACGCTTCTATCGGGATGCGCGAATCACCAAAATTTACGAAGGTACGAGCCAAATCCAAAAGAATATAATTGCCAGTGAATTAAAGCGGGATTATCAATCTTAATAAAGTGAGGTGACCAAGGTGAGAAATGTAGTGATTGTGGATGGAGTACGGACCGCGATCGGGAAAATGGGAGGTACATTAAAAGATGTAGAGGTCGATATTCTCTCAGAAGCCGTTATGAGAGAAGTACTCAAGCGGACAGGAATCGATGGTAAAGAAATAGATCAGGTCGTTTGGGGGCATGCCAAGCAAAGCTCCGATCATCCAAACCTGGCCCGGCTTGCTGCCTTAAGAGCAGGATTGCCAGTTGAAATTCCGGGTTATACCGTTCATCGCCAATGTGCTTCTGGTCTTCAGGCTATCTTAAATGCAGCACAAGAAATCATGTGCGGATTGAGTGATATTGTGCTTGCAGGCGGGGCCGAGAGTATGAGTACAGCTCCATATTACCTGCGGAAAGCTAGATACGGATTTGGAGCTGGCAATGGTGAAATTTTGGATCCGAACACAGAAAGTCAACCGCGGGCACAGCCGATTGAGGTTTACGGAAATTTAACAATGGGATTAACAGCTGAGAATTTAGCTGAAAAGTATCAAATTAGCCGTACCGATCAAGACGAATTTGCGCAATTAAGCCAAGAACGTGCCGCAAGAGCCATATCTAATGGCACTTTTAAGCAGGAAATTGTCCCTTTGGAATTGAAAAGAAAAAAGGAAACAATCGTTTTTGATCAGGATGAACATCCAAGGCTAAGTTCCATAGAAAAACTTGGTCAATTAAAGCCTGTATTTAAAGAAGGCGGTTCAGTAACTGCCGGGAATTCGAGCGGGCGGAACGATGGAGCTGCTGCGGTGCTTGTGATGGCAGAGGAAGTAGCACAAAAAAGAGGGTTGAAACCGCGTCTTCGCTTGGTTGCACAAGGATCTGCCGGGGTTTCGCCAGAAATAATGGGGATTGGCCCCGTCCCCGCGACACTGAAGGCATTAAAACAAGCTGGACTTTCGATGGAAGATATTGAACTAGTCGAGCTGAATGAAGCTTTTTCTGCCCAGACACTTGCTGTCATGAAGGAATTAAATTTAGATGTTGAACGCGTCAATGTAAACGGAGGTGCAATTGCACTCGGACACCCAATCGGCGGGACTGGGGCGATTTTAATGACCAAGATCATGCACGAAATGGAACGGAGCGGAAAGCGATACGGCTTGGTCACTCTCTGCATTGGCGGGGGGCAAGGACTCTCTGCAATCGTTGAAAACTTGAGAGTTTAAGAGAAAGGAGTCTCTACATGAAGAAGCCAAAAGTTCTGCAGATCCTCTCCATGTACCACCAGGCTGGCGAAAAAATACTCTCTGAAGGAGCCGACGTTGTCCGCACAGATGAATTAGATGTACAAATTCTAAAAGACCTGGTAAGTGATGCCGATGGAATTGTCTTACGTGCTCCTGCAAGGGTAACGAGAGAAATAATTGATGCTGCCCCAAACTTAAAAGTCATATCAGGGGCAGGGGTCGGATTAGATAATATTGATGTAAAATATGCCACGGAAAAAGGAATTATGGTGCTGCATGCTCCTGCTGTAAACGATGTTTCTACAGCGGAGCATGCCATCCTTTTAATAATGGCACTTAGTAAATCTCTTATCCCGTTCCATTCTGAAATGAGCCAGGGAAACTATGGGATCAGGATGTTATGTCCTTCCTATGAGTTAAAAGGAAAACGGGCAGGGATTGTAGGATTTGGCAGTATAGCAAAGGAAGTAGCGAAACGATTAAAACTTGGGTTTGAAATGGACGTCATAGTATGGGTAAGGAGATACAATGAAACCAAACATCAACTTGCAAATGAATTGGGGCTAACCGTTACCACAAATTTAGATGAACTATTTCAGACATCTGATTTCATCAGCCTGCACATTCCACTTACCCCTGAAACAAAAGGAATCATTGATAACCATCATTTTCAAATGATGAAACCAACTGCCTACCTGATTAATACGGCAAGAGGCGCCATTATTAACCATGATGATTTATATGAAGTCCTGAAGAATAATAAGATTGCCGGCGCAGCTTTAGATGTCTTCGACCCAGAACCTCCACCGAAAAATTGGCCGCTGCTTTCACTGCCAAATGTCATTGTTACCCCCCATGTTGGAGGTACAACGGTTGAAAGCAATTATAAGATGGCCACAACCGTGGCAAAGAATGTCTTAAAAGCCTTGGCTGGTGAAAAACCCGATTTTATCGGGAATCCAGAAGTATTAGACCAATGAGGAGAGCTAAAACCATGAGAAACTATTCGATTGCATTAATTCCGGGAGATGGAATTGGTGTAGATGTTATTCGCGAAGGAAAAAAAGTAATCGATACGATTTGTGAATTGGACGGAGGCATCTCGATCCAATACCAAAAGTTTAACTGGAGCTGTGAATACTACTTAAAACATGGCACGATGATGCCGGAGGATGGTCTCGAGATTTTAAAAAATTTCGATTCGATTTACTTAGGAGCTGTTGGATATCCAGGGGTGCCTGATCATATATCTCTGTGGGGCTTACTGCTTCCAATAAGACGCCAGTTTCAGCAATATATTAATATTCGACCAGTGAAACTGCTTCGCGGTATCCAATCCCCGCTTTCCAACAGAGGACCAGAGGATTTAGATTTTGTTGTGATTCGGGAAAACAATGAAGGTGAATACTCTAGTATGGGCGGGCGGATGTATGAAGGAACGAATATGGACATGGCGATTCAAAACAGTGTCTTTACGAAATACGGAGTGGAAAGAGTGCTCCGTTATGCCTTTGAACTAGCCAATCGTCAAGGAAAGCGAAAACGCCTGACAGCGGCCACGAAGTCTAACGGAATCAACCATACGATGCCATTCTGGGACGAATATGTTCGAAAAATAAACAGGGAGTATCCCGATGTAACGACAGATATTGTTCATATTGATGCGTTAAGTGCCTTTTTTGTCTCGAAACCTGATACGTTTGACGTGGTTGTAGCTTCTAATCTGTTTGGTGATATTCTGACAGACCTTGGGGCTGCAATTGTTGGCGGTATGGGGATAGCGCCGTCTGCCAACATCAACCCAGAGAAGAAATTCCCATCGATGTTCGAGCCTGTTCATGGTTCAGCGCCTGATATTGCCGGCAAAGGAATTGCCAATCCAACAGCTGCAATCTGGTGCGCGAGCATGATGTTGGAACACCTTGGCGAAAATAAACTGGCGGCTGCCATTATGGCAGCTTTAGAGGATGTGTTAGCTGAGGGCGTGGCTGTTACTCCAGATTTAGGCGGCAAGGCAACAACTGAAGAGTTTGGCGATGAGGTTTGTAAGAAATTGAAAGAAAGATTTTGAATAGATTAGTAAAATTGAAGCAACGCATTTTGGTGTGTTGCTTTTATGTTTTATATTTGTTGAAATTAAATCTGCGGTGTTGGAATATTATGCTAGTCAGGAGTGGAACTCGTTACCGATATCCAGCACGGTCACTTTTTCGTTTTTAAAGATCCTGATGGAAATATGCTTATGGTATGTGAATAAATAAGGAAATCTCCTGCTACCATTTATATTTTTGTTTAATATTAAATGGTAGCAGGCAGCGCTTGTGTATCATCCCCATCATCTTTTCAAAACAAATTACACTTACATGTATTAAACTTAATATCTAGACAATCTAATACATGTTTTCCCCAGAATGTAAAATCCTACACTTATACAATTGTTCGGAGGTCCATATTTGAAAGGAGTTTATATGGAACAATTAGAAGCTCTATATCAGCGTGCGATTGAAAATACAAAGAAACTAGTAGATGCGGATATCGAACGCTATTTAGGAAGTCAGGAGGTTATGCCTTCTTTCGAACAATATATACGCGAGAGAAGTCCCTATATTACTCAGTTTTGGCTGAATGTGTGGCTCAATTTAACCAATAGTCATTTGTCCAAAGCAGAAAAAAAGTTTTATTTGAGTGAAGCCGGTTTCGAGGTTGATGGCATGGCCAAAAAGCTGATTAACGATTTGTTCCGAACTGAAATGAGAAGCTACCAAAGCTTTGACGTACTCGAATGGCTGGAAGCAGCCTATGCTCACAAAAAAGAGCTTTGGAAAGATCGATACGAAAAGACAAGAGCCGCTTACCTGATTGAAGAAGAAGAACGCAGGCGCAGGGACAGAATGAAAAAAATGAGAGGGAAATTAGAGAGGGAGATTCACAAGCTTTTACAACTAAACGAAGAAAAATTATACATATGGGTTCGTTATCATATTGCTGTTCAAATTGAGAAGGATGTAAACGGAACAGGCTATGTACCTTCATCAAAGTTCATTAATATAGAAACCTTCTTAGAAGAATTGTCTGAACCCCCTTATCAGACCTTTCATTGGAGTCAGAATGATTATTTCGAGAAATATGAACGGATTATATATGAACAGCTTTTCGATTTTGCGCCAAAATTGATTAAGAATGCACTTTCTCCTCAAATATTTAACCAGTTTCTTGAAATCTTCAATCAGACTTTAACTGAAAATCTTTTAAAAGAAATGCTCGAAGAAATCTTGTTTGATTTAGCCATTGATTTTTTTGAATATCTTTTAGAAGAATATTATTCCGATTTGGTTAAATTAGCAGAAATACCTTTCGATGAAACGATCCATTTAGCTAGATATGAACAAGATGTAGCAAGCCGCGAACGAAAAATTGAGGAAGAAAGAGCTGAAATTAGGCGGAAACAGGAAGAAGAAGCGCGCATGATTGAGGATATTTTCGGCAGGGAGTATCATACATCCACGATCCGAAATATCCAGTATGTTCTTCATATTGGCGAAACGAACACGGGTAAGACATTTCATGCGTTAGAGAAAATGAAAGCAGCTGAAAGCGGACTTTATCTTGCTCCGCTCCGCCTGTTAGCATTAGAGGTTTACGATAAATTGAATTCTGAGGCTACCCCCTGTTCTTTAAAAACGGGGGAAGAGGAAAAAATCATAACCGGAGCTAATCATATTTCTTGTACGGTAGAAATGTTTCATGAGAAGGATTATTACGATGTTGTCGTTATTGATGAAGCGCAAATGATCGCAGATAAGGACCGTGGTTTCTCCTGGTACAAGGCGATTACAAAAGCCAATGCAAGGGAAGTCCATATTATCGGGAGCCGAAATGTAAAGGAGCTGCTTTTGTCATTATTAGAAGATGCACCTGTAGAAATCAATGAATACTCCAGGGATATTCCGCTTGAAATCGAATCTAACACGTTTACCCTTAAACATTCAAAGAAAGGAGACGCACTTGTTTGCTTCTCCAGAAGACGAGTTTTGGAAACTGCCGCGATTCTTCAGTCATATGGACATTCGGCCAGTATGATTTATGGAAGTATGCCGCCAGAAACGCGCAAGAAACAAATTGAACGATTTATAAATGGTGATACTCGGGTGATTGTGGCGACGGATGCGATTGGAATGGGTTTAAACCTTCCGATTCGGCGGATTGTGTTTTTGGAAAATGAAAAGTTTGACGGGACAAGGAGAAGGCGGTTAACTTCCCAAGAAGTGAAACAAATCGCTGGCCGTGCGGGCAGAAAAGGAATTTATAACATTGGGAAAGTGGCATTTACAAGCGATATTAAACACATGTCTAAATTGCTGCAGCAGCCTGATGAACCACTTGAAGTGTTTACAATTGCACCGACTA
Source organism: Bacillus litorisediminis (assembly GCF_022808645.1). GTDB lineage: Bacteria > Bacillota > Bacilli > Bacillales > JC228 > Bacillus_BF > Bacillus_BF litorisediminis. The sequence goes on from NZ_JAKZKT010000012.1 coordinate 68,249, forward strand.
ATTCTGTATTTGAACGTTTTCAAAAATACTCCCGTGATCTTGACAAGTTTTTTGAACTGTGGGATAAATTTGAGGGACCTAAAGGTACCAAAAAAGCTTCCCTTGCCGAAGAAAGGGAGCTTTATGAAATGATTCGCGGTACCATGATCGAAGCCCGTTTTTCGCTAATGGACCTTTACGGATTTCTCCATCTTCCATTTTCAAGCAAGGAACCAGAACTAAAAGAACAGTGGAAAGAGAAGATTAAAGCGATTGTTGAAAAACGTGAATTACCAGAACCGAACATTTCAAAAGACAGTTTAGAGGAACTAGAACTTTCCTATAAATCAATCGGTCTCCACCTTTTATTTCTATATAAGCTGGATAAGAAAACTGAAGCTTTGTATTGGGAAAGGGTACGTGAGGAAATCAGTGATGCGATTCACGAAGTACTTAAATCTGATATGAAACATTTACAGAAAAAATGTAAGAAATGCGGAAAAATCTTACCGAAATCTTTTCGTTACCAAATCTGCAATGAATGTCACCAGGAGCGATATTACAATAAAAGATATTACATCCGGTAGGGAACTTCAATAAAAACAGTGGAGAACATTTGTTTTCCACTGTTTTTAAATTGCATCATAACCCCTATATCTGATAAATATGAAAAATATTAATTTTCAAAATATAGATTGACAGAGTGGGTGGGCCTAGGGTATCTTTTGTATAAAATAGTATGATGAAAAAATATCCAAACACATTAACATCGTCATAGTTTTTTTTCTGCAGATAGTTTCCAATTAGTTATTTTTTTAAAAATAAATGAAAGCGCTTTACCTTGTTATTTAGCTATTTCAGTTGGGATAAATGGATTTCATTAGGAGTAGAGAAGGATCAAATCTTCTGAATTCCAGCAAATTACAATGATAGGAAATTTATACATGGGATTTCTATAAAACAATTTATTAGTTATTCGTTTATTTTACGTTATATTAGAATTTACATAAACAAAGAGGTGGAAATATGGGGGATATGCTACAGTTTTTGGTTTCAGGATTAACCATAGGAAGTATTTACGCCATTGTAGCGCTTGGGTTTGTAACAATTTATAGCGTTACAAAAGTAATTAATCTGGCACAAGGTGAATTCGTCATGCTGGGTGGGATGACTATGTTTTCTCTTACCACAGCTGGAATTCCGTACTTCCTATCATTTCTTCTAACGATTCTGATAGTAGTCGTAATTGGATGGTTACTAGAAAGAACGATTATTCGACGCGCAAGAACCTCAGATCCGATTAGTTTAATCATTTTAACTATTGGACTTGCGATTTTTATAAAGGGAATTGCCAGTATGATTTGGGGGAAGGACTCTGTGAAAGTGGAGCCATTTACGTCTGAAGTGCCGCTTCAGATATTCGGCGCAACCATTACACCTCAGAGTATCTGGGTGATGGTCTTTATGGTGGTCATTGTTATTGTTCTATATGTGCTGATGGAAAAAACAATGCTTGGTAAAGCTTTTCGCGCGAGTTCTGTGAACCCTTTAGCAGCCCGTTTAATGGGGGTTAGTCCTCATAAAATGTCATCGTTATCTTTTGTTCTAAGTGCTGCACTTGGAGCTCTTGCAGGTCTTGTGATTAGTCCGATTTTATTCCCAGCATACGACATGGGCTTAATGCTTTCCATTAAAGGATTTTCAGCGAGTATTTTAGGTGGATTAGGCAGTGCGCCTGGAGCAGTGATTGGCGGACTTCTGTTAGGTGTGATTGAATCGTTAGGAGCTGGTTATATCAGTTCAGGTTTGAAGGATGCGATTGCTTTTGGAGTCGTCCTGATGCTTCTGCTGGTTAGACCTTATGGCTTATTAGGCGAAAAGAACGTCGGGAAGGGAGGGCTCTAATTGAATCAGACAGGTGTTCAAAAAGTAAGCTGGAAGGGAGTAGGCGTTTTCAGCTTATTTATCCTAATGCTTCCTTTTATGTTTTCGTCATCTTTCTTTATTACGAATGCAACATTTGCAGGGATATATACGATTGTAACAGTCGGGCTTGGATTGCTGATGGGGTTTGCTGGCCAGATTTCAATTGGTCAGGCAGCCTTCTACGGAGTCGGAGCCTATACTTCAGCCGTTTTGACTACTACTTACGGATGGAGTCCCTGGATTTCTTTAATCCTTTCCTTGGCTTTGCCGGCTTTGATCGCTTACATACTTGGTCATACTATGGCGAGACTTCATGGTTATTATTTGGCAATGGCTACTCTTGCATTTGGAATCATTATTCATGTGCTGTTAGTAGAATGGAAGACTGTTACAAAAGGGGCATCCGGTTTTTATGGAATTCCTAAACTCGAACTGTTCGGATTTACCTTTAGGCAAGGCTTATCTTATTACTTTCTGGTATGGGTATTTGCCTTAATTGTGATCATACTTGCACTAAATATTATTCATTCTCGGATTGGCCGGGCGCTCCGTTCGATTCATGACAGTGAGATTGCCGCAAGCAGCATGGGCGTCGATACTGGTAAATACAAGATGCAGATTTTTATCCTTAGTGCTTCATTCGCCGGTTTAGCCGGATGGCTTTTCGCCCATATGTCCTACAGTATTGCCCCTAGCTCATTCAGCTTAGATCATTCTGTTTTATTCCTGGTAATGGTGGTGTTAGGGGGTTCGACAAGCATATGGGGTCCAGTTTTTGGTGCATTTCTCATTACTGCCATCAATTTGATTGTTCATACGCTAGGGAGTCATTTTACTTTTATCACAAGTGACTTTGAGCAGGTTTTATATGGACTTATTTTGGTAGCAGTGGTCATGTTCATGCCTAAAGGTTTTTTCCCGACCGTTGCACCTAAATTAAAAGGTGCTTTTCAGAAAAACAGAAGGAAAGCTCACAAGTTTGAGGCAGTTGAAACAGAAAAGGGGGACCAGCATGGCTAACCTTTTAGACGTAAAAAATGTGACAAAACGCTTTGGCGGAGTCGTCGCGAATAATGATGTCAGCTTTTCCATTGAAACAGGCCAAATAACTGGCTTAATTGGACCAAATGGAGCAGGAAAAAGTACGATGTTTAACATGATTTCGAACGTTTTTCAGCCAACTGTAGGTGAAATCTGGTTTGAAGGAAAAAGAACCGACTTACTTCCAACTTTTAAAATGGCACGATTAGGTATATCCAGAACTTTTCAAAACATTCAAGTCTTTAAAAACATGTCCGTTCTGGAAAACGTGATGATTGGATTACATAGCCGAACTTCTGTCGGGATGATTGCCGCTGCCTTTAGGATGCCGAAAACAAAAAAAGAGGAAAGTTTTATGTATGAAAAAGCAATTGAGTATCTTTCATTTGTTGGCTTGCATGAAATGGCTGATACAGTAGCAGGCAGTCTTCCGCTAGGAAAACTAAGGTTGCTAGAATTAGCGAGGGCACTGGCAACGGAGCCTAAACTTCTTCTTCTTGATGAAATAGCGGCAGGTTTGAACCATCAGGAGACAGCAGAAATGGGAAAACTGATTCAATCCATTCGGAATCACAATATAACCATTCTCGTCGTGGAGCATGATATGGACTTAGTCATGAGTATTTGTGATAAAGTCATTGTCCTTGATCAGGGTGAAAAAATTGCAGAGGGTACACCTAAAGAGGTTCAGAACAATGAGCGCGTCATCGAGGCCTACCTCGGAACGAGCGACGAAGAGGAGGTATCGGTTTGAAGCCAATGTTAGACGTTAAAAACCTTTCCTTTAATTATGGGCCAATCCAGGCGTTAAAAGATGTCTCCTTTCAGGTAAACAAAGGGGAAATCGTCACGATGCTAGGAGCTAACGGAGCTGGAAAGACCACTTTGCTTAAAACAATATCTGGTCTGCAAAAGCCTACACAAGGACTAATCTTTTATAACAATGAAGACATAACAGCCTTACCTCCAGAAAAAATCGTGCAAAAACGGTTAATTCATGTCCCTGAACATAGACAGGTATTTAGTACATTAACGGTGACTGATAATCTATTTTTAGGAGCCTTTCATCATTATAAAAAGTCAGGTAAGAAAGAGATATATAATTCGGTTGAAAAAGTGTTTGAGCTGTTCCCTATTTTAAAAGAACGAAAGGACCAGCTGGCTGGGACTTTATCCGGAGGGCAGCAGCAGATGCTAGCAATTGCCCGTGCTTTAATGGCGAAACCTGAATTACTTTTATTAGATGAGCCATCACTAGGATTAGCACCCTTGATTGTTAAAGAGGTTTTACTATACGTTAAAAATTTGCGCGACGAGTTCGGAGTTACCGTGTTATTAGTCGAACAAAATGTAAACGCTTCATTAAAGATTGCCGACCGTGGCTACGTGATGTCGCAAGGCTCGATTGTAAAAGAAGGAACATCTGCCGAATTGCTTGATGATGTCGAGGTTCGGGAAGCCTTCTTAGGTCAAACCGTGAATTAACCGCGGGAAACCGCGTTTAAGAAATAAGCTTTTAGAACAAAGGGGGAAAGTTCCATGAAAAAGTTTTCGATGCTGTTGATTGCCGTAGTGATTTCATTTATTTTAGCAGCCTGTTCTGACTCTGAAACTGGAGGAGATGGTAAACCAGAGGTATACAAAATTGGTGCGATTTATTCGAATACAGGTCCTGCCAGTCCGCTTGGTACGCCTGAATGGAATACCACTGAACTGTTAGTCAAACAAATTAATGACAATGGCGGAATTAATGGAGTCCCGATAGAAGTTATTTTAGCGGACGATGAGTCTACTCCAGAAAAGGCAATCGAGGAAATGAACCGATTAATTAATGATGAAAATGTAATAGCTGTATTAGGAACTACGACTACTGGCCCTTCCTTAGCAATGAAGGGGATTGCAATGGATAATGAAGTACCTGTTATTTCAGCTGGTGCCAGTATCGATATTGTTACTCCAGTTGAAGAATCCACATGGGTATTTAAAACACCACAATCAGATGCACTTGCTGTAGAGCGTGTTTATATGTATCTCCAAGAATCTGGTATGACGAAGATTGGAATTTTAGCTGATTCTAACGCTTACGGGGAAAGTGGAGTCAAATTAATGGAAGAACTAAAAGATGAGTATGATATTGAAATTGTCGCAAAAGAATCCTATAACACAGAAGATGCCGATATGAAGACACAATTAACAAAGATTAACAGCTCGGATGCTCAAGCTGTAGTCGTTTGGGGAACAAACCCAGGTCCTGCGATTGCGGCTAAGAATATGAAAGAGTTGGGAATGGATCTTCCATATATCGGTAGTCACGGAATTGCCAATCAATCATTCCTTGAGTTAGCGGGCGACGCTGCGGAAGGAGTAGTTATTCCGACAGGAAAGCTTTTGTTCCCTAAGCAAATTCCTGAAAGCGACCCGCAATACGAAGTGATTAATAAGTTTTATGATGACTATGTGGCTGAATTTGACAGTGAACCGACTAATTTTGGTTCTTATGGGTATGACAATTTAATGATATTAGTGGAAGCGCTAAAAAATGGTGCAACCGATCGTGAGTCAATCCGCGATTATCTTGAAAATAACATTAAAGATTTTGTTGGTGCAACTGGAGTCTTTAATTTTAGTCCAGATGACCACAATGGGTTAACTGCTGATAGCTTGGTCTTAGCTGAAGTAAAGGATGGTAAATGGGTTTACAAAGAATAGAATAGCAGGAAAAATGCATTCATCTGGTTGGGTGAGTGCATTTTTCTCGCAAAGGAGGAGATTCTGTGAGAGACACCATCATTGAAAAAGTAACGGCTGATCCATATGCCAAATTTTTAGGAATTGAAATTCAAAAAGTAGAAGAAGGCTATGCCGAAGTATCCATGACCATTAGAGGTCATATGCTTAACTTTCATGGAGCTGCAAACGGGGGTATCATTTTCTCGCTAGCGGATGTCGCTTTTGCGATTGCCAGTAATTCATATGGGACGACTGCTGTTGGTATTCATGTAAGTATGAATTTTATGAAGGCAGGGATGCCAGGTGACCATTTAAAGGCAACGGCGACAGAGGTTTCGAAAAACCCGAAGCTAGGACTCTACCGTTTAATTGTCACAAATGAAGCAGGCGATATCATAGCTGCTGCAGATGGAATGGTTTATAGGAAAAAAGAACAGTTTGGATAATTGAAGTTTTGTTTGCCACGGAATCTTTTAATTAGATTTACCGTGGTTATTTTTTTGCGGTTTTCGCAAAGATTGTTCCTACCTGAATTTATTTATTAAACTTTAGTGGTATGGAGCGGAAGACACTTGACTCCAGCGGGAATAAGAGTTGTGGCCAGAGACCCCGCAAACAGGGACGAGGAGGCTGGGCTTCCTTTCCGGGGAATCTGAGCGAAATGGAATGTACATGTTTGATTTCATTAAAAACCAACAAAGTATGAGAAAACAGACTTTCTTACATGTAAAAGCTAATTATGGTCAATCTAAATATGTGATTATGAAACTACATATTAAAAAATTGATAGAAAAATCAGACAGAAAGGTGGTAAAGTAAAATAAATAACAGAGTAATTTGGAGTCTTCTTATCATCCTTGTTATTTGTCCCAGTTTCGAGCAAGAAGACGCAAAAACAATGGCAAAGGATGAAGGAGATATGGTCATTCAGCAATTAGAACAATATTTACAAAACGAACCAAAGTTAAGAGGAGCGATTGCAGGAGTCAGTATTCGATCTAGGGAAACAGGAGAAATTTTATATGAACACCTAAGTGATATCCGTTTAAGACCTGCTTCTAACCTAAAGTTGTTTACGGCTGCAGCCGCACTTTCAATTCTTGGTGAAGATTATACTTTCGAAACAGATGTTTTGACTGATGGTGACTTGGAGGGGGAGGCACTAAAAGGGAATCTCTATTTGAGAGGAAAAGGGGATCCGACCCTTTTGCCGGAAGATCTCGATATGTTTGCTAAGACACTGAGGGAACAAGGAATTCGAAAAATACATGGCGATTTAATCGGGGATGATACTTGGTACGATCATATCCGCTATTCGGTTGATTTAACCTGGACAGACGAAACGTTCTATTATGGTGCACAAGTATCAGCCTTGACTGTATCTCCCTCTGAAGTTTATGATACCGGTACTGTATTGGTTACGATAAAACCCGGTAAAATCGGGGAACAGCCGACTCTAAGTCTGTATCCAGACACGGATTACGTCAAGATTGTTAACCAGGCGGTAACAGTCGCCGCTGGCTCTGATGCAGAAACTGATATTGAACCCGAAAGACAACATGGCGGGAATACGATCTACATAAAAGGAACGATTCCGAATAATGTATCAGAGGAAAAAATCTGGGTCGCGGTTTGGGAGCCTACTGATTATGCGCTAGCTTTATTTAAACAGTCATTAGAAAAACACGGTATTGTTCTGGAGGGGGGCGTGAAAGCTGGAAAGACTCCTGAACGCGCAAGAGTATTAACTAATCACACCTCGATTCCTTTAAAACAGCTGCTAGTACCCTTTATGAAGCTTAGCAATAATGGACATGGTGAGCTGTTGGTTAAAGAAATGGGGAAGGTTATTTACGGTGAAGGAAGTTGGGCAAAGGGATTGCAGGTACTTGTGGAAGAATTAAAAAAGTTGGGTGTTGATATAAGTACGCTCGTACTGCGAGACGGTTCCGGAATCTCACACGTGAACCTAATTCCAGCTCATGAAGTTTCACAGTTACTCTTTTCGGTTCAATCACAGTCATGGTTTCCTGCTTTCCTGGAATCACTGCCGATTGGAGGAGAGAAGGAGAGAATGGTAGGGGGGACGTTAAGAGAGCGGATGGATGGTCCAGAGCTGCAAGGCAGAATTAGAGCCAAAACGGGAACGATTGAAACCGTTAGCTCCTTGTCCGGATATTTGGATACGAAAAGCGGGCAACCGTTAATCTTCTCGATTATTCTTAATAACTTGTTGGATTCAGATTGGGGTAAGATGGTGGAGGATGAGATTGTTAAGATTTTGGCTGAGTGGTGATGAGGGAAAACTAGGTTTTTAAACGATCGTGTGCCGATGTGAATGTGTTTTCGCGCGGTGATTGACATTTTCGCGTGCTAGAGCCAAGCTTTTCTCGCAATTATTTAGAATTTCCCGCGTTAAATCAAGAAACAATAAATTTAATTCATAAGCTGTTTATAAATGAAAAGAGGTATCCTCGTAAAAGGGATACCTCTTTTAATCATTTATCAATCTATTAAACTTCTTGTGGTACAGCTAGGCCTAAGCCTTCTGCTACTCTTGTTCCATATTCTGGATCTGCTTTGTAGAAGTGAGCAATTTGACGAAGTTTGATTTCTTCTTTTGCTACAGGTTTCATAGCATTCACGATTGTATTGACGAGACGAGTACGCTCATCTTCAGACATTAATCGATATAGATCTCCGGCTTGTGTATAGTGATCGTCGTGACTATAGGCTACACTTTCAGCTACACCAGATACTGGGTACGCTGTAATTTTAGCTTCTGGAGTTTCAGTTGGACCGCCAAAGCTATTTGGCTCGTAATATACGGAACCCCCGCCATTACCATCAAAACGCATATTTCCATCACGGAAGTAGTTGCTAGCTTCAACGCGTGGACGGTTAACTGGTAATAGGTTATGGTTCGCACCTACACGATAGCGATGAGCATCAGAGTAGGCGAAAAGACGGCCTTGCAGCATTTTATCAGGAGATGGTTCCACACCTGGTACCATTTGTCCAGGAGAGAATGTTGCCTGTTCAACCTCTGCAAAATAGTTTTCTGGGTTGCGGTCAAGCACCATCCGGCCAACCTCGATTAGAGGATAATCTTTATGAGACCAAACTTTTGTTACATCGAATGGATCCCATTTATAAGTATTAGCATCCTCTAATGGCATGATTTGTACATATAGCTTCCAAGCAGGGAAGTCGCCATTTTCGATTGCATTATAAAGATCTTCTATGTGATAATCAGGGTTTTCACCAGCTAATTTATCAGCTAACTCTTGAGTAATGTTTTTAACGCCTTGTTCTGTTTTAAAGTGATATTTCACCCAAACAGCTTCGCCTTCAGCGTTTACCCATTTGAAGGTGTGGCTTCCATACCCATTCATATGACGCCATGTCGCAGGTAGTCCGCGATCACCCATCAGGTATGTAACCTGGTGTAAAGATTCAGGTGATAAAGACCAGAAATCCCATACAGCAGTTGGGTTTTTTAAGTGAGTTTTAGGATCTCTTTTTTGAGTGTGAATAAAATCAGGGAACTTAATCGCATCACGAATAAAGAAGATCGGTGTATTGTTACCAACTAAATCGTAGTTTCCTTCTTCTGTATAGAATTTTACAGCGAAACCGCGCGGATCACGTACAGTATCAGCAGAACCAAGTTCGCCTGCTACTGTTGAGAAACGGATAAATAGCGGCGTGCGTTTTCCAACACCATTGAATACTTGCGCCTTTGTATATTTGGACATGTCGTTCGTTACTTCAAAGTAGCCGTATGCACCTCCGCCTTTTGCGTGAACAACACGCTCAGGAACGCGCTCTCTGTTAAAATGAGCAAGTTTTTCTAGAAGGTAAACATCCTGAATAAGTGTAGGACCGCGCTGACCTGCCGTAATTGAATTTTGGTTGTCACCGACAGGAGCACCCCAACTAGTAGTTAGCTTTTTGCTACTCATTCATTATCACCTCTTATTAATAGTTTCACTATAAATGATAACATTTATCATTCGAAAATCAATACTTTTTTAAAATTATTATTGATTAGTAGTAAATATTTAGTGAGAATATTGATTTAGAACATGGTATTTGTTCAGAATTAAGAAGCAAAAGAATAGTGATTTTTCATGGAGATTGATACACTATTACTAGCACTTTTACATCCTATTATTTAAATGCATGAATCTGTTATAATGAATAATTACTTGGATAAATGAGAATGAGGGGGGCATCATAGTGAAATGGCTCTTTTCCAAAACTAACAAACGAAAAAAGCTAACCATTGAATTTTGTGAGAATAATTTAGATCGATTTCTAAAAGAAGATGATTTGCCTTTATTCAAGGAGTTTCTCAGTGAACCCCATATTACCTATAAAGAATACGATTGCCAAAGTCACTGCAAGCTTTGCAAAAAGAATGCGTATGCAATCGTTAACGGTGAATTAGTAACTGAAGCCTCTTCAAGAGAGCTGCTCAATCGTTTAAAGGAAATATAATCCTAAAGTCTATCTTAATAAAAAGGATAGGGGATTAACTATTTGAATGCAAGAGATATACCTTAAAGTCAGTTTGCTTTAATCATATAGAATAAGGGACCTTGTATTACAGGGGAAACGGGAAACAAACTTGTTTAATGATTAAAAGGCTTGGATAATACCAAGTCCTCAAAATAGTTGACTACAGATTTATTTGTTTTTTATATGCTATTCCTTAAACTCTGGCAAAGAATAGGAATTTGTTCATTGATTTCTCTTTAAATGAAAAAGAACTTAACTAATCCACGTCATTTTAGATTCTTTGACTTGCCACTTTCCATCCTTATAATGAACTGTAACCTCGAGACCTACCGCACCTAAACCAGAACGGTATTTTGATCCTTCAAAGACAATTTGATTATTCAGCTTGAAATCTACATTCTCAATTCTAAGAAGCACTCCATCCAGTACCATGGTCTCTTCATCAAAATATCCCTGTTCCTTTAATTCCTCAAATGTTGCTATTTTTACTTCAATGTTATATTTATTTTGGAAAAAACTTTTTATTTCTTCCTTATCTTGTTCCGTTACTTCAGTAAAATTACTCATATCAATTGCAATAAATTCCATTCCGCTGCTTAATGCTTCATCTTCTTGCATAATTGCTTCTAATGCAACCCGATATACTTCACCAGCCTGTTCTTTTGGATTCACTCCGTTCATGCAAGCGATAAGAAATAAGATTGTGAACAAAAAAATAGAAAAGAATTTCGTTCTCATTTGACCACCCCTTTATTCATTAGACGGAAAACGCAAAATAATGGTTTCGACTAAGTGAGCAGGAGAGCCAGAACTGTCGTATAGTCAATATTGACACCACGAACATTATATGGTATTAAAAAAATGTCAATTATTAGCACTCTGTTTATTCGAGTGCTAAACTTTTAAACAGATGTACTTCTTTCAGTGATATATGAGGAGGAGATAATATGGCCAAAAAGCAGTTCAAAGCCGAATCGAAAAGGCTGCTTGAATTAATGATTAACTCAATTTACTCAAAGCGTGAAGTTTTCTTAAGAGAGTTAATTTCAAATGCAAGTGATGCTATTGATAAGATTTACTACAAGGCTTTAACTGATGATTCATTAACATTTGATCAGGACCAATACTACATAAAAGTGATGCCTGATAAGGAAACGAGAACGTTAAGAATTATAGATACCGGAATTGGGATGACAAAAGAAGAGCTTGAAAGCAATCTTGGTACAATCGCAAAAAGCGGTTCTTTTGCCTTTAAGAATGAAAATGAAATTAAAGATGGCCATGATATTATCGGTCAATTTGGTGTCGGATTTTATGCAGCCTTTATGGTTGCTGATGTTGTAACCGTAATCAGTAAGGCATTGGGCAGTGATGTAGCTTACAAATGGGAATCAAAAGGTGCCGATGGATACACGATTAAAGAGGCTGATAAAGCTGAAGTCGGAACGGAAATCATTTTAAAAATAAAAGAGAATACAGACGACGAAAACTATGATCAGTTTTTAGAAACATATCGCTTAAGAGAGATTATTAAAAAATACTCTGATTTTATCCGATATCCAATTAAGATGGATATTTCAAAAAGAAGACCGAAAGAAGATAACAAAGACGAATATGAAAATTATATAGAAGAAGAAATTATCAATAGCATGGTTCCCATTTGGAGAAAGAATAAGTCCGAGCTAAAGGATGAAGATTACGAGAATTTTTATGCGGAAAAACACTATGGCTTTGACAAGCCGCTCAAACACATTCATATCAGTGTGGACGGAACAATCCGCTATAATGCGATTCTATTTATCCCTGAAAAAATGCCATTTGACTATTATACAAAAGAGTATGAGAAGGGGCTCGAGCTTTACTCCAATGGTGTCTTAATTATGAATAAATGCCCAGACCTGCTTCCTGATTATTTCAGCTTTGTTAAAGGAATGGTCGATTCAGAGGATCTGTCTTTAAATATTTCAAGAGAAATGCTGCAGCATGACCGCCAATTAAAACTGATAGCCAAGAACATTAATAAGAAAATTAAAAACGAGCTTCAAAGCTTGTTAAAAAATGACCGTGAAAAATATCAAAAGTTCTTTGAATCATTCGGCAGACAGCTTAAATTTGGAGTGTACAATGATTTTGGGGTTAATAAGGAAACCCTCCAGGACCTATTATTGTTCTACTCTTCCAAAGAGAGGAAGTTAGTCACTCTTGACGAGTATGTTTCCCGTATGCCAGAAGATCAAAAGTATATCTACTATGCTTCAGGAGAATCAATCGAGAGAATTGAAAAGCTGCCGCAAACGGAATTAGTTACTGAAAAAGGATACGAGATTCTATACTTTACCGAGGATATTGATGAGTTTGCAGTTAAAATGATTATGACCTATAAGGATAAAGAGTTTAAATCTGTATCAAGCGGTGATTTAGGTATTGATTCAGAGGAGCAGAGTACAAAAGCTGATCATGAGCAAAATCAAAATAAAGAACTCTTTGACTTTATGAAAAAGGTACTGACTGACAAAGTAAAGGATGTACGAGCTTCAAAACGACTCAAAACTCATCCTGTCTGCTTATCCACTGACGGTGAAGTCACAATTGAAATGGAAAAAATCTTAAATTCGATGCCTGTTGATCAAAAAGTAAAAGCTGAAAAGATATTAGAATTGAATACGAGTCATGAAGTGTTCGAATCTTTAAAGCAAGCCTTTGAATCAGATAAAGAAAAGCTAGATCTATACACGAAGGTCCTATATAATCAAGCGCTTCTGATTGAGGGATTGCCAATTGAGGATCCGGTTTCGTTTACCAACGATCTTTGCAAAATCATGGTATCTGAGCAGAAGGCACTCAGCAAGGCCGTTTCTTAACAGGAAGAATATACTTGCCCTACTCTCTAAGTGGAGTAGGGCTGTTTTTATGTAACAAAAACTATAGATAGGCAGGGGGCGGCAGTCTGGTTTAGCAATAGCTCACACTTGAAAAATCATTTGACTTTAGACCCTGCAATTTTATAATAAAGTTAAATAATGAATATTCGAACAATTGATAATTATCGTGCAATGTGCTGGTTTGATTTAATACAGTGAAAAGGAGTTGTTTTTATGTTCGTGACGGAACAATTAGCGGAGCATGCAAGGACTCAGCCGGAGAAGGTGATTACCTCTTTTAAAGGACGAGACACTACATACAAGCAATTATGGAAGCAGGCTCAGAATTTAGCCGGGTATTTTCAAGCAAAGGGCTATCAAAAAGAGGATCGCATTGCCGTCTATCTTCCTAACTCTGATTATTTTCTTGTGTGCTACTATGCTTGCCAATTAGGCGGGTATGCATTTACTCCAGTCAATACAAAGCTCGCAGCTCCAGAAGTGGAATATATTTTTACTCATTCCGAGGCTAAAGCACTTATTTACGATGAGCGTTTCGAACCTATTTTAAGCCAAATTGGTCCCGCTCTTAATCAATTTAATGATCGTTTGCAAGTTGGTGGGGAAGAAACGCTTGAGGCTGTCATATCAAACGATTCCATTCCTTTTCACGAAGTCTTAATTGAGCCAGAAGACACGACTGTTATTTTTTATACATCAGGAACAACCGGTAAACCTAAAGGGGTCATGCTAACAGCTAATAATGTTCGGGCTGTTGCGCAAATTTGGTCGGAAGCGATGGAGATCACATCTTCAGACCGAGTCCAAATTGTGACTCCACTTTTTCACTGTGCCGCCAGTCATGTATTCAGTATTCCTGTCATTTATAAAGGAGGCACGGTTGTCATTGAAGAGGCATTCTCACCAGAGCAAACATTAAATACGATGGAGCAAGCGAAAGTAACCATTTTCTTTGGTGTACCGGCGATGTATAGTATATTATTGAACACACCGAAAATGGCTGGACTTGATTTATCCTGCCTGCGTCTATTTACGTATGGTGCTGCCCCAATGCCATATGAATTAGTGAAAAAATTGAAAGCGCTTTATCCGGGTGTAAAAGTCCAAAATTTATATGGGCAAACCGAAAATTCACCAGCTGCAACCACATTAAAAGACCACTATGCACTTGAAAAAATCGGTTCTGTCGGTGAACCGCTGCCTCAAACGGAAGTGAGGGTAGTGGATGAAGACGGAAATGACGTACCAACAGGTGAAGTTGGAGAAATAGTTGTTAAAGGTCCGCAAAATATGAAAGGTTATTTGAAAAATGAAGCGGAAACCTATAAAACTCTGAAAAATGGCTGGCTCTACAGCGGCGATTTAGGAAGATTTGATGAGCAGGGCTTGCTATATATTGTTGACCGGAAAAAGGATATGATTATTCGCGGCGGCGAAAATGTCTATCCGGTTGAAATCGAAGAGGTTCTCTATCAGATACCAGAAGTTTTAGAAGCTGCAGTAGTTGGAATCCCGCATGAGGTATATGGGGAAGTGCCGAAAGCATTTATCGTCCTAAAAGAAGGAAACTCGCTGACTGCCGAAGACGTTGCAGAATTTTGCAGGACTAAACTAGCCAAATATAAGCTCCCGGCTGAAGTGAGTTTTATAGAAGCCCTTCCCCGCAATGCAAGTGGGAAAGTGCTAAAAAATCATTTGCGTGCTCATGTGGGTGTTTAAGATTGGAGTCAATTTTATCTGCATTGAAGACAGGGGTACAACGACTGCCCCTGTGTTCAGTTATTTGCATGTGAGTTCATTAATCCGGTTTCTAAGTTCGGTAATATGTACTTCAGTTCGGTTACTCGCTTCAAAAGTTCGGTAATTTGCTGCTGAATTTAATAAATCAGCCGCTAAGTTCGGATAATTAGCCCATCAGTTCGCTTATCTGGTCCTAAGATCGTTTATCTACACTTCAGTTCGGTTATTCTACCCGTATTTTTAATTTTTCGGCTCTATTATTCAATTTTTGTAATAAAAACAGTTAAAAATTAGAGAGGAGATTCCCCATGAACAACCAAGTATATCTCATTGAAGGAGCAAGAACGCCTTTTACGAGTTTTGGCGGTTCCTTAGCTGCCGTAAATGCAGAGGATTTAGGTTCCATCACAGCCTTAGAAGCATTAAAAAGAGCGAAAGTGGAGGCTAGTTCTATTGATCATGTAATCTATGGAAATGTGATCCATTCTTATAAAAATGCCGCTTACTTATCTAGACATATTGGCTTAAAAGCAGGTGTACCGAAGGAAGTTCCAGCCTACACAGTGAACCGTCTTTGCGGATCAGGACTCCAGGCTGTAGTTTCAGCCGGACAGCATATTTTGTTGGGTGAAGCTGACGTGGTATTAGCTGGAGGGTCAGAGAACATGTCGATGTCCCCCTATTCCAATTTTCAAGCAAGACTAGGCAGTATCAAATATGGTCCGCTCAATTTCGAGGATATGCTATTAAGTACGCTCACGGATGATTATGCGGGTATCGGAATGGGTATTACCACGGAAAAATTGGCAGAAAGGTATCAAATTTCGCGCGAAGAACAGGATGCATTCTCCCTGTTAAGCCAACAGCGGGCTTCAGAAGCGAGGAAAAACGGAATTTTTGCTAAAGAAATTGTTGAAGTGGAGGTGCCTAGCCGAAATGGCAGTACGTTCATTTCTGTCGATCAGCATATTCGAGAGGATGTAACAATGGCATCATTATCTGCTTTAAGACCATCCTTTAAAAAGGATGGTACTGTTACGCCAGGAAACTCAAGCGGTATTAATGATGGAGCTGCAACTGTTGTAGTAGCAAGCAAAAAAGCAGTTGATGAAAAAGGACTTACACCTCTAGTAAAAATTGTCTCATGGGGTATAGCGGGAGTGGATCCTGAGATTATGGGGATTGGTCCGGTTCCTGCCATCCGACAGGCTTTAGATAGGGCTCATTTATCGCTATCAGATATTGATCTTTTTGAAGTGAATGAAGCTTTTGCTGCTCAATTTTTAGCAGTAGAACGGGAGCTTGGATTAGATCGTGATAAAACCAATGTAAATGGCGGTGCGATTGCTTTAGGCCATCCTGTTGGAGCAAGCGGCACACGCGTTTTATTATCTCTAGCATATGAACTAAAAAGGCGAGGCGGTCAATTTGGCGTAGCGAGTCTATGTATTGGCGGAGGCCAAGGAATAGCGGTGGTTATTGAAAATGTATAATAATTTTGAATCAAAATTTAAGGACTTACGATTACCAGTTATTGTGGCACCGATGTTTTTAGTGTCAAGCCCGCAACTCGTAATTAGTGCGAGCAAAAACGGAGTCATCGGTTCGTTTCCTTTATTAAATGCGAGGACAACCGAGATTTTAGAACAATGGCTGATTCAAATTAAAGCAGAGCTGCCAAATCATCTATGGGCTGTTAATTTCATTTCTCATGAATCAAACAAACGATTGGAACCCGATCTGAATCTTATTCGTAAGTATCAGCCTCCCATCGTCATTACGTCTCTTGGCCATCCAGGCCGAGTGTTAAAAGTCGTAAAAA
Organism: Bacillus litorisediminis; assembly: GCF_022808645.1. Taxonomy (GTDB): domain Bacteria; phylum Bacillota; class Bacilli; order Bacillales; family JC228; genus Bacillus_BF; species Bacillus_BF litorisediminis. The sequence goes on from NZ_JAKZKT010000012.1 coordinate 84,893, forward strand.
GCTACGGGGGTCTTGTATTCTCTGATGTAACAACAGTGAAACACGCCAAAAAAGCGGCAGAAGCTGGAGTCGATGGTCTGATTCTTGTTTGCAATGGGGCGGGAGGGCATGCAGGTAGATTGAATCCGTTTGCCTTTACTGCAGCTATAAAAGAGTTTTGGGATGGGATGATCATTCTTGCAGGTGGACTTTCTGACGGGAAGGATATATTAGCTGCGCGAATCCTTGGGGCAGATTTTGCCTACATGGGAACCCGGTTTATTGCGACTGAGGAGAGCTTTGCCCCGGATGAATATAAGGATATGGTCATTAATTCTACGATTGAAGACATTTTATATACAGATGCGTTCAGCGGAGTTTATGCAAATTATTTAATTCCTAGTATTGAGAAGGCTGGAATAGAGATTGATTGGTTAAAGCCGAGAGAAACGATTGATTTAACACATGCTACGGATGTAAAGGCCTGGAGTGATATTTGGTCCGCAGGTCATGGAGTAACCGTTGTCCAAAAAGTCATGCCTGTATTCCAACTTATTGACCAGCTAATAGAAGAATATTATGATGCATTATCGGATATAAAAGAAAAGCAAACAGCCTATGGCAATAAAAAGACAAATACAAATAGGACTTTATAAAGTCCCTGCTGATAACTCGCCTAACCAGCGAGTTTTCTTTTTTATAAGAAGGTATATATTACAAATCATGAAGAAAAATAATTCCATGACTTTCTAACGGTTTCCTCTTACTAACACATTATTATAAGTATTTAATCAGGGAATCTTTACCTTTTTTTTTAATTGAAAAATGTAAAGAAGTAAAGAGTTCTTATGTTAAGTTTTTGTAAATTTTTCGATTTATCTCTACTCTGCTTATAAGAATTTAGATATGATATAAGAGTTTGGAAATTTTTCTTTTAATAATGGGGGTTTTCATTATGGTTTTCAAAAAAAAGGACAAGTTCGCTATTCATCTTAGCAGCATCGCTTTAAATTTAAAAGAGAGTGCAGGCTACTTCGCTGATTATAAGCTGAAAAATGTCAGCGATTTAAAGATCTTCTCTGACCAAATGAAGGAGTTTGAAACCAATGGTGACAGTCTCGTTCATGAAGTGATTAAGGATTTAAACAACACCTTTATAACACCGATTGAAAGAGAAGATATTTTAGCCCTAGCCATGAGTATGGACGATGTGCTGGATGGTCTCGAACATACTTCTGCTCTTTTTGAAATGTATTCTATTACCTCTGCGGATGACTTTATGCTTAAATTTGTGGATGCTATCCGGAATTGTACGATTGAAATTGAGAAAGCGGTTGAACTGCTATCTTCAAAGAAATTAATTCAAATGAGAGAGCATGCCATTAAAATTAAGGATTATGAATCTAAATGTGATGGAATATTACGTCAATCCATTAAGCAATTATTCCATACTGAAAAAGATCCAATCCGAATCATTCAATATAAAGAGATTTATGAAGAGCTTGAAGAAATTGCAGACTCTTGTCAAAAGGTAGCCAACACATTTGAAGCCATTATAATGAAGAATGCGTAAGGAGCTTTAATTTATGGATACTGTTTTTTTATTAACGATATTAATTGTGATTGGGGCTATTGCGTTCGACTTTATTAATGGATTTCACGACACAGCCAACTCAATTGCAACATCCGTATCTACGAAAGCATTGAGACCCAGACAAGCCATCTTGCTGGCAGCGATTATGAACTTTATTGGGGCTATGACATTTACAGGAGTAGCTAAAACGATTACAAAAGGTATCGTCGATCCTTTTACTCTCGAAAATGGTACAGTTGTTATTTTGGCTGCATTACTTGCTGCTATTAGCTGGAACTTAATTACTTGGTATTACGGAATTCCAAGTAGTTCTTCCCATGCACTAATAGGATCGATTGCTGGCGCATCGATTGGTGCAGCTGGTTTTGGAGCTTTAAACTATAACGGATTTTTAGAAATTTTGGCTGCACTTATTATTTCTCCTGTTCTTGCTTTTGCAGTGGGATATATCGTATACAGCATTTTTAAAGTTATTTTTAAAAATAATAATCTGTCTAAGACCAACAGGAACTTTAGGGCAATTCAAATAGGTACAGCTGCCTTGCAAGCCTATTCCCATGGTACAAACGATGCCCAAAAAGCGATGGGGATTATCACAATGGCTTTAATTGTCAATAATTATCAATCTACCGATGAAGTTCAAACTTGGGTTCAAGTTTCCTGTGCGCTTGCAATGGGTTTAGGAACATCAGTTGGAGGATGGAAAATTATTAAAACAGTTGGCGCAAAGATTATGAAAATCCGCCCTGTAAACGGTGTTGCAGCTGATCTTACTGGAGCTGCTATTATATTTGGTGCAACGTATATTCACTTGCCCGTCAGTACGACTCACGTTATCTCATCTTCCATTCTTGGAGTCGGTGCCGCCCATCGATTAAAAGGAGTAAAGTGGGGCACAGCCCAAAGAATGTTAATAACCTGGGTTATTACTTTGCCGGTTTCCGGAACATTAGCCGCCATTTTTTATATGATTTTAAATTTATTCTTTTAAAAAGCTGTTGTTTTAACAGCTTTTTTTGTTGAGAAATCAATTTGTTTTTGCCTATTATTTCTCTGCTAGTTTATTATATATAATAAAAACTGCACATAAGGGAAAGAGGAGAGATTATGACAGTTCAAGAGGGTTTTGTTCCAGTTACAGGCGGTAAAGTCTGGTATCAAATTCACGATACTGGGGTAAATAGAACACCTGTTATTGTTCTACACGGGGGGCCAGGTTCTTCGCACTATGCCATGCAAGGCTTACGAATCTTAGCCGAAAATCGCCCAGTTATTTTTTATGATCAATTAGGATGCGGGAAGTCAGAACGTCCGACTAATCAATCACTATGGCGGATTGACCGTTTTGTCGAGGAGTTTGCACAAATAAGAAAGGCACTCTCACTTGATGAGGTCCACATATTGGGGCATTCTTGGGGAACAACTCTTGCAGCTGCGTACATGCTAACAAATCCAACTGGCGTAAAAAGTGTGATTTTTTCTAGTCCATGTTTAAGTGCACCTCGCTGGGCAGAAGATCAAAAACGAAATCGAGAGCATTTGCCTGAAGAGGTCCAAGCTGTGCTTGCAGAATGTGAAGAGGCTGGAACCACTGATTCAGAGGCTTATAAAAAAGCGACGGCTGAATTTAATAAACGATTTGTATGCCGCATGGACCCTATGCCTGAATTTTTAAAAGAAGGGGCGCAATACAAAAATCCTGAAATCTACAATATAATGTGGGGTCCTTCTGAATTTCACGTAACTGGAAATTTAAAGGATTTTGATTGTACCTCACGTTTGAAGGAAATTTCAGTTCCTACCCTTTACACTTGTGGCCGGTTCGACGAAGCTACTCCTGAATCAACAGAGTATTTTAGCAGTCTGACACCGAATTCTAAATTCCATGTTTTTGAGAATAGCGCGCACATGCCTTATTTGGAGGAAAGAGAAGAGTTTGTGAGAGTGGTAAATGAGTTTTTGACGGGTGTTGACGAAAGTAAATTATAATGGAATTGAAAGGAGGCTATCCATTTTTGGATAGCTTTTCATTTTTTTGATTTAACAGGAATATTATAAAAATTATGGTAAAATGCAGGGTGAAAGGGGGAATGGGGTATGGAAACATTCGGTCGAGGCTGTTTATATATCTTAATTGGAATTGGGTTATAATGTGTTAGCCTTGCTGTCGCAAAGTACGATTCATATACCTTGGTTCATAGTTATTCCTTTAATTGTATTGGCGTTTTGGGCCGCAAGCAAAAAAACAAATTAAAAAAGAGATGACGATAGATAGGTGTTGTTACAAATCCGTTTATTATAACAGTTACTTGGTGCTTTAATGTTCCTTTCCTTCCGCTCCATATTAATGGCTGACAGTAACCAAGACTAAGTAATAAAACTCAGTCCAATAAAGGGCTGAGTTTTTAATGTGGTTTTAGTATTACTTTTATACAATTATCTGTTTTGGTGTCAAAGAGTTCATATCCTTTTTTCGCTTCTTCTAATGGCAAATGATGAGTTACAATGTCGGCTAGATTTACTTTACCTTGGCTAACCAGCTCATAAAGATGAGGAATAATAGGAATGACATGAGCTTGTCCCATTCTCATCTGAATATTTCTCTGAAAGAAATCACCGAGTGGAAATGCATTATATCTGCTTCCATAGATTCCGGTTAATTGAACAGTTCCGCATTTTTTAACAGCCTGTGCAGCAGTTACAATCGCACCCATGGATCCGCCGTGCAGCTTTAAACCGGTTGCTAAAAATTCCATAGGTGTCATTTTTCCGTCCATTCCTACACAGTCTATAACAACGTCGGCACCTCCGTTTGTCATTTCTTTTAAGTGCTCTCCAATATACTGTTCAGACTCAAAGTTCACGATTTCAACTTTATTGGTTCTCTTCGCATGTTCCAGTCGGTAATCGACATAGTCAACAGCAATAACCCGTTTTGCACCTTTTAGCCATGCAAATTTTTGAGCTAATAAGCCAACCGGTCCACACCCAAGAATAATGACGGTATCCCCATCCTTAACTCCTGCATTTTCAACACTCCAGTAGGCAGTCGAAGCGGCATCAGCAAGTAACACTAACTGGTCATCTTCAACCTCGCAGTCTTCAGGCAGACGAAACGGAGTAAAATTCCCATAAGGAACCCGTAAATACTCAGCCTGACCCCCTGCATATCCGCCAGCCGTTTCCGAATATCCAAAATAGGCTCCCATCTCTCCATGAGGGTTTGCTTCATCACATTGGCTTGTGTACCCATTTTCGCAGTACCAGCAGTGGCCGCAGCTAATATTAAATGGGACGATGACCCGATCGCCTTTCTTCACCTTCTTTACATCGGGGCCGACTTCCTCAACAATTCCTATAGGTTCATGCCCAATAATAAAATTCTCTGGCATATTTGGTACCATTCCGTGAATCAAATGCAAATCTGACCCGCAAATCGCAGAAGAAGTTACCTTGATGATGATATCATCGGCTTTTTGAATTTTTGGATCTTCCACTTCTTTTACTGCAACATTTTTAATTCCTTGATAAGTAACAGCTTTCATCATTTTGGCTCCTTTTTTATTGGTACGGGGTGGCAAATGTTCCAAGCCGATCGGTATCAATTGGATATAGGTTCATCTCGGCAATACTGAGTGCCATGTCAGCGGATTTCCAATCGAGTTCTACCTGTTTGCCTATATCATGCGGATAAAGCCAGCCTTTTGCCAGCATCAGATCCGTTACTTCTGTGTGTAAATCAATTGCTTTTTCCATTTGATTAAAAAGAACTCTTCTTAATTGCGGACTCGCGGTTTCAGTTATAGCAACTGCATAGTAACGAATCCCGGTTTTAATAGATGATAAAAGATCCATCGCAAAGGCAGAGTCTGCCATTTTCGGCATTCCTTCTGCATACTTAGGATCTAAATAATCCTGATTCATTGATTTCACCTCACTAAGAAATATGTGTTCGAGCTCCTTCATAAAGACTTTTTAATTCTTTTAAATCTTCAATTGATTGCTGCACATCTTTTTCCATAAGTGCCTTTAAATCATTATCAAAGCAAATACCTTGCATTAATTTAGATTTCATTAAACAAATCGTTTTAAAATTAATGAGCTCATGAGTATCCATTGTTTCATGAAATGCAAGCTTTGTGTGTTGTTCCATTTTCTATCACCCTCCATTGTAAACATGTTTAATTTTCCATTGTTCGAATCAATTCATTCTATTAACAGATCAATTTATAGTGAAATGGTTCTTCCCACATTTGTCATAATATTCCTTTATAGAACCACTGTAAAATGGAGAACTATAATTCATAAAGGAATAGAAGGAGAATGACAATGGCCACACATTTAGGTTTGCATGAAACACTCGAAGCTCATGAATTACTGGTTTTTAAAAATCTTTCCCTGACAAAATCCGTTACGATGAAAAGTTTTGTACAGGATGAAGAATTAAAAGCACTTTTAGTAAATGATGTTTATTCCGGAACTAAATTTATTAATCGTTTGCAAGAGATATTAAAAAATAGGAGTTAATAATCAAATGAACACACTTTTGAAAAAATTAATGGGTATGGGTGGTTTAACAGACCATGTAATCGCTGCAGATTTTCTGGTTTCATCAAAAGCTGGAATCCGCAATTTAGCGTTTGCGATTACTGAAACAACAACTCCCGAATTAAAAGAGGTTTTACGGGAGGAATTAAGAAATGCAGTCAACACACATGAAATAATCTCCAATTATATGATCACAAAAGGAATCTATCATCCAAGTGACATTAAAGAACAGTTGAATGTCGATTATCAAATAACGGAAACAGCCTTAAATCTTGCCAAAGACTAAATATTTGGGCAGATAGGAGAGAACTGCATGAAACATGTATGGGCAATATTAGCTAAATTTATCATTATGGGCGTTGTAATCCTTTCATTTTTGAGTATATTTGACCCGCCATTGAGCACAGTTTTACTTATAACCGTTGTAACTACTATTATTTCCTATGTAGTTGGTGATCTTGGGATCTTAAGAATGGGAAATACAGCTGCAACCATTGGGGATTTTATTCTGTCCTTTGCAACAATTGGCTTTTTAAGCTATTTTATGGTTGAGCAAACATGGACTGTCCTGGTCGCTAGCTTTTTTGCAACCCTAGCAATCACGGCTGTTGAAATTCTGTTCCATATCTATATGAAAAACCGTATATATCCGGATAGAGAACAGCGTCTGAGACTCCGAGGTCCTGCACCGCTGCAAAATGTAAAATATGCAGCAGAATTTGCTGAGGAAAATGAGATGGATCGTGTTGAACAAGAAAACACAAATAAATGACGTGGAACAGCACATAACCGTTGAGGAACGGCACATAAATCGAGTGAACTGGCATATAAATAGAGTGGACCGGCACATAAATCGAGTGGACTGGCACATACATCGAGTGGACCGGCACATACATCAAGTGGACTGGCACATAACCGGTGAGGAACGGCACATAACCAGCGTAGCGTAGCTAAGGAACACGATACAAACCTTCCGCCAGATATAACGGAAGGTTTAATCTCATTTTTAACCGCTAGATTAATTTTCTAATTTTAAAATTATCTTCAAGCAATACCCAATTTTGAGGAAATGAATATCCTAAGACCCAATAGCTGACCCCTAATAAATTATAGTCTTTAATCGTATCAAATTTTGCTTGGGCACTTCTTGCATCTTCAAACCACACTTCATGACCCCTGCCTTGTTCATCTGTATACCGGTAGAAAGGGGATGCGGCAATCGAGTCATATTGAATAGTGGCTCCGTATCTTACAGCTCGGGCAATGGCTTCCTGTGGACTAAACGTTTCTGCTTCTTGTCCTTGGACATGAGGAATGAGCCAATCCCTTGCATATAATTGAAATCCCATTAGGATTTTTTTCCGCGGAATGACAGATACAGCATAATCGAGGACTCGTTTAATTTCATTTAATGGAGATATCGCTCGTGGCGGTCCTTTCCGATAGCCCCATTCATAGGTCATGAGGACAACAAAGTCTGCGATTCTTCCATGAGCTGGATAATCATAGGCTTCATATAACAAACCTTTTTGCTCGCCGCTTATCTTGGGTGCTAAAGAAGTGGAGACAAAAAATCCTTCTTGATGCAGAGTATCAACGGCACGCTGAAGAAATTGATTATACAGTTCACGGTCTTGCGGCAAGACATTTTCAAAATCAATATTTAATCCTTGATATCCTTTTGCTTTCATCACCGATAAAATATTGGTCAATAGTCTTTCTCTGTTTTCCTCACTAGCTAATACAGCATGGGCAATATTTTCCCCTGCTTCTGTTACCGTAAAATTTGTAATCGACATCATGGGCACTGCACCTTGAGCTAAACCAGCTTGGATAGCGTCTGTATCATCTTCCATAAAAAGCTGTAAGGATCCGTCCGGTTGTATCACATATGCAAAAGTAGCAAGATAAGTTAAATGTTCAGCAATTTCTCCAACAATTCGTTCAGCCTCTGCACCTGAATGATACGTAAAAGCGTTCGATACAATGGTGGGCTTTCGCCTTGGAATAATGAGGGTTACACCTGGATATAGAAGGTCAGGATTTTGGATTTGATTGGCTTTTATGATAGCCTGAATCGTTGTTCCGTAGCGATTTGTGATCTGCCATAATGTTTCACCAGGCTGTATAGTATGTTGAAGAGCGGGAATGATTAAGCGGGTACCAGGATAGATGAGAGATGGATTTGTAATTTGATTGGCTCTTATAAGTGCATCAACTGTCGTCCCATACCGCTGTGCAATCATCCACAATGCCTCACCGGGTCTTACAATATGGTTCACATCAACGGTCGGTATCACGAGCGACTGTCCCACAGCTAATTGATTGGGGTTTACTAATTCATTTGTTTCAACAATCTGTGCAATGGTTACACGATAACGATTCGCTATCTGCCATAGCATTTCTCCTCTTTGAACGACATGAATAAGCAGAGTAGCTGCCTCCTCTCATAAAGTGTTCGAGCTCCAAATCAGCTAGAATTTCTGAATACGGAAATTGTCTGCCAGTACAAGCCAATTCTGCGGGAACGGATTTCCGAGAACCCAATAACTGACTCCGCGTAAGTTGAGTTCCTTTACCAAATCATATTTTGCTTGCACGCTTCGGGCGTCTTCAAACCAAACAATATGTTCTTTGCCCTGGGCATCATAATACCTATAGAATGGTGACATTGCTCTTTCATCAAATTGTATAGCAGCACCAAATTGAGCAGCTCGCGCGACAGCTGCCTGCGGACTTAGTGTTTGAGCCCAAGGACCACCTTGTACATATGGAAGTGTCCAATCATACCCATACAAAGGCATACCCATCATAATTTTATTATTCGGCATTTCGGAAAGAGCATATTGAATAACTTGTCGCACCTCATTAATCGGAGCTACAGCCATCGGCGGTCCGCCAGACCAGCCCCATTCATAGGTCATAATCACAACAAAATCGACAATTTCGCCATGCGCAGCATAATCATGGGCTTCATATAACAGTCCTTTTTGTTCAGCGGAATACTTTGGTGCAACCGCAGTTGATACTGAAAAGCCTAATGGACGCAGACGTCTTACAACCCGCCGTAAAAAAGCGTTATAATTCTCTCGATCTTGTTGGTATAAGTATTCAAAATCAATATTTAACCCAATATATCCCTTTTGTTGCATCACTTGAATGATGTTATCGATCAATGTGTCCTGAATAGAAGTATTGATAAAAATTTGATGTGCAAGCTCTGAACTAAATTCACCTTCACTAAAATTAGTTAATACCATTAAAGAAGACACATTTACAGTCCTTGCAACATTCAATAACTCTGTTTCATTGATATTTCGTAACGTCCCATCGGCTCTAACTTGATAACTGAAGGGAGTAACATATGTTAAATACTGACCAATCTCCCTTACTATTTGCTGTCCGCTATGATCAAAGCTTGTAATATAAGCATTCACTTCTTTAAGCGGCTTCGCTTTCTCTGGAATAATCAAACGCTGACCAGGAAATATTCTAGATGGATCTGTGATTCGATTAACACGAACAATATCTTGGATAGGAACACCATATTTGACGGAAATTGCCCAAAGTGTTTCACCCTGTTTTACTACGTGAAAGTCAGATGGAATTCGTAACCGTTGCCCAGGATAAATGACATCCGGATCTTGAATTTGATTTTCATTAAGAATGGACTCAATCGTAACCCCATACCTTTGGGCAATACCCCATAACGATTCACCTGGTTGAATGATGTGATATCGGGCAATTTCCGGTATAACCAACGCCTGCCCAATAACTAATTGGTTTGGATTTGGCAGTTGATTTGCAGCGATAATTTGATCTGTTGTTACGCCATATCTTTGAGAAATTCTCCACAAGGTATCTCCAGACTGCACCACATGAATTATCATAGAAGTCATCCTTTCTCATTAGGATACAGAATAAAATAGAGATAAATTATACCAATACTTAATAAATGTATGACATTACTTGATTTGATATGTGAATAACCAATGAGAAATAAGTGATACATATGTTTGTTAATAGAGAATAAAAGTTATATACAAAGAGGTTTCTAAACTATAAACAGCGAAGAAACAGGTAAGTATTATTTTACTAACTAACGGTGTACAAATAAAACATTGGAGGAGATCTTTTGAAAACCAAAGATTACTTGCTTGAACACATGAATTGGCCAACGGTTAAAGAGAAAATTGAAGATGGAATGGATACCGTAATTATTTGTACAGCATCAGTGGAGCAACATGGTTTTCATTTATCTGAACTGACTGATACAGTAATTGGTCAGGCAGTTGCACTTCTTGTAGCTGAAAAGCTTGGCAACGCACTGGTTGCCCCCGTTATTCGTCCTGGATTGTCGGAGCACCATATTCCGATGGCCGGAAGTTTAACGCTTCGTCCAGAAGTGTACCGTGGGATCATAGAGGATTATGTCACAAGCTATAAAAAACATGGCTTCAAAAAGGTTATTATTTTCTCTTCTCATGGAGGAAACTTTAATGAAAATGAGAAGATCGTTCAGAACCTTAAAGAGATGCATCCCGAAATGCAATTTAGCAGTGCGTTATCTCTAATGCAGCTGATGGATCTCATGGCACAGTTTGAAAAGAAGTTTGGACTGGTTGAAGGAAGCTGCGGACACGGAGGAGCAATGGAAACATCTGTAATGCTTCATATTGCCCCCGATCAAGTCGATATGACTAAAGCTACGCCTGGGTATATCGGCCCAATGACAGGGGATGTTTTAAATAAGTTGTTTAAAAACGGGATAGTCGGTATTACAGAAGTTGGTATTTTGGGTGACCCGAGAAAGGCAAAAGCTGAATGGGGTGAATACTTCTTAGAGCTTTTTTCAGATGAAATCGTAAAAGCAGTTCATAAGGACTTCAATTAGTTTATCGTAAGAAGAGTTGTTATGTAGCGAATATAGAATGCTATTCTATATTCGCTATATTTGATTTATTTGGAGTTTTATTGATTTAATAAATTTTATAAACAATCTTTCAGAGTGTATTTTATGCTAAATATACTTATGAAGTAGAATAAAAAGTAACAAAGCATGTTCAAGTTTTGGGTCATATACCTAATTAAGGGAGTGTTTAACTATGTCAGAGCGTTGGGATATCTATTTTGGCTATATGGAAGATAAAATTGCTTCAGTCTTACTAGATATGGATGTTTGGCAGGAGATTGATACAGAAGAATATAATCATGGATTTGCAGTAAGAATCAAATTAAAAAATCCAAACGAGGATGGTTTCCCAATAGATGAGGAAGCGGACCGGCTAAATATTCTGGAAGATACGTTCAATGACTTTGTACAATCAAAAAATTTTATCAACGTTGGGAGAATAACTTCTGATGGAGTAAGAGAGGTTATTTTTTATTCAAATCAGGAGCAAAAACATGTATTAATAGAAGCTGCTGACCGTTTTATTAAGCCAGCCCATTATAATTTTGAAATATTTGATATACAAGAGGATGAAACCTGGGAGTTTTATTTTGATTTCTTATACCCGAATAAGTATCAGCAGCAGCATATGGGGAATCGCCAAGTTGTTGATTCTTTAGAACAATCAGGGGATTCGTTAGAAGTTCCAAGAAAAGTTGAACATTCGATCTTTTTTGCAGATGAAAAAATGATGAATCGTTTTATTAAGGCAATCAAAAAGGAAGGTTTCACAATTGAAGATCAATCAAACGAGATGGAAGAGGAGGAGCATTATGCTGTTTGTATTTCTAGGGAAGATAAGGTTGATCTTCATTCTATTAATAATGTCACGGATCTATTAATTGAGGTTGCTGAAAATTTCGAAGGAGAATATGACGGATGGGAGACTTTTGTAATACAATCGTGAGAGAAGTATTTTTTGAATAGAGCGATATGAACTATTAATGAAGCGTTACTACTCTTTGTAGGACGCTTTTTATATAGAAAGGATGATAGCATTACTGGAAAAAAAGACCTTGTTTATCGTAATTTAGTATTATAGTATGGTAGAGTATTTGTAATTTTCTGCTATCTGGAAAAGGAGAACATATATGAAACTGATAAAAAGTTCATTGATACATATAGTAAGTGTCGCAATTTTATTAGTTATAGCTGCTTTTCCGCTTGCAGTTTTTAATATGGGGGACAGAGTTGAGATTCAATTCCATGTGATACTGGTAGAAATCAGGCAATTCTTTAGCGGGTTATTTACAGGCAGCTCCTATTATTATGAGTTAGGTGATCGGACTAGATCTTTATTCACGGATCTATCTCGTTACATTAATTCATCTTTTTTCTATTTATTCTGGTCAAGTTTGATCGTACTAGTTTTGTCTTTTATCTTTGGCATTTATTTTTGGAAAAAGAGCGATAAGGTATTGAATAACTTTTTGGGTTTTTTGGGGATGATTCCAGACTTTATTCTGATCACGATTCTTCAATTTTCAGTTGCCTTTATTTATCAGAAGACGGGTGTGAAATTGGCAAAAGTGGCCTCCTCTAGTACAGAAGACCCAGCAATTCTGTTACCTCTTTTCACATTGGTCTTAATCCCGCTTCTTTATACTGTGAGGACATTAAATGAAAGAACTCAAGATGTATTGCGGGAAGATTATATCCTTACAGCCATTTCAAAAGGAATTAAGAAAAGAAAGATTTACCTTTATCATGTCACATCCAATGTTACTCCTTTTCTAAAAGCAGACCTCCATAAGATTCTTGCAATCATGATAAGTAATCTATTTATTGTTGAGTACCTCTTTAATACCGGTGGAATTACAGCCTTGCTATTTCAGCATCAGATGAAATTTGGATATCAGTATAATTTAGTAATCTTTTGTTTTTTTGCCTTATTCCTATTGTATGTAATCCTGTTCTTTTATCTGAAAATGTTGATTCTCCTCGTAGAAAGGATTCTTCGTCATGACTAAGTCCATTAACTATAAGCTTATAATCGGAATGCTTTTACTTAGTTTTTTTATATTTATTGCTATCTTTGGTCCAGCAATTGCACCTTATGATGAAGATTACAAACAACAAATATTCTATAGCCTTCAGAATGGGGGAGAGATAATAGGGCCGCCGTCACCTCCATCGCAGGACTTCTGGCTGGGAACAGATAAATATGGGTATGACATTCTAACTAAACTATTATATGGTGCGAAATATACCGTCTTTACAACCATAATTGTCGCTTTATTAAGAACAGTAATCGGAACCATACTTGGAATTATCATGGGATTATCGTTGAAAAATGCGGAAGTAAAAAATAACCGCATTCCAATCTTGAGCAGTATACCGACGTTCATTATTATTTACTTCGTCATGGTTGGTATTAATATTGAGCCAGTACTCTCCATCCTTTCTTTAATATTGATTCAAGGTGCACTTATGACAATTCTTGGAATTTCAGGCGTTTACAATGTCGTCTATGCCAAAACGGTTGAAACAAAAAATAGTTTATTTGTTATGGCCTCTCAAACATTAGGCGGATCCAGAATCCATATTATGAAAAAGCATATTGTCCCGATTCTAAAAGGAAATCTTTTAATCCTTTTTGTAAACGAAACCATTCAAGTTTTACATTTGATAGGTCAATTAGCAATCTTTAATTTATTTCTAGGAGGGACCAGCTTCCCGCTAATGGCGACAAAATACACATCCATGACAAATGAATGGTCTGGCTTGCTAGGTGAATCAAAAGACTTTTTATACTATGCTCAATGGATTCTGCTATGTCCTTTAGCTGTTTATTTACTTTTTTTGTTTACATTTTATTTAATTTCTCTTGGGTTGAAGCAAAGACATCATGAACAAATTGCAAAGACACGGTATTTGTAATAGCGTGAAATCTTGTATTTAGATCCTGGTATTTAGAGTAATGTTCCTTTATACACTGTATAAGCTTTACCCGTTATATATATTAAATCTTTTTTTTGCTCTAGGTAGAGTTCACCGCCTCTTCCAGATGCTTGAAACGCATGTAGTTTATTTTTCCCTAGCCTTTTACTCCAGTATGGCGTAAGACCGCAATGAGCAGACCCTGTTACAAAATCTTCGTCTATTCCAATAGACGGAGCAAAATATCGTGAAATAAAGTCATACTCGTCTGATAAACTTGTTACAACTACTCCGGTAACAGAAAGGTTAGAGATTAAATCAAAGTCGGGCTTTAAACTTTTTAATATTTCCTCGTTGTCCAGTTCTACTATATAACGATCTTTGTTTTGTTCTACATTTTTTGTGGGTACTGGCAATGCTTGCTTAAGCAGACTAGGGACATCATCTGCTGGCTCAGGTGAATCTGAGGGGAAAGCCATCTGTATTCCTTCATTCCTATAGTTTATTTTTAAATTGCCAGCTTTGGTATCAAAGTAAATGGGAGTATCTTTTGCAATATCATTTTCTTCCCATAAGACATGCGCAGCAGCCATAGTACCGTGTCCGCATAAACTTATTTCTTGTGAAGGGGTAAACCATTTTAGTGCAAATCTTTTGTCTTGAGTGTTTATAAGAAAAGCAGTGATTGGCAGATTTAGCTCTTTAGCTACTTGCTGCATCCAAAAATCTGATTTTGGTTTACTCAATTTAACGACATAGGCTGGATTGCCTGAAGTTAAGTCCGTTGCAAAAGCATTTACCCGATATAGATTAGGTTTCATTGCGCATCATTCCTTTTGTCTTAATAAACACATATTGACGGAGGTAATGCATAATTCTATTGACTTTCTTTAATCCAATATTCAAGGTATTAAAATATTATGAAACTTTAATACTTTCATTTAAATCAACGTTTGTAAAGACTGACTGATATTTCCGATGTTTCATAAGAATGAGTAGGCTGACGATTGAGATAACGTTTACAAGTGACAGTAAAATGATAATAGATCGTAGTGGAAAAATATCTGCTGCAAGACCAACGCTTATGACTAAAAGGATCTGCCCGGCACTTTGGATGAGTCCATAGAAGCTTGTAACTCGTCCCATAATTTCAATAGGTACATGATATTGATAAAATGTGTTGTATCCTGTGTTAGAAAAGGAATTAAAAAAGCCAAGAATCACGAATCCTATTGCAATCATATTGAATGATGTACTAAAAGCATATAGCAGGTAACCGAATGAAACCATAAGAAGTCCGCCGCCAAAAAGCATGCGGATTGAAAGTTTTTTTGAAAAAGCAGAAACGGTGAAGGATCCCAGGATCGATCCAATACCCGTAATACTAATAAGTAAGCTATAGTCTAGTTCCGAAAGACCAACAACACTTTGAGTGAAAACAACTTCTTGTGTATCCATAGCAAAGGTTGTAAAAAGGGTTCCTAAATATAATCCAAGTATCAGCATAAACACAGGCGTTTTTTTGCCAAAAGCCATCACGGTTCTTGCATCTTCTTGAATGGCAGAAAAAGATAAAGGATTCTTAAACGATGATTTGCTCTTTTGCAGATTTGGCAGAAATAAAAACAAAATCGCAGAAATCAAAAAGGAACCGGCATTTATAAAGATTGCCAAATGTACAGAACCCATGACAAACAATACACCAGCGATTGCTGGGCCCAATATAAATGCTCCAGAGCTTGTTAAAGAGTAAAAAGCATTAAATTGTTTCCTCTGATAAGCGGGAACAAGCTCTGTAATATAAGTAATGGAAGCAGGAGAAAAAAATGCTTTAGCCATACTGACTAACGCAAGGATTATGTAAATTCCAAAAACCTCAGGTATGAAAGGAACTAACGCAATTAAAAATGCTCGAATCAAATCCGTCCATATCATTAACATCCTTCGATTAGTACGGTCTATAATACTTCCAGCCCAAAATCTTGTAAAAATAGAAGCAAGTGGTCCCACGATCCACAATCCAGCTACAGCGGCCGCAGAACCAGTCATTTGAAAAACCAATAAATTAAGAGCAACTAAAAAGATAAAATCTCCTAACCCTGATATTCCAGCAGCCCCTATTAATAACAGCGGAGAACGCCATCTGCGCCATTTTTCTTCTATTTTCATGAAAACTCCCCCTCTAGTACTTTTTCTATTAAAATGCTAAGTTCCTTTATCGATAAATGAACATTGTGTGAATATAAGAATAAAAGTGGCAACTAAAAAAATCAGGTTTGAAAAAAAATCCATCAAACCTGATTTTTAAATTGCATAGAGCCATGTTCCTACTTTCCGAACAGCCACCTTGGTGCCCACCAGTTGGCATGTCCTAACATCTTCATCAAAGCAGGGACGACAATGATTCTGATGATGGTTGCATCAATAAATACCGCGCAAAATAGCCCCACTCCAAGTGCTTTCGTAATTTCAATATTGGTAAAGATAAAGGATCCGACTACAGCCATCAGGATTAAAGCCGCACTGCTGATAAGTCCGCCCGTTTTTTGAAGCCCCTCAGCTGTACTCTTGTCATTGTCTCCTGTTTTTTCATATTCCTCCATAATCCTTGAAATGAGAAACACTTCATAATCCATTGATATCCCAAACACAATACTGAAAATCGTAACGGGCATGACGAGGTTGACATAGCCAGTTGACGTAATTTGCAGCGCTTCGGCAAACCATCCATTTTGAAAAACGATAACAACAATTCCGAGGCTTGCCCCCAGGCTGAGAACATTCATTAAAACAGCTTTTAAAGGGATCAATACTGATTTAAAGGCAAAAAGCAAAATCAAGTAGGTCACTGTCATAATAAAGAAAATTAATGAAGGAAGCCCCTCATAAATTCTGCTCAACATATCAACACGCAAAGCGCTATGTCCCGTTACAAATGACTCTAAGGGTGCTGAATTTACATTACGAAGCTGATTGACCAAATCAGAAGCTTCAGTACTGTCTGGATCATAAGACGGAATAGCGGTTAAAAGAGCATATTCGCCACGAAAGAGGTTCCTGCTTTCCAAATTTTCTCTTGTTGTTTCATCAGTTTGCAGAAGACCTGCAATCACTTCAGGTGATTGATTCTCGAATGTATCTAAAAAGCTTCTTACTTCTTCAACACCTTTTATTTTCGAAATACTCTCTTCATAATTTTTTATTGCCTCGATAGAATCTTCTTCTGCTGCTGGTTCAGGGGATCTTACCACAATATAAATCGGACTTGCTTCCCTGTCATCATAGTGTTGATCGAACAAGTCAGAGCCCATTCTTGATTCATAAGAGGGAGGAAGTACTTCGGCTGTAGGGACACCAAGCTTCATGTTAGCAACTGGAGTCATTAGCAAGATCAGCAACAGACTAATGAACAATGTCAAAAAAGCGGGGCGCTTCATCACTCCAAAGGCAATTCGTTTCCATAAAGTTGAATTTCCCAGCTTTTTCTGAAAAGCGGGGAACACTTGTAAACGATTAATGGCTTGTCCAAATATTCCAAGCAATGCGGGCAATAGTGTGCTTGATACTAAAACCGACATCAATACAATTAAGACTCCCCCAAGACAGAGAGAATACATAATCGGAAGCCTGATAAAAAGCATGCCAAACATTCCAATCAATACGGCAAAACCTGAAAAAAAGACAGAATGTCCAGCTTTTTCCATTGTCCTCGCCAATGCAGTTTCTACAGAGCGATGTTGTTTTAATTCTTCACGGAAACGGCTGACAACAAATAGTGCGTAGTCAATCCCTAAGGCAAGTCCGAGCATCATTACTATATTGGGAAGAAAGTTGGATACGTCATAATAGTGAGATATGAAATAAGTGGTTCCAAGCGTGACTGATACACTGACCATTCCAACAATTACCGGCAGGAAGGCTGCAACCAACGTTCCGAAAATGATTAGCAGAACGAGCAAGGCAATCGGAATTCCTATTATTTCTGCCTTCACCAAGTCGTGCTTCGTTGCCTGCTGTATTTCATATAAGGTGGCTGTGCCACCATCAATAAACAACTTCATACCATTTGGAGCTGTAATCATTTTTCTCAGTTCTGGATAAGCTTCAAGGGACTCCTGATTATTTAAATTCATTTTGACAATAACAGATTGGATTCCTTTATTTTGAGTTATTCGCTGTGTAGGGTTAATTTGTATAGCCGTTACGTAAGGAAGGTCTTTTAGATTTTGAAGGGACTCTATGATTCTTTCGGTTTGTGATTCATCTGTCAGATCAAGATGATTACTTGTGTATACCAGATTTAGTGTAGAGGGTGACATCCCAAGCTTTTCCTCAAGTGTTTCAAAGCCTAAGTCTGATTCGCTTTGTTCTGGTGTAAACCCGCTTTCCTTCAGCATTTCAGGAAGCCTTTGGGCAAAAATCGAGGTAAAGATGAACAGCACTGCCCAAGATGAAGTTATAATCCAGCGGTAACGATACGTCAGCCTCCCCAAATTCGAAAAAAATACTCTCCCACCTCTATTTTTCATCTCCTCACCTCTGTTTCGAGCGTCCATTAAGAAATATCATTTACAGAAGCATCAAATTTTATAATGCCTGCTGGTCGTGATTATAGACTTTAAAAAACAGGTATTTTTTGCAAATATTTACAAACAATACCCTTGAAACAAAATTACACAGGAGGATTTAGATGAAGAAGCTGTTTAAAAACATAATGTATGCTTCAGTACTTATATTAGCTTTTTCCGGAAGTGCCTTTGCCCAGCCACCACAGGAAGAAATTAACCAACTGTTGGCAGAGCTAGGATGGGATATAGAGGATTTAACTTCATATCTTGCGTATTACGAGTTGTCGCTTGCAGATTTTGAAACGGTAGAAGAATTGCGGATGGCGCTTGGCACCCCTATTACACCAGAAAATTTGAATGAATTGCTAATAACTCATGATATGTCAAGAGAAGATCTTGATACGCTGCTAGCTGGATTTGGTGAGTCAGTGGAAGAGGATTACGTGTTTATCGAAGACCTAGAAATAGCAATTGACTTCTATCGGAATCATGATAGCCTGATGAAAGAATTCGAAAATTTCCTTACTGCCATTGGAGTGACAGAAGAAGAGGCAGACAACCTATTCAATCATTTTATGGCTTTGGATCAGTTAAACCTTGAATCGCAAATGGAGGAAGTGGGAGCGAGGCTAGAATCTCTCATGATGTCGGTTGATCCTGAGGCAGGAATAACAGATGCACAAAAAATGGAGTTAATTTCGATTTGGGACCAAATTATGGGTTCTGCCCAGTTAATTCCAAGGTTTTTCCTAGTTAATGGAGCTGGTAACAGGACCCCTATTTCATTTGGGGATCTGGCTAACATGGAGAATCTTCCTTCCGATGCTTTATTGGTTGAACTTTTTAATACACAGGGAATAGAAATACTTGATTTGCAAGTTTCAGCCGAAATGCTCGGAAGTGAGTTTGCGATTAATGCCGGTGAAAAAATGACGGATATCGCAGATCTTGCCGGAGAATTGACTGAGCTAAATCATCAAAAGCTCCCAGATACCGCATCACCTTATATTACAAATATGCTAATAGGAATTGTTGCTGTAATGGGTGGTATAGGGATGTTGTTTTACAATAAGAGAAGGCGGGTTACAAGAAAAGTATGATAAAAATTTGTAAGGGGCTTTTACCAAAGTTACTTATAGTAATTGGTATGGTTTTCTTCGGATGGAATACACTTGCTTATTACGAAGGATATCGTTCTTCTTCACAGCTAGAAGTGTCATATCAGGAATTTCAAAAAGAGATGCCAGTCGTAGCAACTTCATCCCGAGTTATTGAAAAGAAAAAGCTGTATCACGACATACCGAGAACAGGTGAAATAATCGGTGAATTGTCTATTCCAAAACTAAATAAGACTTTTCCGGTATACCAGGGAACTGGAAAAGACATTTTAAAAAAGGGAGCAGGGCATGTAGAAGGGAGCGCTCTGCCAGGAGAACTAAACAACTGCGTGATTTCCGGACACCGGGATACGATTTTTAGGGGCCTCAAAGACATTGAGAAAGGGGATCGCCTGATTGTCTCGACAAAAGCAGGAACCTTCCTTTATAAAGTGAAAAAAATAAAGATTGTCGATGCCGATGACCGGACCGTCCTTACTCCAAAGCCAAGGGCTACCCTGACTCTTACCACTTGCTATCCATTTTATTATGTAGGAAATGCTCCCCAGAGATATATTGTTACATCGGAATTAATCCCGCCAAAGTACTGAAATAAACAGGCCACGTAAAAGGCCTGTTTATTTATTTTGCCTGAATAAACTCTTCATCATTTATTCCTATCAAATGAATAAAATATTCATAGTACATATTCAATAATATTAATTTAAGCAAGAAGGGAGGAGGAGCGAATCTGGGCCCTTGACCTAATTCATAAAAAAAATCTATTTAACTCAAATTCTCTTTCGGAAATTAAAAATGAGTTAAAGAAGAAACAGAAATGGACAACAGCTGCAACGGCAGTTTTTGATTTATCTGAAGATGAGCGCATATTAATTGAACAGATTAAAGAAGAGACAAATAGATTAAACCGAAACAACGTTACCAGAACAGAAGCCTACTTAAAATTTTATATGGCTCACCCAGAGATTCATTGGGCTTTTTTAGGGCATATGGTATCAAGGAATGGCGGATGGAATATGACAGATTTAAAGGGAGATCTTTTTTCAAACCTGCTCACAGAGAAGGAGAGGGAGGCTTTCTTCTTATTTTTGGAGCGGGGAAACTGGCTTATTTTTAAGGATGTTTATCCCCAGTTTTTATTATATGAAGAAAGTTTACGGCGGAAAAGATGTCTATTTCATCTGCTACATCATTTCAATGTCTCTGCATTCATGGAAACGATATGGAACCAATTTTGGAAACATGGAGATCCATATATATTAGCTGTTGCTCTGATCATTAATGAACAATCTTACCTGGAAAAAAGAGTGGTACAAAACCCTATTTATAAAAAGAGTGTTATAGATACGCTTGAATTTAAGCTTCAGGATATTTTAAGTCTAAATCATATCCTTTTTCCTTTTAAATATCGACAAAGCGATGATAAAGCATTACTGATTGGTCAAACCCTTCATCATTTTAGCTCTTTACATGAGCGGATTTTATTAGGGAAACGCTTATATTCTCTTCTCTTTGAGAATAGGAAAAGATTACAAAAAATAGTTGATTGGGCAGCATCCCAACCTCATTCAGGGTCACGCAAAGACTATTGGCCACATCTATTTCACGATGTCAGGGAATCCCTGCCTGGGTTATTATATAAAAAAAGGGTCAGAAATTGTAAGCTCCGAAAAGGGGAGAGAATATATAGCCCAAAACTTATATATGCCTGGAAAGATGTACCCCATAAAGAAGCTGAAATTGGTGATTGGTTTGTTGATTGGAAAGTGATTCATTACTTAAATAGACAAAACTGCGAAGCAGATGGAGAGATTATGGATGAATACTGTGAAACAATTGAAAAAATCGAGCTTGCCATTCTCGCCAAAAAGATCATATTCCGGTAAGAGACATAACCTTTCAGCATTTGGCTCAACCCTTTTACTTGCATCTTTACTAGGAACATATCTTGACTTATATTTTGTCGGAAAACAATTGTATCAATTTCCAATACGACCCTTTCCAGAAATTTTTTCAATCAACATTGCCTTTACACTAGTTGGACTGCCCTTATTTACTTTGTTATTTCTTTATGTTTCAAACAGAATGACCCCTTTTAAAAGATTTTTGTTTATTTTCATGATGAGTCTATTTGTTGCGGTGTTTGAAAAGCAGGCAGAAGCACTGGGATACTTCCGACATAGTGATGAATGGAAGCATTATTATTCTTGTATAGGTTATTTTCTGTACATGTTGCTGATTTGGAGATTTCATACGTGGAGAAGCAATAAATAAGAAGTTTTTAAACATAAAAGAAGAAAAAGCGCACTACAATAATGCTATTTTGTACGGCTCACCGACGAGTGATTAGAAACGTGACCAACAAACACGGTAAAGAAATGAAACGCGAAAAACAAAAAGGCAAACAAAATTTATTGAAATTGGCAAAAATAATCTATAAAAAAGCAAATAATTCAGATTGTAGCTTTGTTCTTTATAAAAAGAATAATAGGGGTGGTTTACTGTCATCTTTTTTTGCATCATTTTATCAGTTTACATAATATAGATTCTCGGAAGTTAAGGGTAATTAATCAACAACTGTCTCAATACAAAAGATTACTTAGGATATTGTGTCCGTCGAAGTGAAGTTGTTTACACATTCGAAGTAAAGATGATGACAATACCAATTTGGTCAATATTTTCGAATGGTTTTACCCACCAATGGAATTCTAATGGTAAGTGGTTACATTTTGGGACCATTACAATAAAAAAAGGTATGATTCCATCAAATGGAACTTTTTTTATAGATTGGATGTTTTTTTCTGAATTTTGTAAGTGGTATCTCCTTAATTAACTTTTCTATTTCTTTATCTAGATTTTCTTTTTGTGATTGCCACTCTGACTTTACTTTTTCAATATCTTTTCTTGCCTCTTCAACCAATTCCCTATACTTTATATTTAAGCTGTTAATCTCTAGGTTTAATTTATCAACGATTTTCTCTGCACTTAATATTAAATCCTTATGTAACCATTCATGAGGATCTTGACTTCATCATAGGTTTTAGAATCTTTATTTAATCCTTGGTTTATCGAATTAAAAAATCCTTCTTCCTTTGAAAGTTTTTCTAAATCACCGAGCCTTTCAGCTAATCCTAAATCGGCAAAAGCCTTCTTTTTTTCTAATAGCTGTATTTTGCAATAAAAAAGTGCAGAAAAATGCAATGAAAAATGCAGAGTTTTGCCACCCAATTTAAACCTATTTAATGGGATTTTGATAAAGCGTTAGTAAGTCTATAGCTTTCACCTGAAAATGT
>NZ_JAKZKT010000120.1 GCF_022808645.1 Bacillus litorisediminis
GATTTTGCCTCCGGCTTCCTTCAGATTCCACCTCACGATGGACACCCTTGCCTTTAGCTAACAGTTCCTACTGCCAAGCCTGTAGTGGACTTTCACCACCAAGTTATAGCCCATGCCGGGCGCACCAACATGAAGCCTTCTCTATTCAAGTGAAGGCTTCATCTGTACAATAAAAATGATACGGAGGGGTATTTTATGTCTTCTCTAACTGCGCAGCAACAGATGAAAATTCTTTCAAGGACAAGCAATCCACAACGTCTTGAACAAGTCCTTTCTCAACTTGCCATAACGAAATCAAAAATACATCAAGATAAGAAAGTTTACTACGACGAGAAAAAAGATAAAACAGCAATCGAGCAATACTATGCAAATATTGATTTTACTCACTCTAATTCAAATCAAATTATCTCTTCAATCAAGCTGCTCCTAAAAGATACACATACCAATGAGGTGCCCTATGATCCAACTGAATATGTGTATCCTTGGGTTGACCTGCGTCCGGACGGCACACTAATGAGCATCTATTCAGGAGAAACCAGAACACCAGAAGAAATTATTCAAGAGGACTTCACTACTTCTCTTAAACGTATCCGCGAAATTCAGAAATCAGCGATTACAAACAACGAGGATATTGAAGCTCTGCTCGTTAAAATTGAAAAGAACTTTAAATATAATTGTGAACATGTAGTTCCACAGTCCTGGTTTAATGAAAGAGAGCCTATGCGCGGAGACATCCACCATTTATTTACCTGCGATCCTGTATGTAATTCAATTAGAAGCAACTTTCCCTATACCGATTTTCCAGATTATAATCCTACACAAATGACCATTAAACGAGTTGAAAAAACCTGTGGCAAGGCAGAAAATAGTCGATTCGAGCCGGAAAATGGCAAAGGAGCAGCAGCAAGAGCGACTCTTTACTTTTTACTCAGATACCCAGATCAAATTGAAGCCAAATTCCGTGATCAATTAGATATAAATCTTTTACTTAAGTGGCATCAGGAATTCCCTCCTGACTTATATGAAAAACACCGTAACCAAGCTATTTATGAAATTCAGGGGAATCGCAATCCATTTATTGATTTTCCTCTGGAGATGTTAAAAGTATTTATATAGACTGAGA
This sequence comes from Bacillus litorisediminis, assembly GCF_022808645.1. Lineage (GTDB taxonomy): Bacteria > Bacillota > Bacilli > Bacillales > JC228 > Bacillus_BF > Bacillus_BF litorisediminis. Next base: position 1,124 of record NZ_JAKZKT010000120.1, read on the forward strand.
TTTTCTATCTTTATAATCACATTCAAATAATTCAAAAACTTTAAAATGTTCATATTGCTTTTCGTTTCCAGTTATTGTATGATTAATCATATCCTGAATCCGTGACATAAGGCGGTTACTTTTGAAGGTTTTGGAAAACCTGAATTTTCTGCCTTTTGCCACTTAAACTTTTTGTATAGAATTCTTTTTGGGTACATCAAATAAAACCTGCTTTCCTC
>NZ_JAKZKT010000121.1 GCF_022808645.1 Bacillus litorisediminis
TGATAAGGTCTGGTAGCTATGGCGAGAAGGTCACACCCGTTCCCATCCCGAACACGGAAGTTAAGCTTCTCAGCGCCGATGGTAGTTGGGGGCTCTCCCCCTGCGAGAGTAGGACGTTGCCAGGCAATGGAGGATTAGCTCAGCTGGGAGAGCACCTGCCTTACAAGCAGGGGGTCGGCGGTTCGATCCCGTCATCCTCCACCATTTTATATGCCGGTGTAGCTCAATTGGTAGAGCAACTGACTTGTAATCAGTAGGTTGGGGGTTCAAGTCCTCTCGCCGGCACCATTTTTTACGATATTTAAGGAAATGAGCCATTAGCTCAGTCGGTAGAGCATCTGACTTTTAATCAGAGGGTCGCAGGTTCGAGTCCTGCATGGCTCACCATTTTAACTTAAGAATTATGCGGGTGTGGCGGAATTGGCAGACGCGCTAGACTTAGGATCTAGTGTCTTTATGACGTGGGGGTTCAAGTCCCTTCACCCGCATTTTGCGGAAGTAGTTCAGTGGTAGAACACCACCTTGCCAAGGTGGGGGTCGCGGGTTCGAATCCCGTCTTCCGCTCCATTTATGCCGGGGTGGCGGAATCGGCAGACGCACAGGACTTAAAATCCTGGGAAGGGTGACCTTCGTGGGGGTTCAAGTCCCCCCCTCGGCATTTGTTATGCGCCCGTAGCTCAATTGGATAGAGCGTCTGACTACGGATCAGAAGGTTATGGGTTCGACTCCTGTCGGGCGCGCCATTATATTAAAATAACGTTATTCCTTAACGGGGAGTAGCTCAGCTTGGTAGAGCACTTGGTTTGGGACCAAGGGGTCGCAGGTTCGAATCCTGTCTTCCCGACCATTATAATTAGTGATTTGGGGCCTTAGCTCAGCTGGGAGAGCGCCTGCTTTGCACGCAGGAGGTCAGCGGTTCGATCCCGCTAGGCTCCACCAAAATATTATTGACAAATACTATTTAACGTGATACTATAGTTTTTGTTGCTAAAAACCAACATAAAATTATTGACACGCATTAATTTGTGTGATACAATATGATCTTGTTCTTTGAAAACTGAACAAAGAAAAGCGTCAACGTTAATTCTATTTTTTAAGAGCTATATCAAACACTTTTATGGAGAGTTTGATCCTGGCTCAGGACGAACGCTGGCGGCGTGCCTAATACATGCAAGTCGAGCGGACCTCTGGGAGCTTGCTCCCAAAGGTTAGCGGCGGACGGGTGAGTAACACGTGGATAACCTGCCTGTAAGACTGGGATAACTCCGGGAAACCGGGGCTAATACCGGATAGGATTTCGGTTCGCATGAACCGAA
>NZ_JAKZKT010000122.1 GCF_022808645.1 Bacillus litorisediminis
GTGTCTTGCCCCTACCCGGGGCAAGACACCCTAACACCCAGTTCCTCCCACTAATGGAAGCTAGAATTTATTAAGTGGCTCACTTTTGAAGTGATCACTCTGGCTCAATTTAATATTGACAAAAACAATATTATTTTTTTCATGATTAAATCCCTCCATTGGTAATTATGAACATATTATTAGCATTTAAATTTTTATTATTCATGTAGGTTCTAATTCGTAAGGGCTATTACCTATTCATTCGTGTTGATGAATCGTAATTGAATGTGATTAAATTAACAAAAACTATTCTTGTCAAATCCGCTCCAAAAACGGACGTTTTTGGGGCTATTATTCCTCTTCATTGAAAACTCCCCTTTTCTATAGATTCATAGAACCAAAACTAAGAATATCATTAATAATAAGGAGCCCCACTATAAAAGAGATCGGATGTTAGCTTACATTAACGCTAAAGACGTTGCAGTACCTTCAGACATTGCTTTACCTGAAGCTAGCTGTTTGGTGAAAATGTCCGAAGTTAATTTCCAATGTTTTAAACTGGCGTTTATTGATCCCGAATCTAGAATAAAATTAGTAACAGAACAAGATGAAAATCACCACAGTGTCATTGAAAGAATACAAATATTTGGTGGTTACCTTGACGGGCTTGACATATTCCTATCACCTCATCTGAATACGTTAATTGGTGGAAGAGGAACAGGTAAATCAACTCTACTAGAATTAATTAGGTACGCAATTGAATTAGAACCTAAAAGTAAAAAAACAAAAACAACTTTAGATTCCTTAATACGCTCAAACTTAGGAATTGAAAAAGGGCGTATTGAAATTACGGTTTCTTCAAATAAGCAACACGGAAAGCTTTACAAAATTATTAAAAGATATGGTGACCCAGTAGTTATTACAGACTTAGGTGGCGATATTTCTAACTTAACCATAGAGGACGTTCTCCCTAATATTGAGATATATGGCCAGAATGAGATTATTGAAATCATTGAAGACGAAAAAGCAAAAATCCAAATATTGAATAGATTTTTGCCAAATCAAGATAGTTGTTTGACAAAGCGACAGGACATTTTAAAAAAATTAGAACAAAATCGAATTCAAATTGTCAATGAATTAAGTGAGCTGGATGATCTAGAGCAACTAGTTCAAAAACTTCCAGGGCTATTGTTTATTGCAAAATAAAAGTGCAGAGCTTTGCAAAGAAAAAATGCAGAGACCTGCACTTATTTTGTTAGGTGCATAAAAAAAGACTTGCCAGCCACCCCAAGTCCCTCTACTGTAATTGGTGTCGA
>NZ_JAKZKT010000123.1 GCF_022808645.1 Bacillus litorisediminis
TTGAACAGTATGAGGATATAGTCCGCCTATATGTAGAGATGGAACGAAAGAATCATCGTTGTCCTGCATGTAATAACTGGACCCGTCGGGTCCATGATTATCGGATACAGAAAATTCACCACTTGAAATGGTTTGAACGGAAAACACAGATTTTCTATAAACGGCGTCGCTATTCATGTGAATGTGGGAAAAGGTTTTCTGAGAAGAATCCAATTGTAGAGCGTTACCAACGAACTTCTATAGAGTGGAATCAAGCTGTATCAATCAGGGCTATTAAAGGAAAAACCTTTAAGGAAACCGGGGATCATTATGGGACCTCTTCAACAACGATTGTTCGGCGGTTTGATTGCTTAGCGAATAGTGAAATTAAAGAAGTAGAGCAACTACCGAAAGTTATTGCCATTGATGAATATAAGGGTGATACGAGGGAAGGTAAGTATCAACTAATCATTGCGGATGGAATAACTAAAAAGCCTTTAGATATCCTACCTAACCGTTACAAGAAGACAATTAAAAGATATCTTCAAAAGCACGGAAATGATGTTCAGGTAGTTGTTATGGACATGAGCCAGTCTTTTAAAGCAGCTGTACAACAAGCATTAGGTCGCCCTGTAATTGTCGCAGATCGATTTCATTTTTATCGCTATATCTTTTGGGCATTAGATGGAGTCAGAAGACGAGCACAACAGGAATTCCACGAATATGATCGTAAGAAATGTAAACGAATGAAGTATGTTTTTCATAAGGCCCAAAGTGAGTTAACTGATGAGGAGCAATGGCATTTAGATAGGTATTTAGAAATGTCAAAAGATCTTAAAGTCGCATATGAGCTAAAAGAGGCCTTTCGGTCTTGGTTCTACAGAGCAAAAGAAATAGGTCAAGAACAAATCACGCAAGTGAAACAAGAACTAAAGGATTTTTATCAACTGGTTGAGGCTTCTGAAATTCCAGAAATGAAAAAGGCCATTCAAACCATTCAAAACTGGCAAACCGAAATTCTTAATAGTTTTGCATATAACTTTTCCAATGGTTTTTTGGAAGGGATCAATAACTCAACCAAAGTATTAAAACGAAACGCATTTGGCTTTAGAAGCTTTAAACGCTTTAGAGC
>NZ_JAKZKT010000125.1 GCF_022808645.1 Bacillus litorisediminis
ATACTTCCAATTGAAATACCGGTGACATATTCGAAGAAAGATAGTTCAGAAATTTGCTTTTTCCCTAACCACTTTGTAATGATAAATAAAACCACAACAAATAATGCTGACCGTAAAGCTATATCTAACCATTCAGGCACTGCTTGATACCCCCTGTAAATATAGTTTTTCTAGAAACCTTTGTACTGAAGTTCCTCTCCTTCTAGTTCTCCTACTCTTTTTTTTAAATCTTTTGTTACTTCGTGTACTACCATCATAGCCTCATGCAAAGTTCGCTTCGATTCATCATCAAGAGTCCGTAATGCTAAACTTGAGAGACTTGCTTCTACCCCTTTTAGACTGGCAAAACACTGTTTAACATCTGATCCTACTGTCATCCTAATTCTCCTTATCCTTTTGGCTTAAAAATTAAAGCTCCTATCATGCCGAAAACAATGGAAGCTGAAATACCAGAACTAGTTACTTCAAACATTCCTGTCAGTACACCAACTAACCCATGTTTTTCTGCTTCCTGCATCGCACCATGAACAAGCGAATTCCCAAAACTTGTAATCGGAACGGTAGCCCCTGCCCCAGCAAAATCAATCAAAGGCTCGTATAGTCCAAATCCATCTAAAAGCGCCCCAATCACTACAAGAGCACTTAAGGTATGACCTGGTGTCAATTTAAATACATCAAACATAATTTGCCCAATGATACAAATTAAACCGCCTACGACAAAAGCCCAAAAATAGATCATGTTAATTGTTCACCTCCGTATTCAATTGACACTGCATGGGCGATACAAGGAATTGTTTCATTTTGCTGAAAGGACAACGGTGAAAGCAAAGCACCTGTAGCCACAACTAACATTCGTTTAAATTCACCATTTTTCATGCGGTTTAATAAATGCCCATAAACTACCGTTGCTGAACAGCCTGCACCGCTTGCCCCTGCAAGAACGGGTTGTCCTTCCCGATAAATCATAAGGCCACAATCTTGGTAT
>NZ_JAKZKT010000126.1 GCF_022808645.1 Bacillus litorisediminis
ATAAGTGCAGGTCTCTGCATTTTTTCTTTGCAAAGCTCTGCACTTTTATTTTGCAATAAACAACATTTAGTAAATCAGTAATCAAGTACAGAACTAGGGGTATAGAAGGGAACTTTTTTACTCAAAAGTTGCCATCGATCTTGCAATTTCAAGCATCATTTTTTTTGTTATATTAAAACTATCCATTCTTATAAATGTACCATTTTGGTTCCAGAATAGTATTCCGCCAAGGGGATATTCTCCTCTAAGAATGCTAGGTGCCCAGTGTTTAAAATATCCTGTGTTCCCATTGATATCTACTTTCTCTATTTGTGGACTTAATAAATCTGATGTATTTGTATGTTCTTTTTGCTGTTCAATCCCTACAATGAGGTATTCGTCGTTTTTGTCCATAAAATGGAGTCTAAAATAAGTGAAGTCCTTCTTGCCGCTAGGATATGTTTTTATTTCTAATGTCCAATCTTTTGGAATCTTTTTTGGATAGAGAACGGGAAAGTTTACCCTCTTTTGAACTTCCGAAATAGTAATACTATCATGATTGTATTTAATTGCTTCTGCTGGAAACAAATCTGAAAATAAGAAAATTAGGGTCAAAGGAATTAAACGGTACAAGAAATTCAATTTAGCTACCTCCTGTATTTTTTTGAAGATAGTTTAACCTAAGATTTTTACAAATATTAGAGATTTGTTTCGCTTTTTATTAGGAGAAAGAAATACTTAGTCAAAGTAAATGGACTAACGGGGTAGGTTAGCTTTAAAAAGGATAGTTAAAATTCAATTGAGCAAAATATCCCTAAATATAATTTAGGGGGATAAAAATGAACAAAAGTTTTTCTCTTTTATTGTTATTATTCAGTGTTGTCAACAACGGATTAAAATTCCCCAAATTCAACGGCTGAAAAATCCCCATTTTCATCACTTG
>NZ_JAKZKT010000127.1 GCF_022808645.1 Bacillus litorisediminis
AGGAGTTATGGAGGGTTTTGTTTAAGATTGGACTACAAGCGATTCTCCAGTATTTCTTCCGAGAATTCCCCCATTCGTATGCTTTATGTGGTGGAACCCCTAAGGTAATCAGTCTTTTAATCCTCGTCTTAGGAAGTTTCCATTGTTTCCATTCACACATACGCAGTCTTCTTCTTATCCATTCGTCAAATTCCTTGAATTTACTTGGGGTATCAGCTAATGCGAAGTACCCGCACCAACCAATTAGATATTGGTTTAACTTTTCTATCCTTTGTTCCATCCTGTATGGTTTTGACCGAGAGGTTATCTCGCGAACTCTGGTTTTCATTCGTTTAACGCTTTCATTTGCGATTCTTACCTTCGGCTCCTTGTTGAATGTAAAGCTAAAACCCAGAAACTTTCGTTTCCAAAGGCGGTCCACATCAGATTTCTCCTTATTTACTTTGAGCTTTAGTTTATTCTCAATGAAGTTTGTGATAGACTCCATAACTCTGAATCCTGCTTTTGGAGTTTTCACATAGATATTACAGTCATCTGCATAACGTACAAACCTGTGGCCTCTTTTCTCTAATTCCATGTCTAGCTCGTGTAGAACGATATTAGAGAGTAAGGGACTTAATGGGCCTCCTTGCGGAGTTCCTTCCTCGGAATTATGTACTACTCCATTTATCATTACTCCAGCT
>NZ_JAKZKT010000128.1 GCF_022808645.1 Bacillus litorisediminis
CATGTGAAAAATGTGGAGGAGAAATGTACCCTGAGTATTATAAAGGAGTACAAGGGATAGAGTACAAAATATCAGACATACGCTAAACAAAAAAGGACCGGGCGGTTTTTGCCCGGTTTTTCTTAATTATAGTGTTGACAATAACAGATAAAGGATGTTATCATAGCATTCGTCCTTAAGAAAAGGACAAGTTATTCAAAAAGTAATTTAAAAAAGTTGTTGACTTTACTTGTTGATTTATGTTACATTATTAAAGTCGCTGTTTTGAGAACAGTGAACAAAAAACAATAAAATCTATTGACATACTTCAATGTATGTGTTACAATAGAATCTTGCTCCTTGAAAACTGAACAAAGAAAAGCGTCAACGTTAATTCTATTTTTTTAAGAGCTATATCAAACACTTTTATGGAGAGTTTGATCCTGGCTCAGGACGAACGCTGGCGGCGTGCCTAATACATGCAAGTCGAGCGGACCTCTGGGAGCTTGCTCCCAAAGGTTAGCGGCGGACGGGTGAGTAACACGTGGATAACCTGCCTGTAAGACTGGGATAACTCCGGGAAACCGGGGCTAATACCGGATAGGATTTCGGTTCGCATGAACCGAA
>NZ_JAKZKT010000129.1 GCF_022808645.1 Bacillus litorisediminis
ATACAGAGTAAATGAAGCAGATATTTGGAGGGAAAGATTGCACTCTTACCTGGGGAGATCTGACTGGAAAGCCAAGTACTCTTGGTAACCTATCTAGCGATAGATAGCTGAACAGTTAGAAGTCAGCAGAGGTCATAGTACCATTCTAACTCGAGACTGAGAATGGGAAGGACTGAACAATTATGAGAGAACGAAATCTAGGCATACAGTATTCTGTGATAAATACAGACAATCCGTAAGGACTTACTTGAAGAAAGAAGTGGTGAATACACGGGGGACTTCGAGAGGGTATAGCAGAAACTGGCATAATTAGAACCTTCGTTCACGTGGAAAGGAATAACGTTATGTTGATGGAGCGAATCTTGTCACGAGAAAATCTCTTGACTGCCCTGAAAAGAGTAGAAAGAAATAAAGGAAGTCACGGTATTGACGAAATGTCCGTAAAAGACCTACGGAGATATCTCTATGAAAACTGGGACTCCCTTCGGGAGGCTCTGAGAAATGG
>NZ_JAKZKT010000013.1 GCF_022808645.1 Bacillus litorisediminis
TATACACGTAACTCCATTTCTTTTGTCTTGTTTCTCGACAATTCAAGTATAAAAGAATTGGATGTTTACGTGTTTTTTTTATGAATAAAAAGTTGTGTTCAAACCCCAACAAATATTATAGAGCCTATTTTTAAAGATTCCTTTATAAAAAAAAACACAGGCAAAAGGAGCCTGTGCGAAACATGAATATATATGTTTCAAAAGGGGGTCAATTTCTACCTCTATCATACAGAACAAATGTTTCAATGCTGTTACAATAGGTTTAAATTGGTATTATTTTTTGTAAAATTTACCCTAAATTTTAAGCCTGACGTGCTTTTTGTTTTTCTAAAAGTTCTTCTACATAGTGCTGAGCACTTTGCGCGGCAATACTTCCATCACCAGTAGCCGTAACAATTTGACGCAATGATTTTTCACGAATATCACCTGCAGCAAAAATTCCTGGTACACGAGTTTCCATTTTTTCATCGGTTTCAATATAGCCTGCGCTATTGGTAATCCCCAGATTTGCAAATGGTTTGGAGAGCGGAACCATCCCGATGTAAATAAAGACTCCATCAGTCTTAAACTCACGCTCTTCGCCCGTTTCAGTTGAAACAAGAGTGACGCTGCTGACTTTTCCATTTTCCCCGTGGATTTCTTTAACGGTATGATTCCAAATGAAATCAACCTTCTCATTTTCAAAGGCACGCTTCTGCAAAATTTTCTGAGCGCGCAATTCATCACGGCGATGGACAATCGTTACTTTTGAGGCAAACCGGGTTAAGTAAACACCCTCTTCAACAGCAGAGTCTCCGCCGCCAACGACAACTAATTCTCTTTGCTTAAAGAACGCTCCATCACAAACCGCACAGTAGGATACACCGCGTCCGCCATATTCGTTTTCACCAGGTACGCCTAATTTTTTGTATTCAGCACCTGTTGCAATAATGACAGCTCTGGCTTTGTATTCTTTAGAACCTGCTTTGACAATTTTATATTCTTCGCCATCAACAATCTCTTTAATGTCACCATAAGCGTATTCGGCTCCAAATTTTTTAGCATGTTCAAACATTTTATTCGATAAATCTGGACCTAGTATGCTTTCAAATCCAGGATAGTTTTCAACATCTTCTGTGTTGGCCATTTGTCCGCCAGGAACTCCACGCTCAATCATGAGAGTGGACAGATTTGCACGCGATGTATAAACAGCAGCTGTCATACCTGCAGGACCAGCACCAGCGATTATGACATCATAAATTTTTTCTTCAGCCACTGGACTGTCACTCCTTTTACAGTACTAAAATATAGTGTTCCCATCTATCGTATAGTTTACGGACGAAATCGTCTAATATAATGCTTAGAAAAATTTTCTACAGCAATACCTTTTTAATTTCCTGAGTATATTTCCGCAATGAATAAACAGAAACACCAGCGACATCCGCAGCATCTTTCTGAGTAACAGCCTCTCCTCTTAGCTTTTTCCAAAAGTAAAAAAGAGCGCCCGCCAATGCATTTGCATCCTGCAGCGGTTTTCCTTTTAATTCAAGAAATGCTGTAAACCAGGTTAAAAACAAACCGCTATTTTTCCAGGTAATGGTTTTCCCTTCCCAGTTATAAAGGTTTAAAGCTACCTGATGTGCAATCGAAATCGATAAACCATTCGATTCCTCTTCCCATTTTTCAGATAGACAATAGTTGAAATACTGCAGTTCATCAGCAGATAGCGGAGATATTCGGAGAGTCCGTTTCGATATCCATAGTTTTTTATCATCCGATACCGTTAATAAAAATAAGGCAAATAAACGTTGAGGGTCTTCTTCGCTTTTCCAGATTCTTTCGATCATAGCAGGATCATTGATTAACATTCGTTCATCCTGAATCCAGGGCTCCTGCCCTTTTCGTTCAGGAGACAATTCAATCACCCGTTTCCACATATCCTTTGCGAATTCCTTTTTCCCCGTATAGTAAGCAGAAACTGAAAGCCAGTAAAAGAAAGCACCGTCTCCATCAAATCCTTGTTTCTGAAGCTTGCGCAACCATTGATAGGCCAGTTCATACTTTCCAATCAAGGCAAAGGTTGCGCCTAATTTGTAACGATGCTCAAGCATAATCGGATGAATATTTTTCAATGTATCGTACAAATTATGAACCTGATGAAAATCTTTTTGATAATGGGCAAAAATCAAGGAATTACATAAAGCATGCAGATTTCCGGGATTTTTTTCTAATACCGTTTCTAAGACTTGATTCGCCCTTTTTACATTTCCTAAATAAAAATGGGCCAAGGCTAAGTTATTGTAAGCTGACCAGTAATCCGGATGAGATTCAATCACATCATTAAGCAGGTCAATCGCCTTTTCAAATTCACCCGCTTCTAAGCATAAACGGGCCTCATCCTGCTGGCGAATTAATTCATCTTCTTCCTCTAAATCAGCATCATCCAAGCCAAGCTCCATTGATATAATTTCAAGCAATTCCTCGGCATCATCACGAAAATCGCCGTTTGGTTCAGCTTCTACATATTTTTGCGCATTTTGAAATGCTTCTCTAAAATGCCCTAAATAAGCATAATTGTTTGCCAGAAAATAGTAGCATTCCGTCATATGGTCATCCAATTGCTCCAAGATTAGATGAAGAAGCTCATTGGAGGATTGGTACTGTCCAATTTCCGTATGCACCATCGCAAGCTGACAAGCAATTAGAGGCTCTGAAGGCTCTAGATGATAAGCTCGTTCTAAATATTTCTTCGCTTTATTCAAATCCCCTCGATGATACGCTTTTAACCCCTTTGTGAAGTAGTACTCTCCCGTAGGGGTAAATGAAAGGATTTTTCCACTTGTCTGCTCTACTTTGAAATGTTTACTCATGAAATCCTCCGTCTAATCTTAGTAACTACAGTAGTATACCATATGTGGGGCAAGGCGAGAAGGTATAAGGGAAGAATTGGGATTGTCCATTTTTGGATTTTCACAGGTACAGGGTTGGGATGCTTGATCCAGATTCTGAGTTCAGTTATGTCGCGCTTGGGTTCGGTTAAATACTTGTGAGTGCGGTTATCTCGTGATTAAGTTCGGTTATATACTCTTGAGTGCGGTTATCTCGTGTGTTTAAGTTCGGTTAAATACTTGTGAGTGCGGTTATCTCGTTGCTAAGTCCGGTTAAATACTTGTGAGTGCGGTTATCTCGTGATTAAGTTCGGTTATATACTCTTGAGTGCGGTTATCTCGTGTGTTTAAGTTCGGTTAAATACTTGTGAGTGCGGTTATCTCGTTGCTAAGTCCGGTTAAATACTTGTGAGTGCGGTTATCTCGTGATTAAGTTCGGTTATATACTCTTGAGTGCGGTTATCTCGTGTGTTTAAGTTCGGTTAAATACTTGTGAGTGCGGTTATCTCGTTGCTAAGTCCGGTTAAATACTTGTGAGTGCGGTTATAGCCCTCCTGAGTTCAGTTATTTATTCTTGAGTTCGTTTATTACCCTTCTGAATTCGGTTATCGATTCTTGAGTTCGTTTATTTTACCTCTAAGTTCTGTTATCTCACGCTTCAGTTCGGTTATCCACTTCTAAGTTCTGTTATCAGCCCCTGAGTTCGCTTATTTCACCACCGCCTCTTTTAAAAATGCAAAAAAATCTATCAGTGAGTACCAATGCACTAAAAAAACGACGCATGCATACGTCGTTTTGTCGAATCCGTCATTCTTTTGTATGTCTTTCCTTTAATACTTTCAAAACTTCCGTAAAAGGCAGATCTTGTTCTTTCAGTAAAACAAGAAGGTGATAGATCAAATCAGCTGCTTCCCATTTAAGCTCGCCATGGTCGCGATTTTTCGCTGCAATGATCACTTCTGATGCCTCTTCCCCAACCTTTTTAAGAATCTTATCTACTCCCTTTTCAAATAGATAAGTGGTATAAGAGCCTTCGGGTCGCTCCGCTTCCCGCTGCGCTACTACCTTTTCTAACTCAAGTAAAAATTCGGCTGAAACGCTAGATTCTGCAACGGTCTTGTCTTCATAAAATGTTTTCGTAAAACAGCTGGCTGTGCCATTATGGCACGCTGGTCCATTAGGAATCACTTGAACCACAATCGCGTCACCATCACAGTCATACGTCATCGATACGATTTTTTGCGTATGTCCGCTTGTGGCACCTTTATGCCATAACTCCTGACGCGAACGACTATAAAACCAAGTTTCCTTTGTTTCGATAGACTTTTGCAAAGATTCTTTGTTCATAAAGGCAAGTGTTAAAACTTCCTTTGTTTCAAAGTCTTGAACAATAGCAGGAACGAGGCCATTTTCGTCAAATTTTATTTCGTTTACGTTCATCGTACATGTACCCCCTGTTCCTTTAAATAATCCTTCACTTCTTTGACAGAGGTTTCTTTATAATGAAAAATCGAGGCTGCCAATGCTGCATCTGCTCCTGCTTCTTCAAAAACCTCAAGGAAATCCTCTTTCTTGCCGGCGCCACCAGAAGCAATCACCGGTACACTCACAGCATTATTGATAGCCTTTGTCAGTGCTACATCGAAGCCCGCTTTCTCCCCATCAGCGTCCATTGAAGTGAGCAGAATTTCCCCTGCTCCCAATTCTACTGCTTGTTTCGCCCAGGAAATAGCATCCAGCCCGGTTTCTTTCCGTCCCCCGTGAGTATAAACTTTCCACGTTCCAAGCTCTTCATGGTATTTTGCATCGATCGCCAAAACCATACATTGAGACCCAAAGTAGTCGGCTCCTTCACGGATTAATTCAGGATTTAAAATGGCGGCTGTATTGATACTAACCTTATCAGCTCCAGCCCTCAACATTCGCTTCATATCCTCTAAGCTTCCGATTCCGCCTCCAACTGTAAAGGGGATCGCTAATTCAGATGCTACTTGGCGAACAACGTCTTCCATGGTTTTTCTCCCCTCATGGGAAGCGGAAATATCCAAGAATACGAGTTCATCCGCACCTTGTTCATCATAAAATCGGGCAAGCTCCACCGGGTCGCCAGCATCCCGAAGCTGGACGAATTGAATTCCTTTCACAACCCGTCCTTCTTTTACATCCAGACAAGGGATAATCCGTTTCGTAATCATGACGATACCTCCTCAATAGCCTCTCGCAGTGTGAAACGCTGCTCGTAAAGGGCTTTCCCGACGATTGCCCCTTTAATCCCTTTGTCCGCCAATTTTCGGAGTGCCCGCAAATCTTCTAAAGAACTGATCCCGCCAGAAGCAATAATGTTTTTACCCGTAACTTCCGCAATTTGCAGCAGGGATTCGATATTTGGGCCAGAGAGCATTCCATCCTTTGCAATATCCGTACAAATAAAGGTTTCAGCTCCTGCTTCTGCCAGTTCTTTTCCTAATTCCACTGCCGTTAAAGAAGAGGTCGATAACCATCCATGAGTCGCAACATACCCTTCCTTGGCATCAATTCCAATCGCAAGCTTTGCACCATATTTTTTCAGCATGTCTTTAACAAAATCCCGATTGGTCACGGCGATACTCCCAAGGATGACGCGGTCAACCCCGTTTTCCAAGTAAAATTCAATATCTGCCTCTGAGCGTATACCTCCTCCAATTTGAATCGAGGAGGTCAATTTTTTCGCTGCTTGTACGACAAAGGGATGATTGATTTTTTCACCAGCCTTGGCCCCGTCTAAATCAACCATATGAATCCAAGCAGCTCCGTCATTAGCGAATTGTTCGGCCATGTCAAATGGTGAATCACCGTATACGGTTTCTTGGCTGTAATCCCCTTGGATGAGCCTTACACATTTTCCTCCGCGCATATCAATCGCAGGATATATTGTAAATGACATCAGCTTCTCTCTCCTTGACCTGCTAGCTTTGTAAAATTAGATAACAGCTGCATTCCTAGCTTGCTGCTTTTTTCCGGATGAAATTGCATCCCAAATATATGGTCTCTGCCTACAATTGCTGGTACTTTTACATCAAAATAGTCACTGTAGGCAATGACAGCATCCTCGTCTGCCCGAACATAGTAAGAGTGGACAAAATAGGCAAAATCCTCCTCTAATCCAGATAACAGTTGATTGTCCCGCTTATGAAACACGAGATTATTCCAGCCAATATGAGGTACTTTATACGTTTGGTTTTCCTCTGTTTTTCCCGGAAAGCGAACCACTTCACCTTCTAACAGCCCCAACCCATTATGTTCACCGTGCTCCTCACTTTTGGTAAACAAAAGCTGCATTCCTAAGCAGATTCCAAGTAAAGGGATACCTTCTGCAGCTTTCCGTTCAATAAAGGGAACCATATCCGTCTCGGTCAGTTTTTTCATCGCATCGGGAAAAGCCCCGACTCCAGGAAGAATCAATCCGGAAGCTGTTTCTAGCTCGTCTATTGATTCAGAAACGAAAAAAGGAGCCTTAAGCCGTTCTAATGCTTTTTGGACACTGAAAAGGTTCCCCATCCCGTAATCAATCACACCAATCATTTATAACATCCCTTTCGTTGATGGAATCCCCTTAACGCGCGGATCAATCGAAGTCGCTTCGTCTAATGCTCTTCCTAATGCTTTGAAGACTGCTTCTATCATATGGTGAGTGTTAGAACCGTAATGGATTATGACGTGTAAATTCATGCGGGCCTCAATCGCCAGTTTCCATAAAAATTCATGAACAAGCTCCGTATCAAAGGTTCCGACTTTGGCTGCCGGAAGTACTCCGCGAAATTCCAGGTGCGGTCGATTACTTAAATCAACCACAACCTGGGCCAGAGCCTCGTCCATTGGCACAAACGCATTCCCATAGCGCTTAATTCCCTTTTTGTCGCCAAGCGCGTCTTTTAATGCTTGTCCTAAACATATCCCAATATCCTCGGTCGTATGGTGATCATCGATTTCCACATCACCGCTAGCATTGACGGTCAGATTAAAATGACCATGCTTTGTAAAAAGATCAAGCATATGGGTTAAAAATGGGACAGGCGTGTATAATTCCGATTTCCCTTCTCCATCAATCGCAAATGCCAAATCAATTTGAGTTTCTTTTGTCTGTCTCGAAACAGAGGCTTCCCTTGCTGTCATCTATATTTCCTCCTTGAACCGGCTTTCAATCGCCCTTGCATGAGCTTCTAGTCCTTCTAAACGAGCAAAGGCAGCAATTTTATTTGCATTTTGTTTAAAAGCTTCCTCACTGTATAAAATCACACTTGATTTTTTCTGGTAGTCATCCAGATTGAGCGGACTTGAAAAACGAGCAGTTCCGTTTGTCGGGAGAACGTGATTCGTACCGGCAAAATAGTCTCCGACTGGCTCACTGCTGTAGCGGCCAACAAAAATAGCTCCAGCGTGTTTAATTTTTGCCAATGTTTCCTGAGCTTTTTCAATGATCATTTCTAAATGCTCAGGAGCTAGCGCATTTACTACCTCGATAGCTGCATCTAAGCTGTCAGTTACATAAATCGCTCCATAATCTTCAATGGACGCTCGTGCTATTTGTTCGCGCGGCAATGTTCTAAGCTGCAGCTCAACTTCTCTTTGAACAGCTTCTGCCAAGCTTTTAGAAGTCGTTACTAAACAGCAAGAAGAACGCGGGTCATGCTCTGCTTGCGATAAAAGGTCCGCAGCCACTTCATGCGGTTTAGCCGTTTCATCCGCTAGAACGACAATTTCAGAAGGTCCTGCAATCATATCTATATCGACAATCCCGAATACTTCTCGTTTGGCTAGAGCCACATAAATATTGCCTGGTCCTACAATTTTATCTACAGGGGCAATGGTTCGGGTTCCATAAGCTAGTGCAGCAACCGCCTGCGCTCCACCTACCTTGTAGATTTCGGTCACACCTGCTTCTTTTGCAGCGACCAATACACTAGGATTTATCGTTCCATCCTTTTGTGGTGGAGATACCATCACGATTCGTTCCACTCCAGCAACAACTGCCGGAACAACCGTCATTAAAACGGAGGATGGATAGGCAGCGGTTCCTCCTGGGACATAGACTCCGACCGAATCCAGCGGCGTCACTTTTTGCCCCAAAATCGTTCCATCCGTTCTAGTCATCATCCAGCCCGTTTTCTTTTGCTTCTCATGGTATTCCCGGATGTTTCGTGCTGCTTGCCTCATAATCTCTACGAGAGAAGAATCAATTTTTTCATAGGCCTCCGTCATCTCTTTTTCTGAAACAGTTAAAGTGGTCAGTGCTACCCCATCAAATTGCTTTGTAAAATGATAGAGTGCATCATCCCCTGTTTTTCGGACCTCTTCTAAAATATCAAGCACCGCTTTTCGCTGTTCCAATGTCCCGTTTTCAACGGATCTGCGAAGCGACGGAGCATCGAAGCTCGTATAGATTTTCACCTAAAGACCTCCTTTTTCAACCACTTCAGTCAGACGATTCACCATGTCATGGACTATCTGATCCTTTAACCGGTAGCTGACAGGGTTCACAATAAGCCTCGAAGTAATCGATACAATTTTTTCGTATTCAACTAAGCCGTTTTCTTTTAACGTTCTCCCGGTTGATACGATATCTACAATTCGGTCGGCTAAGCCAATGAGAGGGGCTAATTCTATCGAACCGTTTAGCTTTATAATTTCGACCTGCTCACCCTTCGCTCTAAAAAAGCTCGACGCTACGTTCGGATATTTCGTTGCGATTTTCGGAGCTACTTCGTTCAGTTCTGTACGTGGCAGCCCCGCTACTGCCAGATAGCAGTGGCTGATTTGCAAGTCTAACAGCTCATACACGTCACGTTCTTCTTCAAGCATGACATCCTTACCCGCAATCCCAATATCCGCAACCCCATGCTCGACATAGGTCGGGACGTCCATCGGCTTGGCGAGAATGAACCTCATCCCTTCCTCCTCGACCTCAATGATCAGTTTCCGCGATTCATCAAAGTCTGGTGGAATCTGGTAACCTGCCCGCCGCAATAAATCGAGTGCTTCGTCAAAAATTCTTCCTTTTGGCAGTGCGATCGTCAGCCAGTCCCTCATGCGTCCCTCCCCCTTTCACCAAAAAAGTAGTAAACATCAGCAAACGATTTTACGAACTTATCGAGATCCTTAATCCCAGAAATATCCTGAATAATAACCGCCTGTCCCTGATTCCGAAGTTCTATAGCCTTCTCAATCGCCATTTTGCGGTGCTCCGCACTATATATAATCAGGATCGTCTCATCTGTTTCTTCATCAAAATGCAAGGCTTCTAATAATCTATCAATATAAATACCGAACCCTGTAGCAGCTTCATTGATGCCAAATTGACGGACAAGCTTATCATAACGTCCGCCGTTTCCAATCGGAAAACCTACCTGACTGGCGTAAGCCTCAAATAAAATCCCTGTGTAGTAAGTCATATGGCTTACAAGCGTTAAATCCAGCTTGATAAACTCTTTCACTCCGTAATCACACAAAATACAAAATAGTAATTCCAACTGCTGAATCGCTTCAAGAACAGCCGGATCTGAAGAAAGTTCTTTTGCCCGTTCAATAATCGACTCGTCCCCAATTAAATTTAAAAATTGATTGAGTCTCTCTTTATCGATTGATGAAAGCGAGAGTGCCTGAATATGCTCTCGGTACCCGACGTAATTTTTTTCGAATAAAAACCGCTTTAACCCCTGGACTCTTTCCTCCGTTCCTAAAACCTCAAAGAAAAAGGAATCTACAAACTTTACATGGCCAATCGCTAATGTAAATCCATCAAGTCCTGCTTTTCGCAGAGAAGAGACAAGCAAGGCAATCACTTCCCCGTCTGCACTAATCGTGGAGTCCCCGATTAATTCAACTCCAGCCTGTGAAAACTCAGCTGGCCGCCCTCCTTCCCGCTGCTGTGAACGAAAAACGTTAGCCTGATAGCTTAATCGTAAAGGTGTAGAGTCCTGAGCTAGCTTTGATGCGGCAACCCTGGCAATTGGTGCAGTCATATCCGGACGAAGTACGAGGGTATGGCCCTGCTGATCTAATAATTTAAAAAGCTTTTGGTCATCAATCGCCGACGTTCTTCCCGTGGTTTCATAATATTCTAAGGTCGGCGTCTCAATCATTTGATACCCCCAGCTTTTCAACTCGGTTTCCAATTGCTGAACAACTTTTCGCTTTCTTTTATATATCTTAGGAAGCGTATCCCGCATCCCAAGCGGCTTCTCAAACATAAATGGCTTTGTCATAAAATCAAATCACCTATTCAGGAAATATTCAAAATCCTTTAGTTCGCTAATATGGTAGTAAATTAAAGTTAATAGTAGTGTACTCCTTCCTCTTAGTTTCGTCAATGGAAAGAAGAGATATTATGGGATTTATTTTTGAAAAATAAAATAACCCCATTTGTCACAAATCAATTTTCGCTTTTTCATTAAAATGCTGGTTTTCATTCGAATAACGGAATGAGGATCCGCCAAACTTATCTAATGGTTCCTCATTCTGCTACGGATACTATTTGCACCAGGCTGGCACAACCCCGTTCGAAATGCATGATTTTACAGATTCAAAAAATTTTCACTGCCGCGTCGAATCAACCTCTTTGCTTAAATTTTAACGAATAAAAAAAACAAGAACAGCTCTTACGAACCATTCTTGTTTCTTTCTGCGTCCTGCTTTTCCCGCAGCTCCCGTTCTTCTTTTGTATAAATGATACGCATTGGATTGCCTCCGACAAACGAGCCTGCCGGGACATCCTTATGCACTAAAGTACCTGCAGATACTATAGCACCATCCCCAATGGTTACACCCGGCAAAATCGTTGTATTAGCACCGATCATCACTTCGTCTCCAATGATAACCGGTCCGAGCCGGTACTCTTTAATTAAATACTCGTGTGCAAGGATCGTTGTATTATAGCCAATCACCGTATTTCGGCCCACCTTAATTTTTTCAGGAAACATGACATCGAGCATGACCATGAGGGCAAATGATGTTTTTTCTCCTATCTCCATTCTTAAGAAAACGCGGTAGAGCCAACTTTTCACAGAGAGAAAGGGTGTGTATCGGGCAAGCTGAATTACAATAAAATTTTTGACAACTTTCCAAAAGGGAACTGTTTTATAAACATGCCACAAAGAATTGGCACCTTCCACAGGGAAACGTTCGGTTTTTCTCATTAATCTTCCACACCCAGGATCTTTAATAGGTCTTTCATATTTTGAAGCATATAGTCTGGCTTGAATTGGGCCAGATAGTCTTCACCTTTAACAGACCAGGCTACAGCGGCCGTCATTGTTCCAGCGTTTTTCCCGCCTAAAATATCGTGATGATTATCTCCGACCATGATTGTATTTTCTGGTTTGGAATCAAGCAGCTGCAATGCTTTTTCTATCGGCTCCGGATCAGGCTTTGCTTTTTTAACATCATCTAAAGCAACGATTACCGGAAAAAATGGATCAAGCTTCGTTAACTTTAGTCCTTTTAGCACGGTTTCTCTAATTTTAGTTGTGACAATGCCAATTTTGTACCCATTGCGAATCAATGCCTCCACTGTTTCATACACACCTTCAAATTCTTTGACTAACCGATCATGTTCACGGTGATTGAATTCACGGTATGTTCCAATCATCTCTTCTACTTTAGTGGGGTTTAATTTTTCAAATGTTTCCTGCAAGGTTGGTCCCATAAAGGGAAGAACATGCTCGCGCTCATACTGACCGGGAAAATAGTTTTCCATCGTATGAAGAAATGATTGAATGATTAATTCGTTGGTATCGATTAATGTTCCATCTAAGTCAAATAATACTGTGTCAATTTGTATGTCCATACGAAGGTTCCTTTCTTTTATTCCAGTCCATCCGTTTCCAAACTGCTGCAACCACTATAGTCAGGAGGATAGCCGTACAAAGCCTAATAATAAATAATGGAAGAATCGGTATGCCTAAAGGGACAAAAATCAAAGTATCCTCAACAACCGCGTGACAGGCAACCAGGAAGATAAATGCTAAGGTCGCATCCTTTTTACTGACACCATCCTCCTTCACTGCCTGTATCATAATACCGGCACCGTACGCTAATCCAATCGTCAGACCCGCCACTAGAGTCATCGATGTGTTTGCCTGCATACCTAAGCCCCTAGTAATTGGCTCCATTTTTTTCGAGAATGCTTCCAGCCATTTTAAATCTTTTAGAATTTGTATAACAATCATGAGCGGAATCACAATCAGAGCAAGCTGTAATATCCCTAATGCAGCTTTTTCTAATCCCGCCAAGATAATCGCACTCCATGTATCAGGAGTACTGGTTTCAGCTGGAACCAGGCCATAGCGGGCAATTTCACCGCCGCCCTTCCAGAGCAAATGAATAAGAATCGCACCAAGTGCAGCCAATCCAAGCCGCACAACAAGCACGACCCAAAGCTTCACTCCTACTTTTAAGGCAACACCTGTCTCAACAAATAAATTATGAGAGAAAGAAAGCATGACTGCTAAAATAAATACTTCCTTCACAGTTAATTCAATCGATAAAATCGCCCCAATCGCAGCATACAGATTCAGAACATTCCCAAGCACTAAAGGAATAGCGGCATCGCCGCTCAGTCCAAAAACACCCATAATCGGGGAAATCAAATCAATCAGCCAAGGTAAAACAGGTGTATATTGTAAAATGGAAACAAGCAACGTAATCGGGAAAATAACTTTTCCTAATGTCCATGCTGTTTTTAAACCCACCATGAGTCCTTTTTTACATGACGAGATAAGCATTGCCAACATTCCTCCAAGTGTTCGCTAGTTGTCTAAGTACCTTTCACGCGCATAGCCCTTCATTCTTCTAAATACTATAATTGCAATGCTCACTACAATCAATACAAGGGACAGCACTTGCGCAACCCGCAAAAATTCAGTAAGCATTAAGCTATCCGTCCGCATGCCTTCGACAAAGAAGCGGCCGATTGAATACCAGATGAGATAAGATAAGAAGATTTCGCCTCTGCGCAAGTTGACTCTGCGCAACCCAAGCAGAACGAAAATCCCGACAAAATTCCAAAGAGATTCATATAGAAAAGTCGGATGGTGATACGCACCTTGAATGTACATTTGATTAATAATCCAATCGGGTATAAATAGGCTTTCTAAAAATTCTCTGCTTACTTCCCCGCCATAAGCCTCCTGGTTCATAAAATTTCCCCAGCGGCCAATCGCTTGACCAACCAATAAACTCGGGGCAACAATATCAGCTAGCTTCCAGAAAGAGATTCCTTTTATTCTGCAAAAAATAACTGCGGTTGCAACGGCACCGATCAGCGCTCCATGAATTGCAATTCCGCCTTCCCAGATTTTTATGATATCCCCCGGATTTTGTGAATAATAATCCCATTGAAAAATGACGTAGTAGATTCTTGCACATACAATACTGATGGGAACTGCCCAAAGCAGTAAATCTGCAATAACTTCGCTATCAATTCCCCTTTTCTTTCCCTCACGAACTGCCATTAAAAAGGCGATTGCAATCCCAAGACCAATTAAGATTCCATACCATCTGACATCTAGAGCTCCAATCGAGAATGCAATTGGATCAATTGGTGTAATTGTACTCTCCACTAAACCTCATCCTCTCCTATGAATGATCGTGATCACTATCCTCAATTACATCGTGCAAACGATTTGTAAACTGTTCGGCCGCATTTAATCCCATACGTTTCAGGCGGAAATTCATGGCTGCCACTTCAATGATAACCGCTAAATTTCGTCCTGGACGGACCGGAATCGTTAATCTTGGCAATTCCGTATCGATAATTTTTATTTTTTCTTCGTCCAGTCCAAGGCGGTCGTACTGTTTGTTTGGGTCCCAAAGTTCAAGATTCATAACGATTGTAATCCGCTTATAAGAGCGTACAGCTCCAGCTCCAAATAAGGTCATCACATTGATAATCCCTAATCCGCGGATTTCAAGTAAGTGTTCTATGAGCTCTGGTGCACTTCCAACCAGCGTATTTTCATCTTCCTGTCTGATTTCCACACAATCATCAGCAACGAGACGGTGTCCCCTTTTGATTAGTTCCAACGCAGTTTCACTTTTGCCAACTCCGCTCTTGCCAGTAATTAATACACCTACTCCATACACATCCACCAATACACCGTGCATTGCGGTTGATGGTGCAAGCATACTTTCCAGATAGTTGGTTAACCGGCTCGACAATCGGGTTGTCTTTAGATTCGATTTCATGACAGGCACAGATTCCCGATTGGAAGCTTCAATCAGCTCCTCAGGAATCTCTAAATCCCTAGAAACAATAATCGCTGGCGTAATGTCTGTACAGAGCCGTTCCATTCTTTCCCTTTTCTCAGAAGATGAAAGCTGACTGAAAAAAGTTAACTCTGTTTTACCAAGGAGCTGAACCCGCTCTGCTGGATAATATTCAAAAAAACCAGCCATCTCCAATCCGGGACGGCTTAGGTCACTAGTCATAATCGGGCGATTAATCCCTTCTTCGCCACTTACCAGTTCCAGGTCAAATTTTTCTATTAAATCTTTTGTTCGCACTTTTGCCATGCAAAATCCTCCTCCTTCACTATATTGGAGAACATTATAGTTATATCAAAAAACAGCCCTGCTTTATAACTTTTAGTTTAGTAAACCAAAACAGGCATTGATAATATATACATTTGGAATAATAGAAGTTGGTTGTCTCTTTTATTCGTGATCTCATGAAGGTATAGTTCCACTCTACATTGTAACCCATCTTGTGTCACGTTTGAAATGTACAGTTTTTAAATAATGTGTTAATAATATTTGTATATACCAATTGTACAATTTATTAATTAATTACTAAATTTATAGCAGTTTTCCCTTTATTCTGCTTTGAGATAGGCTAAAGTGGTATAGACATTTAATCCTTCCTTTACTATACTAAAAGAAAAAGGATCAGGAGATGTTCAAATGTTTGGAAGTACGGAATGGCTACTAATTAATGGGGAAATTTATACCGAGGACAAAGTAATCGAGAATGGATATATTCATATTGCAGATGGCTCAATCCGTTCAGTCGGTTCAATGGAAACAGCCCCTGTACATATCGAAAATCAATTCGATGCAAAAGGGCAAAAGGTTGTGCCGGGATTTATCGATGTGCATATTCACGGCGTAGGCGGAGCCGATACGATGGATGCATCTGATGAGGCATATGAAACGATGGCAAGAACTTTGCCCCAGGAAGGTACGACTAGCTTTCTGGCGACAACCGCCACACAAAGCATTGAAGCAATAGAAGCAGCTCTAAAAGCGATTGCCTCTTACCGTAAATCGGCAAACACGCCTGGAAAAGCTGAAATGGCCGGTGTCCATTTGGAAGGACCCTTTCTGCACCCTGATAAAGCAGGAGCACAGCATCCATCTTTTATCCAAGAGCCAAATATAGAGCTTTTTGAAAAGTGGCGTTCGCTTTCCGATGACAGTATTCGGATCGTTACTTTAGCACCTGAACGTCCAAACGGCTACGATTTAGTAGAATACTTAAAAAGCCATGGCATTATTGCCTCTATCGGCCATTCCAATGCTACTTATGATGAAGTTACACATGCAATTGGCAAAGGCTTAAGCCATGTCACCCATTTATATAATGCGATGCGACCGCTCCACCACCGGGACCCAGGCGTAGTCGGAGCCGCTCTTCTGCATCGCGAGCTGACTGCTGAAATCATAGCAGATGGAATTCATGTTCATCCTAAAATGATTCAGCACGCCATACAATCAAAAGGGACAGACCGAATCGTACTGATTACAGACTCGATGCGTGCCAAATGTCTAAAAAATGGAATATATGACTTAGGCGGTCAAGAAGTAAAAGTGGAAGGCAGAAAAGCAACACTGGCTAATGGAACTTTAGCAGGAAGCGTACTAAAAATGAAGGATGCAGTTAAGCTTATTATAGAAGATACTTCTTTTACATTGAAGGATTCGATTCAATTTACTTCAGTCAATCCCGCAAAAGAGCTGGGTCTCTTTGAAAGAAAAGGCAGCCTGTCCCCCGGTAAAGATGCAGATATTGTCTTGCTTGATCAGGAGTTTGATGTAACGTTAACAGTTTGCCGCGGAGAAATTGCTTATAGCAAGGAGGGATAATCGTGAGGATCATTGCATGTAAAGACTATCAGGAAATGAGTCAGACTGCAGCAAAAGAAATCATATCTCTTGTGAAAAAGCGAACCCCATGTACCCTTGGTTTAGCCACAGGTAGCACACCTGAGGGAGTATATCGTGAGCTTGTCCATGATTTTCAACAAGGGCAAACCTCATATTCTCATGTGACAAGTGTGAATCTGGATGAATATGTTGGCCTGCTGCAATCAGACCGGAACAGTTATCACTACTATATGCAGTCAAAACTCTTTCAGTATATTGACCTTCCGCGTAATCAACAGCTGATACCCGATGGAACTGCTAAAGATTTAGAAGCAGAATGTAAAAACTACGAAGAAAAGATTGTGAAGGCCGGAGGGGTAGATCTTCAGATATTAGGGATCGGACATAACGGGCATATTGGCTTTAACGAACCAGGTACTTCCTTTTTAAGCCGTACCCATGTGGTTGAGTTAGCAGAAAAAACACGGAAAGCCAACGCTCGCTTCTTTTCCAGTATGGATGATGTGCCTGCAAAAGCAATTACAATGGGAATCGCAACGATTATGGAAAGCAAACGGATTTTATTGCTGGTTTCGGGGCAATCAAAGGCAGACACAATTGCACGTCTTCTCGATGGAACGGTCGATGAATCATTCCCGGCTTCGATTTTAAATCTTCATGATGATGTTACCGTAATCGCTGATGAAGAAGCCTTATCAGCAATTAACCAAAACGAGATCAGAAAATCCTATTCAATCGGGTAAAAACGAGCCGGCCGAGACCCGACAGTGAGGCACAATCAAGGGGGAAAGGCGGATCGTTCGCCCAAAGCGAGTGGATTTATAACGTATATCAATATAGCTTAATCGAAAAAAATGAGCCCTGGTAAAGATGGATTACCAGGCTCATTTCTATTTGTATTTCTATTTTTTCTGCAGCGGTTTGATTACTGCCACATTAATAATTAAATTAGCAAGGGCCATTAAGATGGCTATAAAAACGGCAAAGCCAAAGCTGCTAATTTCAAAGGCGTCACCCATTAAGGAGTCTGTTATAACAAGGGTAATTGCATTAATCACAAAGAGGAAAAATCCTAATGTAATAAAAGTGACCGGAAGTGTCAGAATTACTAATATTGGCCGAACTATGATATTTAAAATCGACAAAACAAAGCTCGCAATGATGGAGGCAGTAAAACTCTCCACATAGAGCCCATCCGTGAAATACCCGGCCAATGCGATAAAAATAACAGCATTAATTATAATTCCAACAAGCCACTTCATTGTATAAAGAACCCCTTTAGTTTATAAATCTTTTTTATTACTTACCCTTCACTTCTACTTCTCAATCTTAATTCCTTCTTTTTTCTTTCCTTCTACTGTGACAGAGCCTGTTTTAGCTTCAGCAAAAATATAGGCCTTTGGCTCTCCCGATTTGGCAGTAAGGAAGGTAACCTTCTTTTGTAACACTTCACTTTTCTCAGCTTGAATATCAGCTTCAAGGTTTACATGAACGCTTCCAAGACTGGATTTTAGCTCTCCCTGTGCAACGATATCATCCGGTACTGTCAGATGGATGCTTCCTGTTCCAGCCTTCAGCCTGACTGTATGAACATCTGAGTTTTTCACATCACAAGTGACACTGCCATTTAAACACTGCATATCCACTTTATTAAATTCTCCAATTGCCGTCAACTTTCCATTAATCGACTCGCTCTCTAAGGTTTCAAGAAAGCAGGAATTTAAAGTGATAGATCCATTCGTTGACTCAGCATCTAAATGCTTTCCGCGAATGCCTTCTACAACGATTTGGCCATTCACTGATTTTAAAATCGTTTTATTGGCAAGAATCGATTCTGCTTTTATTGGCCCATTCATCAGTTTTACCCAAATCGATTCATACTGCTGTTTTGGGATATAAGCCACCGCATCAACTTTTAATATCTTCGGCTGAGAAACAAAGCGCAATCTTCCATCCTTCACAGCAAATATGGAACTCTTTAAAAAGACATTTCTTGCTTCATCCTGATCGTCTACCTTATATACCTTCGCTTGACATTCCAATCTTATGTCCTTTTCATCCCAAGGAATAATTTCAAGAGAACCATAAGGAATATCTATTTCCACCTCAGAAATTTGAGCATCTGTATGCTGAAAAATATGTGTGATTTCAACTCCTTTGATCCATTGCAGATCAAAATCAATTTCTTTTATTTTCTTTACAGCCTGATCGACAAAGTCAAAAAGTTTATTTTTCGCCTGCTGAAATGATTGGCTGGATGTGTACTGCTTGTTGGCATCCTTTGTATACTTTTCATCGTCAAAAAAAGGATCCTGTTTATCTAAATCAGTATAGATTTTAGGAGCAGCGTGTTCAGAAGCAGGGCTATAAGCTTTATTTTTCCCATTATACTGTTCCTCTAGCTTTTCAAGAAGCATTAAGCCTTCCTCAACTGTAATAGTCCCCTTCTCAACCATTTTTAATATCCGCTTTCTTTCTTCTTTCATTTGGTTTCCCTCCCAGTTTTCTGTATAAAACCTATAAATCAGATCTATCTAAAGTATAGCAATCAGCTTCAATAAAAAATCAGTCGCTAGCATGAGTCCTCTTACGTATGTAGACGTAATTTTATGCTTTATTGCTATAATCTGCTCTCTCTATACATACGATTAAATCGCGAAGAAGTTTCTCCTATAAAAAAAACATAGCTAGCGCAAAGCCTTTCGGCACTTGCCTAGTTGCACTTATCACGCTCGAAACGCCACGTCCTAATGTATCGCTTGACTCATGTCTCCTGCCCATCATACTTTATTCCTGAAAATTTTGACTGAGTCGAATTTACTTCTTTGCTAAATTTTATACTTAAATTGTAAAAAAATAACTGCCCTTCTATTTTAAGAGCAGTTATCTTTATGCGTCTTTCAGGAATAAACTTCGGATTCCTGAATTAATTTTTTCATGCGGATCTGATCCCGTTCTAAGATAGGCTTTAAATAGCGGCCAGTATGAGATTTTTCATTATTGGCGACCTCTTCAGGCGTTCCGGTTGCAACAATGGTGCCACCTTTATCTCCGCCCTCTGGACCAAGATCAATAATATAATCGGCGGCCTTAATCACATCGAGATTATGTTCAATAATCAGAACGGTATCTCCATTATCCACTAAGCGCTGCAGAACTTCGAGCAGCCGGGCAATGTCATAAACGTGCAGACCTGTTGTAGGTTCATCCAAAATATACAAAGAGCGACCTGTTGAACGTCGATGCAGCTCAGACGCAAGCTTTACCCTTTGGGCTTCCCCGCCGGAAAGGGTGGTAGCCGGTTGTCCTAAACGCATATAGCCGAGACCTACATCGGCAATCGTTTGCAGCTTCCGGTGAATTTTTGGGATATTTTCAAAGAATTCAAGAGAATCCTCTACGGTCATATCTAATACTTCAGAAATATTTTTCCCCTTATATTTTACATCTAATGTTTCACGGTTATAGCGTTTTCCATGACAAACCTCACATGGAACATACACATCTGGCAAGAAGTGCATCTCGATTTTGATAATTCCGTCCCCGCGGCAAGCCTCACATCTTCCGCCTTTAACATTGAAACTGAAGCGGCCTTTTTTGTATCCCCGTACCTTTGCCTCATTGGTTTGTGCAAAAACATCACGGATATCGTCAAACACGCCTGTATAGGTTGCCGGATTGGAACGCGGAGTACGGCCAATAGGAGATTGATCAATATCAATAATTTTATCCAAATGTTCGATTCCTTTTACCTTTTTGTGCTCTCCAGGTCTCACCTTTGATTGTTTATACAGTTTTGATGCAAGTGCTTTATATAGGATTTCGTTTATTAATGTACTCTTTCCGGAACCAGATACACCTGTCACAACCGTAAACGTACCTAACGGAAACTTTACATTCACATTTTTAAGATTGTTTTCACTCGCTCCCACAACCTCGATAAAGCGTCCATCAGGCTTTCGTCTTACGTCAGGGAGAGGAATGAACTTTTTCCCGGATAAATATTGTCCGGTTAACGAGTTTTCATCGTTCATCACTTCCTCTGGCGTACCCGCAGACACAATTTGCCCGCCGTGTACGCCTGCTCCAGGTCCAACATCGATTAAATAGTCAGCAGCAAGCATCGTATCTTCATCGTGTTCCACAACAATAAGTGTGTTCCCGATATCCCTCATATTTTTTAAGGTTTCAATCAAACGGTCATTGTCCCGCTGATGAAGGCCAATTGACGGTTCGTCCAAAATATAAAGAACTCCTGTCAGTCTCGATCCGATCTGGGTAGCCAAGCGAATCCGCTGTGCTTCACCACCAGATAACGTTCCGGCAGCACGTCTTAAGGTTAAATAGTCTAACCCTACATTCACTAAAAATCCTAGTCTTTCTTTAATTTCTCTTAAAATAAGCTGGGCAATCATCATTTCCTTTTCAGTCAGGGTTAGACTGTCAAAAAAGGAAAGGGCCTCTGTAATCGACATGGTGGCAACTTCTCCGATATGGAGTCCCTGGACCTTAACAGCAAGACTTTCTTGCTTAAGGCGATGTCCATTACAGGTAGGACATGGCTGCTGCGCCATATATTGTTCAAGCTGTTCACGGATGTAATCTGAGGTTGTCTCACGGAAACGTCTTTCTATATTCCCGATGACACCTTCGAATTCAATATAGTTTTCTCGGACCTGTCCAAAATCATTTTCATATCGAAAATATATTTTATCGCCTTTTGAGCCATACAAAACTTTATCCATCAAATGTTTTGGAATATCTTTGACCGGAATATCCATATCAATTCCGTAATGCTGACAAACTGCAGCCAGAAGCTGTGGATAGTATTGTGAACTAGTCGGCTCCCAGGCTGCTATAGCATTTTGGTTAAGTGTAAGGTCCCAGTCAGGAATGACTAACTCTTCATCCACTTCAAGCTTCGTACCTAGTCCATCACAATCTGGGCAAGCACCGAATGGGCTGTTAAAAGAAAACATCCGCGGTTCCAATTCTCCGATAGAGAATCCGCAATGTGGACAGGCATGATGTTCGCTAAAAAGCAGCTCTTCCTGGCCGATTACATCAACCAGCACTTTTCCATCGCCTAATTTGAGGGCAGCTTCCAATGAATCAGCCAGCCGTGAAGTGACGCCTTCCTTAACTACAATCCGGTCTACAATCACTTCGATTGAATGCTTTTTATTCTTGTCTAATGTAATGTCATCGCTGAGGTCGTAAATTTCCCCATTGACGCGAACTCGGACATACCCTTGTTTTTTAATGTCTTCTAGTGTTTTGACATGTGTGCCTTTTCGGCCAGAAACAATCGGTGCAAGGATCTGCAGTTTAGTCCGCTCCGGATAGGACATAATCCGGTCTACCATCTGTTCAATCGTTTGCGAAGTAATTTCAATCCCATGATTCGGACAGATCGGCCTTCCGATTCTTGCATAAAGTAAACGCAAATAGTCGTAGACCTCTGTAACCGTTCCTACAGTAGATCTGGGATTTCGGCTCGTTGTTTTCTGATCAATCGAAATCGCAGGCGATAGTCCTTCAATCGTATCAACATCCGGTTTGTCCATTTGCCCTAAAAATTGTCTGGCATATGCAGATAAAGATTCTACATAGCGGCGCTGACCCTCTGCATAAATCGTATCAAATGCCAGCGAGGACTTTCCTGATCCTGAAAGTCCTGTCAGCACAACTAATTGATCTCTTGGAATGGTGACATCTATATTTTTTAAATTATGGGCTCTTGCCCCTTTGACGATAATTTGATCCTTCGCCATGAAAAGATCATCCTTCCGCTTTCAACTCTAATACTAAATCGCGAAGCTCGGCTGCCCGCTCGAAATTCAGTGCCTTGGCAGCTTCCTTCATTTCCTTTTCTAAATTCTCGATTAATTTTACACGTTCAGCCTTAGACAGCTGCTTCTTCGGTTCTGCTGGTTTGTATCCTTCCTGTTCTTCAGCTGCGTAGGTTGCACGAATAACATCGCGGATGCCTTTTTGAATCGTCTGCGGAGTAATCCCGTGCTTCCGGTTGTATTCCTCTTGAATAGTTCGTCTCCGCATCGTTTCATCTATTGCTTTCTTCATCGAATCAGTCATGTTATCCGCGTACATAATAACATGTCCGTTGGCATTCCGGGCAGCCCGGCCAATCGTTTGAATTAATGATCGCTCGGAACGTAAAAATCCTTCTTTATCAGCATCTAAAATTGCGACAAGCGACACTTCCGGAATATCTAAACCTTCTCTTAGAAGGTTAATGCCTACGAGAACATCAAAAACCCCAAGCCGCAATTCACGGATAATTTCAATTCTTTCTAGGGTCTTAATTTCAGAATGGAGATAACGAACTTTAATTCCGACCTCCTTCAAATAGGTCGTCAAGTCTTCTGCCATTTTTTTCGTTAACGTAGTAACGAGAACTCTCTCATTCTTTTTCACCCGTTCTTGGATCTCACCAATGAGATCATCAATTTGTCCTTCAATTGGGCGGACATCAATCGTCGGATCAAGCAGTCCTGTTGGACGAATAATCTGTTCAATCATGATTGGGCAATGTTCTTGTTCATATGGTCCTGGTGTAGCAGAAACATAGATTGCCTGATTGACCCTTTTCTCAAACTCTTCAAATCTGAGCGGACGGTTATCCATCGCTGATGGAAGACGGAAACCATGGTCAACCAGTACCTGTTTTCGGGCTTGGTCCCCGTTAAACATCCCGCGAATCTGCGGAAGCGTCACATGCGATTCATCCACTACCAGTAAAAAGTCATCAGGAAAATAGTCTAGAAGTGTATACGGAGTAGACCCCGGCGGACGCAATGTCAGATGTCGCGAGTAGTTTTCAATCCCTGAACAAAAGCCCATTTCCCTCATCATTTCCAGGTCATACTTCGTTCTTTGCTCTAAACGTTGAGCTTCTAACAGTCTATTCTCTGCGCGAAGTTCCGCAAGTCGTTCCTGTAACTCTTTTTCAATATTTTCAATCGCCAATTTCATTTTCTCTTCACGCGTAACGAAGTGAGATGCAGGAAAGATTGCCACATGATCCCGGTCACCTAAAATTTCCCCAGTAAGAGCGTCGACTTCACGGATACGTTCGATTTCGTCCCCGAAAAATTCAACCCGAATACAGTGCTCATCTCTTGAAGCCGGAAAAATTTCAACGACATCGCCGCGGACCCGAAATGTTCCCCGCCGGAAATCAATATCGTTTCTCGTGTATTGGATGTCTACCAGCTTATGAAGTAATTGATTTCGCTCAATCTCCATCCCATTTCGAAGTGACAAGACAAGCTCACTATATTCCTCTGGAGAACCCAAACCATAAATACAAGATACACTCGCAATAATAATGACATCTTTTCGTTCAAACAAAGCAGAGGTGGCGGAGTGCCGCAGCTTATCAATTTCATCATTAATACTTGCATCTTTTTCGATAAAGGTATCGGTTTGCGGAACATAGGCTTCTGGCTGATAATAATCATAGTAACTGACAAAATATTCAACGGCATTATTCGGGAAAAATTCTTTAAACTCGCTGTATAGCTGACCAGCCAGCGTCTTATTATGGGCTATAACTAGAGTTGGCTTATTAACTTCCTGAATCACATTGGAAACAGTAAAGGTTTTTCCTGTTCCAGTTGCCCCCAGCAAAGTCTGGTGTTTTTTCCCCTGCTGGATTCCTTCGACTAACTTGCGGATAGCTTCCGGCTGGTCTCCCTGAGGCTGATACTTCGATACAAGCTGAAACTGATCTTTCACTGACATACCTCCTATCTTAAACACCCTGAACCCTTAAACAGACGAGCATACGTTCTTTTTACATATTTTTCATTCTACCACAAACTATCTATAAATAACCATACCTAAATCGAATATATGTTCGACATTTTTAAAAAAAGCCACATTCAACAAATCGCAAATGAAAAAGAGGCCCTTCCTTTAGATGGAATACCTCTCCTACATCTCTTCTTCCCTTGGTTTATTTTTTAAATCGTACAGCATTTTGCGTGCATACCAAAATCCAACCGTCAGCGAAACTGCATCAATCACATTGACATACCAGGTGTGTGTAAAACCTTTATAAGCTGATGCAGTGATGAGAGCGACCGTAACGATAAGACCAACAACAGAGCTATATGTGATTCTCGAAAAAAGGACAACTAACAAAGCTGGCAAAAACAGAGCGGCTATCACTTTTTCAACCATAGGGATCCCTCAAAATTTATAATTTAAAAGCCGTCTATCATGATTGCTTCCTATTATAATGGTTTTCTCATTGAAATAAAAGCAAGAGGGATTTGGGAATGATTGTTTACAACCTAATTTGGGTCAATGATGAGGTTTGTCAGAGACCGTTTTTTCGCCTACACCCTAATTTTGGTCACTGTGGCCGCTTTTTAGAGCCCATTTTTCCGCCTAAAATAAGGATGTTTTCGTATATGTACCTTAAGCCCGAATAAACATAAAAAGGACGAGGCGCTTACACCTCATCCTTTTTAGTAAAAATACTAATCAACAATAATATAACCAACCATTGGCGCATGACCCTGGTGCGTCGTACAAATGAGCTTATATACACCTTCCTCGTCGAATTGAACAGATACTACAGTCTCTTCCCCTTTTCTTACGGTTCCTTTTATATCAGTCCCTTCGATATAAAAAGGATGCTCCATTCCATTAATCCCGTAGAGCTTCAAATTAACCTTTTCGCCTTTTTCAATAAAAATAGTTCCCGGATCCCAGCGATAGGCTTCCATTTCCTTTCCATCTGGTGTTGTCGTCTTAAACTCAGCTGTAATCAGGTGAATGTCTCTCACCTCTTCATTGGATGTCTGTAAGAATCCAAATACAGGCTCATCGTCTGAACTCATTAAAAATAGAAATGATCCAATTAATGCGAGCACTAGTACCGCAAAGCCCGTCACTAGACTTTTTTTCGTTAATACCAAAAAGCGCATACCCTCATCCTCCTAGAAATGTTCTAGTACAAGCATATGCACGATAGTAGGGAATACTTGTCTATTTTTTACAAGAATTTATTATTTCTTTAAAAAAATAAATGACGCCCTGTGTATTTCATGCGTCATTTTTTTATGATATGTATTTGAACCTGAGGCAATAAATGCTCTACTTCAGCTTTTGTACATAAGTCGTCCGAAAAAGCAGTGGCACTCCCGCATGCAACGGCAGTCTTAAATGCTTCCAACACATCGCCCGTTTGCTGATAAACCGCTAAAAAACCTGCAACCGTCGAATCTCCTGCCCCTACTGAATTCTTCAATTTCCCTTTTGGAACAGTCGCAACAGCTTTAACTTTTTTATTCATAAAAACCGCTCCATGCCCGCCCAATGTCACCATAATATTTTCCGGGCCTTGTTCCAATAAAGCCTCACCATTCTGGAGAACATCCTCGATCGTATGTATCTTAGTATGGAGCAGGTCTCCCAACTCATGCTGATTCGGCTTGATTAAAATAGGGTTATAGGACAATAAGCGTTTAAGTACGATTCCGCCTGTATCCGCCACAAAAGGAATCTCTTTATTTTTGCAATAAGCGGCCACCTCTTCATAAAACGATACCGGTAATGAAGGCGGCAAACTCCCGGCTAATACTAACACATCATGAGGTGTAATCGCTGCAATTTGTTCCAGCAGACGCTTTTGCTGTTCCTCCGTGATTTGCGGACCCCGTCCGTTAATTTCAGTTTCCTCATCGGTTTTTAGCTTAATATTCACCCGAGTCGGTTCCTCATGTTCCACAAAAGAATGTTGAATCCCCTCATGTTCTAAGAAATCTTGAATAAATTTTCCGGTAAAACCGCCTGCAAAACCAAGTGCTGTTGAGGGTAGCCCAAGATTTCGCAATACACGGGATACATTTATTCCCTTTCCGCCTGGATAAAAGGAAGTCTTTTGCGCGCGGTTTAAATCTCCCATGATGACTTCTTCAATCTCAACCACATAATCAATCGAAGGGTTTAACGTACATGTATAAATCATTTTGTCACACCTTTTACCTGATTTAATGACATTCAATCATTTTTACATCTTTCAGGTCAAGTTTAGGTGGTTCTGTCTCAATTAATTTCATTTTAATTCAATCAGCTTGGTACTCGTTATCAAACTTTCTAACCAATTGAGCAGCCATTTGATCTGCTAAATGAGGATATTCGATTCCTAGCTTGCTAGCTGTATCAACGGCAAGCTCCCGATACAGATTCATAGTTTCGCGCAGAGCCTGCCAGATATCACTTTCTTCGTAGTGTGAGTAAACCAATTTTAGTTTTTCCAAAACCGCCGAACTCACATGCTCTTCAAAAAACCATATTCATCCCTATACCTCTTATCCAATTTTTTTCATCATTCCCCTAGATCCCGATATATTTTCAAAGAATCATACAAAAACTTCCTGTCATATCCAGTCTTTTGATGGATTCTTTCCACCCATGCATCAACAGTGCTTAATGGGGAATCAGGATACAGTCCGTGATTAGTGCTTAAAAAACTCTCCCAATTGTAAAATTCCCAATGTGCTATTTCGTTTTTATATGGAAGCCTGCATTCTAACAGGGGTTTGGGGTAAATATTGTTTTGCGACCTCTCAGCAGCATTCAACAGCACATCTGGCGGAATTGGCTCTAAATTGTAGGTCTGCTTTGAAATCTTTCCATTTGGCCGGTGGTACAAAACTTCAATCCCCCGCTCCACAGTTTTGACCTGCACTTTTGCTCCTGGAAAGAATCCGCTTAGAACCTCTTCCGAAAAATCCTCACTGTTCGAATCTATTAGAATCGGAGTCAGCCACTGATCACCTAAATCACATAAAAACCGATTTCCCTTTTCATTAACCGCCAGCACGGCTACATGGGCACCGTCATTATCGATGTCATGACCAACTGGATACGCAACCACACCGTCTTTTTTGAATTCATCCAGCAGCCAAAATGCCAGATCAAAGCAATTTCCTGTCACACCAAGCTTGCTTCGATGCTCCCTCATTAATTCCACACTGCGCTGCTTTTTTCCATCTGATTGATGGTAGTACCATGCCTTCGTTAACGTATCCATCGGAAAATCATCAAATTTTTTCCAAGTTGCTAAAATTTCAGAGGTTGGCAGCATTTAAGTTCCTCCTAAAACCCATCCTATTGCCTAAATTATACAAAAAGTGCCCGTTCTTCACGAGCACTTTCTAAAGGTTTAGTTATTTAGTTACTACTGCGGGCTGATCAGGGACGTTATTCTCTACCGCACTTTTATCTGAAATCAGTTTATATCCGTAAATTCCGATTACAACATATACATATACAGGAAAATTATCGAAACCGAGCATTGGAGAAATGATAAACAATGGTAAAATCATAAGCATCATAATAGCCATCCAAACTGGAAAAACCTTTGCTTTCCAAAAGCTAACCGCTGACCAAATAGGACCTATTAAACTCATGATGAGAAGCGGAAACATATAGCCAAAAGGATCCTGATCGTATATCGTCGTGACTGCATTATAAATCTCTTCCTCGGTCCTTGCATCAGTTAAAACAATAGGATACGCGACGAGCCGAATGACAGGCTGAACAATATCTACGTAAATTAAGCCGATTCCTGTTAACACATATCCGACCCACCCCCATTTAGGCAGTTTAGGAGATTGGCGAAGAAACAAACCCGCTAAACCCAAAATAACTAAAGGCACTCCCGCAATCAAAAGCGTGTCTGAAAGCAATGACCTTGAAATAAAAGACTCAATCCCCTCTTGGGTGGCAGGCTCCAACGGCTTTAACGCATTACCAACCGCACTAATCAACGCCCCAATTACGATTAAATACCCTGTAAAACTAAAGAATTTTTGAGATATTTGCATTATACTAGCCCCTTTACATGACATTTTTCTATTCAAAAATATCATCCAGGTTTTCCCATTGTCATGGGAGTCGTTACCCGCATAGGTCGGGAACTTTTTGGGGCCACTCCGGGAATCAGTATTCCTTTCTTCCCATTCCTTCATTTTTTGCTTGAGCAATTGCTGCTGCACGATCTGCAACCTGAAGCTTGCTGTAAATATTAGAGATATGATTTCGTACCGTTTTTAACGCAATCCCTAATTTCTTTGAAATCTCAGCATTTTCTTTGCCTTCAACGATGAGTTCCAGAATATCTCTTTCACGCTCCGTTAACTGAGGAAAAATAGTGGAAGGGACTGGCTGAAATCCTTTAAAAAATTGAAGCAGCCTTCCAGCAATGGCCGGGCTAAAGATGGACTCTCCATTGGCAACCGCTTGGATGGCCCTAATCGTTTCAGCACGATTAGCCCCTTTTAATAAATAACCCTTTGCACCTGCTTTTAGGGCTGCAAATACTGAATCATCATCATCAAACATTGTTAAAACCAACACGCTGATTTCAGGAAATTGTTTCGTGATACGACGGGTTGCTTCGATTCCGTTCTTTTTAGGCAAATTTAAGTCCATTAAAATCACATCAGGTCTTAGCTTAACTGCCATCTCAATCGCTTCTTCTCCGTTTGTTGCTTCGCCAATCAACTCAGCATCTTCTGTTGATTGCAGAAGGGTCGAGATCCCTTCACGAAATAAAGGATGATCATCTACTACCAAAACCTTAATCATATTGGATTTCCTTTCTATCTTATATAGGCAGCTCTGCTTTAATCTCCGTTCCGCCAGCCGACGGTGAATGAACATAAAAACTTCCTCCAAGCTCTTCTGCCCGCTCCTTCATCGACTTAATTCCAATTCCAAATTGAAGGTTATCAGAAAGCCCAAGTCCATCATCTATAACAGTAAGCAGAAGCGTCTTATCAAGTGTAATATCGATTATGCACTGTTTTGCGCCAGAATGACGAACTACATTTGTAATAGCTTCCTGAACGATTCGAAATACAGCTACTTCTACTGCAGCAGGAAGAGGAGGACATGATTCGGGTCCCTGTACTATAAAGTGAATCGGACCCATTTTATACTGGGAAGCCAGTTCTCGGATCGCAGATAAGAGTCCAAGTTCATCTAAGGTAGATGGTCTTAAGGAGTAAACAAGTCTTCGGATATCTTGAATCAATTGTTTAATTTGTGAATCCATTTCTATTAAAAGTTTTTGTGATTTGAAAGGGTCTTGGTCCATAATACTTTGAGCAACATCTATTTTGATGGCGAGGCTTGCCAGACTTGGCCCTAGCCCATCGTGTAAATCTCTGCGCAGCCTGCGCCGTTCTTCTTCACGTGCATTGACAAGTTTTTGCCTGGACCATTGTAAATCCTTATAAAGAAGAATGGAATGGGAAACGATCCCCACTTGCCTTGCCATGTCATGCAGCACTTTTAAATCTGCCTTGCTAAAAGGTTCAGCAGAAGAACGATGAGAAAGCAGCAATGTCCAAGCTTCTGTCCTTGATGAAGCAAGGGTATCTCCACTCCTGCTTCCTGTGCTTCTCCTATTGAGGCAACAATCTGGTTAGAGCCTCTTTCATTTAATTGAACGGCTACGTAAGGAATTTTTAATGCTTGCGATAATGTTTTTACAACCAGCGGAAGAACGTGATCGGTACTTTTCGATGCTTCCAGAATCGAGTTTAATTGATTTAATATCTTATAGGGATTATCCCTGTCTCCGAATATAAGCCGATTTACAATGGATTGAAGCCTGTCTTTTAATGGCTGGAAACAGACGGCAATAATTCCGGCCGTAATTATAGAAGCAAGAAGATTATCTTCAGATTGAAAAAAAAGGCTTAATAAACCAACCATCAGGACATAGAACAATATTACAAATAAACTGAGTGCCCCATAAAGAATAGTTCGATGAATAACTACATTAATATCCCAAAGTTTATATTTAAAAATAGCAAACCCAATAGAGATTGGAATCAAGATTGAACTTGCTGTATAAAACAGCTCAGTTGCAAATTTTAAGGTAACACCTAACGGTCCGATAAAGTTTAAACATAATAATGCTATAAAATACATGGCTATACTGTATAGATACCATTTCATTTGCTGGCGCTGAATCCGATCCGATTTTTTTATATAACGATAGATTTGAGAGAATACAAGAATGAGGTGAAGGATAACCCAAGTAACAATACTGGTCCAGATCGGCCACGTCTCTATATCTATAAAGCTCCCGGGAAGATAAAGTGTACCGGCACCTGCAACTATCCATAAAAGCGCCGCTAACAGGGACCAGCTTGGAACAAATTTCCCATCAGGCAAAATGAGGAATAAAATCAGGTAGGTTCCCCCAAAAATGCTAATGAAATGATAAAAAATCGTCCACTCTGGGAATTGTTCTGGAAAAGACAGCGAAATTCCAGCACCTAAGGAAAGGAACACCAAGGCAACGTACAGATTAAAAACCATGCTTTCTTTTCGAAAAAGAAGCAAACCTGAAATCACGAAAAATACAAGTCCCTCGATAATGTCCAGTGCAATTCTAAATCCCGTATACGATTTAAGAGAAAGTCCCATTTCCTCTAATTGATTTACTTCCTTTACAGTGAGCTGACTCGTTTCCAAACAGCCATTATTTGGGGCGTCACAAACGGTTTGGTAAGAGTCTAGACGAACAGGGAAATCTAAGAAAAATAGATACAAACTTAGGGAAGCCATTACGACCCAAATCATCTTAGGCAACCATTGTTTTAAATAATAATTGCAAACCCTCATTCCGATTCTCCTACATTCAATTTGTTTTTGTTACATCATTATGCGACATCATCCTATTACATCCTTTGATGAGTTCTATTTTCTACCGAAAAATTCCTTTATTCCGATCGCATCAAAAAACACTATTTCATTTATGGAGTTTCATCTATAATTAGGATTAAAAATTTATTATCGGCTACTAACGGGATTATCATAATATTACAGGAGGAATCCACATGCTTCATATTAGAGAGGCAGTTTTAAATGACTTACCTGCGATGCTTGAAATTTATAATGAAGCGGTTCGCACACTTACTGCTACATTTGACTTAGAGGAACAAACATTGGAAGAAAGAACGCTGTGGTTTGAAAAGTTCAATGAAAGGTATCCTCTCATTGTCGCAGAATTAAATGGAGAAGTTGTCGGATATAGCAGTTTGAGCAAGTTTAGGGAAAAACCAGCATACTCACAATCTACCGAACTATCTATCTATATATCATCTAAGCACCGGGGATACGGGATTGGAAGTGCTCTTATGAAGGAGATTCTTCGCCGCGCCAAGAAGCTGGGCTATCACACAGTGATTGCGGGGATCACCGCTGGAAATGAAGAAAGTATTAAGCTGCACGAAAAATTTGGGTTTGAATATATGGGACGTTTTAAAGAGGTTGGTTATAAATTCGGGGAGTGGCAGGATGTCCTTAATTATCAATATATGATTACTCAATAGCGGCAAACTTACCATTTACAAAAAAACAGAGACACGGTTCTGTTACCGTGTCCCTGTTTTTTTCTATTCAATAATCGTAACTTTTACCTGTTTTCTGCCCCATTGGACAGCTTCTTCATAGTCAGGGATAAACACATCAATTTTGTTCCCTTGAATAGCCCCGCCCGTATCGGCAGCTGTTGCATATCCATATCCTTCAACATAAACCTTTGAACCTAGCGGAATTACAGATGGGTCAACGGAGATTACTTTAGCATCTGGGTTTTCTTTTAAATTAATGCCAGTTGCTGTAATACCTGAACATCCTTCACAGCTAGCCGTATATGCGGTTGCTTCTACGATAATTTCCTTTCCTTCTGGTTCAGCATTTGTTTGCTGAGTGGTGCTAACTTGGTTGCTTGTAGATGTCTGTTTAAGTGAGACAGTTTCTGAGTTCGTATTTTCTTTCGTATTCGTACCTTCTGTTTTGATTGTTTCAGTCTCTTGATTTCTATCATTTTGTACGTCAGTATAAATGGTTAAATGTAAGCCTGGGTGGATTAAATCAGAAGTCAGGCTGTTCCATTCCATTAATTGTTCTACACATATCCCATTGTCTTGTGCAATCCCCCATAAGGTATCACCCTTTTTTACAACGACAGTTTTAGAAGGGGATATTTCGAGAACGTCATTTGGGTAAATCAGATCACTTGTTAAATTATTTAATTTTTTGATAGATTCGACGGAAACCCCGTATTGTTGGGAAAAACCCCAAAGTGTGTCTCCTTTATGTACGACTACTTGTTCTGCCTGAACAGGGGCAGCGGCTGTTGCCAGGATTGCTGCTGATGCCATAAAAGATAAAACTCTTTTTTTCATATTGTTCCTCCTATAGCCGTT
The DNA here is from genome assembly GCF_022808645.1 of Bacillus litorisediminis. GTDB lineage: Bacteria > Bacillota > Bacilli > Bacillales > JC228 > Bacillus_BF > Bacillus_BF litorisediminis. Next base: position 32,276 of record NZ_JAKZKT010000013.1, read on the forward strand.
CTTTTATGTGGACATCTTATCAAATTTTTCTTACAGAAAAAGAACGGGGAGGTATTAAATTAATGACTAGAATGACAGATTCATAACAATATGACAGAGTCGAGCATGTATAGTCCCTTTTTCACAAAAACGAATGGAAATCCCTAAAGCTTGTACATAATCGAAATCAAAATGTAATCGTTTAGTATGAAATAACAATAAAGAATAATTGGGTCCAATGTTCTAGCACTAAAAAAAGCTGCCAGGATCATTTGCTAACAGCTTTTTTCGTACACTATTGTTTAACCCAATATTGTGTACATTCTTTATTTCGCTCCATAAACCCATATTCAATAAAGTAACGCCTGATTGTTGCAAAATCAGGATATGCCGTTTTAATCACTTCATTTACTTCCCGCTCCGTATACTTTTTATTGATATCAAAACGATTCAAAATCTGCTGAAGTACAATAATCTTTCTCTTTTCTTTACTTGGAAAAGAATCAAGCGGTCCATCCGGCCCCTGTTTAAAATAGGTTGCTAACACCTTTTCTTGTTCTTCCTTTGTAATCGCATAACGATCATCCACCATTTTCGCCCCCTTGTGGAAAGTAACAAATTCTTCTGCGCTTTCCTCTTTTTCAGATTTTAAAAGTCCCATGATAGCGAGAAACACCTTTGCTTGTTTCTCTTTTTCTTTTAGCTTGAACCGATGATTTCTTATAGTTGAAGTGCTGCCGCCTTTAAGTTGACGAACAATTTCTTTATCCGATAACCCTTGTTTAAAATACATGAGCAACTCTTTTTGATGATCAGAAAGACCCGTGTATTTTTTGTCCATATTGATAAGATATTCAAATATGGAGTGATGAACATCTTTTATATGCTGACCAATAGCCTTTCTTGCTTCATATAGGACCTCACCCATTGGATAGATCACCCCGTCTTCAAAGCGGTGATTGCAAATCAGACAAACATATTCACCTGTTTCCTGATCATAGATATATCCATGTTCCAGCTCCTCAATCGTTGCGCTCCAAAACCATTCTTCGCCTTCCATTCACAAACACAACCTCACTTTGTCTATGTTTATGTAAACATAATATAAATTTGTCTATTGTTTTGTCAACACTATTATTTTCCGTCCATAAAAAAATAAGACATTACCCATATTTGGTAATGTCCATTCGTGTCTTCAGTCTGCCTAAAAATCAGTTTACGCTTATCAGTTTGTAGCACCCTGCTTAATTTTCAATCTCTGGTCTTGCGGTATAGGCCGTTTTATAAATATTGATATGATCCATGCGGTAACTACTAGTCCAAATCCAAACAAAAACGCACTTTTCATTCCGGCTACCGTCGCGAGAATCCGCAATTCAGCTGCATCTTCCATCAGCATATTATTTTCTATAAAACGAGCAGAACGATTGGTCATAATGGATACCAGCAGCGCTGTCCCCACTGCGCCAGCGACCTGCTGAAGCGTACTGATAATCGCAGTGCCGTGCGGATACAATACAGGTGGCAGTTCGTTCAAAGCATTGGTCATAACAGGCATCATGACCATCGAAATCCCCAACATTAATAGTGTATTGAAGATCATAATCGTGCTGTAGGGGGTTGATAGTGTAATAAAGGCAAACTGCCACAGAGTCATTGCGACCAGCCCTAATCCAATAAGTGCCAGCCACTTGGCACCGAATTTATCAAATAAACGGCCTGTAATTGGGGACATAATCCCCATGACAATTCCGCCTGGCAACATAACCAATCCAGCCTCTAAAGGGCTATACCCCAACGCATTCTGGAGAAAAATAGGCAGCAGCATCATCGCAGAAAACATCGCCATCATCACAATGATCATAATAATGGTTGACATTCTAAAAATCCTGTACTTAAATGTGCTTAGATCTAGCAATGGTTGTGAAATTGTCAATTGCCGCCAAGTAAACAGGACTAAAGAAACAACGCCGATTGCAATTTGGATCAGCACTTCATTGCTCGACCAACCCCCTTGTCCTTCACCCGAACTGCTGAATCCGTACACAATGCCCCCGAAACCTAATGTTGAAAGCAGAAGTGATAACGGATCAATCTTCGGATTAGTTGTCTCCGTCACGTTTTTGAGCTTCATATATGAGAATATAATAACAATCAATGCGATTGGCAGAACGCCGTAAAAGAGAACTCGCCAGCTGAAATGTTCAACAATGATTCCTGATAAAGTAGGTCCAATCGCAGGCGCAAACGTAATAACAATTCCAATTGTCCCCATGGCCGAACCCCTTTTTTCAATAGGAACGATAGAAAATACCACATTTGTTAGTAAAGGAAAGAGCAGCCCTGTACCCGCTGCTTGAAATAGTCTTCCGATTATAAGCAATTCGATCCCTGGTGCGATAGCTGCTATAAATGTCCCGATTGTAAATAAGCCCATAGCTCCAAGGAACAAGCGTCTTGTCGTGAACCTTTGTATTAAATAAGCAGTGACTGGTATAAGCACGCCTATAACAAGAAGATATCCCGTGGTCAGCCATTGCGCTGTACTTGGTTCAATTCCGAATTCTTCCATAATTTTTGTCAATGCTACGTTTAAAAGTGTTTCATTCAAAATTGCTACAAACACACCGAGAATCATAATCATGACCAACAAAAAGTTGTCTCTGCTCCCGAATGTCCCGGCATTTCCTCTAGACATCATAAATTCTCCTTTTGCGGGTAAATTAAGTTTTGTGTGTTTTCAATGATTTTGTCACACCTTATTATCTTATCACGTAACATTTCATTTCATTTCTTATCGATTGCTATATTGGCGAACGCGTTTAAGAAAATTATTCATCAGCAAAGGCAGGGAAATCAGGATGGGAGGATCGTCCATACGAGGAGTGTGAAGCGTGACAGTTCGATGTAATACAGAAGTATGGGGATCAACGATGATCGGCTCCTTCAATCGGGCGCGCAAAGTATTATACGGAAGCAAGATATCCGTGGATTGCATCCCCCAAGAGACTGATGTTGCCATTAAATAATAAATACCTGGTTTCACGTTTTTAAAACAAAAATTTCCCAAAGAAGGAAGTAGTGTTCCATAGTTAGGGGGACCTTCAGGAATCGGTTTAGGAAATAAACCAATTAATATAACCCCCTGAAAAGGAAGCTCAGATTGGACAGTCCCTTCAATTCTAGCCAGTCGGGTTTCAGCAGGATTGGATGTTCGCCAATTGCTAAGACTTTTCAATGATTGGAAATGATCCTCTGCTTGTAAGACTGAATTTCGAAACTGGGACGGTGACATACCAACTCGTTCAGTAAAACGAGATGTGAACGTTCCCAGACTTTGTTGACCAATCTCCAGCCCAATATCTCTTACACTCAAATCAGTTCGTAATAACAATTCTTTTGCCTTTTGCAGTCGCAGGGAAGAAACATAGTATAGCGGTGAGAGTCCGACTCTTTCTTTAAAAATACGAGTAAAATGATACGGACTATAGGCGACATGATTAGCCAATTGGGTTAGCGAGAGGGTCTCATTGATATTTTGATGAATATATGTAATAGCCTCGTCTATCTCCGAATATGGGTAAGTCATAATTTCTCCCCTTCCATCATCTAATTAGCCTTATAATAATTGCTAACTCAAGTACCAAACCCTCACCGCCTAAACCTGGTGATTAAAGACAGTCAGTATAATTTGATTATATCAGAACGAATGTTCGTATTCAAACAAAGGATTTTAACTATTATAGATCATAAAAAATCGTTTTCTTTTGGTCGCTCAAGATAGCAATTGAGAAGAAAGCAAAGTCAATATTAAAATACTACAATTAAAATTAATAATAAAATCAAGGAGGTGAATCTCCATGACACTGCGGGCAATTCCCCTTTTGGTGATGGATGGAAATGCAAAGGAAGCGATACAATTTTACGAAAAAGAATTGGATGCCAAAGTCATCTCAATCCAAACTTATAGAGAGATTCCAGAATTTCCTGGAATGACTTTTCTGGAAAAAATCATGGACCTTGTAGCACATGCAAGGTTACAAGTTGGAGAAACTGATCTGATCCTGTATGATTCTCCTGGGTTTCCCCTTCATAAAGGAAATCAAATCTTTTTAACAACAAACGAAGTGGGAGAAACCAAACGAATTTACGAAGCCTTGCAACATGGCGGATGGGTGAACGGTCCTTTGGAGGAAACCTCTTTTACCCCCGCTCAAGCTAATGTAACGGACAAGTTTGGTGTAACTTTTACAATTGTAACTGATCCTCACTTTTAAATAAAAATGGAGGGGTAGCGTTTTATCCTCCACTCCTTTTTTATTGTTTCTGATAATACCTAGGTTGCTGTTTCCCTTAAAAAGTTAAATTGTTGCTTACAATATATCATTCTTTTCTTTAAAAGAAGGGCTTAGCTCACTCCAGACATCAAATTTATTTCCATCCAGATCACTGAATACAAAGTTCCTTCCTGCATGCCCGCGGTCCTCAATAGCCCCGGTGTTTATGCCTTTTTCGATAAACTCATGATGTATTCTCTCTAAAGAATTGAGTCCGTTCACCTCAAACGTAACCGAAAACCGCTCATTTCCATTGGCATCATAGAAATTAGCACTTTGATTCTCACCCGCTTTAACCAGGAAAAAACTTTGGTTGGCAAAGTTGATAATAGCTTTATCGCAATCTTGGTAGCTCAATTCAGCTCCCAATTTATTGACATACCAATTCGAAGATTTTTCCACATCCTTCACAGGAATATAAGTGGTCCCCACTCTTACTAACGTTTCTCCCATTCTGTTTATCCCCCCAATAAAATTTCCACTTTCTATATTTCGTAATAAGATCGGAATTTCCTGCAAAACAAAATTCTCAGAGGACATAGGTCCGTTATTTCCTTAAAAACTACTATTTTTATGATGTGATCGGACATACATTCCATGATTTGCTTAAAATCAACTTGAAATTACTGCCTTTTGGCTAAAATAGCGGACTCAATGTCCTATTAATTTAAAAATCACGCGTCTTGTCACAAATAAAGGAACCAGTGTCCGTAAATAATGCTAACGTAACTCCTACTTCCGCTACCCCTGAAAATTAATCCTCTTTTTTAGCCGTCAAACTTATTTAATGGATCCTCATTCCGTTATTTGTTCAAAAATCTTTGTTTGGAGCATGGTTTCGGTTCCTGGTTCCGTTATTGGCTTTTTTTCTCTCAAATTTTGATTGAATTTGTACGAATAGCGGAATCAGAATCCGATTCTGCCCCGGAAGTGCAGGTTTTCGTTCTAATAACGGAATGAGGATCCGCCAGAATTATTTAATGGATCCTCATTCCGTTATTTGTTCAAATATCTTTGTTTAGAGCATGGTTTCGGTTCCTGGTTCCGTTATTTGCCTATTTTTCTCTCAAATCTGCTTGATTTTGTACGAATAGCGGAATCAGAATCCGCTTCAGCCCCGGAAGTGCAGGTTTTCGTTCTAATAACGGAATGAGGATCCGCCAGAATTATTTAATGAATCCTCATTCCGCTATTTATTCAAAAATCTTTGTTTGGACATGGTTTCGGTTCCTGGTTCCGTTATTTGCCTATTTTTTGTGAAATTTGATTGATTTTGTACGAATAGCGGAATCAGAATCCGCTTCAACCCCTGAAGTGCAGGTTTTTGTTCTAATAACGGAATGAGGATCCGCCAGAATTATTTAATGGATCCTCATTCCGTTAATTGTTCAAATATCTTGTTTAGAGCATAGTTTCGGTACCTGGTCCCATTACTGCGAAAAAGGACATCCGTGCCGCAGAACCGCACAGTTCTATCTAGTCAACCAATAAAACTTATCTGCTCTAGTACGAAAGTTAACTTATAAATAAATAGTCTGCTTACTTTCACTAGATTGGTACGCAGCAAGAGCAACCTCCAACGCCTTTAATCCATCCTTCCCTGTGATCGAAGGCTGTCTTTTTTGTTCGACACACTCAACAAAGTCCCGAATCAGCCCCATGTCCATATCATTCCCATAAAAAACATGAGTCAGAGACTTGGATCCGCTTGAAGATTTGCGAAGATGTTCCTTAAAAGCATCTACTCTTACGGTCTGCTTCGTTCCAATTACTTCAATGGTTACGTCTCCCCATGTCGGATATTCCGCAAAGCGTGACCAGCTTGCATCATGTGAAGCTATCACACCATTTTCAAATTCAAGTGTAAGAATCCCCGCATCATCAATATCGACGTTGTGAAAAAAGGAATCGACTAGTGCATGAACGGATTTTACTTCTTTCCCTAATAACCAGCGCATAATATCTACCATGTGGACGGTATGATCTAAAACCGCCCCTCCGCCAGATAACCTCGGATCTATAAACCATCCCCCAGGATTTTGCCCGCGGTTTGTAGTCCGGAATGCAACAATTTCTCCAAGTTCCCCGCTATCAACAAGCTGTTTCAGCTGTTGAATCGGATTGCTAAAACGGACAGGAAATGCGATTTGCAAAATGACCCCGTTGTCCTGACACGTCTTGATCATTTCTTCCGCATCCTGAATCGAGGTGGCTATCGGTTTTTCACAAAGGATATGTTTTTTAGCACGGGCAGCCTCAATCACCATTTCTTTATGCCGGGCGTTTTCACTGCATACGATAACAGCATCCATGTCTATTTCAAGGAAAATTTGCTGGTCCCTATAATGGGATGTTTTGAAGGCAGCGGCTGCTTCCTCTCCCCTTTTCACGTCTTCATCAAATATACCGGCCAATTCAACATTAGGGAGCTGTGACAATGCACTGGCATAGCTGTATGCATGCATATGGGCAAAGCTCATCACACCAATCTTCATCCTTCTACTCCTCCTTTAACAAGAACATGAAACCTGTCCATTTCCGCTAAAAAATCTGGACTCAGTTTATGCGCATGTTCAATGATGGAATCTACCGTATAAACTAGCGGAAGTGAAGAATGATCGGTAGGCAGAAACGGATTCATCTCTTCACTATTAAATTCCAGGATGGTTTTGACCCCGCTCCATTCAAACTCAATTCTTTCCCCTGCATCAAAGGTATACTCAAGATGAGCCAGCGTTCCCTTATCGAAAAGGACAGTCAAAATGACATGAGAAGGATGATCCTGTTGTTTGGACTTGAGAACTTTAACCTCTTCAGGCACTCCAAAAACAGTTGATAACACATACAAATCTTCAGTAATAATAGAAGAATTAGTCTCCCTATCGACCAGTCTTCTAAACCGTAATACACCTTTTGATTGGGACACTATTTCCTCGGAGATTTTTTTAAAAAATAAAAAACTCTCCAGATCAAAATAAACGAAAACCCTATCCAAATCAGCATGCTCTTTTTTAATTCGACTGTAAGGAATATATAGTTGATGACCCTTATTAAAATAAGATTCTAGCTGATTATCTGACCATACAACATACGTCGTATTTTCATTGGTGAGGTGTTCGGGAGTTTCTGCAAAAGTGACATGTCTAATGCCAGTTTGATCGTCCAGCCTGTGATTCTGGGCAAATACAACATTCATTAAAAACCTACCCCCTATCCAACAGATATTTTAACCGCTGCACAGCTTCCTTATTTGCTTCTTTGGCGTCGTCAAAACCTTCATACTCAATCGACAGCCAGCCATTATAACCATTGGTTTTTAGTCCGTTTACAATATAATTGAGATCGACTTCACCGTCACCCGGCACAACACCGATTACCTCGACACCTTCCGTAGATCGGAATCCTTTAACGGCATCATTAGGATCTTTTTTGCGAAAATCTTTAAAATGAACATGGATAATCTCGTCCTTTAAATAATCATACGCCTCTTTTGGACTTTCATGAACTAAAAGAAAATTGCCAGTGTCAAAGGTTGATTTCACATAAGGGCTATCCACCATCCGAATGATTTCTTTTACTTGTTTGCTTTTACCAGCGAGCAATCCATGATTTTCAATCGCTAAATAGACTTCCTCTTTCTCAGCTACTTTGGCACATTCCCTGAGACCCTCCACAATCCAACCCTGTCCGTCTTCATAGGTCAAATCTCCATGCAAATCACCGCAGAACACACGGACAATATCAGTCCCCAATCGTTTTGCCGTATAGATTCCATCTATAACTTTAGCAGCTTCGGCTGACCGCTCTTCCCTTGATGTCTTAACAAAATTGTTGGTCACATCATAAGCTGAAACTTGAAGATTATGATGGGCCAAGGCCTCTAAAGCTTCCTTCATTTCTTGATCCTTGTTATTCCGGTTTTTCCAATAAAAATCAAGAAGTTCAACCCCGTCCAGGTTAATGCTATTGGCATACCGGATAAAATCAACTACAGACCAGCCTTCCTTTTTAACAGCTGAGGCTAAGCTATACATGCTTGCACTAATCTTCATCATATTCCACCTTCTGTTTGCTTTTTAATAAACATCAATTTCTTTTCATCATGGAAGGAATTCATTTCATGTGTGAATTGCGGGTATACTTCGATTTTCTTATCAAGAGCTGCTAAGTGGTTGTATGCTGCAAAAACAGTCGAAGGAGGTGTAGCGGCGTCCTCTAATCCGATTGCCATCAAAATCGGACAGTGAATCCATCCGCAAAAATGAACAGTATCGATATACCCTAATGTCTTCATTACGTTCTTAAAAGTTTCGTATTGAGGATCATTCCATTTAAAATAATTTACAATTTCCATATAAGGGCCAGACAGTGCTACTTCAATTGCCCGTTCGAAGTGAGTGATAAATGGCCAATCAGACACCACAAAGTCGATGGCCCCATCTAACCCTGCTGCACTAAGTGCGATCCCCCCGCCTTGTGAAGAGCCCATGACCCCTAACTTGGTTGCTTTTACAGGAGCAGCCTCAGACCTCATCCACTTTAATTGGCATAGGATATCCCGATACACATTCGTATAGTAATAGGAATTTGGATCGTCAATCCCGCGCAGCATCCAGCCAGGGATTCTGCTTCCTTTTTTATAAATTCCATAGTCCGGCGAACTTCCTTGCCCTCGAACATCAAACGCAATAACAGAAACACCTAAGGAGACCCATTTCAAATAATCGATCGCTAAGCCACAGCTCCCTGTATACCCATGAAAATGAAGAATGACCGGTCCTTCATTCACTTGTTTCGGTTTGACTAAAATCCCTGTCAGTGGAGTCTGATCCCAGCTTTCCAGCCGCAAATCGGCTACAGTTATATCAGGAGTCGGATAGTCTCTCCATTCTACGCTTACTCGTGGGAGTTCCAGTTTTTCAATTCGGGTTTTTTGTTCCTGCCAAAATCGTTCAAAGTCATCTGGCTTATTGTTAAGCTCAGGTTTATACTCCCATAATGCTTTGAGCGGAAAATCCCCAACATGTCTTCCCATTGCTACTCATCACACCCATTTATAAATAAAATTCTCTCGGCCATTCAAGCTCAAATCCGTCTTGCCGCAAAACGTTTTGAAACGCTTTAAGTAAAGTTTTATTTTTTCGGACAGACTTAGGATCCGTTTGATTTTTCAAACAAAACGCCACTAAAGCCCCGCATGCTTCTCCAATATTCCATTCGGTCGGATGCAGCCGGTAGCATCCATTCGTAATATGAGTAGTGCCAATGTTTTTGCAGCCGGCTAATACGTTATCGACATCCTTTGGAATCAATGCTCCAAGCGGAATATGATAAGGTAAAGCTTTAACATCCACATAAGATCGCCCCGTCATACTTGGATGGAGATCAATGCTGTATGAACCTATTCCGATTCTGTCCTCGTAGAGCTTTCCTGTTTTTCCTTCATTAAATTCTGGCGATACATCCTGTTCGACAATGGTGTATTCTGCTTTAATTCGTCTGGATTCGCGGATATATGGCGCTTTCGCTAATCCATCATCTGTTTCGAAAATGTCAGTCCTGAGCTTTAACCCAGGATAGCCTTTTTTTCCATCAGGCCGCGGTGCCTCAGTCTGCAGCCAATAAAGCAGGGAAAGACTAAGCTGCTTTGCTTGATAGATATTCTTTTTCTTTTCGTTTTTCGGTACATCATAAATATTGCCTAAAAAGTAATCGTTTTGCGGCCAGTTCATTAAGGTGATATCTCCTGTTGGAATAGGGGAAAGAAATTGTTTTTGATCATAGATGCGGCGGTATTCCCATAAAGAAAAACCGGATTCCTCAGGGAATAGTGTGTATCGTCGTGTTTCTAATGTGATAGGGTTTGGTGCATAAAAGCTAAGTAATTTATCTGGCCAAATCGGCGGATGGAAGGTTTTCCAGAAGTTATACATTCCTGGTTTTGGAATCACATGACTCTCATTTTCCCGATACTCCATCGCCAAAACAAAGGTAAAAGCTTGAATATCATTTGGATCTGGAATATCTAAGGCATGAGGCTCACCTGTATCTGCTTTTGCCTCAGCTCCGGTAACATAGTCCATTTCCGCTAAGGGAAGAACCTCCCCTGTTTCGGTTGCATCGATGAAGTAGGAAGCCCTAAGAGGCTGATGACTGTTATCAAAATAGACTTCATGAACCTTCTTTCCTTTTCGCTTCACTCCGGTAAGACTGGTGTTCCGCTTCAAAACCAATTGATTAGTTAACAGATAGGGCATCAGCATTTCCTGTAAAACATGGACAGAAACTCGCGGGTCATGACAAATTTTACTGACCCATCCGTTTCCCGGATTGATGGGGTGGTTTGGCGTTTCAAACTTCATCGTCCTATGATAGGTCTCTCTTACTCTATTGCGGTAATCGCGGTATCTGCGGGTACAGCCAAATTCCTCAATCCATGGGTGCTCATCTGGAGGAACCCCCTGCACAGTAACCTGTCCGCCAACCCAGTCTGTTTCCTCTGTTAGAATGACACGCAAGCCATGGTCACAAGCTGCTAATGCTGCTGCAATCCCGCCAAGTCCACCTCCTACTATGATAAGATCAGCATCTAAGCGATTCATCAAAGATAGACTTCCTTTCCTTTTTCGGCAGATTCATAGACAGCCCGGAGCATTTTCATCACTTCGACCCCATCTGCAACTGGGGCAAGAGGCTGTTTACCCTCTAGACAGCATTCAACAAAGTGATGAATCTCATTATGGAAGGCTTTATTGAAGTCAAAGGTTAGACTGTCAATTTGAGGCGTAACATTTAAAATCGTATTATACTTCTCCGTTACCAGTGCCAGCTCTGGTTCGATTTCCGCTCCGCCTTTATCTCCATATAACTTTACAAAGAGTTCATCCTTTTTGGCTTGGAGCGTAAAACTGACATCAACGATTAAGGAAGCCCCATTTTCAAAGCGGATCATCGCATTTGTTAAATCCTCTACATCATTCAATTCAGGGTTGTAGTCCGCAGCTTTGTAGAAGGACAAATTCTTAATATTCTTTCGGTTCCCTAATTTTTTATACGTATTGCCGCTAACGGAAACAGGACGCGGTTTGCCCATTAAGTACCAGCAAATATCGATCATATGCACACCTAAATCAATTAACGGCCCGCCGCCTGATTTAGAGAGGTCACTGAACCATCCGCCCGGATTCCCTAACCTTCTTAGGCAAGAAGCTTTCGCATAATAAATTTCTCCAAGATCCCCTTGATCAATAAAGGTTTTTAAGAGCTTCGCGTTGTCACCATGGCGACGTACGAAACCGACCTGCAGGATTTTTCCGCTTCGTTGAACGGCATCCTGAACGGCCATCGCTTCGTCAACACTCACACACAAAGGTTTTTCAACCAACACATGCTTCCCCGCCTCCAAAGCAGCAATTGCGATCTCAGCATGTGAATGATTCCATGTACATATACTGACGGCATCAATCTCTTCATTTTTTAATAATTCTCTGTAGTCACGATATAACTGGCTTACACCGTATTGAGCTCCTTTTTCTTCAAGCCGCTTTTCATTAATATCGCAAAATGCGACTAATTCTGCTTGCTGATTCGCTAAATAAGGTTCAATATGGTATTTCGAAATTGAACCTACTCCAATTACGCCAACTTTTAGCATGTTAACTCCCCCTTGATTAATTAAAGAATAACTTCCTTCTGTTTTTCCGAAGATTCGTAGATGGCAAGAAGCATTTTTAACACTTCATATCCATCTTCACCCGTAATCAATGGCTTCGCTTTTGTGCGGATACACTCAATAAAATGATGCATTTCATCTTTAAAAATTTGATTTTCCTGAAAAATTGGGGTGGTCTTGCCTAATACCCCGTTTTCTTCTTTAAAAATGGCAAGCGGAGATAACGTTGCCCCGCCCTTATCCCCGAAAATATCAATGGATATCGCTTCATTTTGATCACCATTAATTGCCCAAGAAATTTCAAGGGATAAAACGGCTCCATTTTCAAAACGAATCCATGCTGCGCCAAAATCCTCTACATCAAATACATGATTGGCATTTAAGCTCTTATTCTTTGATTCCCAGCTTGATACAAACTTAGTTTGATAGTCTCCCAGACCTGATAGGGTTTTTCCTGTAATCGAATGTGCCTTTGGCTGTCCCATCAGCCACCAGGCTAAATCAAGGACATGGACACCTATATCCATCATCGCCCCGCCGCCAGCAAGAGCTTTATTTGTAAACCAGCCCTTTGGAGTTCCGCGACGTCTAAATAATGTTGCTTTTACATAATAGACATTCCCGAACGTATTCTGCTCGGCATATTCCTTTAAAACCTGGACGTCTCTGCGAAAACGGTGGGGCATCCCGACCATTGTAATCACATTATTTTTCCTGGCAACCTCAAGGAACTCTTCTACCTCGCTTACATCTGTGCCGATTGGTTTTTCCACAAAAACATGAATTCCGTGCTCCGCCGCCCTTTTGGCAATCGGCATGTGCGTCTGATTTGGTGTTGAGATAATTACGGCATCAACTTGAATGGACGCAATTAATTCATCGATACTGGAAAAATAATGGCGAACACCGTGAGCTTCTGCTAATTTCTTGGCACGCTCGAGATTGACATCTACAATTGCTTCAATTGATACATCTGGATGCTCTTTTACATACACTAAATGGGTGGACTCTGCAATCGCTCCCACTCCAATGAGAGCCACTTTAAGAAGTTCCATTTTAATCAGCACCTTTTTTGTAAAGTAAGAAACTTATCTTTCGCAGGTTGAATTAAGTAAGGTTGACCCGCGGGTTCAATTCGATTTTACTGTGATGATTTTGTTTACGGACATACGTTCCGAAATGTTTGCCAAAAACCGTGTTTTAGAATTTGAATGGACATACGTTCCGATACCCTGAAAATTTACGATTGTTTATTCGTGAAAATTGATTTTGTACGAATAGCGGAATCAGAATCCGCTTCAGCCCTTAAAGTGCAGGTTTTCGTTCTGATAACGGAATGAGGATCCGCTAAACTTATCTAATGGTTCCTCATTCCGCTATTTATTCAAAAATCCTGGTTTGAAGCTTGGTTTCGGTTCCTCGTTCCGTTATTTGCGCTTTTTTTCGTCAAATTTGATTGATTTTGTACGAATAGCGGAATCAGAATCCGCTTCAGCCCTTTTAAGTGCGGGTTTTCGTTCTGATAACGGAATGAGGATCCGCGAAACTTATCTAATGGTTCCTCATTCCGCTATTTATTCAAAAATCCTGGTTTGAAGCTTGGTTTCGGTTCCTCGTTCCGTTATTTGCGCTTTTTTTCGTCAAATTTGATTGATTTTGTACGAATAGCGGAATCAGAATCCGCTTCATTCCTTAAAGTTCAGGTTTTCGTTCTGATAACGGAATAAGGATCCGCTAAAGTTGGCTAAGAAACGTCCTTATTCAGCTGTTTCTGCCATGGTAAACAGATAAACATCGTCATAATAGGCAGTTGTTACCCATGCATTCGAACTGGATAGTAAGATCCGAATATATCTTGCATTGGCTGGAGCTACACTAGTAAACTCCTTTTGTATCCAGCTTCCTCTTGGTGCTTCGAAGGTAATTCCTAAACCGCTTGTAATCGGAATTTCCTGTCGGTTTTCGTCATAGTACCTTACCTGAAATAAGGTTCGGCTGCTTGAAAATGGCGAGCCCGTATCGGGGTTAATTGGAGGATTTCCTAAAAATACACTTGCACCAGCTGTATACTCCTTTCCAGGCTCTACTTCGATCAAATCTGACTGCAATGCTGTATAAGCACTTGTAGTAGCGTCTATTAATTTGATACTTCTATTGCCTGATAACGACTGTTCTTCAGACGAAGAAATCGAAGTATATCCTGCCTTTTCAGCTCTAATCGACCAGCCTGGAATCGTTCCGTCTGGCAATATAGTCTCAAAGTCATGATTCACAATAGGCAAGTAGGTTTTGACAGGTTCTTGAGAAATAGAAACGACGACTGGCACCTCACAAGATTGACCATTGAATTCAGCTATGATTGTTGCTTCCCCTTCATTCATACCTCTGACGATGTTTCCATCCATCGCGACAATGCCTTCAGGATTGGAAGATAACGCAGCGGAATGAGAAACATCAATAACTATTGGTCCATAGATAGCCGAAATCTTAAGCTCTTTTTCAGCGCCAACGATCAATTCAATTCTTTCGGGATCTGCTTCTAAACTGGTTAGACCATAAACGTTAACAGTTGGGAGAGCAACTGGTGTACCATAACCAACTCCCTCTTTATATACAAACACCTGGTATTGATGAGCTCCTTCAGACGGTGCTGGGATTACCAATGTTACCTGCTCATCGCCCTGACCCGTTCCGGCTGCAACAATGACATCTCCCTCTCTTACTTCAATCAGAGCATCTTGATTAGCTCTTACCATAAGTTTTAAATCAGAGCCAAAAATGAGATCCTTACTTTCTACAGCCATCACTTCTATCCCAGGTAATTCTCTTGGATCTACAACCGTATATATGTAGGCGTCATCATAATATTCTGCCGTCATCCATCCATAGTAGCCGTTTAAAATCAGTCTTGCATATTTTGCGTGTTCCGGTGCCGTGCTTGTAATCTTTACATGAAACCACTCTTCAATAGGAATCCGGAGTTTATCATTTGTGATTTCAACGGCTTCTACTTCCTCTCCGTATTCATCAAAGTAACGAATTTGGAAAAATGACTGGCTGTTTGCAGTCGGTAAATCGTTTGGCTCATCATTGCTTTTACCGCTAATAAAGATATCAACACCAGCTGTGTATATCCGACCTGTTTCAATTCTAATGAAATCCGACTGATATTCAGTTTTTCCATTTGTCGTTTCATCAACCAATTTCAAGCTTCTTTGACCTGAACGAGCTTTTTCAGTTGTAGAGAAAGATGAATCCCTCTGTTTTCCTTTGAAAAGCGACCATCCATCTATTTCGCCTGATTCATCAACTTGTTCAAAACTATTATTTATAACTTTTAAATATGATTGGACAGGCTCCGGAATTTTAACTTTCACTTCCTGCATCGGCAAGGAAATGCCCATATATGTACCAGAAAAAGTAACGATCCCTGGCTGCCTTGGAATAATTTTTCCGTCTTCGACAATCGCTATTTCCGGATTAGAACTTTCTATTTTAGCTATTTTCGATACATTTACAGTCCAGCCGTACATCTCCGCCTCAACACGAATTTCCGCCGGGGTATCCACAATCAGCACCTCTGGAATAATCCAAGTCAGATTGTTTGGCTGTTCGGCTGGTCTTTTCAGTACCTTCGTAGCTTGGGCAAAATAAATATCGTTTTTCTTATTTAGAGCAAATATCGAAACATCTTCGGCAATGATGTTACTTTCCATGGTATTAGGTTCTATGACGGTTAGTGTTCCTCCTGCATTTGTATAGAGGAGTCCATCTATTCCCCAATATTGTTTAACCGGTCTCCAGCGCCCATAGTTTGTAATCTCAGGGTACACATTTTTCGATTTCACGATTTCATACGTCTGCGGATTAAAAGCAAAAACATAGCCATTTGCGGCTCCCCAGATCAGCCCATCTGGACCAACTGTTAATCCGCTGATCATTGGTACAGTCTCATTTAATCCATCTAAGCCAAGATCCCATTCCCGAGTCTTTGTTTTTGTTACAGGGTCCCAGGCAAATAGTTTGGCTTTTATGGCGATTGGGTCTGAACCTAAACCGCCATGGATCGTCGTTGATCCATAAATCATTCCATCCTTATAAACCAAACCTGCTATACTTTGATTTTCTACAATGTTTCGGTAAACTTCAAAAACGGGCTGATTGGCATCCTTCGATGCCTCTGGGTCATAGACCGTTAAAGCCCCGCCATGTTCGGAGTAGCCAGGAATAGTCCCGATTAATAATTTCCCCGCTCCCTCTTGCAGAACAAATGGGCGGTCTTGTTCATGACCAATTTCAAAGAGCAAGGCTGGGCCAGATTCGGGGATATTATGATTTGTATCCCAGCCAACGATTTCGGCTTTTGGATATAAACCAAAATAAAGAGTATCCTCAACGCTTCCCATTCCTTCCGCCTGCCCTAATTTATATAAGGATAAGTGATCCTGTTTTTCCGGATCATAGACCGCCCCCTCTGTCCCCATATAGCTGCTGATATAAATTTTTCCATCCGGTCCCGTTTCCATTGCCTGCAAATTCAGCGGCTGCCCATCTACCAGCGGAGGCAAAACAACACGTTTTTGAATCCGCGGGTCAGATAGAACAATTTTTCCGTCAAACGAGATTGTGACCATAGCCAGCCCTTCAAATTCAGTCTGATTCTGTACATCCATCCATTGACTATTGCGAATCGAACCATCAAAAGGCATCGCAATTCTTTCTTCCAATGTCTCTATGTCAATTTCCCACATATATTGATCTTTCTTACTTGTATAAACCTTGCCATCATGCTGGCCCGTGACTGCCATTAACCCGCGGATATTGGTTAAACCCCGCTCCCGCCATTCCTGTCTGTCAAGGTCATAAACCCTGATAATCGATGGTCCATTAAAGAATGCAAATAAATAGTGATCGACTACACTCATTCCATAAACAGACCCCATGCTATCGTATTGACCTTTGTAAATTGGGTCTTCTGGCGTTCCCGGTAATTCAATCCGTTCTTTTACCTTCGTTTCCGGGTCGATTTTCCACACCCGGCCATTGGTTGTACCGGTTCCTGCATATACATAACCGTTATAATATGCGATCGATCGAATATAGTCCTCGGCAGGATCTACGCTTTCCCCCAGTAAGTCTGTTATTTGTAATGTTTCCGCTTCAATTTTAAAAACACGGCCGCCTATCGAAGCAGAATAAATCCCTCCATACACGTTGCCATGCTCATCACTTGTTAATGACCAGATTGATTCTGCACCGCTTATGGGAACACCTAAATCTGAAACTTGTTTTGTTTCGGGTGAGTACATAAACATTTTCCTGGAAGCACCGATAAAAACTCGGCCATCTGGCGTTAAACAATGAGCCCAAGCATTTGAGGCTCCTTCTAATGGGTAGGAATGAAGAAGCCTTTGATGATCGATATCGATTACATTAAACTTAGCCCAGTCCCCAGATGAAGCACTTCCCGTGACCGTGGTGTAAACAATATTGGCACCGTCTTCCTTTGAATATACAGCATCAATCGTTTGTGCAGTTTGAATCGGACTGCCAAGATCAATGATGGAAGAATCGAAATTTGCAGCCTCCTTTCTGCTGTCTGTAAAAGCAAATACATGAGGGGATTCATCTATAAACCATTCAGACTTCTTTTTAAAATTAATTATTTTAGTAAGTGTAGTCGTTTTCTTATTTTGTAATTTCTCAAATTCCACTGAAGCATCTTCAAATTCAACTACATCCGTAATAAATGCACTAACATCCAATCTTTTTTCACTTAAAAGTCTTATATATTCCTTAATGTTTCTGCCTTCCGTCCAGCGGACAAAGCCATAAGGATAATCTATCGCTTCAGCTTCATACACCTTATCGTAACGGCCTGGCCCACCAGCCCGTGAGATCAGAATCTGGGCTTCTTTACTAAACAGGAGGCTCCGCGGAAATTCCGGTTCAACGTCTCCAACAATAACTACCTTGCCTTTATTTCGAATCCATTTAAGACTCTCGCCTGTCAGCGGTGTATGTTTTCCTCCCATACAAAGCAGTACAGCATCGGCACCATGCCCATTTGTTAAGGTGTAAATTTCATTTTCTAATCCTTCGATTGTTGTATGTGTTTTTAGATGAGGTTCACTTTGAAGCATGGTGGTCCGTTCTTCATGAAGATCATATCCGATCACATTATAGGCAGCCGCATTCGCGATTTTTGCTATCATTTGGCCAAGCAGACCTAATCCTGCAACGACTACTGTTTCACCAAAATGTAAATCTGCAACCCTAAGTGCATGAATCGCAATCGCCCCAATCCCAGCGAGAGCTGCCTCTTTAGGATCGACATGATCTGGAACCTTAGCAATCAATGTTTTCGGAACCAGTAAGTACTCAGCATGATGTACATATGGAGCCCCATAGCATGCAACAATATCCCCAGCTTTTAAATCCTCTATTTGATCTCCGACTTCCTCCGCAATCCCCACTGCACTATACCCAAGCGGTATTTGCTTTCCCTCACTCGATTCAATCGCCAGGAGTTCAGTACCCGGTGATATAACCGAATATAAAGTTTTCACCAGCACATAAGAAGGTTTAATGGCAGGCTTTGAGTCTTCTACTAATTTAACCGAACGATTATAAGCCACTATTTTTTTCAAAGGCTTCCCTCCTTCTAATTTTGGAGCCAATTATCTAAACGGGCTTTGACAAATTCATCGTCATGCAAGTGAGGGTACTCCGCATAAATGCGATCAATTTCTTCTTTCTGACCAGGACTTAATTGTTCGCTTTCAAGCAGACACCAATTCCCCTGCAGAATTCCTTGCCTTGTTAATACTTCGTTTATTCCGGCAATACTTCCTTTAAATTGGTGTTTTGCGTCAAAAAATGCTCCATTTGCATCAGTTATTTCCTGACCTATTGTTAAAAGTTTACTAGGAATATAGTCTTGTTCCCGTACGGCTTTTATCTCTTCAAACAATTCAACTACGCGTTTTGTCCAAACGGACCAATGCCCCAGAAGACCCCCAGCAATTCTTTTTTCAACGAGGTGATCCCCAACTCTTACCCGAAAGGTAGTCAGAAGATCGTTGACAATGTTGTCATCATTTCCAGTATAAAGCGCAATTTCATCCCGCCTGTCTGAATGAGCAACCGCCCTGACCACATCCAGTGTCTGATAGCGGTTAAAAGGAGCAATTTTGATGGCATAAACATTTGGGATATCTGCTAGCTGTTTCCAAAAATCATACGACAAGACCCTGCCTCCTACTGAAGGCTGGAGGTAAAAACCAAAAACAGGAATAATCTCTGCGATTTTTTCTGTGCGTTCAATCAATTGACTCTCGGTTAATTCCTGAAGACCACCCATACTGAGAAGTCCTAAGTCATATCCGATACTCTTAGCAAAAGCAGCCTCTTTTATGGCCTGTTCTGCAGGGCCGCAAATTCCCGCTACTTTTATAAAATCAGGCACGTTTGCCTTTTTTATTTCTTCGATTGCGATCTCTAACACTTTTTCGAAGAGGTTAAATCTCGGGTCACGGATTTCAAACTGTGTCGTATGCACTCCAACAGCTACACCGCCAACCCCAGCATCGATGTAATACCTGGTTAGCGCACGCTGTCCTCTCTCATCTAGCTTCCGCTCATTCGTTAGGGCCAACGGATGAGCGGGGATAACGGTTCCTTCAAACAATTTTTTTTTAATTGCTGCATCCATCATTTAAAATACTCCTTCACGCTCTTGAAAATGAGTCGGCTTATTATGGGTAGCGCCATCATTCATCACCCATTCCGCAATCATATGAATCATTTGCTGAACGGATACCTTCGGATAGCCAAATAATTGATGGGCACGTGAAGCATTATTTAATAATGCAAAATCATCCTCATCGTTTACAAATTGAGGCTGCTTTCCAAATCGTTTGCCAAACTGTTCCGCCAGCCAGCGGACGGAAAGGGTTTCAGGGCCCGTTATGTTCAAAATTTTTGGAGGCGATTGACAATGCAATAGGGAACGTATCGCAAATTCATTCGCATCTCCCTGCCAGATCACATTGACATTGCCCATCGTTAAATCAATCGGCTCCTCTTTTGCTACTTGTCTAGCAATTTCAAGCAACACTCCGTAGCGGAGATCAATCGCATAATTTAATCGAAATAAAAGCATAGGTGTGTTATTTTTCCGCGAAAAATAAGAGAGAATTCTCTCCCTGCCTAAACATGACTGAGCATATTCGCCAACTGGGTTTACCCCTTTTTCTTCAGAACTGTTATTGCTGACAACGCGAGTTAAGGGATAGACATTCCCAGTTGAAAAAGCAACAATTCGGGAGTCCGAAAACGTTTCAGCAACCCGGCCGGGCAGATATGTATTCATAGTCCATGTGTAATGTTCATTCCCTACGGTTCCAAATTTATGACCTGCCATATAAATTATGTTCTTTATTTTCGGCAATGACTGGAGTTCATCTTCATCCAGTAAATCAGCGGCAATTGTCTCAATTCCAAAGTCATGTAATTCCTTTTGCAGTGTTCCTGAGGAAAATCTTGAAACACCGATTACACGTTTATCTAACTTAGCTTGATCAATTGCCCTTTTTGCCAATTTCGCCAGGGTTGGTCCCATTTTTCCTCCTACTCCCAGGATCATGATGTCACCATCTAAAGATTGAAGATCAGTTACAAGCCGATTGGACGGGGCCGTCATAAATTCTTCTAATTCTGCAACAGTTTTCATTTCATCACTCCTCTTTAAATATCAATAGTTCTATTTCGCTTCATGACAGAATATTGCGAATAATTACCTTACATTCTATGAACCGACTCATTAAAAGACAAGTCTTTAAATGGTCTTTTAATCTAAAAGAAGATGTTACCAGAGATTATTTTTTAACTATTTTGACAATTAGTTATATTATCTTTAATATATTTATTAAGAGACGTGTCTTTATTGTGTCTATAAGGAGTTGATCAGAACATGCAAATCAATCACGGAGTAAAGGATCATTCAGAGATTACCATAGGGGTCATTGGTCCAGAAGCTTTAATTCAAAAAATTAAATATACGCTAAAATCCTTTCCTAATTTTAAACCCATCTTCTCAACCGTTACCCCCGACAGCGATATCACAGATGAGGCCAGAGAGTTAATGCACGATGTCGATGTATTAATGTTCACCGAATATCACCTCTATAAATTGGCTAAACAAACATTAGAATTTCCTATACCCGTCCATTATGTACCTCTAATGGGGACAGGCCTGTATCGCTCCTTATTTATGGTAAAAAACAGCTACGGTTTAAAGCGGCTGTCGATTGATACGATTGACCGTAAATATGTAGAACAAATTCTCCATGAACTGCAGGAAGAACAATATGAGCTAAATGTATTTAAGAGCAGCACACAAGCGCCGATGATCAGCGATATTATCAAATTCCACGTACATAACCATCAGCAGGATGGAGCAATTGCCCTTACTGGAATCCAAGAGGTATCCATTAAATTGACGGAAATGAATATCCCAAATGAATGGGTCACTCCTACGAACCAGGATATGATTGTATCGCTAGAGCGAGCTTTACTGGCCACTACCACACGGAGAAACAAAGAGTCGCAAATTGTGTTCGGACTAATTGATGTAGATAATTTTAAAAAGCTGATTGAAGGCTATGCCTCAGAGCACGATGTCCAGCTGCTTAAACTGCAAATCCAGCAAATGTTATTGGATTACATTAAACAGTTAGACGGCCATTTAATCAGCTTAGGCGGCAAGGAGTACTCTTTTATCACTACACGCGGCATATTTGAACGTGAAACCAGGGGTTACAAATTTATCCCATTGCTTCAGGAAGCCAACAATAAAATGGGAATTACCCTTAGTGTTGGCGTCGGCTTTGGCCGGACAGCAGCGGAAGCCGGAAGCCATGCCCGCCTTGCTCTAGGCCAAGCAAAGGAACTGGGAGGCAACGTTTGCTATATCGTTCGTGAAGATAAAAGCGTTCTGGGACCAGTTGATATCACAACGGACACCCAATACGAGCAATATGATTTATCAATCACAGATGCACAGCTGTTAGAAAAAGCTGAAAAAGCCGGAATGTCTGCTGCATATATGACCAAATTAATGGCAAGGGTTGCCCGGCATAAAAAATATGATTATACGGCACAGGAGTTAGCATCAACTCTTAACATTACAATCCGCAGTGCTCATCGAATCTTGCTAAAATGGATGGATGCAGAAATCGTTGATATTGTCGGTGAAGAAAAGATCACATATAAAGGACGTCCACGGCGCATCTACAGGCTTAGTTTTATCATGGATGAAGTCGCTAAATAGCAGATTTACCTGTTATCTTAAGAGAACTGCTTTGCCAGTTTCCTTACTTTCATTAGCAGCTTCTATGAATCTAATAATTTCAATTGTCTCATCAACCGCCACTCTCGGAACGTGATCCTGAAAGAATCCTATTATTTGCTGTAAAAGGGAAGCATAATAAGGTGTCTGATTTTGGCTGGCATTTACATATTGACTTCGAGAATCGAAATGAATGGTCGCACCAAATGGAAGCTTCCCTTTTTTATCACCGCGAATGGTTCCTATTCGTCCATCCTTCCATCTGGCCATTAAAAATTCATGATCATCTGATTCGAATACACGAACAGAGTCTGCACCAGTTCCTAAAATCGCAAATAACATTTCAACCGTATGAATCCCATACCAAAAATACCCTGGCTGTGTTTCAACAAAATCTAATGGTCCCATGCAATCTGTACCCACTATCCGACCTAGATCCTTTTTAGATAGAATTTGTGTTAAATTCTCCGTAAACCGAAGAGCTGAGCAGCTAAAGATGGGAGTTTGATAGGTCAAGCTCAATTGTTGCATTTTATACGCATCACGGCTGCACACACAAAATGGTTTGTCGATAAAAACGGGTTTTTGGTAATGGGCGATCAAAGCGAATTGCTCCAAATGCTTTCTCCCATCTGCCGATACAAGTAAAATCGCGTCACATTCGGCAGCCACATCTTCAATGGAAGCTGTAATTTCAACTCCGAATCTAGTTTTCATATCCTTTGTATACCCTTGAACACGAGACCAGCTTAGCTGAAAATCCTCAGATCCGCCGGGGTAAGCCATTACGATTTTGCCGCCACCCACCCAATGGGGATCACTCGTGTCATGTAAAAGTCTAGTAAAAGCAATAGAATGAGAGGTATCCAGACCAATCATGCCTATTTTAAATTCACTCATGTTCGCTACCGCCTTGTTTATTTTAAGCCAGACAATTGGATTCCCTCTGTGAAATAACGCTGGAAGAACAAGAAAATCAGGAAGGTCGGGATAAAGGATATCGTTGATCCGGCCATTTCGATGCCAAAGTTTCCTTCCTTACCAAGCAAGGATGCTAATCCAACGGTTACTGGAAACATTTTTTCATTGGTCATGTAAATCAGCGGCTGGAATAAATCATTCCAGTTGGAAATAAACGAAAAGGTTCCGACAGTCGCAATAACCGGTAAAGAGAGAGGCAAAATAACCTTAAAGAAAATCTGGATATCATTTGCTCCATCCATATAGGCAGCCTCTTCCATATCATTAGGGATGTTTTGCAGGAATTGTCTGACTAAAAATACCCCCATAATTCCCCACAATTCAGGAACAATTAAGGACCAATACGTATTAATCCAGCCAAAATCCGCAAACATAATGTACTTCGGAATAATGAGCAGCTGCTGCGGAATCATGATAACCGCCATAAATACCCAAAAAATGACTTCCCTGCCCCAGAATTTCTTTTTCGCGAATATATAGCCTAAAATCGCACAAAACAACATCTGACTTAACACAGGTATAACCGTAATGACAAATGAATTAAAAATCCATCTCAGGAATAATCCATCATTAAAAATATAAATATAGTTTTTCCAGGTAGGATCATCCGGAATCCAAAATAATGGGTCAAGTAAAGCATATTGAACATCCTTAAAGGAACCCAGAACCATAATCAAAAATGGAAGCAGAAAGCATATGCTGAACAGGGCTAGCACTGTATATGAAAAAATCCGTTTTACCAAGTGACCAAACTCCTTTCTGTAACTCTAGCAGGTAAAGAAAACTCGCCGATTGGCAAGCCTTGCCAAAGAACGAACAGAGGCGTAGTTGCACTTATACTTTTTTCCTAATAATTTCACTACGTCGAATCCGCCTCTTTGCCAAAATTTTATACGCAAAGTACTAGAAAATGGGGGTATCTTTACCTAAATATTTTCTTTGAATGAGCGAGATCGTTAAGATAATAAAGAATAAAACGTAAGACAGAACGGACGCATAGCTTAAGTTAAGAGACGTAAATCCCTGCTCGTACAAATAGTACACGATTGTGGTCGTCGAGTAATTGGGTCCACCGCCAGTAAGGAGATAGGTTGAATCAAATACTTGAAACGAACCAATCGTAGTAATGATCGCTACGTAAAAATGAATTGGCTTCAAGAGCGGAAACGTGATGGTCCAAAAAATTTTGGATCGGGAGGCCCCATCAATCTTCGCTGCTTCATATAACTGCTTCGGTATAGATTGCAGCCCTGCAAAATAATAAATCATGGTACTTCCGCTTACCTTAAAGATACTTAAACCGGCCAGCACCATAAGGGCCTGACCTGAATCTGCCAGGAATAATTGGGGGTCCACACCGAAAAGACCTAACAGATAGTTAATCATGCCTGATTCGGTTCCCCTAAATAACCAGCCCCATAAGCCTGCAATGATAACAAATGAGGTTACGACCGGCAGAAAAAAGATTCCCTTAAATAGATTTGAAAATCGAATACCAGAGTTTATAATCAAGGCTAATATCAGCCCCATTGCCATGGTAGGAATAATATAGTAAATCGAAAATAAGACCGTATTCCAGATGGCTCTCCAGGCAAGCTTGTCATTCAAAAAGGCCTCCCAATGTTTGAAGCCTACAAATTCAGAAGTCCCAATCACTCTCCAGTCCATAAAAGTGAGAACAAAACTGAACGCAAAAGGAATCACCTGAAAAATAAGAAAGTGGACCAATGCAGGAATTAAAAAGATATACACAATGGCATTCCGATTCCACTCTTTCTTAATCCGCTCCTTTAAAGGCAGTTTGACCTTTTTTGAAATCACCGCTTTATTTTCTAATTTTGGATTGATCAGTATCATCACCTTATTTCATTGGAAGATATGTAAGGGGCCTGACCCCATTAAACCTGGGTCTGACCCCCATTTTGTATGAGTCAAACTATCATTTTACCTATTTATTGCCCTAATTTTGCTTTGATGGCTTCAGCAGCTGCATCAGCCGCTTCTTGAGGTGTCTTCTCTCCTGCCATCATCGCTTGAACCTCTGCCTGAATCGGTGACATAATATCGCGGCCAATTGGATGAATCACACCTGGAAGGGCATATTGAGTATAACCTGCAAGCTGATTTAAGAATTCCTGATCAGCAAAGATATTTTTTGCGGATTCCCGGGTTGGAATATATTGAGTAACCGTATTAAATTTCTTCTGACTTTCTGTATTCGTCATAAATTTCACAAATTCTGCAGCGGTTGCTTTATTGTCGCTATTGGATGGAACGACAAACATTCCTGTTGTTCCATACGTGAGCTGCTCTCTGTTTTTGAGCGGAGGAGCAATCACAAAATCAATTACGTCTTTCGACAACAAATTACTTAACGTAATACCTGAACCAAGTACAGCCATCATTTGTCCGCCATCCCAAACAGCATCCTGCTCCATCGCTGTTATCGAATCTTCCGGAATCCATCCCTTTTGATACATGTTATTGACAAATTCAAATGCCTCCACGGATTCCGGGGAATTGATTAACACTTCATTATCCTGGGTAATAACGTCTCCACCTGCTTGCCAAATCCAAGGATAAATCGTTCCATTCATGGAGCCGCCGCCCAAGTAATTTAATGCATAATAACCTTTTTCCTTTGCTTTTTCAGCCCAATCGGCAAATTCTTCCCAGGTCGTTGGAAGATTAGCAGGATCCTCACCGATTGCTTCTATAACTTCCGTATTGTAGAAGAAAGTGTAGGCTTCCTGTAAGATTGGAAGACCATATGTCTTTCCTTTCCATTGTGTAGATAAAAGGGCTGTATCCACAAAATCATCTAAGTCATAGCCTTCCAAATACGGATCAAGCTCTAGCAGCATTCCAGCATCCGCATATTGCGGCATCTGATCCGGAATTGCATAAAATACATCCGGACCATTATTGGCAGCAAGAGCCGTTAAAATCTTTTGGTCCCGATTTGCCCATGGAATCTGCTCAAAATTAACTGTCACATCATACTCTTCTTCAAATGCGGTAATAATTTCATCCCACATCTTACCTTCAACATCTTGATCACCAGTAAAAGGATGAGCCCATACGGTAATCTCACCGCCGATTTCCCCATCAGTATCAGCTTCTTCATTTTGACTGCAGCCAGCTAATAATGTCCCCGTTATTAAAAGAAAGATTAAAAGAAATTGAAGCTTTCTCACTCACAAAACCCCTTTCATTTTGTTTTATAATGAAAATAGAAACTAAGGTTTACCTCCTTTCAAGCTGTGTAGTATGGACATCAGGTGGTAAAGAATGAAAAGAAATAGTAAAATGTAGGACATGCATGAGGTCAAATTACAAAATAGTTAAAATTTTCAGGTAGCCTATATATAATCCTATTTCGTTTTTCATTCAGAGACAAGTCTCTAAAGTGTCTTTAAATAAAGACCTAGAAGAATATGAGATGGATAATGCTTACAAACTTTATCTGGCAAAGGGGGAAAATCGGTTGAGCGGTTGGGATCGTTTTAATCAACTTGCTACTTGGATGGTGAAAATTGCTTATTTAAATATTTTATGGATAGTATTTTCGATTATTGGATTAGTGGTATTTGGACTTTTCCCTGCCACGGTCGCGATGTTCACAATCGTAGGAAAATGGTTCCATGGCGATAAGGATCTCGGCATCTTTTCATGCTTTTGGAATGTCTTTCGGGATGAGTTTTTCAAAGCAAATCGGTATGCACTTCTTTTCCTAGCTGGGGGGTATCTATTATATTACGATTTTATATTCTTGCGGTTAAATGAAGGACAGCTAGTCTTTCTTTATCCTGTCTTTATTTTTCTGGCAATTGCTTATATCATCACGCTATTATACTTCTTTATTGTTTATGTTCATTTTGATTTAAAATTCTTTCAATCTATTAAACAGTCGTTTTTAATTGCGGCTGTCTCACCTGTAGAGACCCTTCTCATGGTTGCATCCTTTTTCATACTATATTGGGTTGTGAGATTGATCCCTGGAATCATCCCATTATTTACAGGCAGTGTTTTAGCTATTGTCATTACATGGATTGGGCATCGGGCGTTTGCAAAGATTGAGCGCAAAAAGGAAATTCGAAGCTAAGAGGAGTCCGGCAGAAAATATTGCGACTTATAAGAGACTGACTTTATTTTAGAGTAGTGGGGCCGGAAAAATTATGGTGTATCGGAACTAGGTATCTGGTTTAAGGAACTCAGCGCTCGTTTTACGGAACCCAGTACCTGGTTTTCGGAACTCGGTACCTGGTTTTCCGGACTTTGCACCGGCTATTTCCGACTCATACCGGCTATTTCCGGACTTTGCACCGGCTATTTCCGACTCATACCGGCTATTCCCGGACTTTGTACCGGCTATTTCCGACTCATACCGGCTATTCCCGGACTTTGCACCGGCTATTTCGGACCCAGTACCGGCTATTTCCGACTCAGATCCTGCTTTTCGGAACTTAGAAGCCTTGTTTTTCTAAAAACAACTTACATTTTTAGTACGTGGGACGTATGATTCGGAAAAAACTGCAAGTTTTGCAGAAGTCTCCACCTTTTTAACAGAACTCGGATCTCAATTACAGAACTCAGATTGATTTAACCGGACTTAGCACTTGGATAACCGAACTCAGAATTCATTTTACCGAACTTAAATTTGTTTAACCGAACTCAGATGCGTTTTAAATGAACTCAGAAACCTTTTACCGAACTTGGGCTCCACTTAACCGAACTCCGACCCTTTTAACCGAACTCGGCCACCACTTAACCCAACTCCGAACCTCCACTTTACCGAACTCCGACCTACCACTTATCCGAACTCCGAACCACCACTTATTCCGGACTCAGCACTTTCTTTTCACGAACTCAACGCAACCCATCGATAGCAAGACTAGCTTCCAAAATACTTCTGGATTCATAACGTAATCTAAAAGAAGGATTTTGGAGGCTGCCATGTACTATCACATTGTAAAACCCCGGGAGACATTATGGTCCATCTCGGAGGACTATCGTGTTTCTTTCCAAGCGCTTGTAAGAGCCAATAACATTAGCAATCCAAATGCAATCTATGTCGGGCAAGCAATCCTGATTCCGGGACTGCCTAACCCAGACCAAATTCCATATACGATTCATGTCTCAACTTCCCAGCGAACACTGACATTAAGACGGAACCAAACAGTTGTTAAAACCTACCCGATTGCTGTCGGGAGAATTCTTCATCAAACACCGGTTGGGGAATTTGTCATCATCAATAAAGCACCAAACCCAGGCGGACCTTTTGGAACCATGTGGATGTCGCTTTCGAAAAAGCATTATGGCATTCACGGTACCAATGATCCTTCCTCAATTGGAAAAGCTGTCTCAAGAGGCTGTATTCGTATGTATAACCGGGATGTAGAGGAACTGGCGAGGACCGTTCCGATTGGGACACGGGTTTTTATAAGGCCATAATGAAATGGGCGCTTTCATCGTCTAATGAATAGCGCCCATTAAGGATTAATTGGTATGAATGGTTCCGAAATTTCACTAGAACCACCTTCATCAGGGTTTGCCGATTGAAATTATGGGGTACTATTGAACGAGCCACCTAACCGCTTCAAGAAAATTCTCTGCTACATAATCAGGTTCTACATTTGCCCAAGTATAACGATATTCACTAAGTGAACCCTTCCCCCATCCGGTTTGGACGAGAATTTTCATTGCGCCCACTGCATGAGCAGCTAACATATCTGTAGAACCGACATCTCCAATAACTTCACACCTCGAATAGTCTAAATTATATTTTTGGGATGCTTCAATTAAAAGACCTGTCCTTGGCTTTCTGCACTTACACTCTTCATCCTGATCATGAGGGCAGATGAAGGCATCGTCAAAACAAAGGACTAAACTGTTCCTGAAATTCTGTGATGGTAGCCTGATTTTTGCTAATCCGATTCTGATTGGTAAAGGCGAACATTTTGATATTTTGATTTTTTAACAGTTTCAAATCCTCCATACTAAAAGGATAAAGACTAAAATCCTTTGGATGAATGAAATGTCCAGTTCCCCCTATCGTACCATCCCGATCAATGAATACGGCTTGGATATTGTTCATTCTGCTCCTCCCTTATTACACAAATGGCTTTTCCATATCAAGCATGGAAGTGAAACCTAGATCTTTGTAAACATTTTTAGCACTCGAACTGGACCAAAGTCTTGCCCGTTTTGCTCCTTTTTCTTTCAGCCACTCACAAACCTCTTCCACTAATAAATGGGCCAGTCCCTTTTTCCGATGTTGTTCCACCGTATATACCGATATAATCCAACCAAAAGGAGTTAGTTCCTGACTTAATGGAAAAGCATATTCCATTCTTAAAAGACCGCCTGCACATGATACGATTTTCCCCTCTAGATCCATAGCCACTCTAAAAAGGAGGTTACCAGAATCATATTCTTTTAAAAATAAGTTCCTGACTTGATTAACCTGCATTAAATCAGGGGCAGGAATCCCATCAATATCCCCCAATTCACAAGCCATTCTATACCAATATTCTGCAAGCAGAAGCATTTCTTCTCTTTCAGCCCATCTTGTTTGATACATGCTGTGAACCTCCAGTCTTTTACTTAATGATTTTGACTTGGTGATGAAATTTTCCTGCTTTTTTAAGTAAAGGGCTTTTATTGTATATTCACATAAAAAAGGATAAGGACTATTTTTGCCCCTATCCTTTTGCTTTCTCCCCTCATGTTAAATCCTTTATTTTTTATGCTTCCAATTATATAAGAGCTCGGCCATTAGGTTTGCTCCTATAAACAAAATGCTCCCCTGTGCATGAAAATGCAGCTGTTGCGTCTCAAAACTCATTGTTTCAAAGTATTCATCTTGTTTAAGTTCAAGTTCTTTGCGTCTTTTATCCATTTCTTTTAATTCCTTTATATACCTGTATTGCATTGGCAATAGAGCAAATGATAACAGGATATAAGCAGCAAGGATTCCTAATAAAATATTTACACCCATTTCCCTTCCTCCTTTACCTTTACAGCATTACTGGTATTGAATAGAAAAAATTACCTTTTGACTTGTTGTTAATATATACGTATCCACATTATTTTTGTTTCATTTTTTATTTAAACACTCAAATTATTGTTCATTTGATCCGTATATCACACAGTCCAATAAATTAAGAAGGTTGCCTTATTAGAGAGACTCTCTCAAAAGACAACCTTCGATTGGAGGAATATCATTTTTTTATCCTCTATTTTAAACTTGTAGTTACTCTGATTAAATCGTACTATCCAGATAGTGAAAATCCTTTATTTATCATCGATCTCAAAGTCATAGTTTTCTTCATCATTTTGTTTAATACTGACTTTCCAAGCATCGGTTTTCGAATCATAAGTTAATTCACGAATGGCTATAGTACCTTCAATTCCGTTTTCTTTTGCTTTTTGAATAACAACCTGAACAACTTCTGATTCAGAGAGGTCCGCTCCATCCGGTTTGTATTCAGGAAGGACTTCAACATAAAGCGCAGTCCCTTGGCCAGGGTATGATTCCAAAATTGGGCCCGATGCCTCCACCATCACTCTTTGACCAACTTCTCACATGCATTCGGGAAATTGAATACAATAGCGGAATAGAACTCGTCGACGCCTTCCGTAGAACTAAATTCCTGTGGCTCAGCATCCACAACAAGCATACTATCTGTACCAATTTCCATTACATATGACCCTTCTTTAGTTAACTGATTAGTGTAGGGTTCCTCAGGATAAAAAGTATCCGGCTCTCCTTCTTTTGGAACCATCCTACCTTCCTGCTCTGCAACCAGCCGCCTCTCAGGAAATTGCTGCCTGAGACTTTCTATTTGTTCCTCAGTTAAAAAGTTATGGCTAATCTCAATATCTCCAGTAATCGTGTTCACACTGACACCCACTGAAACAAGATTTGGGGCGTGATGCTGATCAACAAATGTCCTTACCGCCTGGTTCACTTCATTCATTAACTGCTGGTTTTCCGCTTCAGTAAACGGTGAATAGTAAATAAAAATATATTCAGCTTTAATTCTTCCTGCGTCTACTTCCGCTTGGAGTCTATCTACTAATTCCTTTAAGCGGTCATCTGGCTTTTTAATCCCTATCCAAAAACCTGCCTGTTCTGCGCCAGAAGTCTGATTTTCATAAAAGATAACTCCCTCTTTTGAAAAAACATCATGCCCGCCATAAATTTCTTCTATAACGGAAGTAGCGATATTACCTTCAACCCACTGAACAGATAAATCTTCTAAAAGTTCATCCGATGGTTCACCGTATAAACCTTCTTTAAACTCCTTTGATTCTTTTAATTCATTCATTACTTGATCCCTTTCAGGAGTTTCTGTGGCAGTCTGCTCTAGTTTTGCAATAATGGGCCGGTTACTGACGATCTCAATTGTCTCCCAGCCTGAATCGTTAGGAGGGCCGGCCTGTACTTTTTTGTTAGTTGGATCATCTTCGGACTTCGGTGCAACATCTTTAGTTTGATCAGATGTTCCGCAAGCTGATAGGACCAGCCCAATTCCAAGAGTAACAGTAAGTATTTTGCAAGTTTTCACCAAATTCCTCCATTAGTAGCATTTATTTACTTAGACGCGAGGTGAGATGTTATGTTACAAAAAAATATAGAATTCCTGATTTTGTCAATTTTATATTTTGCACTTAATTAGCATCTTTTCGCACGATGAACACGATTTTTGTACCTTAAATTAATTTTTTGCACGTTAAATCAAATTTGCGCACAACAATTGGTAAACTTTAACATTATGTAAATTTCCATCATATTTAATTCTAGTTTCTATTAAGTTTTCATTAGAAAAAGGGAATCGCTTGCAATATGAGCTTAAATAATCGGAAATCAATTAAAAAGATCCGGAAAAATATAGCAGATCTGAGAAAAAAGCGAGGCGTTACTCCTCTAATAAACTCTAAAGCAACTTCCTAATCACATTCGCCAATTTTTTGATTCCAACATCAATCAACTCTTCCTCGACTTGTGAGACACTGAGCCTAATCATATTGTCTTTTTTATAATTTGGTAAAAACATTTTCCCGACATCATCAACCAATATATTTTCTTGATTCAGCCGTTCTATCACTTGATGTGCCTTCAGCGGTGATGGCAATTCCACAGTTGAATAGAAACCGGAAATCATATTTGAATAAGTAACAGATTCAGGCAAATGCTCACGAAATGCTTTCTGAATCAGGATTCCTTTTCTTCTGTACATATCTCTCATCTTTTTAATATGTGCATCATACATTCCGCTTTTGAGGTAGATTTCCAATGCACCCTGGGTGAGAACAGGAGTATGAACATCAGCCGCAAACTTGGCCTGCAAAAATGATGGGATCAGCACCTCTGGCAGAACTGCCAATCCGAGTCTTAATCCCGGAAATAACACCTTTGAAAAACTTTTGGTATAGATGATTCTTCCAGATGGATCAAAGGCAAACATGGGGTCCTGCTTCCGATTCGGATCCAAATCCCCCATATAATCATCCTCAATAATATAGACATCATATTTTTGCGCCAACTCTACTAGTTTCTTTTTTTCTTGATTGGAATAGCTATAGCCAGTAGGGTTTTGGAAACGGGAAACCGTGTAAAACAACTTGATGTCTTGATGTTTAAAGATATCCTCTAGCTGCTGAAAATCGATGCCTGTCTTATGTATCTCAATGCCAATCGCCTTTACATGCTGAAACTTAATCGATTCAATCATGGACGGATGAGTAGGCTGCTCCACACATATGTTTGTCTTGCCATTAGGAAAAGGAAGTGAAATCAAAAGGTGCAAAGCCTGTTGAGAGCCCGTTACAACACTGATTCTTTCTGGCACGGTAAATACCTGGAGATCTTGTAAATGCCGAGCAAGCTCTTGCCTAAGTGAATAAAGGCCTTGGACATCAGAGTAAATGAACATTTCCTCCTTATATGTTTCAATTACTTGATTGATGCAATGTTTAAAATCGAGAAAGGGCATACGTTTTGGGTCTGGACCGGCTGACAAGAAATCAATTTTATCACCTTTAGCACTTCTTTTTTTGCTAAAAGGGTTCCCCTCTACCACATAATAGCCGCTCTTAGGGACAGAGTAGATAAGATGATTTTTCTCCATCTCCTCATAAGCCTTTATTACTGTATTTTTACTGCAGGAAAGCTCTTCTGATAAGGTTCGAATCGATGGCAATTTACTGCCGGACTCCAATATACCTTGTTCTACCCGCTTTTCTATGGCCATGATAATTTCTTCGTACTTTCTCATTTTTCCCATTCCCTTCCAAACTGTATGGGTACAAACTCTGAAAAACTTGGTTTTGTTTGTTTATAAGAGAAAGTATACTTGAAGCTATCAAATCTAGTTAACTATTTTTGAATAAACAGTAATGAAGGCCTACATTGCTGAAAACCAATTAGGAGGCTTTGCCATGAAACTGAAAAGATTATGGCTGCTGCTTATTCTACTTATAATAGCAGGAGCTGCATCCACCATTCCGGCTAGTGCTGAAAAACAAGTAAAAGAGCTAGAGGTTGAAGAACTATTTGAGGACTTAGTAGGTACGACTGTCATTAAAAATCTGAAATCAAATCAGGTCTATGTCTACAATGAAGCGCGGAGCCAAGAACGCTTTACGCCTGAGTCAACATTTAAGGTAGCAAATGCATTAATTGGACTGCAGACAGACGCAGTTCGTGACGAATATGATGTTAAGCGCTGGGATGGTGTGGTAAGAGAATTTGAGGATTGGAATAGGGATCATACCCTCGCTTCTGGGATGAGACATTCTGTCATTTGGTACTATCAGGCTATGGCCCGTGATATTGGATATGAGAATATGCAAAACTATGTCAACCAGTTCGAATACGGGAATAAAGATTTGAGTGGCGGCATCGATCAATTTTGGCTGGATAGCACTTTAAAAATATCAGCCCAAGAACAAGTACAGTTTATCGAAAACCTGGTAGAGGAAACCCTCCCGATTGATGAACAGCATATGAAAACGGTGAAAAGAATCATGATAAATGAAGAAACGGATTCCTACGTTCTTCATGGAAAAACAGGTTCACGCCTTTCCGACTATGGTTTAGGCTGGTAT
Source organism: Bacillus litorisediminis (assembly GCF_022808645.1). Classification (GTDB taxonomy): domain Bacteria; phylum Bacillota; class Bacilli; order Bacillales; family JC228; genus Bacillus_BF; species Bacillus_BF litorisediminis. The sequence goes on from NZ_JAKZKT010000013.1 coordinate 66,711, forward strand.
ATTGGATATATTGAAACCAATAAAGACGTCTGGGTATTTGCGACTAATATTAATGGAAGTGGCTCTAAAGCAAAAACCATCACCTTTAATGTGCTGAAAGAATTAAACATTTTAAAAGAATAAACCTGTTAAGGGGGGCTGACCCCCTAATAGGTGTTATGAGGGGCATTCATATGAAACCATTCAAATATACAAAAATCCTTGGTATTTTGATAGGAATTTTAACAGGACTGCTTGCCCTTGGGCTTGGGTACTTGTCATTGGTTGGACTGGGTTTTTCCCAAGCATTTTCTTCAGTGATAAATGACGCAGCCATACTATTATTTTTAGTCACCGCTGTCATCCTTCTGCTTTTAGGCGTGTTGGCTGGGCTGGGACCATTCTGGCTAAAAAGACAAGGATGGAGGCAGTTTTATATTTTTTATTCTATCACCCTTGGCTTCTGTTTTCTTGGAGTATCCTTCATAACCAGAGGAGCGTTGGGAAACTTATTTGAAACGGTGATTTTGGGTATAGGGATTCTTTATATTTTGCAAAGCACGTTAGTTATAATAAAAAAATAGAAGCACCTCCTGCCAAGGAAGTGCACTCCAAGATCTATTAAAATTTCTCATCAACTTCCCATGATTCCACAATCCAGTGGGCGGTATGCAGATCATACCCTCTTCCCATTAAATAACTGATCGCCGCTATTTCTGTCATAGCGTGATGATAGGAAGTAAATTGAGCCTCCCAAAGACCATATTGGACCAGTGGTGCCACCTTTGATAAAGTATGACTTTTTAACTGTTGAGTCTGAAGATTCCTAAATGGCTGCAGATCGTTATATGGATATTGTTTACTATAGAAAGGGTTGGCGGACCTTTGATAAAAAGTACTATTCATGTAAATTTCTCCCTTTCATAAATAGAGTCACATTAGCCTATGTTCATATCTGCCTATGAGTGAGCCCCATTTTAAAGAAGAAAAAAATTTTTAACTGCATGATTATACTCCGGGTGTTTGTTGTTGAAGAATTAACTGAAGGACAAAGTCTTTTATATCCACAATCCGCGGATAATTAGGTTTAACGGCAGTTCCTGCAATCACGAGAGGAACAAGCGATTCCTGTTTATGTAATGAGCCGTGTGCGGAACCGCCAAGGTGGAATGGCGTTGATTGGGCTTTAAATTCACAGCCCGGTTTGGCATTCACAACAATAAAACGGCCTGGATGGGAATTTAATGCGCCATAAACCCTCGCTAATGCATCCGGATAATCTCCAAAGGATACCTTTTTATCATGTGTAAGCTTCAAATCTAAAAGCTCCGGATTCCCTTCAATATTCCATGTCTGGTTATACTCATCGGTGTATTCCCCATCTGGGCAATAGTGCAATAAACCTTTTCTCAAACCGGATTCAACATAAATAGAGCTGCCGTTTTTCCAGGCAATCATATCAATACGGTGATCATGTCTAAGTTTTTCGATTATCACAGACAGAGGAAGATTCTTGTCCAATACGTAAATATAAGCCATGCGCTGGTTAACACATAGAACCAGCTGATCTCTTTCGTAAATAGGCCGTTGCAGTCGGGCTATACGGAATTTTTTTAGGATTTTCCGCAAATCAATGATAAACTCACTGTACCTGTTGCCCATTGGCGCATGGCCGTTATCTCCCATAACCAGCCACACATTGCGGTTGAGCGCTTCCTCCCAGCTTGGATACAAATTTAACATCTTTTGTATTTCCCGATCAATTTTAGCAATGCCTTTTATATCCATTGGTCCTTTAAAATGAATCCGCAAGTCAAGATCCTGAAAGGTACATAAAGTAAATCCCGGAAGCTTGTTCTTTCGAATTAGGTGACGCAGTTCCCGAGCTGAAAATTTATAATTACCCGCAAATATTTGAGGTACGAAACTCCACGGCCTTAGTTTGGAGAGAGCCCCTAAGGAGAAAATCGACGTAGCTTCCGTTGTCCATTCTCTTTGTCCGTGGGTTAATGAGCTAAGCATACGGGGAAAATGGATTGGTTGAGGTATATGGCCGCGGTACACAAAGGCATTAATCGAAGCGGAAGGGATCCCTTTTTCAGCCAATTCTTCATATATTGTCGTCACATCACTGCTTAAATCTTCGTTATTCAGACGGTAGAGCATATTATAGATAAACCGGTCTGTACCTAGCTTAAATGTTTCCCTAAAACCGGTCCCATAGTTAATAACCTCATTATTCGTTACATCAAACCAATTTAAGCCTGGAATACGGTGTTTGTCAGCATATGTTCCTGTCAAGAGACTGCTGTCAATGGTTACGGACATTGTCGGAAATGAGCTAACCATATTGGAAATATAACTGCCATTTTCCATCAAAAATTGCAAAGCAGGAGCATGTCCGGTTTGGACCGCTACTTCCAGCGGATTAGGCATCAATGTATCGATTTTAAGTAAAATGACTGGTTTGAACAATAGATTTGGATTCATTTCCTTTTCATCCTTATACATTTTTCGCTCAGTATTCATTACATTGCTAACTAATTTTATGAGGACCACTTATGGACCAATATTTATTCAGAAATAAATCAGCCAAAACCCTGTAGCCTAAATCATTAGGATGAACTTCATCTGCCAGCAGGTGTGGTTTGTTTAAAAAAGAATCCATCGGATTTATGGTTTCAACATTAAAATGTCTGGCCGTTTCTTCATAGATTTGCGTTAATCCTTTGAATTAATAGATTTGCCATCTTATACAGGCTATGATCTGTTGAACCAGGATTATAAAGCCCCATTAAGAATGTCTTCGAGTTTGGATTCGTTTGCGTAATCAATTGAAGGATCCGTTTCAAGTTTTGCTCCAATGATCGAACTGTCCGAACATATTCTAAAAAGGTTGCATTGTTCCGATAAGCACGTATCATATCGTTACCGCCGGTAGTAATCGTAATATGAGTAGCTCTCTTCAATAAATTGCGCATATTGGATTCTGCAAGCGATTCAAGCAATTCTCCGCTACACCGTGCTGATTTGCCAAAATTCATATACTGACATTCATTGGTTTGTTTTATTGCGTGAAAGAAATGGGCCGTAAATGACTTATTTTGCTCAGAAGCTCCCACTCCCTCAGTAAGAGAATCTCCCAAGGCAAGATAAAAAACTCGATTTTCCATTTGGTTCTCCTTTGCTACCAAAAAAATCATTCATATCAACTCTAATATTTTGGTTTATAATTTAAATTTTTATTGATGGTTTTTAAGGGAGTTATTGGGTATTCATTCTAGATATTCGGAAGTATGTATTCCATTGAAGGTTTTTAATATAGACAAAGCTAGTGAAGGGCAGCCGAAAAGTATATTAATTTTTCAGCCAGATTTTTAACTTAGAATAAAACCTCTCAACAATACAAAAAATAGTAAAAAATTTTGAGGGGTTGTGCTTGTGAAAAAATTTTTGGTAATGATATTTTTACTTTCCCTCCCTCTTTCAGGGTGTGCAGGAAATAATCAAAATGCGGATGAAGCAGAACTTCTAAACCAGACGAATCCGCATCCAAGGGTCCAACAGATTAAGGCTGGGTCCTCGAATCCAAATGTTCAAGATGTTAATCCCGCGGAAACGGCTCATGGAAATCATACCATTGATACCATTGGGTTCCTTGAACCAATTGATCCAAAAGCTGCAGTTTCAGAAGTGAACAATGTCGGAAAACATCTATCGTACGTCGCTTTTTTCAGTTACAGAGCTAATTCCGACGGAAGTCTGATTCCACTTAATGATGAAGCGGCCCTTTCTGCGACTCGTAAGGCTGGTTCCGCTCCGATGATGGTTGTAACCAACTTTGCGGAAGGGAATTTTTCGCCGGATATTGCTCACGCTATTTTCACGGACAAAGCGGCATCTAAACGTTTTATTCAAAATGTCATTCAAACCATGAAGGACAAAGGTTACAAAGCATTGAATATTGATTTTGAACATATCCGGGCTGAGGACCGGGAATTATACAACGGATTTCTTGAAACCATTCTCCCCCAGGTGCGGGATGCAGGGTTCACTGTATCGACAGCCTTAGCTCCAAAAACAAGTGACGAACAAAGCGGACCCTGGCATGGAGCACATGATTATAAACGTCATGGCGAACTGGCGGACTTCGTGGTTTTAATGACGTATGAATGGGGATGGTCAGGCGGACCTCCAATGGCAGTATCGCCAATACCTCAGGTTAGACAAGTAATCGATTATGCTGTTTCCGTCATCCCGCGAGAGAAAATCGTGATGGGATCCCCTCTTTACGGCTATGATTGGACCCTGCCATACGTAGAGGACGGCGAATGGGCTAAAAGAATAGCGCCACAGGATGCAGCAGACCTTGCTGTTAAGGAAGGCGTAACGGTTCAATTTGATAATAAAGCTCAGGCTCCTTATTTTAATTACACAGATGACAATGGTAAAAAACATGTGGTGTGGTTTGAAAACGAACAAAGTGCTCAAGCCAAGTTTAATCTTATAAAGGAATATCGTCTGCGCGGGGTAGCTTATTGGGTGTTAGGAGAACCTTTCCCACAGAATTGGACTATGCTGGAAGACCTATTTACAATTAGAAAACCTAATCAAAAATAAAGGACAGCCAATCAGCTGTCCCTTTTTTACTTATTCTTTTCTGGTTTTTTGTAAAAACCGCCCGTATATTCTACAGGTTTTTTGACTGGCTTATCATTCGGTTTAGCATTTACATCTCTTGGATTTTTTCCCTCTGTCATCATACCCCTCCTTTAAAAATCCTTTCATTTTATTATCTGTTTTTGTGAATAACCTTAGTCATTTTATTGATTAACTCAGCTTTCGCATAGTGAAATCGGCAGGAGACCCAGGATCAGCTGTCCTATTGTTCGTTCCATTTTGCTTTTTGATTTTTCTTTGCGGATTTACGTTCCGCTATTTCGCAAAAAACCACTGTTTTGTGGACCTAAGCGGATTTACGTTCCGCTATTTGCCGAAAATCATACAAAAATTACTCGGTTTGGGGCAAATAGCGGAACCAGAGACCGATAACCTTTGAAAAATACACGTTTTGCAACAATTAGCGGAACGAGGATCCGTTTGCACTCCGGTACTTGTTCCATTACTGCGAAATGGACATATATTCCTCTAAATGTACAAACGATCGTATGAATGAAGCCCAATCCAGTCAACCATTAAAATTTAGTGCGAAAGCTCACTTCAGATGAAGGGATTTGCCAGTTAACAGGGATACCTTTTCACTATCGATCCTCGACCACAATATAAGACACTTTAATCGGTCCATGAACACCTACGACAAGGTTATATTCAATATCTGCACTGTTGCTCGGGCCAGAGATAAAATTGACACAGGAGGAAATCGTTTCTCCTGCTTGTATCTTTCTGTCTATTGCGTGAGCAGCTTGTGTAAATCTCGGAACAATGGTGCTCTTAGGAATAATTGCAATAAATGAAGTTGGCAGCAGGCTGATGGCTCGTGCTTTGTTTTTATCATTTAAAATCACAACTGTTCCGGATTCGGCCAGTGTTATATCACTGAACATAATCCCGATATTGGCTTTTTCAGCCATTTCCACGTTTACTTCACCAAGAGAGGGATTCCATTTATGGACATCTTTCCGTTCCAAGAAAAGCCCTAATCCAAATCCGAGAAAGCGGAAATCCTCGGAAGTTACAATCGGTCCTCCCCCAAGTGCTTCAATTTGTTTCTCAAGGGCTTTCTCAAGCGACGAAATATTTGTTACGACTACATCTGTATGAATCCGTTCGCTTGCCCAGATCAGTTCATCAAGCAGCTGTTCCTGAGTCATCCCGGAATATACCTTTAGTTGGGGCTGATACTGTTTCTGGGGCCGTATTACCTCCCTTTTCCGATCCCTCCCCAATTTTTGCGAGATATGGTCTAAAAATTTTTCCCGATTATGAATCATTCCTTTGGTCATGAACATCCTCTCCTTGTCTGCGACTGTCAAACCATTTCCGGAAATTCTCTTTGCTTGGTGCAGGGAAATCCCGGCTCTCTGTCCAAGCTTTTAGCGGACCGGGACCTTTGGAAATGATTCCCTCCCTTTCTAGAGACTTCGTAACAACAGGGGCTGATTTTACGGCCGTTTGAAAAAGGGATGGAGATGAGACAAACATGCCAAACCATTTCATTAAAAATTTTTCACCAAATCCAACGTTCCCTTCTCCTGCCACAATTCGCTCGCGATGCCGGATTAGCAATTCGTGAAGCGGAATTTTTACTGGGCACGCCTCTGTACATGCTCCGCATAAGCTGGAGGCATATGGTAATTCCTCATATTCCTTATAGCCGCCTAATATTGGAGAAAGGACAGCCCCAATCGGCCCTTGATAAATCGAACCGTACGCGTGGCCGCCAATATGACGGTAAACCGGACAGACATTGACACAAGCTGCACAACGAATACAATGCAGAGCCTCCTGAAATTCTGTCCCTAGTGCTTTGGAACGCCCGCCGTCCAAAATCACCAAGTGGAATTCATTCGGTGCATCGACCGCATTTTGCTCAACATTAGGGGAAACTGCCGTCACATAAGTTGATAATTTTTGGCCGACAGCACTGCGGCATAACAGACTGACCAGCACATCCAGATCAGACCATGTTGGAACAATTCGCTCCATTCCCATCACACTGATTTGTGTTTTCGGCAGAGTCGTTACCATATTCGCATTGCCTTCATTTGTGATAAGAGTTACAGTTCCCGACTCAGCGACCGCAAAATTACAGCCCGTAATTCCTACATCCGCCTGTAAAAATTTGTCACGCAACACCTTTCTCGTATAGGCTGTTAATTCAGCAGGATTCTCCGTGCCCTCATACCCAATCTTTTTCCGATATGTATCTCGAACCTGTTCTTTGTTCTTATGTAAAGCAGGGGCTATGATATGAGACGGCCGATCTTCATCTATTTGCAGGATATATTCGCCAAGGTCAGTCTCAATTACTTCACATCCTATGTTCTCCAGTACTTCATTTAGTCCGATCTCTTCGGTAACCATTGATTTGGTTTTGACAACTGTTTTCGCATTCTTTTGTGTTATCACAGATTCTATATAGTGATTTGCGTCTTCAGCTGTTTCCGCAAAATACACATGTCCCCCGCGCTCTGCAACCTTTTCACTAAGCTGTTCAAGGTAATAATCTAAATTCTCGAGTGTAAACTTGCGAATTTCTTCACCCGCCTTGCGCCACTCTTCCCAATCTCCGAAATCTGCATCTCCAGTCGTTGCCTGAATCTTTCTCGAACGTAAGCTATCCTGAGCTGAAGCAATCGCATTTCGCATAAACGTGTTTTTCAGCTCTTGCTCTACATGATCATAAAAGGGTTTATCCCCAATTTTAATAGACATCTCACAGCCTCCAGTCGTACATGGAATGGGTATGACCTTCCGATGGCTCAGTAAACTTTATATCTGATGATTCAAAATCTCAGCAATATGCTTGATCTCAATCGGTTTCCCAAGACGATTCAAACGTCCTCTAATATTCATTAAACAGCCATTATCTGCGCCGATTAGTACGCTAGCCTCCGTAGCTTCAATATGACGGATCTTTTCTTCTACCATTTGTTCAGATATTGGAGACATTTTGACTGAAAATGTTCCGCCAAAACCGCAGCAATCATAGCTATTGGCAAGCGGAACAAGCTCTAATTCTTTTACATGTTTTAGCAGTTTTATAGGAGCATCCTGAACACCAAGAAGTCGAGACATATGACAGGAGGAATGATAGGTTGCCTTGGCCGGGTAGACTGCCCCTACATCCTCCACCTTGAGAACGTCTACAATAAATTGCGTAAATTCATAGGTTTTTTCAGCCAAAGCCTGTGCCCTCTCGTACCATTCCAAGTCATTTTCAAATAACCCTTTATACTCGTGAAGCATTGAAGCACACGAACCTGACGGTGTGACTACATATTCAGAACGCTCAAAGGCCTTAATCATATGCTTGGCTGCCTTGATTGCTTCCTTTCTGTAACCGCTGTTATAGGCGGGCTGTCCGCAGCAGATTTGCTCCTTTGGAAAATCAACCTCACAGCCTAATCGTTCCAGCACTTCAACGACATCCTTCCCGATATTCGGAAAAAATACTTCTCCGAGACAGGTAATAAATAAAGATACCTTCACACCTTCACACCCTCTCTATAAAGAAGAGAAGGAGAGCATGGTTCCCCTTCCCTGTTTTATTTCTATGTCAGACAATTACTAGCCTATGCACCTAAATAAGCTTCAACAATCCGCGGATTTTCTAATAGTTCCTTCGCATTTCCTTCTGCAATGATTTTCCCCGTTTCCAATACATAGCCGTAATCCGCAATCTTCAACGCCTGTCTCGCATTTTGTTCCACGAGCAGAATCGTTGTTCCTGCATCGTTAATTTCTTTAATAAGTTTAAAAATATCGGAAACTACTAGCGGTGCAAGACCCATGGAAGGTTCATCCATTAACAATAGCTTTGGTTTTCCAAGTAATGCTCGGGCAATTGCCAGCATTTGCTGCTGACCGCCCGACAAGGTTCCAGCAAGCTGATTTTGTCGTTCCTTTAAAATCGGAAAGCGTTCCATTACAGCTTGGATGTCTTTTACAACATCATTGTCCTTACGGTGGTATGCACCCATATCGAGGTTTTCCATAACAGTCATATCTGATAGCATCGCTCTTCCTTCAGGGACAAGGGCAATTCCTTTTCGGATTAGCTGATCGGGACGCAATCCCGTTACAGGATTGCCGAGGAAATGAATCGATCCGTGCTTTGGTTTCAATAAGCCAACAATCGTCTTCATCAAGGTCGATTTCCCGGCACCATTTGCCCCAAGAATCGTGACAATACTTCCTTCTTCAACCTGAAGATCAACGCCTTTTAATGCCTGAATATTTCCGTAAAACGTCTGTACTCCTGAGATCTTAAGCAATTTCATCATCTCCCTCCGAACCGAGGTAAGCTTCAATTACTTCAGGATTGCTTTGAATTTCCTTTGGCACTCCTTCGGCAATTTTTTTGCCAAAGTTTAAAACAGCGATTCGGTCACATGTTTTCATTACAAGCGGCATATCGTGCTCGATTAACAGAACCGTAATCCCCATGTCCCGAATCTTCAAAATCAGCTGATGCAGCTCCTCAGTTTCCTGTTCATTCATGCCTGCAGCCGGTTCATCTAATAAAAGCAGAATCGGATCGCTGGCAAGGGCCCGTGCAATTTCTAATCTTCTTTGCTGTCCGTAAGCCAGATTTTTTGCAATCGTATCTGCTTCATGAAGTAAATGGACTGTATCTAATAGATTCCGGGCTTTCTCCTGTATGTTCTGTTCTTCCTGTTTTTGCGCCTTTGTCCGAAAAACACTGCTCCATACACCCGCTTTGGTCCTTGAATGGGTGCCCATCATTACATTTTCCAATACGGACATCTCTGAAAACAGACGGATATTTTGGAACGTTCGGCAGATTCCTTTCTCGGTAATTTGATGAGTCTTTAATCCTGTGATTTTCTCATTAAATAAATAGATGTCGCCAGATGTAGGCGTAAGCATGGCAGTAATCATATTAAACATCGTTGTTTTCCCGGCTCCATTCGGTCCAATTAATCCGAAGATTTCCCCTTTCTCAATCGAAAAGGATACTTCCGACAAAGCCGTTAATCCCCCGAATTGCTTACTGATCTGCTTTACTGCTAATACCATGGGACCGCCCCTTTCTAGCTAGCATTCGTGCTTTGAATCCGCGCAGCATATGTTGATCAATGATTCCTTGTGGCCGGAAATACATCAAAGCTACTAATAACAATCCATATATCATATAACGATACTCACTGATCGGCCGTAATACTTCTGGAAGCAATGTCAGGAAGAATCCTCCGAAAACAGCACCTGCCACTACTTCACTTCCGCCAAATACAGTAAATACCAAGATTTCTACAGCACGCTGATAAGAAAAATCTTCAGGACTGATAAAAGACATCACATGTGCATACAGAGCTCCGGCTAGTCCAGCGAAAATAGCACCTTGTACGAAAGAAAGCACCTTATAATAGGTAACATTAACTCCCATCGAAGCAGCTGCGTTTTCATCCATTTTTATCGAAGAAAATGCCCTGCCTATACGAGAGCTGCTTTGCCTTACAAAAAAGAAGATTAGAAAAATAACGACTAGCAAAAGCACAATGAAGATTGAAAGAAAAACAAACTGATTTCTTTGCAAACCTAATAAATCAGCTGAAAACCCCCATTTTTCGAGACTGGCATACATTTGATTGCCCATTTGCGGGATTCCGGATATTCCAATCGCACCATTCGTTACAGATTCCATGTTTACGAGAATGACACGAACGATTTCACCAAATCCCAGTGTAGCAATCGCCAGAAATACGCCTTGCAATCGGAGAGCAGCTATTCCAATTAGAATGCCGATTGCTCCCGCTAATAAAGCGCCTGCCAAAATGCCAATGATGATTGGCATTTCTTGATTCGTTGTCAATAGCGCAGTTGTATAAGCACCTACAGCCATAAATCCGGCAGTTCCAAGCGATAGTTGGCCAGATGCAAGTGTTACATAAATACTTAATCCCAGAATGATATTAATAAGAATAAATGAAGCCACTTGCAGGTAATATGGATTGAGTATCAAGTCCAGCATGGACTCACCCCCTTAAATAATCATGCTGCTTTTTTTCCATAAATGCCTTGTGGTCGTACTAACAAAATAATAATGATTATGACAAATGCAATGGCATCGCGATAACCAGAATACCCAACCGTGACAACCAGCGTTTCTGATATACCCAGAATCATACCGCCCACAACAGCACCTTTGACATTTCCCATTCCGCCTAAAATGATAATCGCCAGTCCTTTTAATCCAATCGAGAGTCCCATTTGCGGATTCACTGAGCTAAATGCCATTCCTACGAGAATGCCTGCTATTCCCCCGATACATGAGGCAAGAACAACCGTTATCGTTATGATCCGCTTAACGTTGACACCTAAAAGACTAGCAGTCTCTAAATTTTCTGCAGTGGCCCGTAACGCTTTTCCACCTTTAGTTTTTAAGAGCCAATATGATAATGCGATCATAAGTGCAATCGATATACAAAAAATAACAATTTGCACAAGGTAAATATTGACCGTTCCAATCGTAAATCGAATTTCTGAAAAACTGTTGGTTACCGGCTGATTTCCAGATCCAAAAAATTTATCCGCCAAGTTTTCCAAGAAAATCGAAACACCGATGGTACTAATTAAAGGAGCTAAATGAGACACACCCGGCTTTTCCCGGAGCGGACGCAAGGCAAAAAATTCAAGCAGCCACCCCATGATGGCAGTGACTACAATCGCAACAGCGAAAGCCAGCCAAATCGAACCCTCTAACGTACTGGTTATCACAACTCCCATGAAGGCCCCAAACATAAAAATTTCCCCGTGGGCCATGTTAATAATCCCCAGTACCCCAAATACGAGCGTAAATCCGAGAGCAACAATGGCATAGATACTTCCTGTCGTAATTCCATTGATTAGTTGTTCGAGTAACATGAATTCACATCCTTCTCCTGCCATTTTCTTAGTTAAAGGCTATGTTAAAGCTAATTGTTGATTTGGAGCTCTATGTTGGTTGATTGGAGTGGAAGGCACTAGACTCATTTCCACTGCCTGACAGTAAAAATTTTAAGAATTTTATTCAGAGCAGTGAAAAGTGGTCGTACGGGATAAGGGAAACCCAGCAGGTGATAATCGCCGAGGAGACTCCCCGTACCGCCAGCGGAAAGCGAGTGCCTGTAACGGAAATCAACTGGTAAGTTTAACAGTGCCTAGGTAAAAGAAACACTCATGGCGGCACAATGGGTAGGCCGCCATGATCCTATTTATTAAATATGATTGGTTTAATAGAGCTTACATCAATACGTAAAACCTATTATTCAAAAATCCCAAATGCGCCATCCTGAATCGTAAGAACAATTGGATCCATGATGACATCGCCTTCTTCATCAAAAGAAATCGTACCAAGTACTCCCTCAAAATCTTTTGTTTCGGCTAAAGCATCACGCAATTTATCACGGTCCGCTTCACCTGCTTTTTTCAAAGCTTCTGCGATGATGTAAAGCCCATCATAAGCTTGTGCAGCAAATTGGTCCGGTTCCTTGCCATACTCCTCTTTATAGGCTGTAACGAACTCCTGGACTTTTTCATTATCATTACCCGTAAACCAAGGTGTAGCCACAATTAATCCGTTAGCAGCAGCGCCGGCAATCTCAATGACCTGCGGCGAGTTAAAGCCGTTGCCTCCTACAAAAGGAACATCAATACCGATGTCACGTGCCTGCTTCATAATAACGGCACCTTCGTTGTAGAGGGCAGAACATAAAATTAGATCAGGATTGAGATTTTTAATTTCAGTTAACTGCGCTTTATAGTCTGATTGACCCTTTTGGAAGGTTTGAGTGGTTACGATTTCAAGTCCCAAATCCTCCGCTGCTTTTTTCATAGAGTCATAGCCAGATTTCGTAAAGACATCATCATTTCCATACATGATGGCTACTTTCTTAACGCCATACTTTTCAACTGCTTTTTCTACAGACGCTGGAATCGCCAGTGATTCTGGGATCGAATCTCTGAAGACATAATCTCCGATTTGCGGAATTCCTTGTGCTGTCGTAGACGTTCCCATAATCGGAACCCCATTTTGGTCAGCCACAGGTCCAACTACTTCCATTTCGGTACTCAATGTCGGCCCAATAATCGCGGTTACATTTTCTGAGTTCATAAGCTTTTGAGCAGCAGAAAGGGCTTGATCGGGAGTACCTGCAGAATCTTCTATTACAAGCTCTATATGTACTTCTCCCTTTGCATTAATTTCCTTTTGCGCCAATTCTAGTGCAGAAGTAATAGCCTCACCATACGCTGCACCAGGACCAGTTATGTACGAAATAACACCAATTTTGGCTGATATTCCAGATTCGGATTCAGTACCTGTTTCTTGATTGCCGCCGCATCCAGCTAGTATGACGATTACACTAATTAGAACAATGAATCCCCTTACAAATCTCTTCATAGATTGCCTCCTGGTTTTAAAATCTTTAGAACTTTCAGATATTATGGAAAAATTATAATTCACTTGTCCATCCATTGCAAGGTCTTTTGGAGTATAGGGGTGTATATATATTCAAAAAGTTGTTTGGTTTACATGCTTCTGGGGTTATTTCAATATTATGCTGGTATTCTATTAACAAGAAAAGAACTTTAGAGGGTAAAGAAGGATCGTTTTAGAAGAAAATTGCAGAACAACATAATTTCCAGGAAGAATTGTTCAGTTTCAGGGAGATGGTAAAATTAGAAAATTAATACCTCTCCCCAACTGTTTCAAATTACAAGTGCAGTTACAAAAAATAGTACCGGCAACAGGCGATGTACTCCTGCATATAAGATGAAAACCTATCTTTTGATAATGGATTGCCTGACTTGCAAAAGCATCATTCACAAAATCTGATACTTTACATTCGTAGGCAAAATAGGCATCGGTTATTACAATGGTTTAATTATGCAGCATTAGTACTCTATTAACAGTACATTTTGCTCATTACCATAACCTTTTATCTGCACTATTATTTTCCCTTGGTTTTTTCCGCGTTACTACTATTGTCTGGTTTACCTGTTGACGAATTGCCAGCAACTGTAGTAAATCGGAAAATATCAGATTGTCTTGTTGCCCCGTACTCGTCTGTGATGCTCATATACCAATAATACGTTTCATTTGGTCGCAAGCCTGTCCACTTCGCGGCAGCTTTCTCACCAGACGATACTCCTTTATCAGTACCGATCAACTGGTCAGAATAGACATTTACACTGAAGTAATCTGTTGCAACACGTTTATTGATATCGATTAGTTGGTAATCTGCTGTAAAACTATCAACCCCTTCTTCATCAAAGAAGTTATAGTCATCTAGAATTGGAGAATAGGTGACAACATCCACCGTTTCATCAACAGGATTAAATGTCAGGTACCGGACATATCCATTTCCGCCATTCGGACCGCCTTGATAGTCAGCAAGCATTTCTAGAACTTTTCTCGTGGATCCATCCTGATTTGGAATTTCAGTAACACGAGTTGCTACACCATGATAATGGCCACCCACAACCATTTTTACATTTTCGTTCGGCACAATGATTTGGTCGAATACATTTTGTGACATATTTGACAGTGTTGCACTGTATTCTAAGTAGGCATGCATCACTAAAATAGCATTTCGATCAGAGTGCTTTTTCAGCGCTTCATTGGCCCATGCAATCGATTCTGGCGTATCTTCCAAGCCAAAGCCAAGGTAAAGAATAATGAAGTCATGACCGCCAAATGACATTAAATCATAGTGGTTCCGATTATTGTCCATTGAGCCGCCATACCATGGATTATCTTTGTATCGATGTTCCCCGACCCATTTATGGTAATAAGAGTAGTCAATTCCATCGATGATACTGTCATGGTTTCCAGCAAGCACACCGTATGGGACTCCGGCATCATCTAGTTTTTGCAGATTCCGGTCAGCTACCATCCATTGCTCATCACTGTTTGCAACATTAACGATATCCCCGGAATGAATCATATACTCAAACTTTCCATTATTATATTCGTCTACAATCCAATCACCTAAACCGTCCCAAATATAATGATAGCTTTCAGCATAATACTGAGTATCGGTTGCCCATAGAATGGTAAATGGATCATTTGCATTTTTTACTTCGTCCTGGACCATTGCCTGGATTTTGCCAGCTTTAATGAAATGTTCTTTATCTACTTCCGCAGTCAGAACCATATCGCTCTCATCCGCATCGCCTATGGCAGAATTCAATGCTACCCATTTTTCTTCTGCATAGTCCCATGCATAAAGGGTTACCTTACGATTCGGGAAGGTTTTCCCTTTCCAATAAAGCTCGACTGTATCTCCTGCTGATAGTTCTTCCTCTACTGTTACCTGAAATCGGTGATAGGGGAATCCCATTGTCGAATCATTAACTAGGTATTCACCATCTGAATAAGCTATTTTTGCCTGTTCGGCTTCAGACATTTCATTTTCACCAGCAGCTGGCTATTATCCTTGTCGTTCGGATATACCTCCGTAAAAAGAATCAAAAAGTCTGACTGTTTTGCAGGATCTTGGGGCTGTTCTGCTGGAACCTCTTCTTCAGCAGAAGCAATAATCTCTGCTTCAAACGTATCGGATTGAACAAAAGCCGTCCCATCACTTACGGTCATATAATAATGAATGGAGCTTCCGCTGATTTCTGCTCCTGGAATGGTATAAGAATAGTCGTCACCTTCAAGTGACATATCCGCTTCTTTATACTCTAAAGCAGAATCATTACGATAAAATAGATGAATAGTAAGAGGATCTTGATCCGCATCTTCAGCGGTTGCGGTTATAGTTAAATCTGAACCTTCTTGTACTGATTCAACAGGACTATGTATAATAACCGGTTCATGGTTAATCGCCGGAATGAGCTGTTCTTCACTCACAACCCCAGCTGTTGGTTCAGCTTTTTTCACAAAACTAGCCACTGTTAGGCCATTCTGTGTAGCTCTTGTGTGATAGCTTAAGCCGTCCCCAACATCCTCACTTGTATAATGAACATGGCTAATAATGTCTGCATTATTTTCTTTGTTTGTGATGTAAAACCCTCTGTCCGTATTATTCAGCCCATCTTGTCCGCGCAGCTTAAAGACAGGCACTTCCGCAGGAATATCATGATATTCCCTAAAATCTTCCTCTGTTACCTCTGCTGCTGCACCGGTAATGTTAGAGCTTGTCCGCTCTACCCATAATACAGCCGGACTATTTGCAGGAATAATAACGTCAAAATTGGCTGCATCATCTGCAGCAGTTACGGTTAAATCTTTACTATTAGATACATAATCATATCGGATTTTATACAGACTATTAAAATCTAAATCATTATTCGTAGTATTATAGATTTCCACGAACTCAAATAAATCATTTTCCCCTGCCCCATCTATATGGCTATTTGATTGGTCATTGGGATAAACTTCTGTAAAAATAACCGGCCTATTATTTTCTATGACATTCTGCTCAACGGAATCGCTAATTGCCTTTGTGGTATGTACAAATGGATTGAGTACGATTACCAGGCAAAGAATGATAGAAAGGATTCGTTTCATTCTCCTGCTCTCTCCCATCAATTTAAAAATTGTGCTACAGAAAATGACAAATTAAGTTGCAAATTTCCTTCAAATCCCCCTTTACTCTGGAATTTTCATCAAATTCTGCAATTAAATTCATTTTAATTTTCAAATATTAACGAATGATTACGATTTTGTTTAACTTTATTGAGCAGGTGTAAAGAGGGATTTACATAATGGTGTTTCCGAGGAAAATAGAGGCTCTGTGATAGTTTGAAAAGAAAAAAATCCAACTAGAGACCTAGTTGGATTTTTTGTCTAATATCCTTATCACTTACTCTTTATTCTTATATAGAAATAGAAGCCATTATCTGCCTGATACATCCAGTTCGGGTTCGTTATGAAAAATGCCAAGTTTATGTTACACCACTTCTGCTTCGTAATCCTTCCCTTCCTCCACAAACAGCAATCCAAGCCCATGATGTTCGCCTTCATAAAGCGCGCGCTGAGCAAATCGCATTTCGCCGTCAAAGTTTAGAACCTCGAGCTTACAATAAGCTCTGTTTTGCTGGAGGTAGTAGTAGAATTCCTCGGGTGTCCGCACAACATGTCCATTTACTTTAGTGACAACCTCCCCCACTTTAAGCCCTAACTTTTCCGCTGGAGAAAAAGGATGGATACTTAAAATCACAAGCCCCTGATTTCGGGAAGTGTATAGACTTGGCTTTGATTGGTCTTTCATTCGAATCCAAAGTGCAATCCCTTCTCTGCCCAGAATCGCTGCCCCAATGATAATATAGCTTACGAATAATCCATAATAGGTTAAAAAGCTCGCTGCTGTAATCACTACCCCTAACAGGAGGACGTATTTCCCTTCTAATCTAGTTCCTACATATGTAAGAAGCCCTTGGAACCGTCTTCGATAGCCAATTGGAATCGGAAGAATCAAAGGTGCTAACAAGTCTTGACCTATAGGGATGATTGGCCACCATTCCCATGGTACAGACAGCTCACCCGGAACGAACAAAATCAGAGGGAAAAACCACAACCGATCAACTTCATGCACACCTATCATCCGGCCCCTTTTACTTTTGACAAGCATGGGTGAAGTGAACGCATCGCCATTTTTCAAAATATAATACCCTTCAACCGCAATCAGCAATCCGAGCAGCAGCAAAAAGGAAAGAATTGTATTGGAATTCATTTCAATAGGAAACCCTAAAACAGGAATCTCCTCCATAAAGGATGGCAGAATGGATGCAATGATGAAAGCTCCTCCCAATACATAGGCAGGTGAAAGAAGCTGATATTGCAATGTAAAGGAAAGGAGGAAAAATAAAAGCCCGCCTAAGGTTAAAACACCGGGTGAAACGGTTACTCCTAAAACAACCGTTACAAGAGAAAGAGCAGCTCCCGTCAGGAGACTATATTTAAATGCCGTCCGGAGCTCCTTAAAGCCATCATAGACTCGGGCTTTAAACTGGGACCGCTCCCGCTTTACCCTCCGATAACCCATTAAAACTGCATAAAAGATTACATAATAGAAAATAGGAATTATAAAAAAGATACCCATTGCCTGTAAAGTTTCTACCATCCACTCACTAGTCACACAAATTCACCACCCTTGTAATCACCTTTCGATGCAAATCTATTACTCTCTATTGTAGCAAATTAATAGGGGAAAAAGAGGAAGTTTTTTAAATTTCAGGGAAAGAAATCAATATTTTATTTTGGATTAGGGGTGTGAAACAGAGGGACGGTTCTTCTGTTTCAGAAACAGAAGAACCGTCCCTCTGATTACGTAAATCTTTTTCAAAAAAAAGAGCTATTGATAATGAAATCAACAACCCCCTGACAAACCATGAATGATTGCCATATCTTCATATTCAAACCAGGGAAGGCTTTTTTTGCACAAGCTATTTCTATAATTCCCCAAGTTTTATCTGATTATTTTTTCGAACAGATCGTTTCTGCCAGATTATCGTTACGATTAGTGTCAGGACTAAGAAAATAAGCCCCATAACGAATGGATATATAATATTCATATCGTATAATATCCCAGCCAGAGTAGGTCCTAATACATTCCCTATACTCATGTAAGCATTATTCATACCCATGGCAAAGCCTTGTTCATGACCTGCCATTTTGGAAATTAGAGTATTTAAGACTGGCCGGAGAATGGATGTGGCAAGAAAAATTAAAAGAGTGATCCCAAAGAAAAATACATAAGTAGATGCAAATAGCGAGAAAAGAAAGCCTATTGTCGCTACTCCTAAAAAGATATTTAAGACAACTCCTTCTCCATAGCGGCTAACGATCCGATCAACAACAAATAACTGCACGATGACACTTACGATCCCCGTAGATGTGACCATAATCGCAATTTCCTGCGGAGTAGCCCCAAATTGATGATCAACGAATAGACCAAGAACCGATTCGTATGCCATTAAACCAAAACTCATAACAAGGGTGATAATGAGCGGAATAAAATAAGGCATACTCACATAACGGATCATTTTTCTAGCCATCGATTCTTCATCCTTAGGGAATTCCTTTATTTCCATCGTGCTGCTTTCTTTAAGAACTAAGACAGAAAATATCACGGAAACAAGGGATACTAGTGCAGATATCAATAATGGGGTCTTTAAGCCAAAATCAGCTAAAAAGCCGCCAATCCCTGGTCCAATCACAATTCCTAGTGACATGGCTGCCGATACGAGACTATTGCCTTTTGCACGTTGATCCAATGTTGTAATATCCGCAACATACGCAAAAATCGCCGGTACGAGCAACGCTGCTCCAATACCGCCAATAATACGTGAAACATAAAGCCACCAAATAGAACTGAAACCGTAAAAAACAAACATGGATAGCGTTAATCCTATTAATCCATAAATAATCATTTTTCTGCGTCCGTATTGATCCGCCCATTTTCCCGCAATTGGAGAAAAGATTAACTGCGCACCCGCAAATAGAGCAATCATTAGTCCTGCAGCTGTTCCGCCTTGATTAATGGACTCTAAATATGCCGGGCAAAATAGGGATAATAATACCAAAACTTCCTATGGCAATAAACATATTAATCATTAATATCGTTATCTTTTTACGTTGTTCTGCATTCATATTTGTAAACCTCAATTTCTATAGCATGAAAATCATTAATCGTCGTAAAATCGTGTAAATTATGTAAATTGTTTACTATTAATGATTGAAGAAGAAATAATCATATATTAATAACAACACAAGTGTCAATAGTCTAACGAAAGAATTTTGGCCATCATCGCATATATCAAAGACCTTTCTTCTGCTTTTTCAACGATTTTGGGGTTTCTTATCTCTTATCTTAAGGTCCCACCTCCTCCTTTGTCACCGATTTTTGACCATTTTTTGCTCGATTGCAACACTAGAACCGTCCCTCTGTTTCAAAAAAATAGAACGTGCCGCTAATTTAGCACGTTCTTTTATATAAAACTCCTATGGAGGAAGAACCTATTTTTCTTTTTTAGCAATGATTTCTATGGCGGTTTGGAGCTGAAGGTCATAGCGAGGGTCATTCATTTTTTCGATAACTGCTTTTTCCAAAGCTGCCGCTGTGATCGTATCGATAACCCCAGTCATTTTCATTCCTTTAATTTGCTGGAAGGCTTTAACGGCAATTTCAGTTTGATTGCTAAAGTATCCGTCCGTTCTGCCAGGTTCGAAGCCTAAGCTATCCAAAATAACCTGTGCATTCTTCACATTTTCATTGTTCATATCCCGCTTTAGCGGTTCTTCTAGCTGAATAGGATGGGTATAGTATACTTCCGATTGGCCAATCTCAACGTTAGGTTCAATGCCTTTGCCATGGATCCAGTTGCCATTTGGTGTTAACCATTTAAAGAGAGTCAGCTTAATATTGCTTCCATCCCCCATCGGCACGGCTTGCTGAACAGTCCCTTTGCCAAATGTTTTCTCACCAATGAGTGTATAACCTTCCACTTCTTTTAAGGCAGCGGCTAAAATTTCAGAAGCAGACGCACTTCCTTTATTAATTAACACAGCGACCGGATAATCCTTCGATTCTTTTTTGTTTGAGAAGTATTGCATCTGGTTGCCGCGGCGTTCCTCGATTTGAACATACGGCTTTGTATTGCTCACTAACTCTTTTAAAATATTTTCCACACTCGAAAGCAGCCCGCCTGGATTTCCTCTCACATCTATTAACAGACCGTCAATTCCTTTTTCCTCAAATGCCTTTAGCTCTTTAATAAAATCCTCATCCGTATTTTCCGAGAATGAGGTAATTTCAACATACCCAATCGTTTTTCCATTCTTTTCAAAGGTTTGGGTAAACACGGTTTCATTTGGAATCTCTGCCCGCTCAACCGGGATTTCAAGCGGTTTACTGAGTCCTTCCCGCTTAATCACGAGATTCACTACCGTCCCCTTTTCCCCTCTTATCATTTCGGTTACATCATACAGATCCATACCCGATACATTCTTCCCGTCAACCGAAATAATTTCGTCATTCGGCTTTAACCCGGCCTCTTCTGCAGGGGAATTTTTAAAAGGAGAAATAATATAAATCTTCCCTTCGATTTTACTAATCTCGGCTCCGATTCCTTCAAATTCAGATTCAAGTGTATTGGAAAACTGCTTGGTCGTTTCCTCGTCCATGTAAACCGAATAAGGATCCTCCAAAGCAGAAAGCATCCCCTGAATCGCTCCTTCTACCAGCTCTTCCTTTGGAACCTCCTCCACATAACCTGTCGAAATTAAATCAAAGGCACGCTGCACCTTTCGCAAACTGTCACTCAATATGTATGAATCCGATTGGTTGGGTTGGGCCTCTTCCTTTTCCTCTTCAAAAAAGGGATTCGCCCCCACTAAAAACCCACCCGTTCCTGTTACAATTGAACAGGACAATGTAATTGCCAGCCATTTTTTATTCTTCACTCGGGCTCCCCCTAACCTGCTTCATTCTGCCATGTAATCTGCCAACACGTAATAGTACAGGCATTTACTCCAATATATGTACAGGCTTTATAAATTATGAGACAAACCCCGAGATTAATTTCACAAGATTGGAACGGTTTTCTCGAAATCAGTTACTCGTTTTTTGGAGCTTGATACAGATTTTTAGAAACTGGACACCATTTTGCGGAACTCAGCACTCCTTTTTCCGAACTCGGCACCCCTTTTTCCGCACTCGGCACTCCTTTTTCCGAACTCAGCACCTCTTTTTCCGAACTCCGCACCCCTTTTTCCGAACTCAGTACCTCTTTTTCCGAACTCAGCACCCCTTTTTCCGAACTCAGCACCTCTTTTTCCGAACTCGGCACTCCTTTTTCCGAACTCAGCACCTCTTTTTCCGAACTCAGTACCTCTTTTTCCGAACTCAGCACTCCTTTTTCCGAACTCAGCACCTCTTTTTCCGAACTCAGCACCTCTTTTTCCGAACTCAGTACCCCTTTTTCCGAACTCGGCACCCCTTTTTTCCGAACTCGGCACCTCTTTTTCCGAACTCGGCACCTGATATAACAAAAAACAATAAAAATAGCTCTCCCCTCTAAAATAGGAAAGAGCATATTTTATAAAAGCCGGCTATAACCATTACCCGACTTCCTCTTTAACCGTTTTTTCTTCAAGCGCCCGTTTAATATGCGGTCCCCATTTGTCGAATTCGACTAAAAATCCGTCATGGCCGAAGACGGTATCGACCTCGAAAAAGTGGCCAACCGGGACTGTTGCAGCGAACTCGGCGATTCTGGATGTCTCGTATAACAGATCCCCTTTAAAGCCGAGGGCGAGGACTTTTGCTTGAATTTGCCGGGAAGCTTTCTCCCAGCCGCCTCGTCCCCTGCCAATATCATGGCTGTTCATCGCATGCAATAATCTCAAATAACTATTCGCATCAAACCGTTGCCGTAATTTTTTCCCTTGATAGATTAAATATGAATCGATTTGATACAAAGTTGGGGAGCCCTCCTCTCTAACTTCGCGCTCGAACCGCTTGGAAAAAAGCTGCGGGGTTCGGTATGTGATCATACCAGCCATCCTCGCAATCTCTAATCCTTTAAGTTCAGCATTTGGATCATAAAAACCATCATTCCAGTTCGGATCATTTTGAATCGCTTCGATCGCAATTCTATTAAATGCCATTCCATAGTCACTTAGTTCCGGAGTAGAAGCTAAGACAATAAGGTGATTTATGAATGTCGGATATAAGAGTCCCCATTCCTGCACCTGCATGCCCCCGAGTGAGCCCCCGGCAACGGCGTGAAGTGAGCGAATCTTTAAAAGTTCCAATGCCCTTTTTTGAACCCGGACTAAGTCACGGATGGTTGGGTACGGGAAGCTGCCGCGGTATGGCTCCCCTGTATGTGGATTAGTACTCGTTGGACCCGTGGTTCCATTACATCCTCCCAGCACATTAAAAGTAATGACCTGAAATTCGTTTGTATCGATATAACCGCCAGGACCAATCAGTCCGCTCCACCAGCCTGGATTCTCGTTGGTACCGACAGCAAAATGATTCCCTGTCAGGGCATGGCATACAAGAACCGCAGGGCCATTAAAATTTCCAGCCCTCTCATAGGCGACCTCTACTGCTGATAAACAGTCACCTGATTCAAGGATAATGTCCCCAATCTGAACAGTATTGGTTTTATATTGGTAATTCAGCCTAGATGTCAAAGGCCTCAACTCTTTCATCTGAGTTTTTGAAAGGAGTGCAAAAACAGATCACGTCTAACCATGTATCACTATTTCCGTCCGTCACTGTCATTCCTCGCGATCAGCCGCAACTTCTACTTCGGAAGACTTGCCTGTTGCTACGAAGATAGCCCGATCTAAATCATGAATAATATCTTGGATGGATTCAATTCCAACGGAAAGACGAATCAACTCTTCCGTAACTCCGGTTAACTTTAATTCATCTGGGCTCAGCTGTTGATGAGTAGTAGATGCAGGGTGAATAATCAGTGATTTCGCATCGCCGACATTGGCAACATGAGACCAGAGCTGCACATTATCAATCACTTTTCGGCCAGCTTCTCTGCCGCCTTTAATACCAAAATTCACAATCGAGCCGAAGCCTGTTCTGAAATATTTTTTGGCGACTTCATGGGAAGGGTGCTGCTCTAATCCAGGATAGGAAACCCATTCAACTGCTGGATGATTCTGCAGATACTGAGCTAGCTTTAAAGCATTTTCTGCATGACGCTCGATGCGTAAATGTAAGGTTTCAAGTCCTTGAAGGAATAAAAAGGCATTTTGCGGGCTTAAGCAAGCACCTATATCACGTAACAATTGGACTCTAAGTTTAACAGCAAACCCTACATTGCCGACATCCGTAGCAAAACGAAGCCCATGGTAGCTTCTGTCAGGCTCAGTGAACCCAGGGAATTTCTCTGAATTCCAATCAAATGTACCGCCATCAACGATGACTCCGCCGATTGAAGTTCCATGGCCGCCAATCCATTTGGTCGCAGAGTGAACAACGATGTCGGCTCCCCATTTAATAGGCTGACAAGCGATTGGGGATGCAAAAGTGTTATCAACGATTAATGGAATTCCATTTTCATGCGCTACAGCCGCTACTTTTTCAACATCAAGGACATGTAAGCTTGGGTTGCCGATAATTTCTGCAAAGACGGCTTTTGTTTTATCAGTAATTGCAGCCCGGAAATTTTCAGGGTCTTTTGGATCTACGAATTTAACATTGATTCCATATTTAGGAAGAGTGATTGAAAAGAGGTTAAAGGTACCGCCATAAAGATCAGATGAAGCGACAATCTCATCTCCCGCTTGAGCAATATTGAGGATGGCAAAGGCGATGGCAGCCGCTCCAGAAGAAGTGGCAACTGCTGCAGCCCCGCCTTCAAGCAACGCAATTCTTTTTTCAAAAACATCCACCGTTGGATTCATAATCCTTGTATAGATATTTCCTTGCTCCGCAAGTGCAAATAAATTTTGGGCATGCTCTGTGTTTTTAAAAACGTAGGAAGTAGTTTGATAAATCGGAACTGCTCGTGATCCAGTGGCTGGATCTGGCTCTTGTCCTCCGTGCAATAGTAATGTTTCCGGCTGATAGTTCTCGAATTCATGAGTCATTTTTATTTCCTCCTTGTTAATTATTCCGATATGAAAACTAGGTAAACTTCCTACAGAGCGGACGGTCTTTTTATTTGTGTTTTTTTGAAAGGGGGAACACATCAAAAGAATAGAATGAAGAGGAATTAAAAAACCCTCTTCATAAGAAGAGGGATTGTAGCTTGAGTCCTCCTCTTATCTTTCAGATCCGCTTTGATCTGTAGGAAGTAGCACCTTATCAAACCGATTGTTTGATGGTTGCCGGGCTTCATCGGGCCTAGTCCCTCCGCCGCTCTGGATAAGAGATATTCAATTTAGCTGAAGTATGAACTTGTTGTTCGTTTGAACTGAATTATAGAGTAAAAGGTTTCACATCGTCAAGTGCTTTTCTGTAAATTTTTATTTTTCAGCTAATTTCATAGCTTGCTGAAACGCACTCGCTATGTCTGAAAAATCTTCTATACCAACAGATATACGCACTAAGTGTGTCGTTATTCCTAATTTTTGCTGAATAGCTTCCGGAAGTGCCCGATGCGACGTTGCAATTGGATAAGAAACCGTAGTCTCCACCCCAGCCAGTGAAGGGACAATAGCAACCCAAGAAAGATTAGAAAAGAATGCACTCATATCAATCTCAGGCTTTAATTGAACGGAAACAATCGCCCCATTTCCTTTTACCGAAACGTTTTTTGGATAAAATACTTTCTCAACAGCTGGATGTTCCTGTAAAAAAGATGCGAGTTTCTCCGCATTCTCGCATTGCTGCCTCATTCGGAGAGCCATTGTTTTTAGTCCTCGGCAAGCAAGCCATGCTTCAAATGGACTTACATTTGCACCCCAGGTCACAATTTTCTCCTTTGCCAGGCTGACCCATTTTTTACTGCCAACCACTACCCCAGCTGTCACGTCACTATGCCCGCCAATGTACTTCGTGGCTGAATGAATCACAATATCAATCCCTTGTTCAAGTGGCCTAAGTAAATATGGAGTCGCAAACGTATTATCAACCATTGTCGTTAGATTATGTTTTTTCGCTATCGCTACCATAGTTTCGAGTGATTCAGTCCTCAAAAAAGGATTGGTTATCGTTTCTGAATAAAGAAGCTTGGTAACGGGAGCAATCGCCGCTTCTATACGTTCTGGCTGCGAAAAATTGACGAAAGTCACGCTGATGCCGATTTGCTCAAGCTGCTGCTCAAGGAAATGATAGGTCCCGCCATAAACATCTTCACTCGCGACAATATGATCCCCATGTTTACAAACAGCCAAAATCCCAGCCATGATCGCAGATAAACCAGATGAAGAAGCAACTCCCGCTTCAGCATTTTCTAGCAGAGCCACTGCTTGTCCCAGTTCATCAGGATTCGGATTGCCGTTTCTTGTATATAAATATGGAAGCTCGCCCGTATAATGCGACTCTAGCTCTTCCAGCGTTTTAAAAGAAAATACAGATGTCTGATAGATGGGCGTCGTTTTGCTTCTGTTGATTGTTTCTTGATCTATCGAAAAATGGACCGCTTTGGTTTCAAATGATTGAGCCACCGGAAAAACTCCTTTCAATGTAAATCCTTTATCGCACGGCAGGATTGAGTTCATTGTACATCTAATTCGGTAACAATGACATAGTTTTTATAAAATATAATAAAGCATTTTTAATAATAAATAGCTGGTTATAATTGATTTCGGGTATTACGTCCAAGATTTCGTCATTTTTGTTGCCAGATTCGGGTATTACTCCTGAGTTTGGTGCCATCCGATCCCTTGCAATAAACAAAAAAACCCGGGCATCCCACTTGCCCGGGTTTTTAACACTTCCTATCATTCTATTAAATTAGAATGAGAGATACTTTCTTGGGTTGACGGCGTTTGTCTTGTTGGCATTCCATGGTCCTTCGTGGATTTCGAAGTGCAGATGCTGACCATAAGACATTCCTGTGTTACCCATTACACCGATTTGCTGTCCTCTTGTGACAACTTCACCTTCGCCTACGCTCCGGCTGTTTAAATGGGCATAAACGGTTGTGAAGATTTGCCCGTTAATGGAATGGCTGATAAAAATAGCATTTCCATAGCTTGGCGAGTAATAAGAGCGGATTACCACACCATCTGCAGCAGCAACGACTGGCACATGGCCACCTTTTGCGATATCTAAACCGTAGTGGAAGTCGCCCCATCTAGGTCCAAACTCAGATGATACATATCCGGCAGCAGGAACCATAAAGGTTCCGCCGGTGTCAGCTGGATAAGATCCGCCACCGGACTGTTGAGCCGCTTTTCTTTGTCTCTCTAATTCAGCTAATCTTGCCTTTTCGAGTTCAATAGCTTTAGCCATCGTCGCTTCTTGAGCTGCAAGCAATTCTTCTTGCTCTTTCAAATCCATAACTTCATTTTCGATATTGGCTTGCTGCTTACGAAGCTCTTCCATCAAAGCATCTTTTTCTTTACGCTGCGCATCTAAAGTAGCCTTCATTTTTTCCAATTCCTGACGGAGTGTTTCTAACTTTGCCAGCTCTTCTTCTTGTTGTTTTTGCAGCTTTTCCAATTTCGCCAGGTCTTCTTCTTGCTCTTTAATTAACTGCTTGTCCGCATCCATAATCGTAGAAACCGCACTAACACGGCTAATAAATTCCCCAAAGCTATTGGCACCAAGTAAAACATCTAAGTAACTAAGAGATCCGCCTGAACGCTGGAATGCACGTGCACGCTCTTTTAATAATTCGTTTCTCTTTTCAATCGTTTCGGTTAATTCTCGGATTTCTGCTTGAAGAATAGAAATCTCCTCTTTTTTTCTATTAATCTCTTGATCTTTTTCATGTATCTGTGTATTAGTTTCAGCAATCTTTGTATCGAGCTCTTCAACTTCCTGCTTTAACTTGTCTTGCTGTGCCTGTAAACTGCTGATTTCCGCATTCTTTTCTTCGATTTCGCTGCTGACTCCTGAACGTTCTTTACTAATCGCATTTTTTTTATTTTCTAAATCATTTATCGTATTAGCCTCTGCTACGCTATATGTAAGCGTTCCTACTAATAGAAAAAACGCTGTAACAATCGAAATCGTGCTTTTTTTCAAAAGTATTCCCTGCCTTTCTTTTATCATAGACTAAAAGTGAGATATGTATCGGGAGCTGAGTGAATGGGATCAGCTCCGGTTTTTCTATTTATTAAGCTTTTAAAAACTTCCGAATCGACATGGTACTTCCCCAGATACCAATCAGTGCGCCTAACAGGATCAGCAGCCCTGACAGCTGATAGATAAATGGAGTATAGTCCAAGATTCGTATAAAAGTAGATTCTAGCTGAGGTGACAGGTAGTCATACACTTTTTTATAAAGAATCGCGATTAAGGTAATCGGGATAAATGAACCTAGTACTCCCAGCCACATTCCTTCAAGGAAAAACGGCCATCTGATAAAGCCATTTGTAGCCCCAACCAATCGCATGATTTCAATTTCCTTGCTTCTGGCCAAAATCGTAATTTTAATCGTATTTGAAATAAGGAACATCGCTGTGAACAGCAGGCCGACAATTAAAACAAGTCCAACGTTGCGGCCAATTTCAAGGATATCAAATAATTTATCTATTTTGCCAGCCCCGTACTCAGTCTCGCTTACATGCTGCATCACGTTAATTTGATTGGCGACAGCCTTTGTATTTCTTGGGTCTGATGCTTTGACAATGTATTTATTGTGCAGCGGATTTTCTTGCTGCCATAGTGCGAAGAGCTCCCCTTCATCACCCATGCTTTCTGCAAACGCAGCCAGCTCTTGGTCTTTAGAAGAAAAAGTAACTTCCTCCACACCGTTTAACGCTTTTATTTGTTCGCCTAATTGCTCTACCGCTGCTTGGTCAGCTGTCAGATCAATATAAACATGGATTTCAACATCTTCTTCCAATGATGTTGCAACCTCATTTAAATTCATCATAATCAGAAAAAATACACCAACTAAAAGCAAAGTCACAGTTACGGCACTGACTGAGGCGAATGTCATCCAACCGTTGCGTCCTAAACTCTTGATGCTCTCACGCATATGTCTTAGAAGAGTTCTAGCTTTCATAGCCATAATCTCCTCTCTCTTCATCGCGCACAATCTGTCCGTTTTCTACGGCAATAACACGATGTTTTAAGGTGTTTACAATCTCTTTGTTGTGAGTAGCCATGACCACCGTAGTACCACGGTTATTAATTTCCTCAAAGATTCTCATAATGTCCCAGCTTGTCTCAGGATCCAGGTTACCTGTGGGCTCGTCCGCTATGACAACCTTTGGCGAGTTTACAATCGAACGTGCAATCGAAATTCGCTGCTGCTCTCCTCCTGAAAGCTCAGATGGAAGCATTCTTGCTTTATGCTTTAAGCTCACTAAATCGAGAACCTCCATAACCCTTCTGCGGATTTGTTTTGGCGTTTCCTCGATTGCCTCCAGCGCAAAAGCAACATTTTCATAGACAGTTAGTTTCGGCAAAAGCTTAAAATCCTGAAAAACAACGCCTAAGTTTCTTCTAAAAATCGGTACCCGACTGTTGCGAAGAGTTGATAGATTCGTATTATTAACGATAATCACTCCGCTTGTCGGTTTTTCTTCACGATACATCATTTTAATAAACGTAGATTTACCAGCACCGCTGGGACCTACGACATATACAAATTCACCTTTTTCAATCTTGACGTTAATGCCATTTGCGGCCAAAACGCCGTTTTTATATTTTTTATAAACATCTTTCATTTCTATCATGAAATAACCACCCAAATGTTGTGTACTCTGAATTCCAAATCAATTGTACTATAATCCGACAAACTATATATACATGTTTTGACAATTTCGCTTAAAAAAGGGATATATTTTACCCTATTTTTGGGGTCCAGAAACATTATAACACTCGAAATGTCAAAAAAAACGAAAAAAATTATTACATTTTGATTTCATTCTAGTTCAAATTCACTAGATTTCTTATTTTACCAGAGTTGAAATTTGTCGATAACTGGAAAACGGCAGCTTTTAGTCCTATTTTTTCCATGATTGGCAATAGGGCTTTGGCTCGGAATTTGTAAAATCAGGTCTGTTGCTCAATGATCGGTTCAAATGACTAGAGTCTTATTTCCTAAAATTAGCAATAAAAACAGGACCCTATAAAAGAGTCCTTGACTTCGGGATTATTTTAATGTTGAAAGCCATTCAGCTACAGTCGCAGCTTCATCCCCTTGGATTAACCCGCCAGGCATATTGGTTCCTTTACCCTCTAAAATGATTTCTTCAATTTCGGCTTGCGAGTATTTCGAACCTACTTTCTCTAAAGATGGACCACCGGCTCCTTGTAAATTTTGACCGTGACATTGGAGACAATTTTGTTCATAAATAGGTCTTGCCTCTGCCTCAATGGCGCTAGGCTCAGCCCCATTTTCCTGTGTTTCTTCTTCCTCTCCCCCGCCGCAGGCTGATAAAGCGAGCAGTATGGTCGGGATGAGGAAAGCCATCCATTTTTTAGACAACGAAGATCCCTCCATTTGATTGAAAAATTAATTCCGCTTAAATCCTTCGCCTAAAACCTCAGATGCATCCATCACGACAACAAACGCATGTGCATCAATACTTTTAACAATGTCCTTTAATTTTTGAAATTCTGTCTGATCCACAACGCACATTAGGACAGATTTGGCATAATCGGTATAACCGCCATATGCTTGTAGTTTTGTCACACCACGCGGAATTTTATGCAAAACCGCTTCCCGAATCTGTTGCTCATAATCGGTAATGATAAGGGCCATTTTCGAACGCTTCCAACCCGTTTGCACGACATCTATCGTCTTACTCGTTGCATATAAACCAATCAAAGCATAAAGACCGCCTTCAATATCAAACACAATAGCCGCTGATAAAACAATCAGCCCGTCAATAATCGCTACACAAGTTCCCAGACTCAAACCTGCATATTTATGTAAAATTTGTGCCGCTAAATCAGTTCCTCCTGTCGAAGCATGCCCACGAAACACAATCCCGAGACCTAAACCTACCCCCATTCCGCCAAACAAAGCGCCAAGCAGCGGATTCAGCGTGAAAGGCTCCCAGTCATTCGTCAGGAATACCACCAGCGGCAAAAATAACGTCCCGGCCAGTGTCTTATATCCATATTGAAACCCTAATAAAAGCACACCCGCTATAAACAAAGGAATATTTAAAGCCCATTGGACAAAAGCCGGCTCCCAACCGAACAAAGCATCCAGTATCGTACTAATCCCACTCACTCCACCAGATGCCACCCGATTTGGCAGCAGCAGTACGTTAAAAGAAATCGCAACAACGGCAGATCCCAAAAGCACCAGCACATATTCAGTTAGCTTTTGGACCGTCGAGTTACTCTGATTCATTGTGTATTCTCCTTTATCGCCATACTCCTATTTTTCGATGAAACCTAGGAGATTATAACAGGGGATGAAAATAGTGTGAATAGGTTTTGGTGAATTTAGGCCGAACCTCTTAATAAAGGTCAGCGGCATTGTATTTTTTGACGATATGGCAATGTTTTTTGATTTTTGGCCAATTTTCTAGCCTATTTTCGGTTTATAACCAAACTCAGAGTCATTTAATCGAACTCACAGTTATTTGAACGAACTCAGAGGGTGGTTTACCGAACTCAGTAATCATTTCACCAAACTTAGAACCGTTATAACGAACTCAGAAGTGGTGTTACCGAATTCAGAACAAATTAACCGGACTTAGTAATTGCTTTACCGAACTCAGACCAGTTTATCAGAACTCTGCACCTGTTATCAGGGACTTCGTAACCCTTATTCCGGACTCAGCATCCCTTTATCCCAGACTTTGTACCCTTTATTTCGGATTCTCCAGCCTTTATTCAGGACTCAGCAACCCTTATTGGACTCAGCTCCCTTTATCCCGGACTTTGCACCCTTTATTTCGGATTCTCCAGCCTTTATTCCGGATCTCCAGCGTTTATTCCGGACTCAGCAACCCTTATTCCGGATTCACCAGCCTTTATTCCGGACTCAGCACCCCTTCTCGGAACTCACCCCCCTTTTCCAGTCAATGAACCCCTTATTTGGGACTCAACAATCATCTATGCTTCTCAGAGATCTTTTCCCCACATTAAGAAAAACCGGGCAAAAACCGCCCGGTCCTTTTTTGTTTAGCGTATGTCTGATATTTTGTACTCTATCCCTTGTACTCCTTTATAATACTCAGGGTACATTTCTCCTCCACATTTTTCACATG